>JBGVBD010000152.1:0-242344 GCA_045225255.1 Prevotella sp. | reverse complement strand
TTCGCCAGCCTTGGGCGAGTAGAATGTGCCGTCGTCCTTGACCTTCGCCTGTGTCAGTTCCTGCATCGTTGCCATCATGTTGACACCATTCAGGAACTGCTCAGCGTTGTGAACCTGCTCACGTGGGATGGCCTGACGGATGACCGACTTGGGCAAATCGACATTCAGCCCGATGGCTACTACGCTGTTCCCTTCCTTGTCTTTGAGCCGTGTCACGCTTAGTACAGCATCAGGAAGTTTCGGCATTTCACGGAAGAAATAGCCGTTGATTAAAAACTTGGGAACGACTGTATCGGTACGTGTCTCTTGTGCCTGCCCCGCCAATGTGACGAGGGCGAGCAGAAAGGCTATGGGTAGGCGACGGAACGTCGGGCGCTCGACCTTTGGTCGCTTGCCACCGAAGGGACGCAAGAATGCGGTGATGATAGTTTTCTTGTTCATTGTTCTTTGTTTATCTGTTTTCTGTTCCATTATTCCGAACTTCCGCTACTTGCACCACTGCCGCCAACCTTGACATCATCATTGCTGATGCTGCGCTCGACCTTCCTGACACTGGTCTTGAGTTCTCCGATGCGGTAACTGATGCTGAGGGAGAAAGACTGGTTGACACTCTTCGACCACCTGTCTGCATGGAAGAAGGTATCCTCCGTCGTGTAATTGTATTGCTTGTATTTCTTCAGGAAATTCGAGGCAGAGAGCGTCAGGTTAAGGCGGTTTTTCAACCACGACTTCTGAATGCTCATGCTGTAACTACTATAACTGCTGCCACGTCCTTGCAGGTTGATGTTTGGGGTTATGCCATAGAAGTTAAAGGAGATTCGCCAGTCCTTGGGAAGCGTCTGCTGTGCACCGCCATAGGCAAAGAGGATCCAACCATGATTGGAGAGGGTGCCGCCATCGTCCATGTCCGTATAGGAGAGTCGTCCGTTGACATAGATACGGGTGTTTTTGGTAGCATTCCAGTTGATGTAAGTATTCAGGTTGACGCCCTGACTACGCCCGATGTTCTCATAGGTGGTGTAGAGCACGTCCTTTCCCGTCGGGTTCTTCAGACCTGAGATCTGCGTGTCGGGCATCATTCTGACGACATTTTCGATGCTGTTGTTGGTGAAACCATAGCGCAGTGCAAGGTTGATATTGAACTTCGGCGTGAAATTGCTGTAACTGAGGTTAAACGAATGACTCTTCTCACTCTCAAGATGTGAATTACCCTGATAGATATTGGTGGGCGTAGAGTCGTCGAGATAGGGATTGAGATACCAGATGCCCGGACGGTAGATACGCATATCGTAACCCAGTCGCAGGTTCGATGTCTGCGTCAGTTTGTAGCCGATGCTGGCAGAAGGTACAAAGTCGTTGAAGTGCTTCTTAAAGTCATCGCCACGCCCCAGTTTGTACTCCACATCCTGCAAGGTATGCTCATATCGCAGACCTAAGCGTCCAGATAGTTTTTTCAATTTCAAACCGTAACCCAGATAGGCGGCGAAGATGTCGTTGCGATGCTTATAATGCGACGAGTGATCTTGGTCGAAGATATCTTCCTCATAGCGATCATTCTCCGAGGAGTTGTTGCGCAGGATATACTTCAAGCCCGTCTCCAGGGTGTGGATCTTGGCGAAGGGCGTGGTATAGTCTATTTGGAAGGTATGTTCCGTTGTATGCTCGCTGCCGTCGTTGTATTGATTCTTCAGGCGCTGCAGGAAGTTCTCCCAACCGTCGGCAGCCTGCATGTCCAGGTAGTCGGTATTGGATTCGCTCTTGTCGGGCTCATTCTCTATTTTATACGACAGTGTCAGCAGACGTTCTGGAACGGAGAAACTGCGCTGATAGTCGATACCCCCGTCGATGTAGCCGTAGTTGCTCTTGGAATGGTTAGTGGTGGCATATCTGTAAAGCGGTGTCTGCGTTAGGGGAGATGTGGCTAGGGTTGTGACGTCACCGTTGCTCTTGTTACCTCCGCCATAGAGGTCGAACGAGGCGGTGAGCAGTCGGAGGGTGTCAATCTCGTAACTTGCCTCGAAGGAGCCGAACAGTGAGTGTCCGTGTCCCTTGGATGTGCTTTCGCTTTCAAGGTCAGATGATGAATCAGTGATGGTGCCGATGGTCTTCCGGCTACTGCCAGAGTAACTGCGCGGAGAGTTGTAGTAGTTGTAACTTAAACGCCCACTCACCATCAGCTTACCGCTTTTGACGGTGGCGTATGTGCTGCCGCCGGCACTACGGTTGCTGACATTCCCGCTAAAGGTGGCGGTATAGCCTTCGATGCGTTGTCCGTAGGTGATGATGTTCAGGATACCCCCTACACCCTCAGCATCATATTTCGGACCAGGGTTGGTGATGACCTCAATCTTTTTGATGCTGGTGGCAGGCATGCTCTTCAGCACTTCCTTTGGATTGTTCGACATCATTTGGTTGGGCTTGTTGTTCACATATATTTTAAACGAACTGGAGCCGTTTACCTGGATATTGTCCTCACCATCCACCGTTACCATCGGCACCTTACGCAACATCTCTATCACCGTGTTTGACTTCGAGTCGGGATCGTTCTCAATGTCGTAGGTAATCTTGTCGATATCCGACTTCACGAGCGACTTCTGTTTGACTATCTCCACGCCTTGTAGTTCCATTGACTTGTAAATACTGTCGGCACGCAGTGAGTCGGCCTTCGTCTGGGCTCTCGCCCCTAACGGCAGCACCGTCAATATAGCGATGAGGGCGAGTAATGTGATGATGGTTTTCTTGTTCATTATATACCTTATTATTCTTTAAAACTATTCGCAAAGTTATTCTGAGTTTCTGAATTGAGCAAAGAAATCTGAGGGAAATCGCCAACGGGGGTGTTGCAACGATTCTCAGGATAAAACGCTGATAATAAGAAGGATAAATAAAAATGAACCAAGAAAAAAGTCGCTGAGAGGAACGGGACTTATGACATTTTTCCTTTGATTCGAGAGCGCATGCTGCGCACGGAAGGACGTTTCAGGTCGAGAATTGTGGCAATAGTTTCGTCGTCGTAGCGGAGATCGTCTTGCAGAATCAGGAAGATATACTGGGCTGTGCTGAGGTCTTTGTACTGGTTTTCCCATTCCTGCCAGCGCTTGGGTCGTAGTTGGGCGAAGTAATCGACCAGACTCTGCTGATCATTTGCCGAAATGCCGGCAAGGGAATGCCTGTCTTTAATCTTGTTGAAAAGATGGGCTCCCGTTAGTAACTTGGTGGATATGCGTTCACGGCGCTGGGTAATCTGTTCCTTGAGTTGCGAAATCTCCAACATGTGAGCCTCGCCACTCTGCTCCAGACGGTCTATCTCTTTCTGATACTGGGTGATCTGACGGATGTTCTCGTCGAGACGGAAACGGAGATGGCGCATTCTCTTGCGATTCCACCACCAAGCTGTTATTGAAATCAAGACCAATAAGATGATGATTCCCAACCACCAATTGGTCCTACGGAGATACCTGTTTTCACGTTGTTGCTCGTCGAACTTCATTTGCCACATAGCTATCTCTGCCGTCCTGTTGGCACGTTCCAATGAATCAGTAAACTCCTTGCTTCTTCGTTGCATGGCGTATGCCTGACTACTGTCCCCCATCTGGCTATAGAGTTCTGCCAATAATTCTAATGAATGTATATAATTCTTTTGGTCCATACACCCTAAGGACTTCTTTGCATGTGTGACAGCCTCTTCATATTTCCCTTGTTTTTGACGAATGCGTGCCAAGGTGATATAACCAAACCCATTAGCGTGGTTGAGCACCCAGTCTGTCAAAAATTGCTCAGCCTTCTCCACTTCTCCCGTCTCTTGGTACATCGCAGCAACATTACATAATATCTCATTTTGTGTCAACGAGTCCACGGCGTCTATCCAGTCCAAACTGTTCAGTATATAGATGCGTGCGCTATCCATTTCCTCCATATTGGCAAAGCCCGATGCCACCATCGTATAACTACGTGCCACCATCATACTATCATTCATTTTCTTACTGCTTTCCAACAGTTTCATAGAGTATTTCAGTACCAATGGGAAATTATTGTTCTTGTAGTTGCAATATGCCAGTCGCTCGTATATCTTGTTCCGCAGCAGCTCGTCGTCCAATGTCTCTGCCAGCGTCTCAGCCCTCTTCAGGTCTTTAATAGCCTCGGGGACATTCTTCAGAGCGTATTTCACAACACCCCGATAATGATAGGCCATCGCCTTGTGCCACTTGTCGCCATGCTGGTCGTAATAATTGACGGTTGCTGTGATCATCGAATCGTTTTTAATCTGCTCATGACGTGTCTTGATATCTACCATCGTCATCAGCAGACCGTACTCCGCCTGTTCTCCTTCCGAGAGAGATGGCACGTCCATATCAGCCAACAGAGCTTTCGCTGAGTCCGGCTGTTGTTCAATCACTTCCCATGCCTGACTGAACCTGTCAGACGTTCCATTCTTTCCGCATGCCAACAATAATATGCAGACTATAGCGGCTATCATCATCTTTCTCATACGCTGCGAAGTTACAAAAAGTCATACGAAAAAGCCCTCGGCGAACCCGAAAATCGGATGCCGAGGGTGAAAGTCTCAACTTAGGTTGAGAGTTTTTACCGTTTTTGACTATTTTCGACTCTCAAAAGTAATGTCGCGGCGTATCTTACTGATGGTATTAGGATGGACGTTGAGGAACGAGGCAATGTCCTGCAAGTCGAGATGCTCCACAATGCCTGGGCAACGTTGCATAAGCAAGTCGTAACGCTCGCGGGCTGTAGTACGATGAAGGTCGAGATAGCGTAAATGGAACTGGTCGAGGATATGCTCGGCAACGATGGCACGTAACTTCATCGTCTCCTTGCTCTGGTCGAAGTACTGCTCCATCTGTTCACCTGTAACCCTAATCACGCGGCTGGGCATCATCGCCACGATGTTGGTCCTTGCAGGACGGGCATAGAGGTATGTGGGGTAGTCAACTACAAACTCGCCTTCGAAGGAAAACCATGTGATATGTTCCCTGTCGTCACTGATGCCGTGTGTCACGTACTTGAAGCAACCGCTCTCCACGAAGGCGAGCCACCGCGCCGGGTCTCCCTCACGCTCCAACTGGTCACCCTTACGGTAAGTGACAGCCTCGCCCTCCCGCATACAGAACTCCCGCAGCATCTCGAGGTCTATACTGTTATTACTGAACTTTTGTTCCATCGTCCTATAGATTTGTGGGGCAAAGGTAGTAAATTTTACTAAGAAATCATTTCTTTTTATTATATGTGGTGCTTACATTAGACTAAATTTGTTTAATTTCCTCACGAAAACCCGTTTTCGAACTGTCTTTTCAATATTTATTACTATCTTTGCAACAAGTAATATTCGAATGCCTCAACGGACGATTATGCGCATAATTTGCGCAACGCGTTGCGTATAATTTCTCAGAAGTGTTGCGCAAATGTATGAGTAAAACCGTGTAATTTTGTATGGCAAATCTAATCAATATCGATGGAAGGATGAAAAGAATCTCACAACGTGACATCGCAAAGAAACTGGGCGTAAACGTCTCTACCGTCTCTCGGGCACTGAGAGGTGTAGAGGGCGTAGGTCCTGAGTTGAAGCAGAAGATTGAGGAATTAGCCAAAGAACAGGGCTACTCCCCTAACCCATTTGCTTTGAGTCTGCGCTATGACACGACACGCACGATAGGTGTCGTAGTGCCCGATGTTTCGTTCAACCATTTCGCGCATATCGTGAAGCGCCTTGAGGCAGAGGCAAAGAAGGAGGGATATATGTGCATCATCACCGACTCGGATGATAAGTATGAGAACGAGGTGGAATGTGTAGAACACATGATGAGTATGCATGTGGCAGGTATCGTTGTCTGTCTCGCACAAGATACAACAGACTACAGTCATCTGTTTCGCGTGAAAGAGCGCAACGTTCCCATCGTTATCTTCGACCGTATAGCCGATGTCAACCTTTCAACGGTGGTCATCAACGATACCGATTCCGTACGTCAGGTAACCCACTACCTGATTGACTGTGGTGCCAAGAGGATAGCCTTTTTAGGGGGTGCAAATCGTATGAAACAGACAGCCGACCGTAAGCACGGTTATCTGGAAGCCCTTCGCGAACGCAGGATTCCCATCCGCAAGGAATTGGTGAGATGTCATAATACCAGTTTTAACTCAGGACTCATGGACATGATGGACTTGCTCGACCTGCCAGAACCACCCGATGCCATCATCGCAGCACACGGTCTGCTTGCCAATGCAGCCTTCAAAGCCATCAACAGCAGAGGTCTGCGCATTCCTGAGGACGTAGCATTGGTAGGTTATATGAGCGACTGGGTATCAGACATTATGACACCCAGAATCACGTTTGTCAAACAGAACCTGCGCGATATCGGCGGCAAAGCGTTCAAACTGCTGAACGACCAAATCAATGGTGATGACAGCGTGAAACATGTCGTAGTAAAGGCACGACTGGAACTTCGTGAGACAACCAAAAAGATTACTTAACACAAAAACTATCATAATGACTAAGAAAAAGAAACTATTACTCCTGATGCTCTTGCTGTCAACAACTGTCAGCAAGGCGCAGGACCTACAACTGAACGACCTCGAGTATTTCGAGCGTCAGGGTGTCAACGTACTGGTGTTTAGCAACAGTTTTAATGGTGGCTTCAACGACGAGAAGAACTCGGGTATTGAGATTATCCATCATGGTGTGAGAACAGTACAAGGCGGTGCCGTCCGACTGAACAACACGCCTGAACAATGGGACCTCGTGCCGAAGATGACAAGCAGGAAGGTGAACCGTGAGAACGGTAGTATCGAGGTTGCCTTGCGCTACGATGACTATGACTTCGACAGTCGAATCGTGGTCACTGCCAAAGGCAAGGCGGTAGAGATTGCCGTCTATCTCGACAAGCCCGTACCTGAGAAGTTAGCAGGCGATGCAGGCTTTAACATCGAGTTTCTGCCTTCGCAATACTGGCTAAAGACGTTCATGATGGACGGACGCTTAGGTCGTCTGCCCCGTTATGCCACCAGTCAGACGATTACCCGTCCTAACAGCGAGAAGCCCCGTCAGTTCAAAGGCTTTAAGACTTACGACGACAGAGGTACCGACCGCTTCGTTGACCCGTTGCCCATTGAGACAGGTCATCAGATCATCATGTCAACAGACAATCCTGAACGGATGATCAAGATCAGTAGTGACGATGCAGAACTGAAACTCTACGACGGACGTATGCTGGCGCAGAACGGTTGGTTCGTGTTGCGTAGCGTATTACCCAAGGGAAAGATAGGCAAGGTCATCACTTGGATGGTAGAGCCTCACGCCATCCCTGGTTGGATTCGTGAACCAAACATCGGTTTCTCACAGGTAGGCTACATCCCCGAGCAACCCAAGGTGGCTGTTATCGAACTCGACAAGAACGACCCCGTTCAGACTGGTTCTGCCAGTCTGCTACGCATCAATGAGGATGGTTCGGTGACCGAGGCTTTTCAAGGAAAAGTCACACCCTGGGGACCTTACTTTAAATATAATTATGTGAAGTTCGACTTCAGTTCCGTCAAACAACCTGGTGTCTATTACATCCAGTATGGTAAGACGAAGACCAATGATTTCCTCATTGATGAGCATGTCTATGATAAGATCACAGATGCGACGACAGACGTGTGGGTACCTATCCACATGAACCACATGTACGTGACGGAAGGTTATCGCACGTGGCACGGAGAGCCCTTTAAAGAAGGTTATCTGCAGGCACCCGAGAGTGACCACTTCGACCTGCATAGTCAGGGCAAGACTACCGATACGAGATACAAGCCGCTGGAACTCATCCCTGGTTTGAACATAGGCGGATTCTTCGATGCAGGCGATTTCGACATTGAGACGAGTTCGAATATTAACGTCGTACAGAACCTCATCCGTGCTTGGGAACTCTTCCACCCACAGCGTGACGAGACCTTCGTAAGTCAGAAGCAGCGTTATGTCGAACTGCACCGTCCTGACGGTGTACCCGATATCCTGCAGTTTATCGAACATGGTGTGCTGAACCTTGTGGCACAGGCAGAACAGATCGGCCACATGTCGCAGACACTCTCCAACTCCATCCTCGACAACTATCATCACCTCGGTGATGCCGCTTCCATTACAGACGGATTGCATTACGACCCAAGTCTGAAACCTTATGAGATAAGTGCCGACGGTAAGCGTAGCGGTACGCCCGATGATATGTGGGCATTCACTACCCGTAATCCAAGACTTGACATACAGGCAGCCGGTATCTTCACCTCTGCTGCTCGTGTACTTCGAGGCTATAACGATGATCTCGCCAACAGGGCACAGACACAGGCAGACCGCCTGCGTAAAGAGGCGGAACAGTTACTCAAACGAAGCCCACATCGTCGTGATGCACAGGCTGACGCCGATTTTGACTGGCTCACAGGCACTGGTGAGGGAAACTATCGGAATGTGGCACGTAACCTACAAACGATGCTCGACTCTATTCCGATGAAGGATGAGGCTTATAAACAGCAACTGCGCCCTGCTGTCCAGCAATATGCCGAATATATCAAGAGTTTCGATACACAGAATCCCTATGGTGTACCCATCGGACTCGGTAACTGGGCAGGTGTGAATGCCGTACTGAACTTCGGCATCACCGTCAACTACGCCCATATCTACTTCCCTGACATCGTCAGCAAGGATGAGATCTATCGCGTAGCCAACTGGCTCTATGGCTGTCATCCCTACCATAACTACTCGTTTGTAGCCGTCGTAGGTGCTGCCCGTCCGAAACAGGTGTTCTATGGCAACAACCGCGCCGACTTCTCGTTCATCCCAGGTAATGTGGCTCCAGGACTGCTGTTCCGCAAACCCGACCACTTCGAGAACTTCGATGACTGGCCTTTCCTCTGGGGACAGAACGAGGGCACGATTGCCGGTAACACACAGTATATCATCTTCGGCTCTGCCTTTAAGAATATAGTCAACAACGAAAAATAACAACACGCCCACAATGGTTCTACTCTCATATATCCGCCGTTCCTTGTCTACCCAGATGGCTCTCTGGGTAGCAGGGGCTGCTGCGGTCATTTTCACAGGAATCTATTTCTGCACAGAGTACTACCATTTGCCTTTCTTCACACTGCCCGTTGCCATCATCAGTTTCATCGTACTGGTGGCTGTCTGCTGGTATGTGATTGCCCATCACCTACATCCGTTGAGTCTGTTGGCAACCTCTGCCCAACGCATCACGGACGGAGATCTCGAAGAGACGATACCTGACAGTGGACAGAAAGACGAAATCGGTCAACTGCAAAACAGTATTGCCGCCATGCAACGTTCCCTGTCGGACTATCTCTCAGAGATGAACCAAAAACAGGAAACGCTCACTCGACAGAACGCAGAACTGCAAGAAGCCTACAAACAGGCACAGGAAGCCGACGGCGTGAAGGCAAAATTCCTCAGTAATATGACAGATCAGATGGTTCAAACCGTCAAGACCATTTCTTCGTTGACCAATACACTCTGCGACAACTATCAGCATCTCTCTAAAACGGAAATGGTGAAGATCCAAGTACAAATGCTGACAGAGACGGACATCGTCACAAGACTACTAAACCAAATGCTGGACGTATCCCAGCAGGATGAGTCGCAACGTACACACTATAACCCTGATACCATCTGACCATGAAACACCTGATCGACTACATACAACGACACCTCACGCTGCGGTTGGGTCTACTGATCCTACTCATCGTGACGATGGTCTTTGCGGTATCGTTCAGTATCTCTTTCTATCATACGAGACAATACGTACAGAAGAATGCTATCAATCATGCCACCATGACATTGGATAGTACAGTACTCCGCGTCACCAGCATTTTAGACAAGACAGAGAAGATTACTTCTGATATGGAAAATAAGGTGCGTCATCATGTACATCCTGACTCTCTGTTGGCATACACCCGTCAGATGTTGGAAGAGCATCCAGAAGTGCTCGGCTTCACCATCTCCATGAAACCAGGCTATTTCCCGCAATATGGGCGTTTCTTCTCTGCCTACTCACTCAGGCAGGGTGATTCCATCATTTCGGTGGTAGAGGATATCGACTATAGCGAACTGGTGTGGTATAAAGTCTCCATGGAACAGCGGAAGGCATGCTGGTTGGAACCATATATAGATAATGTAGAGGGGGAACTCACTTCCCACGAATATAATTTCTCTTACACCAAACCGCTGTTCAATGAGGATGAAGAACCCATTGGCGTCTTGTGTACCGACTTAGGATTGAAATGGTTGTCACAGACAGTAACGGCTGTGCAACCCTACCCCCACTCATCGGCTATCGTGTTGGGGCACGATGGTAGTTATATCGTACATCCTGACACGACTAAACTGGTCAAGGCATCTATCTTCTCAGACCCAGACCCACAGGCAAGGCAGGCTGTTGTACCCCTCGGCGAAGCCATGTTGGCGGGTTATACCGGTTTCCAAGAACTGGTTGTTGACGGTCAGGATGCCTATGTGTTCTATCAACCACTGAAACGAACTGGAGGCAGTATTGCCATCGTATGTCCTGCCAGCGATATCTTCAGTGAGTATAACAACCTTATCTATGCAGTATGGGGCATCAGTGCCGTAGGATTATTACTGTTACTTTTCTTCTGTTATCAGACGATTCGAAGTGCAGTCATCCCAGTGAACCAACTCGCACAACAGGCTCAACACATTGCCGACGGACATTTTGACGAGCCCTTACCTCACAGTCACCGTCAGGACACCATCGGTCAACTACAAAATAGTTTTATCCTCATGCAGCAGTCACTGGCAAAGAACGTCAGTGAGATACAACAGATCAACGCTGAGATGGAACAACACAATCAAGAACTCATTCAGGCCAACCAACTGGTTCATGAGGCAGATAAGCGGAAGACCGCCTTTATGCAGGACATGGCTCATCAGATACGTACACCGCTCAATATCATCAATGGCTTCACACAGGTATTCTCGGAAATCTTCAATAATATTCCCGAGGATGAGTTGATGGACATCACTTCCCGCATGAAATCCAGTGCCAAGGCAATCACTCGCATCACCCGCATGCTGATAGCCTCTTCCAATAGCAATAGTCAGTATATCACAAAGCGTACGACGTTCCCCTGTCATGAACTATGTCAAGAAGCGGTATCGTCTGTCACCCTCCGTCATCCTGACACGGTCAGTATCGCTATTGAAACCAGTGTAGACGACACCTTTACCATTCATACAGACCGTCAGGCATTGTTGTCTATTCTTGAGGAATTGCTTGACAACGCCAATAAATTTACCGTTGAGGGAACGATTACTCTTGGATGCCGACTGATGGATACTGACACGATCCTGTTTACGGTCAGTGACACTGGACCAGGTATTGACCCTGCAGACCAAGACCGTATCTTCACACAGTTTACCAAACTCGATTCGTTCACAGAGGGCATCGGTCTCGGTCTCTTCCTGAGTCGTCATACAGTTCACTTGTTAGGTGGCGACCTCAAATTAGACAATACATATCACCCTGGAACCCGTTTTTGTATCACATTACCCACACAATAAACAAAAGATTTAACTCATTATGACACGAAAAACAGCTATTTTATTCGTATTCTGGATACTCGCCATCTCTGGTATCTACGCACAACCAGAGCCTGAAGACAGAAAACTGACGATACGCGGACAACTGCTGGATGCCGACTTAAAAGAGCCGATGATACAGGCTACCATCCAGTTGTTTACTGCCACAGACAGTATCTTTGTCGGAGGAACGGTGAGTGACAACAGAGGAAATTTCTATGTCGAGGCTCCCCGTAGCGGTACTTACCGACTCAGAATATCGTCGATAGGATTTCAAACCATCGATCGCGAAGTAACCCTACGTCGCAACGAGAATCAGGATTTAGGTAATCTATTGATGGAATCCGAGAGTTTTATGCTTCAAGAAGCCGTCGTCACAGGACGCGCCGCACAGGTCATCGTTAGAAAAGATACCATTGTCTATAATCCCGAGGCATTCCGCACCCCAGAAGGTTCCCCCATCGAAGAACTCATTAAGCGCATTCCTGGTGCGGAAGTCGATGAGGATGGTAATATCACCATCAACGGCAAAGAAGTGAAGAAAATCCTGCTTGACGGTAAGGAGTTTATGTTGGGAGACGTAGAGACTGCCCTGAAGAATATTCCTGTGAATATCATCCAAAACCTGAAGTTCTATGACCAACAGAGCGACCAAGCCCGTATCACAGGTATTGAGGACGGTGAGAAAGAGACAGTGCTCGACTTCTCCATCAAGAAAGGTATGAACCACGGCTTTATGACCAACCTCGACTTGGCAGGCGGTACGGAGCATCGCTATGCCTCACGTGGTATGGGAAGTATCTTCACGGATAAGGTACGCTTTGTCCTGTTAGGTAACTTCAATAACAAAGAGGAGAACGCAGGTTGGTGGAATCGCCGAGGACTGAATGCCCGAAAGATGTTAGGTACCAACCTAAACTACGACGACGGAGATAAACTGAAGGTGGATGCCAGTGTCCGTTGGAACCATCGCGACGGAGACAACGTGACACAGACAGCTGTGCAGAACTTCTATAGTGAGACGGCACGTACCTTCTCGAACAGTTCGTCATCCAACGATACCCGAAGCAACAACTGGTGGGGAAATATCCGCGTAGAGTGGAAACCCGACTCTTTGACGAATGTCTTGTTGCGTGCCAATGGCAGTTATGGCACCAACGACGGTACGACGAACTCTATCTCCGCGACGTTCAATGACGACCCCTATCTCTATGTATCCGACCCATTGGAACCGTATGACCCATCGAGTTCTTTGGCTCCTTATTTCATCAACCACAATCTGAACACAAGTCTCACCTATGGAGAGAATAAAAATGCCTGGGCGATGCTTCAGTTCTATCGCCGTTTGAATCCCCGTGGAAGGAATATCGTCGTCCGCTTAGAGACTAACATAGGAAAGAGTCAGAACGAGAATGTATCGAATAACGAGGTACATCTCTACAAGGTGAAGGATCAGGCAGGACAGGACTCGACCTACTATACAGCCCGTTATAACACGACACCTTCGGATAACAGTGGTTATGTGCTCAGCACTACCTATAGTGAACCGCTCTGGAAGGGTGCTCACTTGCAGTTTAATTACGAGTTACGCTACAGTCAGAACAAGAGTGACCGACTGACTTACGACTTCAGTCACTTGCCAGAGAATATCTTCTCTGGTATCGTACCTGCCTACCGCGACTGGGATCCATGGCTCTCACCTGTCTATGACGAGATGGACACCTACCTCGACAGGAATCTGAGTCGCTATTCCGAATATAAGAATTACACGCATAACCTGCGCCTTACCCTGCGTCACCGCGTAGAGAAATATGATTTCAATGTCGGTTTCCTCGTACAGCCTCAACATTCCAATTTCATTCAGGACTATCGAGGTGTCTATGTTGATACCATCCGTAATGTCACCAATCTGACACCGACGTTCGACTTCCATTATAAGTTCAATGACCAGAGTAACTTCTGGTTGCATTATCGTGGTGATACCCGTCAGCCGGAGATGACACAGTTGCTGGATATTACAGACGATTCCAATCCCCTCTATATTACAAAGGGTAATCCTGGATTGAAACCACAGTTCACCAATTCGCTCAATGCGTATTTCAACACCTATATCGTTCGTTATAAGCGCAGCATCGTAGCGTATTTGAACTACCGACATATCCGTAATAGTATTTCTAATATGGTGCGCTATGACTCCGATACGGGTGGAAGTATCTCACGTCCTGAGAATATCAATGGTAACTGGAATGTGAATGGTGGATTCACCTTCAATACCGCCCTCGACTCAACAGCCCATTGGAATGTCGGTACGGATACCCGTATCCGCTACAATAACTTTGTCAGTTATGTGGCACAGCAACAGGCTGATGCAGCAAAGAACACGACGCGTACCACAAATCTCAACCAGCGATTGACAGCAGGTTATCGCAATGACTGGCTAGAGATTACGCTCGACGGACAGTTGAACTACCAGCACTCACGTAACGAATTACAACCCAATGCCAACCTTGATACGTGGCAGTTTAATTACGGTGGACAGTTCCTCGTACGACTGCCTTATGACTTCGAGGTCAGTATGAACATGCACGAACGCAGCAGACGAGGCTATAACGATGCATCGATGAATACGAACGAGTTCATCTGGAACGGTCAGATCTCCAAACCTTTCCTCAAAAACAAATCGCTCATCGTGGCTCTTAACTTCTACGACCTGCTCAGACAACAGAGCAACTACGAACGTTGGGTCAATGCCACAGGACGTACCGATACCCAGTATAACAGTGTCAACTCCTACGTGATGCTCCACGTACGCTTCCGTCTGAATATGTTTGGCGGTAAGATAGACACAGAAGGTCGCTACGACAAGAAATGGGGCAATCGTGACAATAATAACAGAAATAATAACAATCGTCGCAGATGGTAATAAATAATATATGATATGAGAAAACAATGGCTATTGATTCTCTGTGGGGTAGCGTTGAATACTCAAGCTGCCACCATCACAGAAAATGACTCTCTTTATTTACAAGAGGTAGTAGTAACAGGTACACGCAATGCTACTGATGTGCGTCACCTACCGATGACAGTATCAGTGATTGGGCGTGAGACACTGACAGAACAGCACCAGACGAATGTACTCCCAACGGCCATGCAACAGGTACCAGGACTCTTCGTCACATCGCGTTCGATGATGGGTTATGGTGTTTCCACAGGTGCAGCAGGTGGTATCAACCTGCGTGGTATCTCTGGTGGTGCAGGACAGTTGATGGTCCTCATCGACGGTCATCCACAGTATCAAGGTATCTATGGACACCCTATCAGTGATAGTTACCAGACACTGATGGCAGAACGGGTGGAAGTGCTTCGTGGTCCTGCCTCTGTGCTCTATGGTTCCAATGCCATGGGTGGTGTACTGAATATCGTCACCAGACAGCCTGTAGGTCGCGACTTTGTCACGACAAACATCAACCTCGGCATAGGCAGTTGGGGCACCATACAGGCTGATGCATCCAATCAACTTCGCAGTGGCAAGTTCTCTTCCACGGTCTCTGCACAATACGGGCGTACGGATAATCATCGTCCCAGAATGGGCTTCGAACAGTATGGCGGTTATATCAAGTTAGGCTACGACTTCAATGCCCATTGGAATGCCTATGTGGATGCCAATATCACCCACTTCAATGCCAGTTATCCTGGTGCTGAGAGCAAACCGATGTATGAGGCTGACCAATGGATTACACGTGGTGTCGTCAGTGCTGCACTGGAAAATCACTATGGTAAGACCAGTGGTGCTCTGAGTTTCTATACGAATTTCGGTCGTCATAAGATTGACGATGGTACAGCCGATCCAGAAAAGCCTACGGCTCGTTATTTCCGTTCGAAGGATGCACTGATGGGTATCTCATGGTATCAGAGTGCCCAGTTGTTTGAAGGCAACCGTCTCACTGTCGGTATTGATTATCAGCACATCTACGGTAAGGCATATTATACCTCAAAGGAGACGGATGAGGAACTTGAAACACCCAACAAGCAGAGTGGTGAGTCCTATCGCAATGAGATAGCAGGATATGTAGACTTCCGTCAGGACCTGTTGTCGTGGCTCACTGTAGATGCAGGTGTTCGACTGGATCATCATTCTATCACAGGAACAGAATGGGTACCGCAATTCGGTATTGTAGTACGTCCTGTCAGCACAGGTGAGATCAAGGCAATGGTCAGCAAGGGATTCCGTAACCCCACCATGCGTGAGATGTACCTCTATCCTCCCTCAAACACCGATTTGAAACCTGAGCGCTTGTGGAACTACGAATTGTCATGGCGTCATCGTCTTAGTGACTTTACCTATGGCATCAATCTCTTTTATCTCAAAGGAGACAATATGATTCAGACGATGCCAATAGATGGTAAGCCGCGCAATGTAAATACAGGAGAGATTGAGAACTATGGTTTCGAGATAGAAGCAAAATATCTCATTAATCAATACTTCAGTATGACAGCCAATACATCCTTCCTGCACGTGAAGAACAAGATTGTGGCTGCCCCTGTATCGAAGTCGTTCCTGGGTGTGAACTATCATCAAGGAAGATGGTTCGCTACCCTCGGATTACAGTATATCAAAGACCTCTATACTGCAGTGGGTGACCCAGAGACCAAGGAAAGTTTCTTGCTCATGGATGCTTCTGTGACGTATGCTGTCACAAAAGTACTCAGTATCTGGGCACGTGGTGAAAACCTATTGGCACAGAAATACGAGATTAACCTCGGATATCCTATGCCTCGTGCCACCTTCATGGGCGGTATCAGTGTAAACTTTTGAAGTTAATAGATAAAAGATGAATGAATGAATAAAACAATCAGTTATGAAGGATTTTAATTACTACGCACCGACAGAGGTGGTATTCGGAGAAAATAGTGAGGAGCAGGTGGCTCTTCTCGTGAAGAAATATGGTGGTACGAAAGTGCTGGTACACTATGGTGGACAGAGTGCCGTACGCTCAGGACTATTGGATAAGATATGCGGTCTGTTGAAAGAAGGCGGAATCAATTACATCACATTAGGGGGTGTAGTGCCTAATCCTCGTCTGTCGCTCGCTCAAAAGGGCATCGAGTTATGCCGCCAAGAGGGTGTGGATTTTATCCTTGCCGTGGGTGGCGGTAGTGTCATCGACTCTTCGAAATGCATTGCATACGGTGTTCCTTACGAGGGAAACGTATGGGACTTCTATCTGGGGAAGGCAGAACCGGAGACGATGTTACCCCTTGCTTCAGTGCTGACTATCCCTGCTGCTGGCAGTGAGATGAGTGAGTCAAGTGTCATCACGAACGAGGAAGGTGATGTGAAACTGGGCTATTCTAACAATATGTCGCGTCCAAAGTTCGCCATCATGAATCCCAAACGTACCTTTACATTGCCTCCTTATCAAACGGCTGCAGGTGTGACGGATATGATGATGCACACAATGGAGCGCTATTTCACGAAGGATGACGATATGGACTTCACTACTGATATCGCTGAAGCGATGCTTCGGAATATCAAGGATGCGGTATTTGCCGTACTGAAGAACCCCGAGGACTATCGTTATCGTGCCCAGATCATGTGGGGCGGTAGTTTGATGCATAACGGTCTGACAGGCTGTGGTGTTGCCGATGACTGGGCGACGCACCAATTAGAGCATGAACTCAGTGGTATGTTCGATGTGACGCATGGTGCAGGTCTTGCTGCCATGTGGCCCAGTTGGGCACGTTATGTGATGCATGAGAACCTGCGTCGTTTCGTTCGCTTTGCTGTTAATGTGATGGGTGTACCTAATGACTTCACTGATCCAGAAGGTACTGCCCTGAAAGGTATTGAGGCGATGGAGCGTTTCTATCATGCCATCGGTATGCCTATCAACATCAAGGAACTCATCGGTAAAGATATCACTGACGAGGAAATCAAAGAGATGACGCGTAAGTGCAGTCGCGACTACACCTCTACCTGTGGTTGTCTGAAGGTGCTCAAGGCAGAGGATATGGAAGCAATCTATAAAATGGCAAGAGGATGAAGATATTAATGATCGGTGGTACAGGTACGATCAGTAGTGCCATCACCAGACAACTTTCTGAGAGTAATAACGAATTGTGGTTGCTCAATCGCGGAACACGTAAGAACGAAGTGCCTGCCAATGTGAAACAAATCATTGTGGATATTGACAATGAGACTGAAGTGCTGCGTCAGATAGGCGATGTGCAGTTCGATGCCGTATGTGAGTTTATCGGTTTCCTTCCTTCACAGGTGGAACGGGATATCCGACTCTTCAAGGGACGTACCCGTCAGTATGTCTATATCTCGTCCGCATCTGCATATAACAAGCCTGCTGCTAATCATGTCATCACGGAGGGTACAAGCCTCGCCAATCCCTATTGGGAGTATTCCCGTAATAAGATTGCCTGTGAGGAACTGCTGATGCGCGAGTATCGTGAGAACGGTTTCCCTGTGACGATTATCCGTCCCTCGCATACCTATTGTGAACGTTCCGTACCCCTGAGTGTTCATGGACTGAAAGGCTCATGGCAAGTACTGAAGCGCATGATGGAGGGAAAACCCGTCATCATTCATGGGGATGGCAGTTCTCTATGGACACTCACTTGGAACGAGGATTTCGCCAAAGGTTTTATTGGTCTGTTGGGTAATCCGAAAGCTATTGGGGAAGCCTTCCAGATTATGAGTGATGAGTCACTGACCTGGAACCAGATCTACCAATGTGTGGCAAACACTCTGGGGGTAGAACTCAAACCATTCTACGTGTCTTCGGATTTCTTGGCAGTCGTAGCTCCCAAAGAATATGACTTCACAGGAAATCTGCTGGGTGACAAAGCGGTCACTGTGGTCTTCGACTGTACGAAACTCAAACGGGCAGTGCCCGGCTTCCAAGCCACCACTCGTTTCGACGAGGGAGTACGCCGTTGTGTTGAATATATCCTCGCCCACCCCGAATTACAAGAAGAGGACGCAGAGTTTGACGCTTGGTGTGATCGTTTGATAGAGCATCTTACAAAAGCGAGAGAAGCATTTCAACCGGGTATTTGAGGATGAGATGGAAGAAATGATACTTCCCGCTCATCACCTCTTTCAGAATCATAGCGCCTTTGATTTCCAGAGACGCTATGATTTTAGCCTCTTTTTCCAATCCAAAGACTTCCTGCATAATCCACATGATACCCTGTGAGAAGTGAAGCATACCAAAACTCTTCAAGACTTTCTCATAGTCGATTTCTGAAGACTGACCTACCGTTCTCTTAAAGGCAAAGAAACAATCCAACAGGTCTCGCAACGAGATACCCTTATACATAAACCGCCAATAGAGGTGCACCAGATGATAGATAACTCCTGCCTCTGGTGAGAGTCTTACACCCTCTCCTTCTTTGACAAAGAATAACCGACGGTTATTATCATACCATTGACGGACAGCCCTGTTTTTCATGGGATTCTTACCCATATCCAATTGATAGTGGAGACGAATCTCTGTATCCTCCCATACACGAAGGAATACCTGTTGAGCGTCATGCGCTGCTTCCTGTTGTCCTACCCGTATCACAAATGCCTTGAGATCTTCCAGACTGACATTGACCAAGATATCAATACCATCCAACTGGCGCAGAGACTGTAGCGTCTCTCCATAGTCATTAATAGTCCCTGGACCTGCCAGCACACTCGACTTATAACTTCTTCGCATCAGTCGCTGCTGCACTTTCGCCCATCTCTTCTCCAACAAGTCGTTACGTTCCTCTATGATTTCTGCTTCCGACATCCAGTCGATGGCTAAGTCTTGAGGGGCTCTCAAGCCAAACTCAAACAAGAGTTGTACACCGCGATAGCAGATACCCACCAGATGTTGCTGACGAGCCATCTCATACAATTCCTGCCATTCCTCAGGTTCGGGTCCACGACTCAGACAATCAATCTGTCCCGTAGAGACCTGTATCAATTCGTAAAACAGTTTTTCCATAGTCTTCTCTCCTTTGGGCACAAAGATAAGTATTATTTTTGAAACACCAACACTTTAAGAGAAGAAATTTGGTAATCCAAAAAAATTAATTACCTTTGCATGAAAAATAGATTTGCATGACAATGAATAATCATATCACATCCGAAAGAGTATTCAGCATCTTCAAGGAACTGAACGCAATTCCACGTCCCTCTCATCATGAGGAGCGTATCGCCGACTACCTGTGCCAGTTCGCAGAACGACTCCATCTGGAGTATCGACGTGACGCACAGAATTGTGTAGTGATTCGCAAGGCTGCGACACCAGGATATGAAGGAGCAGAACCCATCGTGTTGCTCAATCACATGGATATGGTCTGTGTGGGTATGAACGATCCGCTCAATACCCCTATTGATGCCTATACAGAGAATGGTTGGATGATGGCAAAAGGCACCTCTTTAGGTGCAGACAATGGTATCGGTCTCTCGATGGCACTTGCCGTCTTGGAGGACGACCGTATCATTCATGGTCCTATAGAAGTGATGACCACCACCAATGAGGAAGACGGTATGTCAGGAGCCTCGAATCTTGCCAAGGACTTCATCAAGGGGCGTAAGGTTATCAACCTCGACTCCGAGGATTATGACACCATCACCACAGGAGCGGCAGGTGCTTTCCTGCAGGAACACCGTATCCCCATGAAACAACTCCCTGCTCCAGGCGGAAAGCACCGTTGGTATCGCATCACGATAGATGGCGGATTGGGTGGTCATTCAGGAGTTGATATCAACAAAGGTAGAGCCAGTGCTGTTGTCTTGACGTGGGCGATTCTGGCTGCCATCTATAATGAGTATGACTTCGACGTAGCCTCGCTGAAAGTAGGAGAAGCCAATGCTTCCATTGCCTCCTCTGCGGAGATCATTGTCTGTGTACCCTCTGGAGAGGCTTCTGAGTTTGTGAAGGCTCAAGAAGAGATGATGAATGAATGGATCAAGGAGGAGTATGGTACGACCGATAGTGGTATTCATTGCACCATCACCAAATGCGAAGCCCAGCCTACCGTCATCAACAAAGAGGCTTTCGAGGCGCTGATGAGTTGTCTGGAACAGATACCACAGGGTGTGGTGAAGATGAGTGAGACAATGCAGGACACCGTAGAGACGTCCAATAACGTAGGACGTATCCTGATGGAAGAGAATCAACTCTTGGTCACCACCCATACCCGTAGTTTCATCGATGCCGATATGAAAGCACTTGCTGACGAGATCAAGGAGGTATTCACTGCCTGCGGAGGAACATCCACCACCGTGATGGAAGCCCCTGCCTGGCAAGAGAACCAACAGTCAGACTTCCTGAAACTGACCTCCGACGTCTTTCATGACTTGTTAGGATGGCGTCCTCGTTTGGTGGCTATGCATTTCGTCTTAGAGGCAGGTTTCTTCGTTCAGAAGTTCCCAGGTATCGAGATTGCCTGTATTGGTCCTCGCATCGTGGAGCCCCACTCCACCAGTGAACGCGTAGAACTGAAAACAGTGGACGATATCTGGCTCGTGTTACAGGAATTGCTAAGCCGACTGGCATCATAACCCACTGACATAAAAATATATCCAAGAAAAAATGAGAAAGACACTCTATATCATACTATGGTGCCTGATGACAGCGACCACTGTCATGGCAGATAATCAGGCAGAACAGTTGTATGAATCTGCCGATGCAGCCTATGCCAAGCAAGACTACAAAGAAGCCGCCCGACTTGCCAAAGAAGCCCTACCCTTGTGTAAGGGTACGGAAATGGAAGCAGACTGTCTCAACCTGCTGGCTATCATCCATATCCGATTGTCCGACTATGACGAGGCAGCGAAATATGCTAAAGAGTGTTATGTGCTGGATGAGAAGACGGGCGACCCCGATATCATGAGTTCTTCACTCAATACATTGGCAGCCATCTACATGGGTGCTCATCAGGCAAAAGAGGCAGAACAGTATGTACTGAAAGGCATTGAGATGGCGAAGAAAGCCAACAATCCTGCCCGCATGGCGGTCTTACAGGCGATGGCATCAGAGGTTTACCATACGTTAGGCGATGACCAGAAGGCTTTACCTTATATCGAGAAAGCCTATGAGATAGACAAGCAGGCAGGCAATGAGCCTCGTGCGATGGTACGTCTTGCCCAGAAAGCCTCCATCCTGATTGGTCTGCACAACTATCAGGAAGCAGAGAAGACCTTGAAAGAAGTCATTCCTTTCCTTCGCAAGACGGAAGACCGTCAGTCGTTAGGTATTGCCTGCAACAAGATGGGTATGGCATTGCTGTCCCAACAACGAGAGGCAGAGGCTGTCCCTTACTATCAGGAAGCCGCTGATATCTTCATGCAATTAGGTGACCCTTATAATGAAGTACATGCACGAAGAGGGCTCTATGAATCGCTTTGGAAGAGTAACCCCGATGAAGCGAAACACCAGTTTGACCGCTTCAACGACCTCAAAGACTCTATATATAATAATGTTTCGGCAGAGAAGTTAGCCCGTTATAATGCCGAGTTCGGCAATGATTGGCTTCAGATTGAGAACCACGAACAGCGCCAAGCCAAGTTCTGGGCAATGGTTGCTGCAGTCTTTGCGCTGATGCTTGCCATCGTCATCTGGCTTCTCATGCGTATTCGCCATCAGAAACAACTACGTATCAATGCCGAACTATGTAAGAATATTCGTGAACTGCGTGAGAAATACGATATCCTTAACGAGCAATACGACAATGCTATTGCCACTAGTACCAAGGAAGACACCACGGAACTAAATACCGCTGATAGCGACTTCATCGAAAAGACGGTAAACATCATCAACGAATTGATTCATACCGGACAGATTGATGCCAACCATGTAGCAGAACGTCTGAATATGAGTCTCTTCCAGTTCCGTCAGCGCATCACAGCACTCACTGATGAGACACCCCAGTCGTTCATCCAAACAATTCGTATGCGACGTGCCCGTCACTTGCTTGACAACCATCCCGAAATGACTATTTCAGAGATAGGTACCCTTTGTGCCTATAACGACACACCCAACTTCACCCGTGCCTTTAAGAAGACTTTTGGACTCACTCCCACGCAATATTTGGAGAAAAAAAAGGCAAATTACATAAAATGATAAGATAACTTGACGAAATGATAACGATCGTTTGTTGTTTTCGCTATACCTTTGCACCCGGAAACAACAAACGTTATCTGTCATGATCAAGACCAACTACCAAAAAGCAGCCAAGGAATACGCCCAACATTATGTGGAGTATTTATTGGATATGGAATGTATGTTGGGACAACAGGTAGATAAACGGCTCAACGAAATCGTAGAGCAAAAAGTAAAAGATTACATGAGTAAAATGAAAGACTAACATCAAATCTCAGAAACATTATAAACATTAATTATTAAAAACAATGAAACAGAATCAATTTATCATTAAGTCCCTGACCGCATTGGTCATTGCTTTTGGAGTTCAGACAACGGCTTCTGCACAGTTTGGTAACATTGTGAACAGAGCCAAATGGTCGGCAAAATCAAAAGTGGAAAGTAAAGTCGACAATGCAGTTGACAAAGCAATCGATAACGCTGTTGACAAAGTTGAGGATGCTGTCAAGGGAGAAGTCAATAAACAAGTAAATAATGAAGTAACTAATAACGAAGATGGCATCTCTGTTTGGTATGGCAACGACAATATCCTGTGTGGTACCTACTATCCTAGTCGCAAGCAGTATGAACTCGTTACCAAGCATAAGGATGGTCCTCGTGAGGGTAAACCCATCACCTATACCTTTAAGGATGACGGTGCTATCATGGGCGATGATGGTAATCAGAAAGGTGAAATCAAGGGCAATATGGTTTCCTCTGGCAATGTCTATAACATGGAAGTGAAGTCCAACGGTATCGTCATGTGGGACGGTGAAGAGTTGGGTGAGATCAATGAGACAGGCAATGTACGTCTCTTCAATAGTGCCATCGCCCGTACCAGTGAACCAATGGATCCCAAGATTCTGGCTTTCTGCGTCTATGGTGTACTCTATAAGACCGACAAACTGCGTGAGTTGCGCAAGGAAAAGGATAATCCCCTTAGTGGATATACGATGACACGTACGACCGTTACCAAGCCCAGTAGCAGTTCATCAAATGGTGAGACAGTTCTCTATAAAGGCGGTAGCATCGTGGGTAAGTTACGCACAGACGGCACAGTGTTCGTAGGCGGTTCTAACAAGGGGCAGATTCGTTCTAACGGTAGTATTTACGTTGGTGGTAGCAATGTCGGCACTTTGCGTCCCAATGGTGACGTACTGCGTGCCGGTACCATCATCGGTCGTATTGAGGACAACGGCAATATCCGCATCAAGGGTAGCATCGTCGGCAAGGTAGAGGCAAACGGTGACATCCGCAAAGGTGGCAGCATCGTAGGTAAGGCAAAGAACATGACGAACCTGCGCCACGTAGCCATCTTCTATTTCTTCGGATTCTATTAATATAAAGGTTATAGGTTATAGGTTATAGATTATAGGTTAAAGATTAAAGTAATATTATTAGGTTATGAAAAAAGTTTTATTTAGTTTTGCCATCGCAGCAGTAGCTGCCGTGATGGTATCATGTGGTAATAAGAGTGCACAGAACGCAGAAGGTCAGGACTCTACAGCAGTAGCCGAAGAGCAGACCGAGACAGCCGCCGAAGAGACAGATCCCATCAAGAAGGAGTATCCCGACTTGTTGTTTGAGCCATTGAAGATTGACGGCAAGTATTATGCCATGACCGTCTATGCAGAGGAGGGAAAGTGTGGTATCGAACTAAAATGGAACAAAGACGATACGATGTCGGCATCCCTGAAGACCTTCAAAGATGGAAAATATCAGCGCAACTTCCCTGTACGCGTCGATGTGACGGAAGGTTCACTTGACGAAGTGAAGAAGGACAATCATAAGTTCACGCTCGACAACATCAAAGAGGACAAGGGTGATGTGGAGATCAACGGTCAGAAAATGTGGAGTTTTGTGAGCGACGCCGGTAACACCTATTTCATTGCTAACTCCAACGTAGAGCCTGGCAAGGTGGTTATCCTGCGTGCCGCAACCTATGCCTACGAGCAGAGCGAGGAGGTCAAGAAATCGTTCGATACCTTCAAAGTGAAGTAAAAGACAGATTCTGTATTACAATATATAATACAATCAAAAAAGAGCAGTTCCCTTATATGAGAACTGCTCTTTTTATATATAAGATAGTCTCTTGTCTATTACTTACCCAACGCCTTGTAGATGATGGCCTGAACGTCGTTAACGTCTATCTTTTCATCCTCATCCATATCGGCGGCTTCGAAGATAAAAGTTGCCACAGGCTTATTCAGGATGTAGTTGATGGTAGACGTGACATCGTTCACATCAACTGTTCCGTCACCGTCGGCATCACCCATTTTGATAGGGAGCCTTACCATGAAGTTCTTCTGTATATCCGTTCCTGCATATTTGTTCTCCATTTCATCGGTACTCAGCTTGATATCCGTTACCGAGACATTATATTCACCCAATGGCACCTCAGCCTTGGGCTTCAACAGCAGGCTCATGACCTTTCCCTTACCGGCAGCAATACTTCCACCGGACAGGAAATAGCAGAAGACCTTGAGCGTATTCGCATCTGTCTGACGTATCGTTACGGTCATGCTCGTTGCCCTCGGCTCCAACGTATAGTTGTTGTCAAAGGTCCCATAGTACTGTCCAGGGTATGACACGTCGAACTGCATGCCCTTGACGGCATCATAGGTATCCAACGAGATGTCTATTGTCAGGTTCTCTTTCGGGGCAACATTCTTGGTCCTGACCGACAGGTAATCCGGTGCGAAGCGGCTGCCGGTAACGTTCACCTCCCGCAGTCGCAGGTCGGGGTCGTTGCTGTATACCTGCATCTTGGCTGCAAAAGACTTCTGTTCCGTGCTTCCATACACCACGGTGATGTTCTTGCTCGAACCTGCGGATATCGTCATCGGTAATGTTCCCTTGACTGACATATTCTCGTTATTGAAAACGATGCGGCTGACGGTCAGCGGAGCAGAACCATAGTTGCTGATGGTGAACTGCTTCTCGCAAGTCTGTGTTACAGGCACGGCACCGAAGTCCAGCACGTCATCCGTACTAATCTGGGGACTGTTGATAGATATCTGTCCTCCATAGACGGCAGAGGTGACATCATCCACCTTCTTGTTGATAGTGGCTGAGAGAACAGCCTTGGTCGGAGTCAGTTCTACCCCATTGCGTCCCACCAGCTTCACTTTGAAGGAACCTATCTCGCCGTCGTTGCCTGTCAGTGGCTTGTCGTTTCCAGAGTAGACGATGATGTACAGCACGTTGCCGCTGAGTGATACCACGCTCACATGGTCCTGCTTGCGGCTTGACAATGCAAAGCTGCCATCGACATACTCCAACTGCTCAGGCAGCGTGAACTCCACCTGATAGCCGCTGACGGCATCCATGTTGTTCATCGTCATGCGCACCGTCACCTCCTCGTCACTGACGCCTGACGCATCCTGCACATGCAGTTCGTTGACGGCAAAGGGCTGTGCCTTCAGTGCGATGGTATTTAGTTTCGACACGCTGTTACATACCACCTTCAGCGACTTGCTGATGCTGCCACGCTCCACAGGCTTATAGGTTACGTTCAGTGTCTTCGACGCTCCTGCGCTGACAGTCAGTGGCAGACTGGTAGTACTTGAGAACACATTGACGTCGGAGAACTGCAGACCCGTTATCGTCAAGTCGGCATTACCCGCGTTCGTCACCGTCACCGTTTCCGTATAAGTACTCTTGATAGGCACGGCACCGAAGTCCACCTCCATTGTACTGTACTGCGCCTTGGCGCAGCGGATGGTCACCTTGCCGCCGTTGGCTGACGATGCTACCGTGTTGCCACTGGTATTGGTCAGTACTGTCTTGGAGGGTGCCAGCGTGATCGTTGCAGGCTGGCTGCCCAGTTTCAGCTTGAAAGAAGCCACCGTGCCGCTGCTGCCACTGATAGCCGCCATCGAGACAGAATAGACGAACACGTTCAGCACACCGTCCTTCACGCCCACCGTCAGCGAGTGGCTGCCACAGCGGCTGCCCAACTGCCCTGAGCCTTCCACCAACGTCAGGTTCTCATCCAACGGGATGCTTACCTGCAGGGAAGACACTGTACTGGTGTTCTGCAGGCTGACATTCACCGTCACCTCCGTATCGGGAGCACCTTCGGCTGTCGATACAGTGACGACGTTAGCAGCCCTCGCTCCCACCGCTGTAAAGGTAAGAAGGTAAAAAAGCAAATAGATTAAACGCCTCATTCTTTCAATTCTTCAATTCTTTAATTTTTCAATTCTTTAATTCTTCGCTTACTTCCATTTGATGACCTTTTTACCGTCAACGATATATACGCCCTTCGGCAGTTGCTCCAACTGACTGGCACTGGCAGCTACGCGCTGTCCGTGGATATTATAGATACCCTTATTCGTAGAAGCATCTGTGATGCTCTGCTCAATGCTTGTGGGATTACTTTGTTCTACTAAGACATTATGACCTGCAGCATCACTCAGGCGGATAGAGGCAATCTCGGCATCACCGATCCTCAGCAAGGCATGCTTACCAGCACTGAGCGTCTTGCCGTTCATGTTATACGCAAGGAAGAGATAGTCATTATCCGTCAACCATGCAGAAGCCTGCTCGAATCCATTCAGGTCCTCAGTACTTCTTACATCTTCCTTCTTACTTCTTCCATCCAATGCCAACTGCACCTGAACGCCAGCCAGGTCAACAGGCGAGTCCACATAGACCACGCCGTCCTCTATCGTATAGGTGGCGACACTCTCTACCGTCATCTCCCTGGAGGACGAGGGCAGTATCTTCCTGATAATGCCTACCACGTCGAGGATGTCTATCATATTGTCCTTGTTCATGTCGGCTGCCTCAAAGATGAACGGCTTCGGCTCCATGCCTGCGGCGAAGTTCACTGTCGTGATGACATCGGCAACATCCACTGCACCAGAACCGTTGGCATCGCCCAATGATGCCGTCTTCGGAGTCACGGCAACGACGTTCGAAACATCATATTCTTGCAGGTCGGTATTTAATACCTTATAGTAATAATGGTAGGTAGTACCCGGTACTACATCGTAGTCGATGTACTCCGTTGCCTCAATGTCGAGTATCTCGGTGTTGAGGCAGACGGTGTCGGTAACGGTACGCATCTCCTGCTTGGGAATCAGGAAGCCATATTCATCATAGATGTAATTATTATTAGCGTCTGTCTCATAGACTTCGTTTCCATATTCGTCATAGACAGGCATTAGCTTTTCATATTCATGGTAGCGATAAACGTTGAAGCCCATCGCGTCGTCGAAGTCGTTGTGACTATTGTCCCAATTCAGCGTGACCTTACCCAAGCCTGCCGTACCCATAAAGCCTGTTGCCATGCTTCCTGCGGCATTGATCTGAATATTGAAACGGGTCTTCTCGTATGGACACTCGAAAAACTCGTTGTCCTCTGCTCCCTGTACATAGATGCGGTTCACACCATCGCTCTTCGTCTTTCCCGTTATCGTTACATAGGCTGTGTAGATGGTGCCGGCAGCATTCCACGAAGCATCCTCTGCCACCACGTTCTGTGTCCATGGGTCACGAACTCCAAACGAAATCTGCGGAGCCTTTGCCTTGTTCATCGGACGGTTGAAGTACACTTGGAACTTGTGCTTGCCAACACCTAACGGAGCCAGGTTCTCATACTCGTCCTGTGCATCCTTGCCGTTTACACACACTTTCCATACGATACCATGAGCTTCAGGATATGGAGTTGTAGGCATATTGCTCAAATCAATCCGGCCATAAGTCTCAATGGCATTGCCTATTTCGAAAATATAGGGGCGGATAATGTCTTCACGGCTGGTACCTAAATATGACGGTTTGTCCGCATGGTCTAATTCGGGCTTACTGGTATTGAATCCTAAAGCATAAGCCTTTCCTGTATATTTATTACCAGGCTTAGAATAAACATAGTAATTATTCATATAGTTAGTATTAGCAAGATTACTATATCTCATAACATCATCAAGAGCATAATAACCAGCCCCCCCAAATATATTATTTACAAGATTGGAATATGGATAGAGATTGTTTTTATCATTACTATCATGCCAAGAATAATTATCAACATAAGTATCAGTCAGCAATAATCGAGAGCCATTCATCTGAGCAAACAATCCAGAAATATTGTAACAATATCCTCTAGTAAAGACACAATCTTTCATATAGGGCTGAAATGCATTACTAAGGCCATTGAGTTCACAACCTTCTATTCTACAATACGAAATCGTATCGCGTGGATTATCACAAATGTACCAATTGATTGTCATGGCACCTTGAGTACATGTAAATAATGGTTCTTGTTCTGTCGGTGAAGATGGGTATTGATTGGCATAAGCAATGATGTCATCTCGCATCCTAAGAATGGCAGGGGTCAAGAAGTTGGGATCCGTCAGTGCGCCCTGATTAGAAGTCATGTCAAAATCTATAGAACCTGTATAATTATGTAGCCAAAACTGTATTACTCCTCCTGTATTAGTATAGAAATACTTGTCAAAAACGTTAGGATTGAAAACATTGGGTGTCTCAACCGTTGGCAACAAGGTAAACAGGGTGTTGGCATCATTACTATATATAGTTTGATTCTCATGTCGTCCCGTTGACTCATGCGACCATACACCAGCCCATAAAGCACCTTTATGTCCTGTAAAGACAATCGGCTTTTGTGGTGTGCCATTAGCAATCAGTTTTCCACTGGACGCCAAGCCCATGCCTTCAGCAAATTCTAATCGTGTACCCGGTTCTATGGTCAATGTAAGGCCTTCTGGTATGGCAAGGTTCTCATTGACATAATACACATGGTCTGCAGTGAGCGTGCGATTCTCTGTGATAAGCCCACTAAGTTTTACCATATTTGTAGCAATCAAAACAAACTCCTTTTCGTATGCGTTGCTCAGGCCATCACAGGTTGCCACAAACTTCAAACGGATATGGCGTCCGTCGGCAATGCCACTCGGAACCTTGATTTGCAAAGGATTGAGGCTGACACCCTTGCCGTATGAAGAGAGGTTGGCACCGAAACTGACGGTACCGGAAAGAATTTGCACGACGCTGGGGTCTTCGTTCTCACCTATCTCTAAGTGCATCTTGATATTTTTGGCGGCTCCCCATGTGGTGCGGAGTACGGGATAGATATTTACCGTTTCACCAGCATCAACCTCTCCGTCACCGCTGTAGTCCTCCTCCGTCTCATCAGCCAGTTCCTTGCGCTCTTTGATTTGCATCCTGACCATTTCCAAGTCAGCTGGCCGTGACGTAAGGTTGTATGCTCCAAGAATGTTACTGGTATGGGTCAGGTCCCCCCACAGGATTTCCTGTGTATCGTATTGTTTCACCATCTTCAGGGCAGAAATGGCACCTGCCACCAAAGGAGTAGCCATCGATGTGCCATTAAGGGCTTTGTATTTACCTCCAGGAATGGTGCTGAGTATATTGACACCAGGTGCTTGTAACTCATAGCTAAAACCATCAGGATCATTGGGAGATGAAACGAATGAATAGTTAGGACCATCACAATCATAGTTGGTGAAACTTGCCCAGTTTCCATCTTGACCTGTCGCCATAACACCTAATACAAACGAATAGGCAGCAGGAAAAGAAGGAGAGTACGGGACTCCACAACTTTTATAAATGGCTAAACCCTCATTTCCAGCCGCAGCCACAATGACTGCCGATTGGTAAGCATTCTCCAATGATTGACGCAAGGCTCGAGAATTGGAATATGTGCCTAATGAAAGATTAAGAACCGTTGCTCCGTTTGCCACGGCATAGTCAATCCCTTTAATGATAGTTGCCACGTCGCCAGTACCATCGCTCTGCATCACTGTAATGGGCATAATCAATGCTTTCGGATTGGCTCCAACGATACCGATGCTGTTATTGGCGGCAGCAGCAATTCCTGCCACATGAGTGCCGTGCATATTGTTGTCACGGACATTACCAGTATTGTTCACAAAGTCCCAACCATGCACATCGCCAGCAAAGCCGTTGCCGTCATTGTCATAGTCACTCTCACCCTCTGCCTCGGCAGTATTCGTCCAAAGATTCGGACTAAGATCGGGATGAGTCAAATCGACACCAGTATCCAGAATAGCAATGACTGGACGTTGGCTATTAACGATAGGTTTGTTCCAAAGTTGCTTTACGCCATAGTTGTCCAGATACCATTGCTGGTTGACCATCGGATTACCACTGTAGCTGTCGGCAATGTGAGTGTCCATCAAATAGACCTTGTAGTTAGGCTCAGCAAACTCCACCTCATCTAATGCTTGCAGTCGCTTCACAAGTTGTTGCGTCTGTGAGGCATGCTCTGCGTCCGTCTCCACCAAATAGAGTTGGCTGAGGTCACGTTCTTGGATGGTCAGTCCGTTATATGCACTTGCCCTACGTAATGTTCGTTTCGGATTCTCATTGGGTAATACTTTCTCCATCGTCTCTACACCAAACTTTTGTAGTACAGCATCGACATTGCTTTTATCGACTGACTGGAACCTGCTGCCTGCCCTGCGAACATTTACAGGCGAGGCTTCCTTGAACTTCACTAATACTTGACCAGGAACAAAGCCTTTATTCTTTACTCGCTGATCCACCTTATTCACTCCATCCTCGTTGTCGTTCGAAACTTGCGAGAATGCGGGTAATGCTCCTGCTATCAGCAGAGCGAAGCCTAATAGGTAACGATTGTGTTTCATAAGCTTTATCGTCTTTAGTTATTTATATGCAAACTATTGTTCTATGCCCATACGCCCCAGATTTCAACCCCAAAGGGCTAACAAGCGATGTTGCAAATATATAGAATCTTTTTGAAAGTTCCAAGTTTTTTGAATAAAAATTGCAATAAACCTATACCTTCTATATATAATATGGTGCTATCGCACATAAATATAAGAGTTATAGCCGTTTAAGTGTTGAAAAGACACAAAACAGGAAGAATTTTATTTGTCCCAAGGCTTGGGATAAAATGTCCCAGGGTCTGGGACTATATGAAAGTAGCGTTCTTTTGTTCCGTATCACATTATTATATACGCGCGCACATATGCGCGCACTGAAAAGTTTAAAATCAATGTCACCAACGTCACATTGCAAAACTATTTGATAATTAGGCAATTGCGAGTGACATTAAAGTGACATTAGTGACATTAAATGGCGTTTTTACAATAAAATTATACAGAAACCCGCCACTTTTCTATGAGATAGGCGGCACCTATCGACCCGTTTGCTGCGGGGTATCGATGCGATAGGCGGCACCTTTCTCATAGATAAGTGCCGCCTAACTTTAGAAGGCAAATATTACTATAAAAAAGCATTTTGGAAGATTTAAACAATAATTTGGTAGAAAAAAACAATAAATATAACAAAAAATGTTGTAACTTTGCAACCGAAAATCGAAAGTCAGAGAACAGAATCTTAAACATTAATTATTATAAACTAAAATTATTATGGCTTACACAGAGACAACAACAACTGGTTACGGGACCCGTGTAGGGAACTCGTTCAAGAGTATTGGTACCGGTTTCATCCTGTTCTGTGCCGCTACAGCACTGCTGTGGTGGAACGAGGGACGTGCCGTGAAAACTGCAAAGATGCTCGAAGAGGCAGGAGGTGCCTGGGTCGAGATGCCTAACCCTGACAAGAAGGACGCCGCTTTGGATGGCGAACTGGTATGTGGTACTGCTATGGCAACAACGCAAGACTCACTGGGTGACGCTCAGTTTGGTGTCGGCGAGAAGGGTATCATTGCCCTGAAGCGTAAAGTAGAGTACTACCAGTGGGTAGAGCATGCTGAGAGCAAGAGCGAGGATAAACTCGGCGGTAAGGAAGTGACGACGACTACCTATACCTACTCACAGCAGTGGGTATCAAGCCCCGTACAGTCAAGTCAGTTCAAGGATCCTGCCTATCAGAACAAGAATACGGTGCTGACCACCGTTGAGGATGCTGACCAATGGGCTGAGAACGTGACCTTCGGTGCCTATAAACTGCCTGAGGGACTCATCCACAGCATCTCTTCCAGCGAGGCTTTCGATTTGGCTATCAACGAGAACCTGTTGGCTCAGTTCGACAAGAGCACACAGACCGCCTATGAGCGTTTCTATGGCGTGCAGACAAAGACTCAGCAGCCACAGCAGCCTGCTCAGCCACAGCAAAATGTAGTCCTTTCCGACTCTGCCAAGGCAGTAGCCGACTCTCTGCAGGCTGTGAACGACAGCATCAACAAGGCGATGGAGAATGCTCAGAACAAGAAGGACCTGCAATATGTTCACCAGGCTGGTAACGTGCTCTACTTCGGTCGTGTTCCTGGCTCACCACAGGTGGGTGATGTTCGCGTAACCTTCGAGAAGATTGTTCCTGCCAAGGTAACAGTGATGGCTGTTGTTGACGGTGACAGTTTCAAGGCTTTCAAGGCTAAGAACGGTAAGCGCTTCCAGACCCTCGTCATGGGTAAGAAGACCGGTGATGAGATTATCGAGGACGCTGAGGATGCCAACAGCACATTGACATGGATATTGCGTATCGTCGGCATCATGCTCGTCATCTCTTCTCTGAAGATGATCTTCGGCTTCCTGAGCATGATTCTCAAGGTCGTTCCGTTCCTCGCCAGCATCATGGGCTTCGGCATAGGTATTGTTTGCACCGTGATTGGTGTGGTATGGTCACTCATCGTGATTGCCATCGCATGGATATTCTATCGTCCAGTACTGGGTATCACCCTACTCGTCATTGCTGGCTTCCTCGTATGGGTATTCGCCTTCAAGGGTAAGGAGAAACTGAAGGAACTGGCAGCCAAGGCTAAGGAAAAGACACAACAGCCTGCACCTGCCACTGCTCCTGCTGCTCCCGCAGAGCCCGCTGCACCGATTACTTCTAATGACAACATAGAAGCATAAGTATGAGACAATTTATATTATCTATGATGCTGTGCCTGTGTGCCTCTGGTATACAGGCACAGCATGCTGAATGTCAGGGAAAGCACGCTGACTGTCAGCATCAGAAACAACAGAAGGTTCAGCCCATCCAGATGATCCTCGACTCCGATTTCGGTAGTTCTACGGACGACCTGTTTGCGCTGATGATGCTCCATCACTATATTGATGATGGTCTCGTAGATCTGAAGGGTATTGTTGTAGACCGTGAAGGCGAGAAGAATGCCGGCGTTGTCGACATCTTCAACACCTATTACGGACATCCTGATATCCCTGTAGGACTGGAGCGCAACGGTGTGAAGAACCCTCGTTGCTTCATCCCCTATAATGGTATCTGTGACCTGAAGGACGCACAGGGCAACCCCCTCTTCAAGCGTTCACTGGATGTCAATAAACTGCCCGACGGCTATAAACTCTATCGTAAACTGCTCAGCAAGGCAGAGGACAACTCTATCGTTATCGTTGCCATCGGCTTTGCCACTACCCTTTCCCAACTCTTTGAGTCGGGTGCTGACGAGTACTCTAACCTCAGCGGTCTGGACCTCTTCAAGCAGAAGGTAAAGGCTGTCTATATCCAGTCTGGTCGTTTCGAGGCTGGTGATAGCCTCAGCGGTTATAACATGCGTGCTGCCTCCAAGCAGTCGGCAGTCTTCTACAGCAAACTGCCTGAGAAGGTTGACCTCATCATGTCGCCCAGTAACATCGGTGATAAGATGAACTACCTGCCACAGGATGTCGTAGCAGACCTTTCTTATACAGACTGGAACCCCATCAAGGCGGTTTATACGAACTATACCTGTGATACGGGTCAGCGCATGTGGGACACCAACTGTCTGGTGAATGCCGTTCTCGGCGACAATGAGTATCACCTCTCCCCACGTGGTTGGGTGACTTTCGTCGACAAGGGTGAGATGTCGGAGATGCTGTTCAAGCCAGATCCCAACGGTAATGCCCGTTATCAGATGCCTGGCGACAGTTACTTCTTCGAGGAGAAACTGATGGATATCCGTCGTCACAATCGTATCAACAAGTATCCTTCACGCTATACCATCGAGGCTCCTCAGCCAACCCTGCTTAGCGGTGCTGCCACAGAATGGGCTAAGCCCCGTATGGGACTCTTGATTGACAAGTATCTGGCTACTGCCGGCAATAAACTCGATCCCGATGAGTTCCGTCAGGTATTCCAGCCTATCGGCTACTATGGTGGTAACATCACTGAATACCGTGAGGCTGAGAAGATGGTCGTTGACTCTCTCTATACCGTGATGCTCGACCGTGCAGCAAGAAACGGCAAGAACACCATGACCATTATTACAGGTGCTCCTGGCAGTGGTAAGAGTACGGCTGCCCGTCAGTTGAACCTGAAAGGCGAGGGTTTGGTCTACGATGCAGCCCTCTCTGGTGGTACATCCCGTCTGGAGAATGTCATCCAGCGTGCCAAGGCTAAGGGTCTTGACAAAATCACAGTGATGCTCGTTTATAACGACATCCTCACCTGCTATACCAACTCTATCAATCGTGGTAAGAACACCAACCGCTTCTGCACCATCGACTATCTGATGCAGTCGTTCGAAGACAACAAGGGAAAGATCGAGTGGTTGCAGAAACAGCATCCTGAGGTAACCGTCATCCCTGTGACCTGCGAGGGTAACAAGGGTCCACGTAAGGTGACCATCGAGGAAGCCAAGAAGTGGAAGTACGATGTCTCTGAAGAGGAAGTCAACCAGATGATGTCTACCCTGCTCGATGTCGTGAACAGCGGAGAGCTCTGGGAACAGCAACTTCCTTCTCTCGTGGGCGATATCATGGCAACGCCGAATCTCAGTGCCAGAAACAAGAAACTCGCCAAGGAGATCAACGACCGCGTAGAGGAGTTACTGCACAACAGAAACTAATCAATCCCGTAAGAGATGAAGAGAATCCTTCTTTTTGCCCTGGTAGCCCTCACATGGGCTGCCTGCGGCAACAAGACCAACAAGGCGGACGATGCTGATTCTACAGCCGTCAGCGACTCTGTGGGCATCGTCGAAGAACTGAACGACACGACACCGCTGCCGATGTTCCTCTATTATATGAATCCCACCTATATGCAGACCATCTACTGGACAGGTGTGGAGCAACCGAAGAAGGACAAGGACAATGCCGACTATTTCGACGGGATGTTTGCCAGTTGGTCGCTTCAGGACATGTCACGTCGTAATGCCGCTGGCTATACGAAGATGCTCGTGGGAGACAAGTGGGTGGACATCAAATACATCGGTGAACTGCTCAAGAACCCCGACGGAGAGGTGATGTATAACGGTGAACTGCACAGTCGCCCCTCTATCCCTTCCCCTGGTTTGAAGTATGCCTTCGTCAATCCGAAAGATGCTCCTAAGAAAGACTACGACTACGGCGAGTTCTTCATCATTGCCCATCAGGACTACCTGAAAACACGCAAGTTGCTGAAAATCGAGTATCAGCAAAGCGAGAAGCCGATGCCTAAGGCTGTTATCAAACAGATGGAAGAGAAATACGGCATGAAGGCAAGTCGCTCTTTGATATGCTCGAAGATTGATGGTCGGTATACACAAGGCTTCATCCAGTTCAGCGGAGAATATAAGAATGCTCCCAAGAACAAGGATAACGACTACAAGAAAGCATTGGCTCTGGAAATCATCGTTGATGGTGACAAGGTCTATGCCTTCGAAGAGTTAGGTTACTATGACACAACGGAAGGCTGTACTTGGAATGCTGATGATGGTGGTGAATACTGTCCTACTGGCATCACTGCAGCCTTCGAAGGTCCTGACGGACTGGAACTGTGCTATGAGCATGGTGCCCCAGAGAGTAGTACGGTTGGTATCTTCCGTGTTCGTGACGGTCAACTCACACAGACACAGTATGAGTGCTATCATCGCATGATTGATGAGCAGACACCGCTTTGGAAGAAGGACATCGCCCAAATGCGTAAACTCTTCTCCAACAGTTCGAAAGGTACCCTGACCAAATACCAGTTCCTCTATCTGGACAATGACAATGTCGAAGAGATATGGATGCGTTCCAATGATGATACACATGGTGCTATCTTCACCTTCAAGGACAGGAAACCCCAGTTGGTTGCCATCGAAGATGACAAAACGGGAATTGCATTCTACCAAGGGAATGGAAAGGGATGCATCAAGATTACCAGTGAGAATGGTAACTTCAAGACGACGAAACTCTATGTCCTCAAAGGCAGTCAGGTGATTGAACGCTTCACCATGCAGGAGTTGGACGGTGAGATTACCGATAGTAAACTCAACGGTAAGACGCTCACAAAATGGGAGGCTGCCGAATATCTCGACAAGACACCTTCCGACGAATACAAGACCTATCCCTACTGGACAGATATCGAACAATAAAGAAAGGCTCCTTTCGGGAGCCTTTCTTTATTTAGATTTAGTGGAGCTGGAGGGAGTCGTCATCGACGAAGTCGCTTTGACCTTTAGGTCAAAGAACCCCACGAGGGTGAGATTCCTTCTTACAGAACGTTAGTGGAGCTGCGGGGAGTCGAACCCCGGTCCAAACAGGGAAACCATACGCTTTCTACATGCTTATTCCAGTCTTCATTTTCGTGATACGGCAAGACCTGGACCACCAACCGTACCCTTATCCTCTAAAACTTCATCCCCCAGCCGAGGCTTCCAAGAGACTATTTCCGATTTTCCCTGCACCGCTATACCTTCCTGATTCGGAACAACATCCAGAAGAGCGATGTCTCGTTCCCTCACCTGGTGAGAGAATAAAGCCAGTAATCTACTGTACTTCGATTAGGCAGCGAGAGCGTAGTTGTTTTCGCCAATTAATTTTCCGACCGAATGGATTATGGAGTATACAGCCGTCACTCCGCATGCTTACGTACCATCTCAGCCCGCTGTCAAATCCAGTCAACCCCATTTAGTTGTTTTCTCTTGATTATCAAGCCGTTTTGATACAGAGAAAGGTGCGTGTGTGGCAAAAGTGTGGAAAAAGGTACTTCATAACCACATTTTCACGCCCTTTTCATGGTGCAAAGATACAACTTTTTTCCGAAAAAACAAGCATTTTACAAAGTATTTGTTAACTTGGCATCCATTCTACACCTCATGAAAGACAGCATTATCTCCTTATAGTAAGGTGTAAATTTGTATAGTTAAGTATCTTTCTGCACTTATCTATACACATTACAAAATGTAATTATTTCTTGGTCAGTTCTACTATGTTTTGTACCTTTGCATCAAAGAATGGTTGTTTCTTTGCTCATTAATTAAGGCTCTACAATCGAAAGATATGCAGAGCCTTTTCATTAAAGGGGGACGGAGTCTTTGGGAATCGCTGTCTTTTTGCTTGGTACCAACAATAGTCCGCAAAAAAAAATCAAAAACGAATTAAAAACCTGAAGTAAACGAGTCTTTCTTATTCTTTAACCTATCGTATAATCCTGCCTTATATTCCTTAGTAGCTCCTGCGACATCAAAGTCTGGTTCTACGTCAAGATTTCTAAGCTGGGTTTCTATTCTGAATTTGGTTGCGCCCACATTAATTATGCTATTTAGTTGCTGCATCGTAATTACATAACTAACAACAGCATGATATTTACCATCTGACATGTAACTCGCAGGACAGTCTTTATTTGTTCTAAGTGTAATCAATTGACCATTTTTAAGTTTTATAAGCAACCGATTGTTTTTTACAACATCAAAATCAATATGGTCTTCTATGTCAAATGCAATTTTATATTGTATTTTTGCACCTTTTCGAGAAGTTTCCTTAGTTAAGATATTATAATACGAAACAAAAATATCCGTATCATACTTGTCAACTATCGCTTTTTTCTTTATGCGATTTTCAGGAGACTGGAGAAAGCGCAAAGTACTTCCATTGTCTTGTTTTTGAGTTATATCCCAATATCCTTCTGCGTCTTTCTGTGCCATTGTATTCAAATACGGCATGATTACCATCATCAATAACAAAAGTTTTTTCATTTTTCATTTGGGCGTTTATATGCCATTGCCCATCGGCTCAAAATTAATTATTTTGGTTCTATTGCTATCACTACAATCTTTCCTCTATGCATTAAATAGAAAGAACCTTTACACGATTTCTCATTAAGGCGCGTGTTCTCCCATTCACAATTAATATTTGTGTATGTAATACTTTCATCTAAGAAATCGGCATCATAATCAATAGACTTTTTATGTTCTTTTCCCCAAAAGGTAGAGAAATAGTCTTCCAACTCTCGCGAAAGCATATCTGCACCCTTACTCCAATCAAGGTCTTTTAATGTAATTCCTCCGATTTTCAGAAGTTTCTTATTGTATTTACTTACAATTATGTTTGCATCTGAAACACTATCACCAACTTTGACATTTTTCAAGATAAACGATGAAACCGCACCACCATCCCAAGTATCAACCTTATCTTTTTTCACTACATTGTCTTTAAATGTAAGAATTACATCAGACTCACTACAATTCTCCCAATCGAGGTCATTGATTATTCTTTCAATGCTTATTGGATTTTGTGCAATGACCGATACCATTGAGAACAAACTAAGCAATACTAATATTTTCCTTTTCATTGTTATGGTAGGCATTATTGACCGTTGCCCGTCGGCTCATATTTTTACTTGTATAATTCTATTGCTTTTTTCACAGCATTAACAGCTGTTTGGATCGAACATTCAAAAAGTTCTTTTGTGCTATGCAGTTCACCGCTATGAATGTAGTTTTTTTCGACCTTATAGTTTTCTAATATGTTTTGGGCTTCCCGTTCAACTTTGCCTGCATTCTTTTCCAGTTGCCACGTTTTCACAGTAGTCCAACCAGAACGACCACCATAGCCACCTTCGTCATTCAATCGGTATTCTCTTTTATCAATCGCTTTGCCAACATCCTTAATGTTATTCTCAATCATACCGACCTTTGTATATTTGCCATTTACGGCAACATAAACGACCCCCGCGTCGCTTTCTCTCTTTCTAATAGCAATTCCCAAAGGTCTGCATACTATACAATGTCCTGAACGGTCTTTTAGGCGGTGACCATACGGACAAGGATTGGCAATAACGAAACGACAATCCCGCTCTTTAGCTTTCGCATGATACACCTTAATAATTTCACCTCGTCCGTCGTAAAAATCTGATGGGGAAATACCATGATGCTTGATGAACTCCTTTTCATCTTTGGTCAAAATACTTAGAATATTCTCCATTATTTACAGTTTTAAGTTAATACTTTCATTTATCCAGCACCAACTCAAAAAAAGAAGGCGCAGGTACTCCATACGCCTTGTCGGTTCACCACAAACCTGCATATAATACGGAAAAGCCTACGCCCTATGGGGTTGGCTCCATCTATATGCATTTTGCTCTTTTACTTGAGGTGGTGATTTACAAGGCAATCGAGCAATATGGTTTGCATCCAAGATGCAGGTGCAAAAGTACACAAAATAATTCAAAAATCATGGTTTATTGCAAAATAACTGTCTTTTGGACTTCATTTTTAACATTTCCCACAACATCCCCTCTATAGTATATATAATTAATTATATTGTATTAATTAATATATCACGCATATATGTATATATACCTACCTTGGCAATATTTACTCAATATGGTATTTGCATCATTGATTGTGAATGACTTTATACCATATGGCGCACAACCAATTGATGAACTTTTCTACTATTGATGGTTTTCGTTCATATTCATCTATCACTATCATTGCTTCTGACGCTCTTTCTTTAATCTCCTGCATCAAAATATGAGAACGTTCTAATTGTTCTCTCCACTCTGGTGTTTCGCTTTTCTTAATGGCGTAGTTTATTTCATTGATGAGGCTATTCATGTTATTATCGAATATTGCAAACGACAATCCCAAAACCTGCTGTTGTGTATGTTCTTTGTTTGTCATATCTTTTAATCCAATTACAAGCCGTTCTAAGCGGTTTTCGCAGCATTAGTGATAGATTTACCACCAATGCCACGAAAAGCCGCCAGAAGGCATTTATTCGCAATTATTTACAACATAACGAACTTTATCATTAAGTTCATCTGTCAAGCCACAAGAAGCATATTGTTCAACTTTTGCCCTACGATTAATAATACTCCGTCGTAGGCTATCATATTGCCACCCCTTTTCTCCAAAGACATTACTATCTTTCATTGTCTTTTCAATGTCAATAACAACGCCTGCGTCTTGGAGATTTAACAATATGCTGTAAATAAAGTCGTTTGCCAAACGTACATTTCCCATTAATGGCATAACATAATCGCCTCGAAAACTCTTATTGATACTCTCATAAAAGTCGCCCCATTTACGAACCATCGAATAATAGAAGTTTTTGTCTGTAAGAGTTGACGCTAACAATTGCCCCACTCCAAACTGACGTGATACTCTACTCATCCAACGACACTCATACCGCAACACGTTTTCGCCAAAGCCATCAAGCAGCGGTTTCCCTTTATCCTTGCACTCTTTTGCCTTATCGTAGAAGATGAGCACATTGGTTTCTTTCTTTCCACCTTTGGCATATTTCAACGTTGTTGCCGTTTGATTTAATCGTTCAAAATAGGTTGCTTCACATAACAGAGGGAAATAATGATTGGCTGGACGTTCCATATTCCAATGATAGCCACAATCCAAACGAACTACTTGAGCGTTTGACATTGGCAAATGGAGCAAATCACTTAATTGCTCTATTGCAGTCCCTACGTCTTGTCTCTTTGGTATGCGTGAATTATTCGGGAAGAGAAAACCTCCAATACTACCCTCAACGGCTATACCACCGCCATTATAGAACACGTGCATATTCCTAAGTGTACCACTCCCCCATAACTCACCAGTTTCTGTGTTCATGTTACTTTTGGGATTGTCTAAATACTGACCAACATTGAATGTTGGTGACTCCGTATAATTCAACCTTAACTTAACAGTGTCAATCATAACAGACTCCTTTCTTTAATTGTTCGGTCTGCACCCTACCAATCAATTCATCGTCAGTTGGCACTCTTGCAGCCTCAACCCATGCGTCAAGTTCTGTGCGTTTAAACAGCAACTTACGCCCCATTGGATTGTAGAACGGCAATTTATGTCCTGCTGTCAACTTGTAGAGATAGTTTATACTTGCGCCAATGTAATCAGCGGCTTGTCTTGCGGTCAGATACTTTGCGTATCTGTCTGCTTTTTGTGGTGTTTCCACTTTTGTTTCTTTTGCCATAATTCTTTTTTCTAAAATTAAATTTATGGCATTGGATTTGTGTGCACTTTTGTCCGTTGCCGATGCAAAAGTACAATAAAAGCAAACAGAAGAAACTTAAATGGGGTTGATAGAAAAAAAGGTGCAAAAAGGTATCAACCTTTTGCACTCTTAACGGCATCTTCAATCTTCTTTTTTATCTCTATTACACGTTCACTATCTTTATCTTTATCGATTAAAAAACCAAAACGATTAAGCGATGAGGACAAGTTTGATGCAGTTATCACCGTCCCTTTCTTAGATTCAAAAACCTTGTTGTCTTCTGCTACTTGGTTCCAATCGAAACAAATCAATTCTTCTTTTTCCAGAGTATGCAGGAAATAAGCCAAATGTCTGTTATTCTTTACCCGTACACGTTTTCTTTCACATTTTAACAACGCCTCCACATCGTCTATGTTTTGTTCTACAGCGAAAACTAATTCATTGAGCATGGGTAACAGTTCTGCCACCTGCTCACCATGTAGAACACAATCAAAACAACATTTAACTTCTTTTATTATGTGCTTTGGTGCTGCTGCTTTTAGAACTTTCAATGGTCTATCCATATATTTAATAGAACTTTCCATCAGCCATGAAGACAGCGGGTCTTTTTCTTTTATTTTTTCAATGCTCTCTACCATTGAACTTAATGTAGAATTATCAACGGGAACGCTAATATCCTCAATATCCGTCCACATGTGAGGACTATTGAGCAATTCATCGTTTGGCTTAGTCCATTCAGAACTTACTACACTTTTCTTTGCTCTTTTTGCCATAACATCAATGCTTAAAAAGTTCATCCATCTTACTACTTGCCTCATGTTGAGCGTCTTCCATCATCTTAGCGTAAATCTCCGTTGTTTGCGCCTTGATGTGTCCGAGTTGCTTCTGAATTGTCTGCAATGGCAATCCTGCACTATACAATATTGTTGCCGCAGAATGACGAGCACAATGGAAAGTGATATGCTTTCCTTTGATACCTGCATCTTTCAACCATCTTTGAAGAGCCTGATTCGCATAATCATTTTTAGGTAAGTTGAAAACTGGTCTGTCTTCGTCTTCCGTAGCAGGCAATAAATCATAAGCGACATTCGGGATAAAGATAGTTAGCGGTTCTTTCGTCTTAACCATTTTTATTTTGAGATACCAACCATGTTTTCTGTCGAAGCGGAAATCTGACATCTTTAGTTGTTTGAGGTCTGAAAAGCGAAGCCCAGTATAACATGAGAATAAGAACGCCTCTTTGATATGATATTTGCCATGTGTAAAAGGCGTTTGCATCAACAATTCCACTTCTTCACTTGTAAGATACTCACGTGTGCCAGACTTCGCTGATACCTTATCACTATTATCTAACAAGTCCATTGGATTTGATGTGATTAGGTGTTTCTTCACCGCCTTATTCAGCACATAGTTAATGTTCACTATCAGACGATGCTGTGTATTTTGAGATATATGTATCTCTTTACGCCTACCCTCTTTCTCTGAACGTGTGTAGTTCACGTTTAGTGCATCATGCTTTAGATAGTCGATAAAGCCACGCAGCCAATCCTCATTAACCTCTTTAAAACGTGTATCCGTTCCTGCATAAGCCTCAACGTGTTTCGCTAATGAGTTCATAGTAGCATACATACTATGACGGTTTCCTGTCTCTTTTAACGCAGCCTCACCAACTTGTCTAATGAAATCAAGTAACAAGACTTTTGACTTTATAGATGATTGAAAGTTTGCCTCTCTCCTTTCAAGGTCAGCGTTAAGCGCATCACAAGCCAAAGCCTGCAATCTCAACTTTTCTTCATTCTCTCGCTTTACGTTTGCATCCACTTCAAGTTTCAACACAACGTTAAGCATTTCACGTTGGCGTTTGCCATTGCTACATGAATAACGCATAAGGGATATATTACCCGACGGCAACACTCTACCGAGCAAATAAACCTTACGACCACCTTTTCCCTTTGACAGATAGTTGTCAAGATGGGGAGTTCTGTTTAAATCACAATAGCCCTCCAAAAGAGCCTCTTTTGAGTTAAATAACTTTGCTTTTGCCATAATGTAAGTACCTTTTTCCGTTGGCAAAGTTACAAATTATATTTCATGTGTGGAAAGAATGTGTGGAAAAAGTGTGGCAATTTAAGTATATTTAAGGCTAAATAAAGCAAATCTTTCCACACGACCATTATTTCAACTTTCTTTTATTTATCGGTGTTTGGTTGAGTTTTGTTGCCTTGGTTTTCTTTACAAAATAGGGGTTGATTGTCAAATCCAGTCAACCCCAAGAAAAATACATTTTGCGTTGCAAAATTAATACTTTTTCGCGAAAAAGTATTACCTTTGCAATAAATTTTCGAAAAATTGGTTATATATATATGAAAGAATATAAAAGAAAACCATTGAAATGGGCATTCTTCGGTATGATGACTGTCCTGTTATGTGTGTCTTGTAAGACTCCTAAGGATATCAGCTATTTTCAAGATATCCATAATGGACAATCGGATCAAATCATTAATAGTCATGGGATTCAGTTGAAACCAGGAGATGTCATCTCCATCGTAGTAAAGAGCAAGAGTGCTGATTTGACCAATGCCCTCAACCTTCCTGTAACAGCACAGGTTGTTGGTATGTCGGAAGAGACCTCTTTAAGACAGACACAAGGTCTTGGTGGTTATACTATTGACCATAACGGCGACATTGATTTCCCACTTGTCGGAAAGATACACATTGCAGGTAAAGACAAGTCTGATGTGGCAGCTACCATCAAACAGATATTGATTGACAGACAGATTGCGACTGATGCCGTAATTACAGTCGAATACATCAATCTCAACTATGCGGTCATGGGAGAAGTCAAGAATCCTGGACAATATCCTTTCACCAAGGAGAAAATCAGTTTGCTGGAAGCTCTTAGTGCTGCTGGAGACTTGACTATTTACGGACAACGTGACAGTATTATTGTATGGCGGGAGAATAATGGTATACGTAAGACGTATGTTGCCAACATCCTCAACGGAAAGGATCTTATTAACTCTCCCGCATATTATCTGCAACAAGGAGACATCGTCTATGTTCAGCCCAACAACTACCGCAAACGCCAGTCCAGAACTAATGGCAACCAGATGCTATCTGCTTCGTTCTGGGTCTCCGCAGTTTCTGCTTTAGCAACCATTGGTGTTCTCGTTTTCAAATAATCTGATTATGAAAGAAACCTTATCATTCAGTGAGTTTTTCTCCATTTGCCTCAGCAAGTGGAAATGGTTTTTATATTCAGTCATTACAGTCATGCTACTTGCTGTTGCCTACTTGATAGTAGCCCAACCGAAATACACTAGAAAGGCACAAGTGCTTATCAAGGAAGACGGAGGTATGGGAGGACTCATGAGTCAGTTAGGAGGACTGGGTGACATTGGCAGTATGTTCGGTTTCGGCTCTTCTAATGTCTACAATGAACTCTATGCCATGCAGTCGCCTTTCCTGATGTTGAATGTGGTCAAGCAAATGCATCTTGACGTTTCTTATACGATAAAAGGCATCCGTAACAAAGACTTGTATGCAGAAACTCTTCCCATCATCGTAGATTTCAAAGATATTACAGATGAAGACGATATCAGGATGAAAATTGATCTCAACAGAAATGGCGATATCAGGATATACAAGCTCAGGAAGAATGATGACAAATACGATGATGATCTGACAGGAAGGGTAAATACCATTTATAATACATCTGTTGGTAAGATTCATATAACTTCGACTCCCTATCTGAAAACGATGGAAGACGACAAAGTAACGATTACAGTCAAACGTACAGAGCCTATGGCTGTGGTAGACCGACTGGGAAAGAAGTCGCTGACTCTTGCTGTCAGTAGCCGTGATGCTTCCATTATTGAAATCACCTGCGTAGACGTATCAAAGAAACGTGCCACTGACCTCATCAATACCGTCATCCGGGAATATCAGAAAGAGACCAACGAAGACAAAGATGCTCAAATTGCCGTATCCGAACGTTATGTCGTAGAACGACTTTCCTCTTTGGAAAATGAGTTGAAGACTCTCGACAACAAAGTGGCTGAATACAAGAGCAAGACGATGATGCCCGACTTAGAGGTGATGTCGAAAGTCTATGCGGAGAGTGCAAAGGAGATTTCAACTGCACAAATGGAACTTAGTAACCAACTCTACGTAGTACAAGCAATCCGCGACTATCTTCGTGACGAATCCAAAAAAGACGAATTACTACCTGCTCTACTCATCACAGAAAACAATGCACTACAGGAACAGGTCGGACAATATAACACGCTACAACTGCAACGTAATAAGATAATTGCAAGTAGTAGTAAGGAAAACCCATTGGTAAAAGACATAGACAATCAATTGTCTGTCATGCACGATGCAATACTTTCATCAGCAAACAATGCAATCAAGCAGCTTCAACTACAACTCAGGAGTGTTAATTCTAAAGTCAATGAAGGTAAGCAGTTACTCTCTTCTGCTCCTAAGAAAGCTATAGGTGGCATGACCGATGAACGTGCTTGGAAAGTGCTGAATGAAGTCTATATATTCCTTTTGCAGAAGCGTGAGGAAGCCCAGATGTCAAAGTCGTTACGCACAGACGTACGTATTCTGACTCCTCCACTTGGTGTGAAAGAGCAGAGCTCACCACGTAAGGGAGTTACTTTATTTGGAGCCCTCTTGCTGGGACTATTCTTACCTGCCTGTGGTATTTTCGTAAGAGAGCGTAACAAGAAGTAATTACACTTCTGTATTCTTGCATGGTTTATCTGTTTACCATACTAATTCTTATCTTGCTTCTGCTGTCATGGAAGTACATCGTCAGGTTAGAACCTGCCGGTATTTATGCAGCGATGTGGATATTTATGGGTGTTGGAGTTGTGTCATTAGATTACTATTTAGTACTGAATTTCTACGGTTGTTCCTTTATTCTTTTTGGAGTCATCCTATTTGTGATAGGTACTATTTTCAGCGACTATTTTTACTATCCCACCCCATCAATCATCACGCTGAAATTGCGAACACAATGGGTAATGCCGTTGTTGGTAGCACTTATCATTGGAGCCATGGTTAACCCTATATACTCTATCATCTTACATGGCTTCAGCCTGCGTGCTCTGCTTAGCATGCAAGAATTACTCAATATGAACGAGCAAATTGCCATAGACCGCTATTCGGGTGCCAATATGACCAACATTGTCAATCAATTTTTCCTCATTTTCAACTATACAGCCCCTGTCGTTGGCGGATTTTGTTTCCGATTAGTAGGTAGGTGGATACGGGTTCTGTGTGTCATCACCATTATTCCAGGTATGTTCATTGCCTTGACACAATCGATGAAGATGGGTATGATCATATCATTTTTCTTGTGGTTCTCCAGTTATATTATCAGTTCATATTGCTATGGAAAGCCTGTGCGATTAAAGACTAAAACCTTTCTTCGTTTGTTTCTTATAATTATAGGATTCTTACTCATACTTTTCCTTTCAATGGTACTACGTACCGGTGAGGTAAGCGAAAAATCCATTCTGGAGATAAGTGAGAAATTTGTTTCCTACACATTGGGGCACATGCATAATATAGATCTCTGGTACATCTCTCATGCCCCATCCCAGAACTCATGGGGCAGCCACACTTTCATGGGAATATCAAACCTCTTAGGTACGGACGAGCGAATACTGGGCATTTACCATGAATTCAACAATATAGGAAGGAATGGATTTTATGGAATATCAAATACTTTCACTATATTTCGCCCTCTCTCAGAAGACTTTGGAGAGGTCGGTTGTCTATTATCTATGTTTCTGATGGGCATAGCAGCAAATATGTCGCTTAAGACTATGATATCACATCGTATGGCAGTGCTTAACCAAACGATACTGATAGCACTCTACAGTTTCCTAATGTGGTCATTCTCTGCCTCACTATTTTCTTATACAAGTATCATAGCATCCTATTTCCTCAATTATGTTCTACTGAAAATACTCCAAAAAGAAACTATCACATGCTGAAGACGATAAAGGACAAGACAAAATCGAATTTGAGACAGGATGTCATTTGGACATTCTCACTCCAAATAGCAATTATGCTATGCTCTTTTATCATCAATAAGTTATTATCAAACAGACTAAGCATAGATGATTTTGGACAATACAACGTCATTAAGCGTTCTGTCCAAGTGCTTTCATTTGTAATGCTGGCAGGAGTAGGTATCGCCCTACCACGTTATATCCCTATTTATAGAAATAGTACACCACCCAAAAGTATTGTACCTCTATTGTCTGCATCATTGGTTTATATTTTAGGAATCTCGTTTGTGGTGGTACTATTATGTACACTCTTTTCCTCACAGTTGGAGAGTTTCATCATAGGACAGAACGGTAACCCCTACCTAATGTATGTCGCTGTTGGATACGCATTTACACTTGCCATGTCACAATATGTATTTGCATATTACCGTGGTATCAGCGATTTCAAACGATTTAATGGCTCTCAACTTACAATGCAGTTACTCATCATATTACCCCTCATCATGACACCAGTTCTCAGTGTCAATACTGTGTTTTTGTCATGGCTTGTCATTGCAGCACTCCTTACAATCTTTCTGATGGGAAAAGAAATCAGAAAGTTCATAGTCCAGCATGGGACTTTTATACTTGATACACACATTAAGCCCCATCTCATTACAATTATAAGATATTCATCAGGGCGTCTCCTTTCTGATTTCTTTCAATTTTCCCTTACGGCATTTCCATTAATTTACATTAGTAGTTTTCATGGATTACAGTCCACCGCATATTTCTCTGTAGGAATAACATTTATAACCATGACAACACCCTTATTCTCATTCATGGGTATAATTATGTTGCCATACGCCTCACAATCCATAGCACAGAATGAATTCTTAAAAGCGAAACGCCTCATATCAAAACTCACCTTACTTTACCTTTGTACTTCTACTATCCTCATAGCCGTTTTCTATATATTCATGCGATTTCTTATTTTATTATTTTTCGCTAAAGAATATCTGACAGCGATAAGCCTGTCACGACTATTGATTTTTTCTATACTGCCTCAAGCAATTTATCTGCTCTATCGCAACACGATTGATGCAGTTTCCTTTTTTCCATACAATACTATCACTTTAGGTATCTGCCTTGTGTTAATGGCTATAAGTTTTTCTTTGTGCAATACGCTCACCCAATATGCCTGGTCATACCTTATAATATCAACTCTGCAAGGAATATTATCTTTTATCACATGGCATCTTGCGAAAAAGAAGGTCAAGAAGTAAATATATTAAGAGGAATATTGTAGTATTCCAACAAAGCTCTTAGTTGCACATCATTCTCACCCTCAAACCTATTAGATGCTGTCAAGCGGTCTTTCAAAAGAACTTGCCTTAACAAGTCTATTTGATAGTATGAAATAGTTGAGTCAGACAAAATTTGTTTATCAACATGGCATCTTAATCCCGTGACAAACAACCAAACGTCATCAGCCTTAGGGCATAGTGACAAGAACACTGACTCATTTTTCACCTCCTCATCAAAAATATGAGGTGGATATAAAACTCCCCAAACACCCAATGGAAAAAGTGTCTGTCTGTTATAACGAGAATCCGACTGGACTTTCTTAATTTCCTGCCAATCTACATATGAAGCCATTTTCCCTGCATTATTCAAATATGGAATTTTAGCAACTCCTGTAATAATCGTATGTGGGTTCTCGTGATGGGCCCGCATAAAGGCTGCCACAAAATCCTTTGAATAATACAGATCGTCATCTACAGTTATAATATTATTTTCAGGGAAAGTGGAAAATGAATATATAACCTTAGTATATGACCTAATGTCCTTGCAAAAGCGCACTTCAAGACCGTAAGAACACAAGAATTTCAGATTGGAAGGCAGACTATCATACTGATACTCATCTTCATTTAGCCATAATACAACCCTTTCTGCTCTCAATGACTGTTTCAATAATGAATATACAGTATAAATAACACTTCTTTTAACCCTCTCCCCATAACTGGTCAAAGAAATTACCACTGAAGAATCTTGCAATTCTGAAAGACGGACGGACTTACAAATATGGATATCCCACAAAACTCTTATTTTTAAAAGATTCCCTATAAGAACATCTTTTAGTATAAGAACCTTATTTTTCCAATTAAACATACCTTTTATATTCATAACTACTTATTGCTGCAAATTTACAATTTTTCTTCAACCTCTAAGTTTTGGGGGATTCTACCATTTTTCCTGGTCTATTTAACCGAGAATTATAAGTGTCAGAACCCTTAAAATCACAAAAACTGTGATTTTGCTTGCTTATTCACCTTTGGGTAAATTACCATAAGGTAACTTTTCGTATCTGTTGCAAAGATACAACAAACTTTCCAATTATGCATATCAAATAATTCAAATTAAATAATATTAATATCCACAGTTGTTATTGTTACATAGATAGATTCACAATTATTGTTAATTAGATATATTTACGAAAGAAATCACTAGTGTCCGCAACTTACAAAATTTCGCTGCTAATGAGTATCTTACTATAAGCATTGCATCGTATGTTTTTAGTATTGAGACGGCTGAATGTGCTATGGGATTCTTCCGTGATGGGCATCTTGCCTACATTACCAAGGATTTGACATATCACCAGATGGAAGCAAATACGCCCAAGAGGATTTGGCTTCTGTTACTGGTATAACAAATGCCACAGGTGGAAACGACTACAAATACGCCAATCTCAGTTATGAAGAATATAGCCAACTTATTGCCCACCACGTTAAGGCAGTCCCTGTAGAATTACTGAAGTTTTTTCAGATGATACTCTTCAACTTTCTATTCTTGAACAATGCATCTACTGGAAAGATTACCATTTCCGATGTTCTATGCTAAAATGATTCTACCAATCATACGACAGTTGTTCTCTGTCATAATGGAGTTCACCTGTCCAGCCCAAACTACGGCAGATATCGGCAATACAATTCTGATTCTCTGGGGTGATCAGCCGTTCACCTTTACGCATTTCGAAATAGTATTTACGCCCAAAGGCAGCAATAAGGTTATGCCGGACGATGTGCTCCAGTCTTCCCGGCATTTCGTCGTAAAAATGGGTTAAGCCTCGTTTCATCATCACCTGTTCTCTATGACGGAACATCGGGCACTCGGAGGTAGCCACTTGGGGATGGCGTGGGTTGACCGCTATCAATGCCATAGGCTGCTCTTTGGCAAATTTTCCCACCAGATAGCGCAGGCAACTCTCACACCTAGGACACTGACCGTTGAAACATACGAGATAGCTCTCTGCCTTCTCACGGAAGATATCCGCCTCGGTCTTACAGGCAAGACCCTTTCTTGATTGATTCGCTTGTGTATTCATCACGGCAAAGGTACTGCCTATTTCCCATATTTCCAAATAATCTTTCCATTTTCTTTAAAAAATGTTTCCCAAAGTTCCCGCAAAGGGAACTATCAGTTTCTACAAGGGGAACTGTCTGTATCCATAGGGGGAACTACCAGTTCCCTTAAGGGGAACTCAATGCAAACCGATACTTGAACGAGTAACAAATAGTACCTTTTACGACTTTATGTACATTATCTCTTGGTTATATCAAATAAAAAGAGTATCTTTGCAGCCGATTTGTGTAAAAATGTGCAATGGAACAGGAATTAGTGTCAGTCATCATGCCCACCTTCAATGCTAGCAAGTATCTTGCTGACAGCATAGAAAGTGTGCTCAACCAGACCTACAAGAATCTGGAATTACTGATTACCGACGACTGCTCGTCTGACGAGACACAGAACTTGTTGGAGCAATTCTCCCAAAAAGACCCTCGTGTCAAAGTGGAATTCTTAAAGGACAACTATGGACCAGGCATTGCCCGTAACAAGTCCATCGAAAGGGCCAAGGGACGCTATATTGCTTTTTGTGACTGTGACGATCGATGGTTTCCCGAAAAAATAGAAAAACAGGTTGCTCACATGAAACGGAAAGATTGTGCTCTCTGTAGTTCCTCCTATCTCATCTGTGATGAGAACAACGAAATAACGGGTGTCAATCTCTCACCTAAATACCTGACCTTGGGCATGATGAAGCGTGACAACAAGATAGGTTGCCTGACAGCTGTTTATGATATCAAACGACTTGGGCACAAATTTTACATGCCTGCTATCCGCAAGCGTCAGGACTGGGCACTTTTTCTGAATATTCTCAAGGAATGTCAAATCTGTTTTTGTGTGACAGAACCTCTTGCCTACTATCGCCAACGCGCAAAATCAGTGTCCAGCAATAAATTTTCACTTATCAAATACAATGTGAATGTCTATGAGACAGTATTCGGTTTCTCCAAGATAAAGGCGTATCTATACTTCCTAACTCATTTTATGCCTACTTACTATCTGAAGATATTGAAAAGGAATCGTGATAGTAAAGAATATCTTAAAAAGAAGCATCAATTCACACAATAATCAGACAGAGTCTGCGTTATTGATTAAAACAGGATTATATGGAGAAAAATTACACCTATATTTATGATGGTATGAATGCTTTCGAACGGGAAGTGAAACGATGGTTTGACTTTTTATTCTCTCTCATCTGCCTCATTCTGTCTTCTCCTCTCTTTCTGATATGCTACATCGTTATTAGACGTGATGATCCCAGTGGTCCTGTGTTCTACAAACAGGAACGTATTGGACGTTTTGGAAGACCGTTTACCATCTATAAGTTCCGCAGTATGATTGTCAATGCAGAAGAAAACGGACCAGAACTTTATAATGCCACAGAAGACAAGAGACTGACCAAGGCTGGAAAGTTCCTGCGAAACCATCATTTGGATGAATTGCCCCAACTATGGAATGTATTCAAAGGCGATATGTCGTTCGTGGGGCCACGTCCCGAACGGAAATTCTATATCGACCAGATTATGAAACACGATTGTCGCTATAAGTTTCTTTATCAGATACGCCCAGGAGTTACTTCGTATGCTACCCTCTACAATGGTTATACGGACACCATGGAGAAAATGCTCAAGCGACTGGAAATGGATTTGGACTACTTGAAACGAAGATCATGGTGGGAAGATGCCAAGATTATGTGCCTCACCGTCATGCACGTTGCCATAGGTAAGAAATTCTAAAACTACTCTCCCATACAATAAATCAATGACATACCAACACTTCATACTTATCGGCTCTATGCTCTTGTCATCTTCTATCACAAGAGCCCAAGACACGCAGAAGACTCAAATCACTTATGACTTGTCGACAGAGACGGCTGTAGGAACAGGTGACTTTACAGCGTATCAGTTGACGGCAAACCGCCATCATGTTTTGGCAACACGTCCCAATACAGCCTATCTGCGTGGTGCTGTCAACGTGGAGCATGCTTTCTCCGAGCATCTCAAATTATCTGGTGCTGTCGATGCGATTACTTCTGTTCATGCCGACCACAAGGTATATCTGCAACAGTGTTATGCCAACCTCTCCTACAAGTCTTTCTTCATAGAGGCAGGTAGTCGCGAACAGAAACAGGTGGTACGTGATGAACTCCTTTCCAATGGTTCGTTCGTCAAGGGTACGAATGCCAAACCCATTCCACAGGTGCATTTCGGTACCAACGATTTCTGGACGGTTCCCTATACCAAGGGATGGTTACAAATCAACTTTGATTTCGGCTATGGGAAGTTGATGGACAACAACTATCATGAGAAGTTATTTTACCAAGAAGGGAGTGTAAACAGAAGATATACTACTGGAACCTATTATCACCAGAAACACCTCTATTTCCGCAGTAACCCTGCTAAGCGTTTCTTTGTTATAGCCGGTTTAGAGCATGCTGTACAATTTGGCGGAACCAAATATGCTTATGAAAACGATGAACTAGTGTCCAAGAAGAAACCTACGAATCTAAAAGCATTCTGGAGAGCCATTTTCCCTGGCGGAGACAGTCAATATTTTGAGAACGGCGCCATGGAAGACTGGGTATATGGCAACCACATTGGAATGATGACATTCCAGATTGGCTGGAATATCAACAAGGACCACCTGTTACAGGCGTATCTCGACAATCCCTTCGAGGATGGTTCTGGCATGCGGAAGGGTAACGGTTGGGACGGATTATGGGGATTACAGTACAACAACAGGAAAGCAGGCAGACAGTATGTCCGTAGTGCTGTGTTGGAGTATTTCCAGACCACTAACCAATCAGGTCCAGTCCATTGGGACAGTGGCGACTACCCTGAGCCTATTCGCAGTCAGATAACGGACCTTGTGACAGGTGTTGATGAATACTATAATCATGGATTTTACGACGGTTATGCACATTATGGTATGACACCCGGTAATCCACTTATCACCTCACCTATATATAATAAGGATGGTTATCTGGAATTCCGTGACAACCGTATCAAGGCATGGCATCTAGGTATCAATGGTGAGATTACAGACCGCCTGTCATATTTGGTCAAAGGTTCCTATCGGGAAGGATGGGGTACCTACTATGTACCCCTATCTCCAAAACACCATTCTTTTGATGCAATGTTCCAAGGCATCTACCAATTAGGTCCTTGGCAATTCTCTGCAGCCTATGCTTTCGACAAAGGCAATATCTTCGGTGATTGTTCTACTTTCAACTTCAAAATTAATTTCCATGGTAAGATTCTATAAACACCTCATACATCATACTTCATACATCATACTTCTTACCTCTTCCCTCTTACTTCTTACTTCTTGTCAGGAGGGAAGCGAGGCTGGTGATTTATTCGGTCAGTGGCGCATGGAGGGTTCGGATTTTAACTATATTGGATTCTCAGGCAGTGTTGCCGTATTGCGAAATGTCACAGGAAAGAATACCACTTCAATGCGACAGATATATGGAAACTTCCAACATGTAGGAGACAGTCTTTTCATTCAATGCTATTCTGCAGAAGGTCTGCGGTCTGACACCACTATGGTAGAGGATTCTTTCGGTTTCAAACCTTTCAATAACATCCGTCTTAAGATAGAAACACTGGATGGTGATGTCCTTTTGTTAAGTAAAGACAACCAGAAATGGAGCTTTTATAAATACTAAAACGCACCTCTTCCATCTTACATCATACATCTCACATCAAAAAATATAGGGATTTCCCCCATGCAGTTTAGGGGAAATCCTTTTCTTATACCCCATTTTCTTCCTATTTTTGCATCGTAAAAAGTTAACAATATGTCGAACTAAATAAAAAATACGAATATGAAGAAGATGATGATAGCCCTGGTAGCAATGCTGACAATCGCAGCAACGGGCAAGGCAATGAGCTACGAGCAGGCTCGCAACGAGGCCCTCTTCCTAACCGATAAGATGGCTTACGAACTGAACCTGACAGAAGAGCAGTATGAGGCTGCTTATGAGATCAACCTCGATTATCTGATGGGGGTCACCAGCTATGATGATGTCTATGGTGTTTACTGGGAGCGTCGCAACCTCGATCTGAGCTATATCCTGCTCGATTGGCAGTTGAGCGCCTTCCGTGCCGCCACCTATTTCTATCGCCCTCTCTACTGGGCAGACGGATTCTGGCACTTCGCCATCTATGGACGTTATCCACATCGTGACTACTTCTACTACGGTCGTCCTGTGTTCTATGCATCCTATCGTGGAGGACATGCCTGGCATGTAACAGGTCACAGTTGGTATCACGGTCGCCGTGACCACTATATCCACCATCACACCTCTCATCATTTCGGGATGCGTGACGGCTGGGATCGTGGAGACTATCGCCATCACCACAATGGTATTCGCAACAGTTCTACCCGCACGACTGTACACCATCGCGAAAGGGATCGTAACATAGATCGTGGACATCGCGATAACAACAGAGACCGCAACATGGACCGTGGACATCGCGACAATAACAGAGATCGTAACATGGATCGTAGCAATCGCGACAACAACCGCAACAATCACAATATTGATCGTAGCAATCGCGACAATAACCGTCCTACACCCAATGCGACTCCGAATACAAACAATACACCGCGCTCATTAGGTGGACATCGTAACAATACCACAACACGTCCTACCAATGGAACGACGACTCGCCCCAGCAGCCCCTCTCCCTCTCGCAGTGGAAGTTCAGGCATGCGTAGCGGAGGTTCATTCGGCGGAAGCCACAGTGGTGGTAGTATCAGCAGAAGTTCTGGAGGTGGAAGCCACAGTAGCGGCGGTCGCAGCAGCGGCGGAGGCCATAGTTACGGAGGACGTCGTTAACACCCTCATCTCGGCATTCATCATCCGTTGCACTTCCCGTATCGTACAATGTGCATACACGGCTAATATTGCTTTATTAATAATTCCGTGACCGACAGCCACCACTCGTTTTCCTTCGTAGGTGGCTGTCATTTTTTGTAGGAATGCCAAGGCTCTTTGCAACAACGCCTCCTCACTTTCGATATCGTCAGGCCAGACCTCTCCTCGCAAGTCTGGAATAAAACGCCCCGTAAAACTACCCCAGTCACGTTCCCTTAACAAAGGCATCGTCACCACGGGTAATCCGTGAGGCTGTGCAATGATCTCTGCTGTCTCGATGGCACGTCGCAGATCACTCGCCACAACAGCGTCAATGGGCTCTGTGGATAACCGTTCAGCCACCTGCCGAGCCTGTTCTCTGCCTTTTTCATTCAGCATTCCTTGAGTCTGTCCCTGCATGATCTGACGGGCATTATCCACCGTCTCCCCATGCCGTACCAAATAGATTTTTGTATCTTGCATATTGCAAAGATACAAATAATTATGAATTATCCATTAAAAAACATCAATTATCAATTATCAATTGTCAATTATCAATTTTTTTTAATATCTTTGCGGTGCAAAATATTATAAAAATGAAACTATTACAGAGTTCCCTTTTCCGTGCAATATGTTCCATCATCATTGGTGTATTGCTGTTGAAGTATCCCGACAACTCCGTCACTTGGTTGACCATGGCGATCGGTACGTTATTCCTATTGTCGGGCATCATTGCCCTCATCTCCTACTGGAATGCCAAGCGCCATGCCAGTGAATATACCATCACAGATGCCGATGGTCACGTTGTCAGTGGCAGTCAACCAGCCTTCCCGCTTGTAGGTATAGGCAGTGTCATCCTCGGACTGACGCTCATGCTTAGTCCCGACCTATTCGTTCGTTGGCTGATGTATATCCTTGGAGCCATGATTATCCTGGGTAGCATCAACCAGTTGATTGTACTCGTCGCTGCCCGACGTTTCGGTTCTATCGGTGCTTTCTTCTGGATAGCCCCAATAGTCTTGTTGATAGCAGGCATCCTGATTTTCATCAAACCGATGGAGAGTGCCGAAATGCCCCTCATTATCTTAGGTTGGTGTATGTTGGTCTATGGTGTCACGGAAGTCATCAACTCCCTGATGGTCTATAGCCTGCGTAAGCGGATGAAGCGTCAACAGGAAGAGAACGCCAAAGGATTAGAGGTCGAGGAAATCAAAGAAACACCGGAGAATCTCATTGAGGAAACGAAGGAAGAGGTCATTGAAGAGGTGTCTCAGAGTGATATCATTGTTGAAGAAGAATAGACTTTTAGACAAAAAATTAGTTAAAATCTAAAAAATCTTTAAACTTTAATCTTTAATCTTTAAACTTTTTCGTACCTTTGCAGCCGCTTTATGCGAGAATTAATATAAACATCAAATAATTAATAGTAAAAATGAAAAAAGGTATTCATCCAGAAAACTATCGCCCCGTCGTGTTTAAGGACATGTCCAACGGCGATATGTTCCTTTCGCGTTCTACCGCAAAGACAAATGACACTGTAGAATTCGAAGGAGAAACTTACCCAGTGGTTAAAATCGAAATCTCGAGCACCTCTCATCCGTTCTATACCGGTAAGAGTAAGCTTGTGGATACTGCAGGTCGCGTAGACAAGTTCATGAGCCGCTACGGTAAGGCTGCGAAGAAATAAGATATCCATAGCGAAATGAAATAAAAAGGTGCGCCGAGGTAGTTGCATATGCCAAGGTCGCGCCTTTTTTTTACTACCTAACCCAATACATAATATGAAAACAATTTATGATTTCACTGTCAAGGACAGAAAAGGAAAAGATGTATCGTTGAAAGAATATGCCAACGAGGTATTGTTGATTGTCAATACGGCAACGAAGTGTGGTTTCACCCCTCAGTACGATGAACTGGAGGCGCTCTACAAGAAATACCACAGTCAGGGTTTCGAGATTCTCGATTTCCCCTGTAACCAGTTCGGACAACAGGCTCCTGGTACCGATGAGTCTATCCATGAGTTCTGTAAGTTGAATTTCGGTACGGAGTTCCCCCGTTTCAAGAAGATCAAAGTCAATGGTGAGGAAGCTGACCCGCTCTATAAATTCTTGCAGGAACAGAAAGGCTTTGCTGGTTGGGACATGTCTCACCCCATTGCTCCTATCCTCGATGACATGCTCACCAAGGCAGATCCTGACTACAAGCAGAAAGCAGACATCAAATGGAACTTCACCAAGTTCCTCATCAACAAGAAAGGTCAGGTCATCGCCCGCTTTGAACCTACTGAAAGTATCGCAAACATCTCCAAGCAAATAGAAGAGTTACTCTAAACTCTACACTCTAAACTCTACACTCTAAACTCTACACTAATGTACACCAAGTGCCTCATCATTGGTAGTGGACCTGCAGGCTATACCGCTGCCATCTATGCCTCCAGAGCAAACCTCAGTCCGATAGAATATAGCGGACTGCAACCCGGTGGACAACTCACACAGACCACCGAAGTAGAGAACTTCCCAGGCTATCCGCAAGGAGTGGATGGCAATCAGATGATGATGGACCTCCGCGAACAGGCGGAGCGTTTCGGAGTGGACATCCGCGACGGTTCCATCACCAAGATAGACTTCTCGAAAGCCCCCTATCATCTCTGGGCAGATGATGGTACGGAGATAGAGGCTGACACTGTGATTATTGCTACGGGAGCCTCTGCCAAATACCTCGGTCTGGATGATGAACGGAAATACAACGGTCAGGGTGTTTCTGCCTGTGCCACCTGTGATGGTTTCTTCTATCGCAAGAAGACGGTAGCCGTAGTAGGTGGTGGTGACACGGCTTGTGAGGATGCCCTCTACCTCAGTCATCTGGCAACGAAGGTCTATATGATTGTTCGTAAGCCTTTCCTACGTGCCTCCAAGGTGATGCAGGAACGCGTCATGGCTGCCGAGAATATCGAGATCCTCTTTGAGCATAACACCCTCGGTCTCTTTGGAGAGAATGGTGTGGAGGGAGCCCATTTAGTGAAGCGTAAGGGGGAACCCGATGAAGAATTGGTAGATATCGCCATCGATGGTTTCTTCCTCGCTATTGGTCATAAACCGAATACAGATATCTTCAAGGAGTGGTTGGAGACTGACGAAGTCGGTTATCTGAAGAAGATTGATGGGACACCGAAGACCAAGATTCCTGGCATCTTCGTCGCAGGCGACTGTGCCGACCCCACCTATCGCCAAGCCATCACTGCTGCTGGCACTGGTTGTCAGGCTGCCATCGAAGCCGAGCGTTATCTCCTCAATAAAGGATAAAGGATAAAGGTTAACGTTTATCGGTTATAGGTTATAGGTTATAGGTTATAGGTTAAAGGTTATAGGTTAAAGGTTAAAGACTTTATTCAAAAAAAAAAGACTCGCTTCCCAGCGAGTCTTTTTCATAAAAAACTAAATTAATCAACCATAAACCTTAACCATTAAAAATCTAAACAGAAATTTTGTTGATGCAAAAGTATATAATAATATGACTATTTGAGTTCATTTTCCGTTATTTATAGTTTGAAATCCGTGAAATTGACGATTTTCGAACCATTTTTCACATTTTTTGAACATTTTCGAACCAAATACCAACTTTTTTATTATCTTTGCCCCTGATATTAACTACAAAGATGAGCTTAACCATTATTATCATACTGGCAGGACTTCTACTATTGGCTGTATTCTTTCTCATCGGAAGGGTACTCTATCGTCGTAGTGTGAGGATTCGCAACCAGTTACAGATGAGTTATGTGTTCACGAATATCACCCACGAACTATTAACCCCCTTGACGATTATTGCTGCCTCTGTCGAAAGATTGCGCAGTCACGATTCAGAGAACAAACGTGACTACGACCTGATGGAACTCAATATCTCACGTGTCGTCAGACTGTTGCAACAGATTCTGGAAACCAGTAAGTCACAAGCAGGTGAGTTGAAGTTACGTGTCAGCAATGGCGATGTGATGGAGTATATCCGGGAGACGGCCCTTTGCGTAGAACCCCTAATGTCGAAAAAAGGGTTGGAATTTACCGTTCACTGCAACCCTGAGAGCATGATGGGATGGATTGATACCGATAAACTCGACAAAATTATCTTCAACCTCTTGTCGAATGCAGTGAAATATACAGGAGAACACGGAAAGGTTGTTCTTGACGTAGCGACGAGTCCACGTTACGATCGTGTCATTATCCGTGTCAGTGACAATGGTAGCGGTATCTCACCGGAGAACATGAAACAACTCTTCTCCCGTTTCCATGATGGCGAATACCGTAAGAATCAGACATTTGGTACAGGTATCGGTCTGTCACTGACGCGTGACCTCGTTTACTTGCATGGTGGAACAATCCAATGTCAGAGTATTGAGGACCAGGGCACCACCTTTACCGTGGAACTACCGATCAAAAAGAACTCCTTCTCTGCTTCACAGATTGACGAGAGTCATCAGATACAGATGAACCGTCCACATAGTAATATCATAGACCTTGCCACAGTATTGCCAAGTCAACAGGTGATTGTGGAAGACCTGCCTGATGAGAAAATGACAGAGGATGAGGACGCCTACACCTTGTTGGTCGTAGAGGATAACGTAGAACTGTTGATGCTGATGAAACAGTTGCTGCAACCCCATTACCATGTGTTGACTGCCTCCAATGGCAAGGAGGCGTTGGATGCCGTCCATGCTCATGACATAGACCTCATTGTGTCGGATGTGATGATGCCCGAGATGGATGGCTATGAGTTGACGAAAGTCTTAAAGCAAAGTCCAGACTACAGTTATCTGCCCATCATCCTGTTAACAGCCAAGACACAAGAAGAAGACAAGAAGGAATCGTTGTTGATTGGTGCCGACGACCATATCTGTAAACCCTTCCGTATGAGTGATCTGCGGTTGCGAATTGATAATATCATTGCCAACCGACGTCGTGTCCGACAACTCTTCCAGGAACGTTCTACGGAAGAGAATATCGAGGAAATCAAGGCGACAGCATCGACCGAGGATAATGAGTTCATACAACGTGCCATCCAGTGCTTGGAGGAACACTTGGATGACAGTGACTACGATCGTGAGGCCTTTGCCCGCGACATGGGAGCCAGTGCATCAACGTTGTATAACAAACTTCGTGCAGTGACGGGTATGAACGTCTCGGGCTTTATCCGCAACTACCGTATCAAGGTAGCATGCAAGATGGCAAAGGAGCAACGCAATCTCCGTGTCAGTGACATCGCCTACCGTGTCGGCTTCAAGGATCCAAAATATTTCGCCACCTCGTTTAAGAAAGAAACAGGCATGCAACCTTCCGAGTACTTCGAACAGATTAGAGGGTAATATCGAGAAGAAAAACATGATAGAATCGTTAAAAACTCTAAACATTAAAAATTTTCTATAACCTATAACCTATAACCTATAACCTTTTTCGTACCTTTGTACCCGGTAATATTCACTAACCAATAAAAATTAACAATGGCAAAACAAAAGAAATTCATCCTTCAGGAGAGTGAGATTCCAACACAGTGGTACAACATTCAGGCAGACATGCCTAACAAACCGATGCCCCCTATCCATCCTGCTACCAAGCAGCCATTGGGCGTCGATGACTTGGCACACATCTTCCCAAGAGAGTGCTGCGTACAAGAGTTAGACACAGAACACCGTTGGATTGACATCCCCGAGGAAGTACTCGACAAGTACAAGTATTACCGTTCCACTCCCCTCGTCCGTGCTTATGGACTGGAGGAAGCACTGGGCACTCCTGCCCACATCTATTTCAAAAACGAGTCCACCAATCCATTGGGTTCTCATAAGATTAACTCTGCCCTGCCCCAGTGCTACTATGCCAAGATGGAAGGCACTACCAATGTCACAACAGAGACAGGTGCCGGTCAGTGGGGTGCAGCGTTGAGCTATGCCGCCAAGATCTACGGTCTTGACTGTGCCGTCTATCAGGTGAAGATTACCATGCAGCAGAAGCCCTATCGCTCCAGCATCATGCGTACCTTCGGTGCTGTCGTTGAAGGTTCTCCTTCGATGTCTACGCGTGCCGGTAAGGATATCCTCACCAAGGATCCCACCCATAGTGGTTCTCTGGGTACTGCCATCTCTGAGGCAGTAGAACTCGCCACCACTACCCCGAACTGTAAATACACCCTTGGCTCTGTCTTGAACCATGTCGGCTTACATCAGACAATTATAGGTCTGGAGGCAGAGAAGCAGATGGCGATGGCAGGTGAGTATCCTGATATGGTCATTGCCTGCTTTGGTGGAGGTTCAAACTTCGGTGGTATCGCTTTCCCCTTCATGCGTCATAACATCTTGGATGGTAAGAAGACCGAGTTCATCGCTGCTGAGCCCGACAGTTGTCCGAAACTCACTCGTGGTAAGTTCCAGTATGACTTCGGTGACGAAGCAGGCTACACCCCACTGTTACCGATGTTCACCCTCGGTCACCAGTTCAAGCCCAGCAATATCCATGCAGGTGGCTTGCGCTACCATGGTGCCGGTATGATTGTCTCTCAACTCATCAAGGACGGTCTGATGAAGGGTGTTGACATCCCACAACTCGAGACCTTCGATGCTGGTCTGCTCTTTGCACGTACAGAGGGTATCATCCCTGCACCTGAGAGTTGCCATGCTATTGCCGCTACCATTCGTGAGGCAAAGAAATGTAAGGAGACAGGTGAGGAGAAAGTCATCCTCTTCAACCTCTCTGGTCATGGACTCATTGATATGCCGTCGTACGACTCCTTCATCAAGGGTGACCTTCAGAACTACACTGTCACCGATGAAGAGATAGCACACAATATCTCGGAACTTGAACCGATTATCAAATAAATAAAGAAGCCGTCTAATTGACGGCTTCTTTATTTTCCTTATCTAATTCTTCGTATTTCGAATTATTCGACTTAAACTCCGGTACGATCTCCTTCATTTTCCGTACCGTCTCCATGTCGTCGTATTTCTTCGACAATTCTATCAGTTCGTCGATCTCTTTTGATACCTTATGGAAATCATACTCTCGAACTTTAGCAATACGGATTTTCTCATGGAAGGTCGGTTTTGTATTCTCCGCCTCATTCAGTACTTCCTCATAGAGCTTCTCACCCTCTCGCAAACCCGTATATTCTATTTTCACGTTCTTTGCACCAGAGAGACGGATCATACGAGCTGCCAACTCAGCGATACGTACCGGTTTACCCATGTCAAACACGAATATCTCACCACCGTTACCCTTCGTACCTGCTTCCAACACCAGTTTACAAGCCTCGGGAATCAACATAAAGTAACGGATGATATCCTTATGGGTCACCGTCACAGGACCACCATGTTTGATCTGTTCCTTAAACAGGGGGATGACACTACCGTTTGAACCCAACACATTACCAAAGCGGGTCGTCACAAACTGCGTATCCTGCTCATTGACATGGTTCAGACGATCGATCTTCAATTTTCGGTCGAGCGATTGCACATAGATCTCACAGATACGCTTCGAGCATCCCATCACGTTCGTCGGGTTCACCGCTTTATCTGTAGATACCATCACAAACTTCTTCACGTCGTATTTCACGCTCAGGTCTGCAATCACCTTCGTACCATAGATATTATTCATCACTGCCTCCGAAGGGTTATCCTCCATCATCGGCACATGCTTATAGGCAGCAGCATGGAACACATAGTCTGGACGGAAGGTACTGAAGATGGCATCCATACGAGTTTGACGATTGATACTCGTCACCACCGTTTCTGCCTGAATCTCTGGGAAATCCTTTGCCATCATCAGTCGGATATCATGCTGAGGGGTCTCAGCCTGATCAATCAACATCATAGCGGCAGGATGGAATTTTGCCACCTGTCTCACCATCTCTGAACCAATAGAACCGGCAGAACCTGTAATCAGCACTCGTTTACCCGTCAACAGTTCTTCCACCGATTTCAAATCTACGCGAATCTCCTCACGCGGCAACAGGTCTTCCACCGACACCTCTTTAATCTGCATATCGGCAAAGGAGTCTGGAGATTGTTCCTCTCCAACCTTCATCTCCTTGGCACTCTGCGCCATGAAAATCTTCACACCGGCACTGATAAGTATATCCTGTAGTTCCTGATTATTCTGGAAGTCACGCACACGGTAGGGAGATACAAGAATGGCCTCAATACCATGATCCTTTACAATCTTCGCCAGGTTATCACGAAGACTATAAACCTTTTCACCCATCAGTCGCGTATGCTTATAACGGTCATCCTGCGAGATGAAACCTCGCAGTTGGAACTTCATCGGTTTCTGACTACGAATATTCTTCGCCAAACCGACACCACCCGTCAGCGCGCCATAAATCAGCACTTTCAAGGCACGTTTATCCGATGCTGCAAGGTCATACAATGTCTTCACGATGACACGCACGCCCCACATCACCAAAGTAGCAATGATAAACATCGTACAGGTCTCCGTCAGACTGAGGATACCAAGTCCTTCCACCTTGAAATAGTCTAATCCATACATGACAGCCAACGACAAGACAAGTGACACCAGATTAGCCCATGCCATACGACTCAAGTCGACAAAGGAGGAATAACGGATAATGCCTGAATAAGTATGGAACCAACGGAAACCTACCCAACTCACCAATACATAGATAAGCAGCGTTTGGATGACGTTAAAGCGGTTTTCTATCAACAGGTTGGTCTTATTAAACAACCAATAGGTAAACACGCCTGAAAAGAAAACGATGGCGCAATCTATCAGAAAAATACACCAATAGGGCAATGAATTCTTTCTGAAATACCAGTTAATCAGTTTATTAAATGGGTTCATACACAGACTGATGTTCTATAATTTCTGCAAAAGTAAATAAAAAAATTGAAACTTGCTCTATTTACCCTCATTTTTATTAAAAAAAATTGCAATTCTCCCTTTAACCGTTACCCGATAACCGTTAACCAATAACCGATAACCTTTAACCTTTAACCGCTCAACGTTAACCGTTACCCCATTTCCTTTTCGCTTCTTCATAGGTCTCAAGACTACCGATATCAAATCGGGCAGCAGGCATCTCCCAGGCATGGACTGTCGTCTGCGTACAGAGCCAAGCAATGAAACTACCTGGGGCATCCGTGCCACACCCTTCGGCAATACCTTTACTCACCAACGGTAAATCTTCCTTGCGGTAGTAATAGAACGGCGGACAACACCAATGACTCTTCGGTTCAGCCGGTTTCTCTTCCATAGACAAAATCCTGTCATCGGCATCTATCTCTACCACACCACACTTATGAAGTCGCTCTGTATTGGGCTCATGATAGCGCATGATACAGGTCGTCCCCTTCTCCTTGGCATAGTACAGGAATCCCTTCAAACTAAACTCCAACAAGTTGTCACCAGCCATCACCAGCAAATCGTCATCTACATTGCGTGTACGAATACCCAACTCAATATCCTTCACCGCCCCCAATCGCGTCTCATTCGTCGACGTACCATCGTCAATAACACTGATCGATAACCGATAACCGATAACCGATAACCGATTCCCCGCCCATTGGCGGAAAATATCAGCGAACTTATGGTTCGTCACTACGATGTACTCGTCAATCAGTCCCGTTTGCTTCAGGTCATCAATCAACCAATCCAATATGGCTTTCTCCCCCACCTTCAACAGTGGTTTCGGGAAATTCTCTGTAAGGGGGTAAAGTCTCGTGGCATACCCCGCTGCCAATATCAAACACTTCATACTCTTTATTTTTTACTCGAACACAAATTACTCTAATTTTCACGAATTGAATTATGTAGATGAGAGTCTTTGTTAAGACGGCTTTACTCTGTAAAGGTTCTAATTTGACTGAAGACTTTATGAAAGCTAGTTTTCAGTTAATCTTCTGACAAATTAGAACTTATCATCTACATAATACTTTTTTATATTCGTTAGATTCGTGAGATTCGTGGTCTTCAATTAATCCTCAACACCGTTTGCACTACTGCATATAAATACTCCATATTTATCCTTCAGGTAGGGGAAGCTTTTTACGTATTCTTCCGTCACTTTCCGGCTTATTGATTCCTCATACGCAGGATCGATGAGTGCCATACAACAGCCTTTGAAACCAGCACCACTAAAGCGTCCACCATAAATACCGTCCGTCTGCGTCATAATCTCATAGAGACGGATCTGCTCGGGAGCACCCGACTCCCAGTTATGGATACTACTCCACCCCGACTCAAAAGAGAGTCTTCCGTATGTCTCGATATCACCCCTGCGCCATGCCTCAGCCCCCTTCTCTACGCGCTCGAACTCTGTGTACCAATGTTCACAACGCTTAGCCCATGGTTCAGGCAGACGACTCTTGTACTGCTCATAGATTTCACGCGGTACGTGGCGTGCCATTGCCTCATTGAACTTACCATATTCCATACCAGCATAAGCTTGAATGGCATAGACACCCGAGCGGAGTTCATCCACACGCATGTTATATTTCGATCCCGCCAGGTTATGTTCCAGTCCAGAGAAAAAGATGGCAATCTTATAAGGCTTCATCTGAGGATGCTGCGGAATCAGTTCGTATGTCCCGTCTTTGGTGTCCAGATAGAGCAGATGGTCCTTCTTGCTCAGTACCTCACAACTCTGGTCCAACTTACCCACGCTCACTCCAACATAGTTCAGTTCCGCATCGTAGGCAATATCAATGATTTCCTGCTGTCCCAACGTAATATCATTCACGCGACACAGAGCCTGCAAGAAAGAGATGATCACCGCAGCAGAAGACGACAGTCCACCAATCGGCAGACTACCCTCAATGACGCCACACAGCCCCACTTCCAGTTTGTGTTTCTTCTCCAATGCCCAGGTAGCACCACGCAGATAGTCTGCCCAGTCACCCTGCTTCTGAGAGGGAACGGAAGCGATATGCCACTGTGCCCGTTTCGGGAACTGCATCGACACCATCTCTACCACTCCATTATGCTTCGGAGCGTAGGCGATGTGTATTCCCTTGTTAATCGCCAGACCCGTAATCTTCCCAAGATTATGGTCGGAATGCGCCCCTATCGGACAAATTCGGTAGGGACAGAATGCCATTCCCTCCGCCCCTCTTCCGTAAATCTCTTCAAATCGTTCTTCGCAAATCATATCTCAACTATTTGGCTACAAAAATAGTACAAAAAATTGAGTAAGCAAACAAAAAGAGAATCTATTTTCATTTTTGAACACGAATAGCTCGAATTCCACGAATCACGCGGATTTACACGAATTAATATTATAAGAAGGAATTTGACCTGAAGGTCAAAGAAATTATTCAAAATTAACGATGTTCCAAAGTTCAAGGCTTTATCGCCTCTCTCACGGGTAAGCCAGTGCTACTGCACTTAAGCATGCTTAGTTCCATATCTCTGTTTTCCCCTTTCCGTGCAAGCTTCGCTTCCCCAACCTTTGTCACATCTCAAAAAATTCTTCAACCTTGCTTCACTTCAGCAACAGTAGTCGTTGTCTTACCAGAACCATTAGGACCAGCAACTACGCAAAGTGTAGGACGCATCTCTGTCATTGTAATACTGGTTTACGTTTTGAGCGCCTTAAAGAGATAATACGTGCAGCCTCAGACATACGGCGCTGTAACTCCGCCTCAGCCTTTGCACTCGACTCTCTGGCAGCCTTCGCCACATCCTCCATCAATTCCTGCAGCATCTCGTCTGTAGGTTCCTCCGTCGAAGTCAGTCTGTATTTCTTGTTCAACTCTGTCATAAACGATGCCTTTATTATATTCTATCGGTGCAAAGATACAAAATATTCTTGATGTTCTAACAATTTTTAATAACAAATGTGCCAGTCGATCGATTTTTGAAGCGACAGTTGGCTTGATTTCATTTGGTTATTTGGCTGAATTTCATTCCCATAAACGAAACAACGCTAGAAAGTGAAATCACCTCCCAGCGTCATCCTCCAGCCTTCGCACTTAGTCCTTCGACCTTAGTCCTTTGTCCGTCTCTCGTCTTTAAACTTTTAAACTCTTAAACTGACTTTAAACTATCAACTTTAAACTTTATATTAGCCTTCGTTTTCGTTAGAATTATTTTCTAATCATTTCTTCTGCCACCACCTTCAGTGCTGCCTTCTGGTCCTCAGTAAGCACAAGCATATCTGTGCCCCAAGCCTCAGCAGGAACGGCGATGCCAACCTGCTCCTTCAGTACCTCAGCCTTCATAAAGGTGAGCAACTCCGTGAGCTTAGCCCTACAATCAGCAGTAGCGGCCTTACCCCCTGCCCCACTGATAGCCACTCGCTTACCATTGATGCACGTCGGTGTACCGTAATCCATGAACTTCACAGGACGCGACAGCCAGTCCAGCAAGTTCTTCAGATGCCCCGGATAACTCATGTTATACTCTGGGGTAAAGATCCACAGCCCATCAGCCTCAGTAACAGCCTGACGAATACGAGCCACAACCTCAAGTTCCGGTTGCTCAATATCCTGGTTCAGCAGTGGCAGGTCGCTGTAATCCAGTTCCTGAACCTCAGCACGATTGCCGATTAACTCCTTAGCCACTTGAGCCACCTGTCGATTAAATGACTTCGCCCTCAGCGACCCAATAATAAACAAAATCTTCTTCATATCTTTCAGTTTTTAGTAAATCTGCTGCAAATATACAGATTTGCAACCAAATTCCCAAATGAATATGAACAAAACACTTTAAACTCTTTAAACTTTAAACTATCAACTTTAAACTTTACCTCCCCCCTATAAACAACAAAAAAACGCCAGAAGTCCTTATTTACCTCCAGCGTCATCTCAGCTCTATAACCAATAACCCCTAACCTATAACCTTTCAATCTCTATAACCCATAACCCTTAACCTTTCAACGTCAACACTCCTTCTTCTTCATGTTCCACAAACGGTCCTTCTTTACATTCAAAGATGACACTATCAGGTTCTAGACTTTCCAGCGTATGCCATACATTCTTGGGGATATCCACGCCATACATACCCTCTTCTTGGCAAAGTACAACACTCTCAAGAACTTCCCCCTCATCATTAAACGTAGAAACCTTCACCCTGCCTTTCAGCACGATAAAGGTTTCATCTTTAGTTGGATGTCGATGTATAGGCACCACTGTTCCTGGCTCCACAGCATTCAAGAACCTGTGGCATTTCTCCTCAAGACTCTGATGAAAATTGTAATTCATCCTCAGCCTCGGCGAATCCTTCGCCTGATGACTAACGTCATTCAATAAATTATCATCTATTATCTTCATTCCTTAATCTTGAACCCTGAACCGCAATTGAATCATTAACCCTGAACCATTCATCATGGGCCCTAATTCGTGAATCTTGAATCCTTAACCATAATCGTGAACCACTAGTTCTCTTCCATCATCCGTCTTATACTATCCATAAAGGATCAATAGTCATTTACTCTCATCAAAATTTCTACATATTTCTCAATAATACTCTTATCGTCTATCTGCTCACCTGAGAAAATTGTATGCAACAATTCTTCAAACAGTTCATTCTTTGTGTCATTTTCTGCTATCTTTTCATCCAATTCCTCTTCTACGTCAATTCCCCATAAATCTTCTTTATCACCATCCTTTTGCTGAATGACACTCTCTTTAATTTCCTTTAATAATCTTTCCGTTTCCAAATTCGTTTCTTTCGTAATAAAATCAGGAACACTGAGAGGTTTGTTAATTATATAAGAAGCTTTGGCATAGTCCGCATTCTTATTTACATCATAGAAAGACACGTTATGATCCATTAAAAAGTTGAAGAACTTGTCGTTTTGAATAATAGCTAACAAAGGTAACCACCCTTTTATGACGCCCTCATAAAGCAGCATCCAACGCTCATCATACAGTGCATCAGACGTCATAGAACTTATCAGATTATTAATCTCACTGTCAATGGCGGGCTCTTCTTTTATAGCAGGTTTCACGTTATTCAGGTAGTCTAGCAGCATCAAGGTACACAAAGGATGATTAAGCCTGAACATATCGACCACCATTTGGACATCTATGTCAAGTCCGTATTGCTTACATGTCCACAGTGTCCATAATAGTTCCACGTGATGCCCCAACTGCAGGTGTTTCCGCAATACAGCATCCGTCATCCTCTTCATAATTGCCACATCAGGATTATCCCCTGCCCGTTCTGCCACCTTCAATATTTCAGGCAAAGCAGACGGTGCCAATATTGCTGTTTTAAAGAGCAGGAGATAGAGCTGTTTCTCGTCTTTTTCCAACAGTGTTGGAAGATTATGTTCAAGTGTATTCAGACCATATCGTAGAATTGTCTGAACTTTGGATGGGCGCTCTCTCACCAAAGACCACATCAGTTCAAAATACACTTGAAGCGTCTGGTTCTGTCGTTTTGACTTGAATTCAAAGGGAGACAGTTTCATGGCATACCGTTCCATGACCGATATGGGCAGTTGATTAATCTCCACCTTAGCTAGATTGATTTCCAGTCCAAACCGCTTAAACTCGTCAATCATCACTTTCAGTGTCTGTTCCGCTTCTTCCGTTGTGTCAAAGTACAGGTAATAGTCGTCATAATATCTGCATCCTGTTGCTTTCGGGCATTTAGACAATACTATCTGGTCAAGACATGACAGGATAGCCTCCGCAATTACGTAGGAAGAATCAGGTCCCACCGGGATACCATGTGTCTGCCGTTCTTGGCATTTCTCTATAAGATCATCTATCTGATTGGCTTTGTCATAGATATCGATTGTTGCTTTGGGATAAGGTGTTGTGGATCCTACTCTTCTACACCTCCATATTGTTTGTGCAACATCCTTCCCCACGAAAGTCCATGGTATGATATGCGTATAGATTGACGGATAGAAATTGGACACATCCACCTTCAGTTCAACATATTTGTCTAGGCTTTTCTTTTGGAGACCCTCCTGAAATGAAGCCACATTCTTGCTTTTTGGGATGATATATCTTTGTTTAAGGTTTTGTGTGATAACAGGCGTGCTATATGAGATCGTCGACATTGCACATACTCTCTTGATGTCAGCATAATTCTCTGTAACATGTTTTGCCAGAAAGAAATATGGCAATGGATGCAACACATGCACATATCTCCGTCCAATCCCGTTTTTAGGGATGGAACACCTGACAGGGGGAGCATCCACATCGTTCCACCCTGGCTGCAAATTGTTTATCAAGTCCTTTGCATGCAGGGCGAAGGTATATGTGTTGAATGCTGGAGGTAACTCCTTAGGGAAGTAGCCTCGATGTAATATGTTAAAAAGTTCCTTAGACATTGCTTAACTGTTGATTATTCCCACTTAATACTTTTTATTTAAACTGGAACCAGTCCCTTTTAAACATGATCTCATATCAAATACAATTATTTATATTGATTTTTCCTCTTAAATTGTTCACTAAGCACCATCAGTCCCCTAAACATCCTTAACCTCGGTTCCTTCAACTCCCCAGCATTCATTCTCTTTCTATTCGCCTTCAGCCAGTTCAACATATCATGGTCTTCAATCCGATGCCGTGAAGGATTCCGCTTATTCGTCTCAATAAACGACATCACCTCATTATACTTCGCCATCCACTTCTCGTCCTGCGTCATTTTCACAATTATCAAATTTTGCCAAATCACACTCTGCTATACATTTATAAAAAGATCTCACTTCAAAACCATAACCTTTTGTTTCATTGAGAAGTTTATATTTCAACCATAATATGAACTTATCGCCGTTATACTTAAACAAACAATACTCTGTTTCTTGTGTTAAAGGTATCTGTTTACTCTTCTTTTCTATTAATGCCAATATGGAACGTGGCAGCTCTTCGACATCAACACCTGGCAATTCTGGGTTAGTTGACAATCCAATATCATAATTCATGTTTGGAATATAATGGCGACTATAAATGTGGATATAAGAGTAAACATTAAACACAACATCAAAACCACTTATTCTTTGCACTATATATGGATGCGGCAACTCATCAAAATACAGTTTCACATTGTAATAAATATCAAAGAAACATGCATAGATATAGATTTCCTTTTTCTTTAATGCATAAGGAGATATATTCTTAAGGAACGCATAGTTCTTCCAATCTTGGAGCTTTCTTTTTATTTCTGGTTTTATGATTGAAAGATATATTCCTTCACCTGAAGCTATCTGGCTCCTCCACACTTGCAAATATCTAAAAAAGAAATTTTTATTCCTTTTAATCTCACTTTTAGTAAGGAATCGCCCATTTTCCACTGGAATTTTACCTTCAAATACCATCGTAATATTTGCATGCATCAAAATAATCCAGTAGAAGAGAAATTCTTCTGCTTCTGGAATATGAAACAAATCAAATGCTTTTCCTCCTCCAGAATCATATATGCAAAGCATCGATTCAAAGAGAAAATCTCTCTCATGGTGCTTCATCCTGCCAATTTTACTCCTTTCGTTTAGGAATCTATGCAAATATCTCTGCAAAGGTACTTGTAGTTCTCCGCCATCGAAAGGGTTGTTTCTTAATTCTTTTCTGGAATATAGTGCTTTCATCACACAAAATATAATTGGCAAGATTATTATAGTCTAAATACTAAAACTCCAAATAATTTAACCTAGTCAGGTTACTATTATTAAGCCAGTATCCAATATTCTCATCATTTAACTCTGTTGTGCTCAGAAGATCGGATATAACAAGCAAAGAGTGCCCGGCATGAATGACCTGCAAATCAAGGTCTCGAAGGTCTTTATCTTTATATTGCAGCAACAAACGATACAATGATTTCAATAATTCATTATCCGTTTTTATCGCATCACCACAGAAATGAACTGCTACTGAAATTGTAACCAAACAGTCTGACAGTCCAGGCACTTTCATCATTGTACATTTGTTTATTAGGATGTTCAAGAAATCACGATTTTCATCATAACGTCCCTCTCTGTACTCAAGATTCAGTAGGTTCGTGGCATTTTCTACAGCATCAGGGCGATTGCTATACAGTCCCTCCTCTATCTGATTGAAATGACGGACTATCGCCAATTTCTCTTCGATATCCTTTTTTACATCCTCAGCCACAAAAAGATTTTTATCCGCAAAGCTCTTCATCTCTGTGAGCAGTGTTTTATACTGCCTATCCCATATGGCCTCCTTCAGTGTCTTCTTCGTCAGTTTCGTCAGATTGGATTTCAAATTTTCATATATCTGAAATGCTTCCGTCAAAGACCAGAGAAACGACTCTCCAAGGTGCATAATATAAAATGGATGAGCATCGGTAATCCATTTTTCACCAACGCCACTGTCCCATATATTTCTCTTTAATATGATTTCCTTCAGTTTCTGTACCACGTCATTCATCCCATCTGCCAAACAGCAGAAATTCAGCAGCGTAAGATTGTCACTCTTCTCCAACTCATCTTCTTTAACGATGAAAGATCTGACAAAGGTTTCTTTTATTTCCTCTGGCAACAAATGCTTGTCGTCAAAGATACTCAGTAATATCGATGTATTCCTTAAATCCGAGTTGGCAGCAATTCTCTCCAGCAGTTCTATCTGTTCGTCATTTAACACTTTGAGTTTATTCAGTCGTGTACGAAATTCCAGTTTGTCAATAACATCGTCGGAAGATTTATTAAAAAGGCCCAAAAGGACTGTCACTACCTTATTAATATTCTCCTTATTATGAAGACATACCAAAGCATTACTAACAAATGTTTTGGCATCACCAGAATAGATATATTTACCTTCCTCCTTTACGTAGGTTGTACTGAAATAAGCATAGAACTCTTCAAACCACAATTCTTCTTTCATTCCGAAGAACAGCTGTGATCCTATCTGTAGCATGCCGCTCAACATCACACCAGGTGTATCCTTACTTCTTAGGGCTGTCAAAATTTGATATAATATATCTGGAAGTTTATCTTGCAGGCTCTCCTCAAAGGCATAATCCTGTCCTATTCGCCTGAGTATCTTCTTACTATTATATTGACTACTATAGTAGAGGCAAGGGTATGGGTACTGACAGTATAGATTCCTGAATATCACATACCAATCTGCCACGTTGATGATATTCGATATGCCATAGCAAAGGTTAAATCCATCATTACTGATAAGATTCAGGAATCTAAATGACCGTCTTTCGTTCATTGGGTCAACATACTCCTCTCCATCTGCATGAACGTATACCGTTTCTGTTCCATATGTATCAAATTCTTCTTTCTTGTTCTTTAGTTCTTGGATGATAGCAAGTAAGACATCGTTCAAACCCGTCAGGCCACTATTCCTGTAGATATTTAGAGGATAGGTAGCTATGAAACCACTGTCAATACAATTATAAAGGAAACTTGCCGTATATTTCTCAATTGCTGTCTCAGCATTCATGATAATTGCATCAAGTGATTTTACTGATTCTGCCCTATCGAAATAATAGTTAAGTGAGGCCTTTACTGTCTTATAACGCCCCTGCGGATTCCACAAGCGCAACTGTTCCTTTGCTGTTTCAAAATCAAAGCGATAGAGCTTTCGCAAAATATTTTCAAGCACAATTGAGTCTTGATTGCCTTCTAACTCATCATGTTCTCCCACAAGGGTAGATTCGTGCAGCTTTATTATTTGCCATTCACTTCTTTCTTTCAACAGAGCCGCAACTGGTGCCGGTATGGACTTTGTTGTAAGTCCCATATCGGCCATTACCAGCAACAGCAACGATTTGTCGTTTTCAGACAGAGTAGTATTATCTTTCTTCAACAACTCATCTAATACATACTCCTGGAAACTAACGCCTTTTGCAAAGCCTTGTTCTTTTATATAGGTTTTAAGTTCCTCAAACTCATCATCAATAGCCTCCTTTGAGTTCAGCTTATTATAGATTTTTCTCCAAATTGAAGTAACAGTCCGCTTAGGAGTCGGATTTTCCGTTAATTCATTGCTGGCATCCACCTGCGTCCCAACAATCTCTTTCAGCAAATGATCTATCTTGAAAGAAACATCAGCATGTTCAGAATAACGCAATCTTACTCTTATTTCAGGCGTATCAAGATGTATAACCCCTATATGATGGTTCTTATAATAGAGTTTCTGCTCTTCTGACAAAGGCTTGTTATCTGTAAGAATCAAGAACACCTTAATATCATCCTCCCCAGGCAACACCAGCTGCTGACGATCTCCATCCTCATGATTATCAGTATCCTTGGTGTCTTTATCTAAAATATCTTTCACCCAATTGAGCCAAGACTTAAAGTTAGGATCGTCGCCAGAGAAGCCCAACAGACAGTATGAGCCCGACAAGAGTGCCACTCTCAACAGATATGAGAAAGCTTCATGCCTCTTGAAATAGTTTTCAAAATCTTCTCTGGATATGATGTATCTCCCAGAGTGGTCACCATCAAACACAAACGGTTTGTTCAGTGTCTCGTCAAATGGTATCAGCGAGCCATGTATCTTTACGATAGAATGTGCCATTTTCTTCTGCGACATCTCATAGTCAGCCTTAATGGTCACGTAGCCCATATTAAACTGCTCATTCGTAAACTCTAGCGCATTGTCAAAGTTGGTAGTAAAGATATACTGCCATTTTCCATATAAGAAACGTTGATGAATAGTAAAGTCTTTATCCGTCAATACCGTTTCATCATCACCTTTTACGCCATACGTACCATCCGAACGCTTATAGAAAAAGGGATTATGAGTCTCTATATAATAGTCAATGGCTTCTCTGTAGCCCTTATGCTCAATATATCTCGATACCACATTCAGATACCCGTCCCTTGTAATTATCTTTTCTACGAAGCCTTCTTTCAGGGCCTCATAAGGCTTCACGTCCACGCCGAAACGCCTATGTGTATATCGCTGATACATTTCTTGGAGTTCATCTTCGTATGCATCCTCCACCAAGTCCATCAGCAGTCCGGACCAACTCAGGGCTTTTGCATACGCATTCTTCGTGAAGCCAGCACCAACTAGTGCCGACACCATTTCTGCATCATATTTCCGCTTCAGTTGTTCGAATATCTGTAGTTCTGTCATAGCTCTAAATAATTAGTTACAGATTAAACTGCCTCATCAACTGGTCAAATGTTTCCTTCGTTTGAATAGAGAAGTTTTCCATCTTACCCGGTACATTCTTAATATTCCAGGTCGTTGATGATATAATACTATTCTGGGGCATGTCACTAAATAGCAGCCCGTCTTTAAAGAAATGGTGACCAGCATGTGGAAACAATCCCGGATTCAGTGGTATCTCTGCCATCGGGTTATGGAATATCTGTATACCGTCAGCCCATGTTTCACGACTATTCTCATCTACTACATTGAAGAACACGTTAGGTAGTATGGCGTTCCTCAGATGATTGTAACACATCTTAACTTGAAACAAAGTATAGCTACTGTTTCCATAGCCAGCTTGCACCCCCATTCTGTTAAACTTGGATATCGTACCGCATGGTGTAAACAGAACTGCACTCACATGCTTAAACTGTTCATCAAGGAACAGCGGTACAATCTCCACATCTTTCTTCTTTGTAAATCTATTGCCAGAAGCATTCACCAAGGTAACCTGCCCATCTTCATCTTTCTCTGCAGTCTGCTCTATACCGTACAGGATACTGATAATGGCGGGAAAACTCCATGTCATCGACATATCTGCATGAAAGTCAGCAATGGCAAATACCAATGGCTTACCTTTCACATGTGGCAACTCCCAGTATTTTTGGCTTTGATACTCATGCTTTAGTTTTGAGAACAAAGGCGATCCAAACATCAGTGGCATCTCATTTCGCAGTTTCTCCAGCACTGTTCCGAAATCCATTTGCGCCATCTGTTCGTCTATTCCTTGTGTTCTCTTTATATGTACCGCTTCCACTGCAACTTCTTCTCCCAATTTCTGGAGCATGAAATCCGGTGCATTATGCTTCGTGTCAAATTCAAAGTTCTCTTCTCTGAAATAACACCAAAGATAAAGTTCCCATATACGGGCATCGAAACCGTTGATCGATTGCAATTGGTCGGTAAAGTTTCCGTCAATATCCACATGGTGATAGCCTACTTCTTCTATTACCTTCTTCGCTGCAGCAAAGAATCCTTCGTCCTTCAATCTCATGAAGTTAGGATGAATCTGCTTTTTATCTGCTACCAACGTATAAAAGTCCGTTGCCTTTCCAGCTTTCTTAAGCTCATTATCATCCCGCACATAGTTTACCATCATCTCCGAAAGGCTATTTCTCGCTTCATCTATTGTCTCATGATCAAGACTCATGTCAACAATCTGATATTGCCCAAGGCTATTCCGGTCGAATAACATGGCATGGTAAGTCTTATCTTCCAAATCAACAGAAATAAACCCTATTAGTTTTTCATCATCAGATTGATAATACTCCAACTCCTTGTTTACCAATTTCACCGCGGGCGTTCTGGTAAACATTAACAAAATATCAGCTCTATTTGGATTTAGCGGTTTCATGAAATTCATTCTTGACAAGTAATATGTAATCTGATATTTAACTCTTGACAACTTGACCAAAGAGATGAAATAAGCCATAGCATGGGGATTGCCTCCTTTTTCTGTTCGAAGGGTTTTGATTGCTTCAGTTTTAAAAGATTATTCTTTAACACATCTTTCGATAGGAAATCAATCACTATATACAGGTCTCTTTGATAATTAGCTTTCTTTTCTGCTTTTTTCCAAAGGTTTATAGCATCTTTTGCAGTTTTCCCAGGGGTTCTCACCTTATTTATCTGAGTTTCTACTTGATGAAGTTTATATTGTTTCCCCCACTTTTTCTTTTTACTGTCCCATTGCGATTCTAAGGGGAAAAAAGCCCATAGGTTCTTCTGTGCTTGTCCAACCACCTCCTGAAAAGCACTCGCAGAAAACCCCAGCTCTTTATGCTTGGCTGCAAACAACGCGACGGAGTCCTCACCAATTCTTATATAGTCGGCCCATTCTGTACCTAAGTCATCACATACCATTATTGTTTTATCTTTCTGGTACTTCTTCTCTACATACTTAAAAAGAGAACTTCTTGGAAATTCTGTAGACTCTGCTGTTAGTCTATTACTCTCATAGTCTTTCTCTCCAAGTCTTTTCGACAATTTCTTATCTTCTTCAAATAGATTAAGAAACATATCAAGATTGCCAGTCAGCCTATTATCTCTAAAAAGTTTACGGTTAGTATATTTTAGTTTGGATGAGTTAAACATAATAGTATAAGCCCCATTCTCAATCACATATTCCCAAAGAGTTATATCACTTTGTTCTGCAGTTGTCTTACTTTTCAGTAGAATCTTTTTCATCCAATCACACATAAAAGTGATGCCATGTTCTCTAACTATCACCTTTATTTTAACATGGTCATTAATTTCTACTGAATAATTATTATCACCATCGTCTTGTAACTGAAAGGAAGATTTAAAGGGTTCACATATATCTTCTATTTTTATCTTCTCCCCCGTATCCTGATCTATGTAACAATCAATCCATTTTTCCTCATACAATTTATAAAGTGAAATTAGAATATATTTCGCATTAAGGTTGCCGCCATCATATTCTTTCTTGTAGTTAACTGGAGTTGCAAATATCGAAAGGAAATTACTTACCTCCTTACCGTTTGTCACTTCCATTCTATCAACAATGTTTTTACACCATAATATCAATTCTGAAAAGTTTGCTTTTACTTGCAATCGATTTATCTTCGAGTCATTTAGCCCGATTGAATAAGTACCCTGCTTATTATTGATACGAAAATTTCCTAACGTATAATTACTAGCTCCTATAGTAGATACAACAGCCTCTAGATTCTCCGCCTCCAACGCTTTGCTACGCATGGAGTAGTCAGAGATATCCAAATTATTCATGCCGACTCGTTTATAGATAGTCTTTTTATCATTCAAAACTTTACAGAGAACATTATAGTCTATTGGTTTTAACGCACTTCTAATTGGCCGTATATTATCAATATCCTTTTTTATGATAGCCACATATGATTTATACTCCAATACTAGTAAATAGGCAAAAATCTTTTCTTTCCATCTTTCTTCTATTTCCACACCGTTTCTAAAACAATTTGGTCTTTTCTCTCGCTTATAGGCCACGAATGAATATTTCATTCCATCTATTACCGTATCTTCCCTGGTGTGGGATACATAACAGGCATCTCCAACCTCTACAGTCTTCGTATTGATATAGTTATTGATTATCGTCGCAATGTCTTTGCCTTCTCTTACTCTATAAAAGGCAGCATTCTCACTAAATTCGAAATTATCCATTCCTTATTCCTCTTTCATACATGAACTGCGCTATCTTGATATTATCGCCCCAATCCTTCATGGATTAACTTTCCGAAATTCAGCAATCTTTCTCAGAAGCATTTCTTCGACATCGCCTTTTGTCATTACAAAAGAACATATTCCATGAGCAACGTCTTTTATCCATTCTTTATATTCTGTAGACTCAAAATAAGAGACGAAACAACTGATATACTTTTTCGGGACTATAATATTATACACACAATCACTGTACCTTATATTCCCATCCTTCACCAATAAAACTTTCCCTACGCATCTTTTTCCTACACGAGCCATTAGAAATGAATTCTTCGAAGCAACACTTATTTTATCATCATACTCACCTCTAAAACATCCATCCGATGTTTTAAAATGTGTAGTGTGAAAGTACAGCGATTTCGATTCTTTCAAATACTTATGCGTAAACTTGCCTCTTCTTATCTCTATTTTAGCCTCTCCAGCGATAGCAACATTTACCAGAGGACGGCTTTCTCTGAAATCAATTCGATTATACAAAAGACTAGAATCTTTGAATATTGGTTCCCCTAATTGACCATTAACGTAGCGATTGAGCTGAATTAATGAGTTGTCTGGGCGTTTTTTTCTTATAACAAAGATACCCGTTTTGGCCTCGGTATAATCAAAAGCTTTCTCCGGCAGTTCTACTATTTGCTCTACAGTATAGTAACTAAACAATCCTTCTCTAAACTTTTTATACCTCTCCCCCGACAGTGCTCCATTAGGTAAAATGATTGCCAAAACTCCATTCTCTCGTAAAAAGAGAAGATTATATGCCAGGAATATTAAATCTGATGATATAGACTTACACCCTCCATAATATCCAAGATGCAGATTATCTAAAAGTTTCGTATAAAAATCGGTATTATCTAAGATTCCATAAGGAGGATTGCATACAGCCATATCAATGGTGCTGTATTTACAATGGAGTCGTTGAGAAAGATTCTGGTTAGTACAATCAATATTATAAACCTTATATTCCTTATTATCTTTCAGTTTTAGACAATTGCTTTTGTCTATATCAGCCACCACATAGGTTGCTTTCTTCTTTAATTCTTTGTATACCTCATTTACTAAAGCTCCTTCACCAGCACCTAAATCTATTACGCTTTCCACATTTGAAAAATCTATAAGACTCGCAAAAAGATTTGAGACCTCTGGGGTTGTATAGTATTGAGACAATGATATTCTCATAATTGGATTCTATAAAGATTCACTTCACCAACCTCTTTCGAACGAGCTGCACTTTTTTCAGGATGATCAAACAAAAGTGCACATTTGTTCGACGACGCCATCTTAACAAGGAACAGGCAAACAGCAAGACTCATCGGCTTGGTACCAACAGGTGCAATAAACATATTTTGATCTGGCAGTAGTGTCTTATAGATGTCGAGCAAACGCATCATTACCGATAGAGGGTTGGTGGCTCCACAATAAGAAATATTGTGAAGATTTTCTTTAACTAGAAAATTTATGTGATTATAATATGCGTTCATATCCCATCCCACATAGAAGGGAGGCATTCCAAATAGCAAATATGTATCAGAAGTTCCAATTGGTAGCGTCTCTATTGCATTTTGAATTCTTGCAGCTTCATAACCACAACAAAACACCTTGGCATCAGCCTCACGTGTCATTTTACTAAACATGGGTACGCCCTTATATCCATCATATTTCTCAGAGAGTTTAAAGTCCCTCCGATTTCTCGGACGTGTTCCTTGTGGGACATAATTCTTGGGCTCTGCATATAATACCTCAAATCTACGGACTTCTGTCTTTTCAAAAGCATCAATCAATAATAATAGTTCCACAACATTGACTGAAGTTGCATCTATTATTATTGAATCATTTGTCCATCCTTCATCTTTTATAAATTCTGGCAACTCATTGATCTGTATTTGAGTATTATTGATACGCAAAACGAAATTAGTTGAATCATATTCAACTCTATACACCTTGGTCTTTCCGTCAAGATATTCCAGACAGAAACCACAGCGCTCATCTATGGTGGGCCCTACTATTGAAAATTTCAAGTCTGCACTGACATCAACCTTTGAAATGTCATCACCATGTAGCATTTCTATGTCAAAGGTCGAAAAGGCTTCGTTCTCTAGAATATTCATCACCATTAAATTTTGTCTTTCTTAATACCAGACTCTTATATTTAAGTTCATCGCCAAAAGCCAAGATCTCAAAGTCTTTCAAAGAAAAAGGAACTCTTCTCTTTTTTCGATAACTAATACCAAAATATGGCGCATAAATTGGGTTAAATAGATATTCAACACCATTCTCGTCAGCTTTCTGCTTTGTCAGTTTAGATTCATAAAGCACCGACCACTTTACAAGTTCACGAAGTAAGGACTCTGTATCATTACTCTGAAGAGGGCCTACAATATTGAATTGGTTTTGTTCTGGTTCACTCTGGGAAGGCTTTTTTCTTGAAGTTTCAAATAAAGACCCTAATCGAAGAGCAAAAGTATAAAGCTCATTGCTTCGTCTTCCTAAAGATTTGATTTCTGAAACCATATCCTCACTAACCATTTTAACAGTAATGCACTGAGTGGCTATGCTTACATTATCATTTTGTCCTTTTCGTAAATATGAATGATAACAAAGTTCTAAGAAATGGCGCAAATTATCTTTTGACATAGTAATAAAGCTACCAAACCCTGCATACAATGGGCATGTTCGATTCAAAGATCCATATTGATATAGAATGCAACCGAACAAACTATTATGTATGATATCATCAAACTTAGACTTTTTACCCTCATTATATTTTGCAAGCTCCTTCAAGGTATCTTCAAGATTGAAACTTGCGCGCTCCAACAGGGAGGGGAAAACGACAACACACTCAGGCTTGGAGTTCATAATCGTTTCTACATCTTGATCCTGTATATGTTTTTTCCTAAGTTCAGCAGCAATTCTGTTTTTAAACACTGAGTCCTCTAACATAAGTGCAGCTACCTCTTTTTCAGTCATACCAGGGAATATTGTATTCATACATCTTCCCAAATCCCTGCGATACTTTTCGGACTTTCGTTTCTCAAATACAGCATCATCATAGCTGAATAGCTCTTCTTTTTCGACTAACGTTGGGACTTCCTTGTCTTTCTTTAGTTTCCATAAGAAAATTTCAGGTGCAAATACCTTAAAATGCTCTTCGACCAACTCGTCAAGCTGGATTTTTCTATAATCATTCACTACCACTATACTCTCATTTCCTAGTGTTTCTGGAGTTACAAGAGCATTGCGTTTCATCGCAACGTTGTATATAATGGGGATTTCACTATGCTTTATTCTTGTATTAATAATATGCATCTGATTAACCTGAAGGTTCTCATACTCATCGATGAATATATCAAATACGGTCTCTTTAAAAACTTCATGCCCCTTTTTGATACAATTTGCCAAGTCCACTATAAATTCGTATGGTAGGAAATTAAAGGTAGGTGGCGATGGAATGCTATTAACCCAACTTTCAAAATGCTGCCGTCTTTTTGTTAAGTAGGCTATAAGCTCATTATATGATTCAGGAATATTCTCATCATAGCCATTAAGTCCCGAAAACCTCATTTCATCAAGATTCTCTTTATTAAACCTAGGATAATGCGACATGGCAACACTCTTTAAAGAATCTAAGATGGATAATGAGATCGTTAATACACTCCAATAACTAAAGGCACGATTCCATATTTCTTCATCATAGTTACGAAACAACATGAAAGCAGCAAACTGAGTATCCATTTTCCAATAGATACCAATTTTTTTAAGGGCCGAATCAGGTATCTCTGTTCTACTTTCAGAGAACTGAGTCTGATGGCACCAATATCGAAGAAGCATGGTCTTTCCGCTTCCTCTTCCACCCTCAACTATTAGGGGTTTATTGGTTCGAAGGCTTTCAATTTCACGATAAAATGGCGGAACGATGAATGACTCCCATACATCATAGCCGTATTCTTCTGCCCTGTTTCTTGCAAAATCTCTATCGTCCATATTATGATCCTCTTTTTTTCAATAATCCATTAAATTGCTTATTGTGCAAGTGTAATACTGCAATACAATCGTTTGGTACACTCTTGTCAAAAGCATAGTTCAACCCCATTCCGATGATTCCATATGGTTTTCTTGCTCCGAAGCCCTTTTCCTTCAACATATTTTTGTAAAATTCATCCAATATGTCACGGGTACAAGTTACTGGGAAGCTATAATCAACACCGTCCAAGAAAGAAACATTTTTCGTAAGATGCTCAGCGCATGCATATTTCACGTGTGGATATTTTTCATCCAAAAGCGTCATTCCATCATCATGAATTGCACATGCAGCAATATAGAAACCGGCATCTTGATATTTCTGGAAATCTATCTGCTTTAGTACTGTATCTATTTGTTCACCAGAACATATAATATCGTCAATCAGTATAAAATGTCTTATTCCTTTTTTATAATGCTCTCCTATTTCATCAAGATCGCAGAAATAATCTCGATGGAACCCCATCACATGGTTGAGAATAAATGCATAGTAGCCACTACTTTGCGTAGATGTATGATTAGTATTTACAATCCTTAGAGGTATATCCTTGCAGTTCTTTAATAGCGATAACGAGTACCTCATTGTATTGTACATTTCGTCACCACTCAGCCTAAAAGCGTTAGGTATACCGATTGTAAAAAGGTCAATTAACATTGATTTTACATGGTCTTCTGTTCGGTAAGTCAGATTATCGAGTACTAATGCTGCGAAATAACGTTCATCTACTGTCGTAAAATTATTCCTCCATGCCCTCAAATTCACCTTATCTATACCGTGCCATATACCCATATCTATGAACTTCTCGCTCCTGGAGAACACACTTTCCACATATGTCTCCACAGCCTCCTTATCCTCTTCTTGGATAAAATTCAAATTATCCATAAGCTTTTATATTTAGTTATTGTATCACCACTGCTCCCTACGCATTTCCGTAGGATCTTTATCTTCTCATACTTTTCATCTCCCCCTCCCACATCTTAATCAGCATCCCTACAAGTGAGGAGTACCATCAGACCTTATCATACACCTTTTCCTTGTCCTGACTGCCATGAATTACATGGTATGAAAGAACATAGGTTAATAGTAAAAAGGGTATAGGTCAACTAGTTACCTCCTCTACACGAGGGACATTTGTCCCGTAGAGTGCATGGCATTGTGCACTATATCGGCTCAAAGGTACAATTAAATGAGCAAAGTACAAAAGAAAAACTCATTTTTCTTTTTACTTTCGAGCGAAAGTACTTTCAACCGCAGGTTAAAGGTACAATTAAATGAGCAAAGAACCAAATTTTAATGCTTAAAATTTCTATTTTCAAACAAAAAAAAACGCCCAGCACTCAGCGTAGGCGTTTAAATAATAGTCATTATATCTATCTTGCTCTTCTTATCTCTAATCTATTATCTTTTAACTATTATCTCTCAACTATAATCTATAATCTATAAATCGTTTTCCTTTGTTTTCTTAATAATCGACGTCAACAGTTTCAGAAGTTCATCATTATCCTCTTTCAGCGACAGGAACTCATCTTCAGTAAAATAATCTGCCGAATGAATAACATCCAACCAATAATCGGTCTCACCCGCCTCTTTTAATGCTATATTCAATTTGCTTATAAAGTCTTTACGACTCTGAGCATATAACCCTTCACGTATATTTGCCCCAATACTTGTTCCTGAGCGTAGTAGTTGTTTTGACATTACTGATTCCTTCTTCTTGTCTTTCAGATACCGATAACATTTTGCTATCCGTTTCCCAAAAGCCAAGCTCTTCTCCCCTACTATACTCTCCCGCGCCATAACTCTTTCTCTTAACTATAATCTTTTAATTATTATCTATCAACTATTATCTTTTATCTATTATCTGTTATCTATTATCTATAAATAACTATTATCTTTTATCTATCATCTATCAACTATTATCTATAATCTGTTATCTATTATCTTCATCTCACCACACATTTCTTTTATTTGAGATTAATAATATCATTCATATCCGTCACCTCATAAGGATTCTTTACCGCCATGATAGCACATTCCTGTGCAATTCGACAGTTCTCATCTGTTGAACCTATATAATCGCCATTTGGTCCAGGTATAGATTTTCCCCGTGCCCATTCCGATGTGACTCTTGTAGTTTCGCCTATGATAGAATTTTCCTTAATTCCGTATACATCAAGCAAGACTTGAACAAAAGTATATGCAGCTATTTGACATGGCAGACCTTCTTGCAGATGAACTCCATCTTTACATGTAAGATATCCCTTTCCAGACGTATTGAGAGGGTTACTGGCGTAATCCCCAAGAACTTTCAATGCAGGTATTGTTCTTGCGTTTTGAATAGCAGTACCAACAGGAACTACAGCCTCACATATCGTCTCTGTCATAATTCTATGAGAATTCTCAGCAGTTTCCTTGTAATGTTCAATTATAATTCCATCACTCCAATTCGTACCACTGTTAGAAGAAGCTGGTCGTGCCATTGGCTGATACCATACAAACTTAATTGGATAGTTAACATACCCACGAACATAGTTTATCAACTTATTACACCAAGGTTGATAGCTTGACCATGTATAGGCTGTCTGAGAAGACTGCTGCAAGGTCACAATATCCCAGTTGCAATTGTCCAATGCCCATTGAATGGTTTTGTGACCATAATTCTTCCAAGAGGAACCACCATTATACAAAAAAAATGTATATGCAGCTGTATCTTTCTCGAAATTATCAACATGCATTTTAAGAGAAGAACTACTTTGCATCAATATGCCTATTAGTATGTCCGCATCTACCCCCATGTTCTGCATAATGAAGGGAACATAGGCAAGGGCATCCTGACTATAAGAGTTTCCGATTGAAAGTAACCGGATTATATTCTTTGAAGTCCTATACTCATATTGTATTCTATTATATTTTTTCTTCTCACTGTCGCATGCTGTTATACCCATTGTCAACAGAAAGAACGTACAAATTATTAATAATAGATACTTCTTCATGTCATTTCCTTTCACAACAAGATACACAGCCTACCATCATCATTAAACGTTGAGACCTTTACCTTCCCTCGTAGTATGATAAAGGTCTCGTCTTTGGTCGGATGATGATGGATTGGTATAATAGTCCCAGGCTCCAACGCATTTAGGAACCGATGGCATTTATCTTCCAACGATTGATGGAAGTTATAGTTCATGCGTAGCCTTGGCGACCCTTTCGCTTCAGCTGCAACCTTATCCAACAAGTCTCTATCTATTACCTTCATCTCACCATTAATTATGGACTAGAAATGGGATCCAAGGCAGCCATCTGATTTTACAACCATTACTTACGAGAGTGACTGCTAACCCCGGACCCCAATTTATAATATATTATCCTTAATCGTATCTATGATGTAATACAACTTTAACCTTAACGATAACGTCAGATGATGGCAGACTTTATGGTGTCCACAATATAACGGACGTCATCATCTGTCACATACGGACCACTTGGCAGACACATACCCACCTTAAATATCGCCTCAGATACGCCATTGATATATGCCACGCTTGAATCCGATGTCCGACAAATAATACCATTGGACAAATTCTCAATTCTCAATTTTCCATTTTCAATTGTACGGCAATACACCGGCTGCTTATGCATCGGTTTCCATACAGGACGAGCCTCAATGCCAGCAGCATCTAAAACGACACGCATGGCTTCTACATTGTCATTCGGCTGACAATCAGTAGTAGCAGATTCAGCAGCATGTATCACACCCGCAGCACCACCTACAGCCCCCGTCACAATCGTCTTGTAAGCATTCTCTTGCCCCTTCACCTTCACCTCTGGGTCAAGTGTAATCGTACACAACCAGTAGTTACTGTCATAAACAGGGGTGTTAAGGTTAAGGTTAAGGTTAGCGTTAGGCTGAGAGTGAACAGTCACACCTTTCACGTCAGCCAGCAGTTCCTCGTAGAGGGCTTGCACATGCTTATGGTGTTGAATGTGTTGGTCTACCACGGTCATCTGTCCACGTCCGATACCAGCGCAGATGTTACTCATACGGTAGTTATACCCTATCTTCTCATGCTGATAGTAAGGATAACTCTCACGGTACTGTGTAGCATACATCATAATCTCACGCCATTGAGTGTCAGCCCCCTCTGAATCTCCCCCTGAAGGGTGAGACTTACTGGGCAACGCATTGCAAAAATTGGATATCTTTTGCAGTACTCCGTCAATATCACCAAGAACCTCCTCGTTGGTAAAACGTAACTCGATATAGCCAAGTTTCGACAACACTGCAGTGCGTTCTGCATCAGACTTCATCTGTGGAGGATAGTTGTGATAACCTCCATCAAGTTCAATGGTCAGTCCCTTGTCGGCACAGAAGAAGTCCACAATAAAATCAGCTATAATATGCTGGCGGCGGAACTTCTCACCAAGACCATTTCCTTTCAAGGCTTCCCATAGTACAGATTCTGCTTCTGTAGGCCTGCTCCTGTTCTCTTCAGCAAATTCCTTCAGTAACCCATACATGGTTGGATCCGCCGTGTGTACACCCAAGTCCTTCCCTTTAGGGGAGGATTGAGGAGAGGCTCCGTTGCATATCAATGCCCCACCACCACTGGTGGTTATCATTTTATTGCCATTGAAACTCAGTACACCATATTTGCCAAAAGTACCAAGAACTTGTCCATTGAACTTAGAACCAAAACCCTCGGCAGCATCCTCAACGACAGGTATTCCGTATCTATCCGCAATTTCCATAATTTCGTTAATCCGATAAGGCATACCATAGAGCGCAACAGGCACGATTGCCTTTGGCTTCTTTCCCGTCTTGGCGATGCGGTCTTTAATGGCTTCTTCTAGCAAATCCGGATCCATATTCCATGTCTCAGGCTCAGAATCCACAAATACTGGTGTAGCCCCCAAATAGGTAATCGGGTGCGAAGATGCACAGAATGTAAAACTCTGCACCAACACCTCATCCCCTGGTCCAACGCCACATGCAATCAGCGCCAGGTGTACTGCCGATGTTCCACTTGACAATGCCACCACTCTTTTGGAAAGACTTCCATTCTTCAATCCTTCAATTTTTCCATTCTGATTGACGAATTCTTCGAGATCCTTCTCAAACCCATTAACATTCGGTCCCAATGGCACTACCCAATTAGTGTCGAATGCCTCTTTTACATAACGTTGTTCAGCACCATCTTCACTCATGTGAGCTAAACATAAATAAATTCTGTTTGCCATATTTTGTTTATATACCTTTATTCGTTGTTTTGTTTTTCAAGACTGACCATGTGTAGCGTAAAAAAAGGAAGAGATACGATTCACCAGAATAGACAATCTGATGCTTCCAACGATTTTTCATGAACACTTTGGTCTCATATAGATAATAGACAATTGTTTTCTTCCTATATGGATTGACTGAAGGAGGATTCATAATACTATTCCACACTTTCTCCGTCTTTGCGCCTATTAATGGCTTGACTGGACATTCAGGAGACTCCACCGAAAAATATTTCTGTAGCAGTCCTTGTACGATTCCAACAAACTCCATCATCCCAGAAGCCTTATATAATCTCTCCACTCGGTTCCAATCCACTTCCTTAGCATGACTATTTAGGAATAATATCCAGTCGTAAAGCATTCTCAACGGGATAGACTCACTCACGAAATGCGCAGACATGTGTCGTATCAGGAAAATGGCATTCATGGTCGGCGTCATCACATACGCATTTTCAATACTATCACCAAGAAATGACGCTTTTATATTTCGACCCTCCTCATTAGACAACTTTTTCAGTTCGTCATCAAGTATTAGATTCTGTCGATGGTTCAAGCGTTCCACATAATCATAGTGATTCTCCAGCAATATACCATGAAGGTTTGCATTAGTATTATGGTGATAATATGGTGTGTTTTCTATACCATGCTGCTCCATTACATCGACGCCTTCTTTCCACTTTCCATACAGATAGAAATCTATATCACTGAACACGCGCCAATCTGGATGAGGATAGAGTTGTGCCAACGCTGCCCCCTTGAAAAACATCACGTCCAGTCTTTCTTTCGCAAACATCATCGCCAGTTCTTGCATTGTCGAGACCCGTTTCTGGTATTCTTTCTTGAAATTTTGAGTAGCAGCATACCATTTTATGATAACTTTACGTACGCTGGCAGACTCAATTTGTCTCTGTTCAAATACCTGCATCACCACAGGCAATACGCCATTCATTGATGCTGTACCGAGAAGATTATCCCACTCTTCTACTGACAATTTTGGCAATTCCATATCAGAATTGCCATCAGTAACACCAAACAATATCATATTACAGATATTAACAATGATGTCTATAAAATTATTGTTTGAGGTTTCCGTTGTCATTATTAATTCGAGCCATTAAATGGCTCTCTTGTAGCTTGCCCTTCTTCGCTGATACCTTCTCGCTTGAATACTTTGAAAACTGTCATGAAAAATATCTTCACATCCAGCCAGAATGTAAGATGGTCTACATAATACACGTCATATTCAAACTGTTTGGTAAAGGTAATCGTATTACGTCCATTTACTTGAGCCCAGCCACTAATGCCTGGTCTTACTTCATGCCGTCTCATCTGTTCTGGCGAGTAAAGTGAGAGATACTTTACCAACAACGGTCTAGGTCCAATAAACGACATGTCGCCTTTGAGGATATTAATCAATTGGGGCAATTCATCTATGGATGTTGACCTCACAAACTTACCTACCTTGGTCAAACGCTGAGCATCGGGCAACAAATTCCCATCAGCATCCTTTTCATCGGTCATTGTCTTAAATTTGATGACCTTGTATATCTTACCATCCTTCCCTGGTCGTTCTTGCATAAAAAACGCGCCTGCTCCTTTATTGGCAAAGTGCAACCAAATAGTTACAACTATTAATATCGGACTGATACAAATCAGTCCAATCAATGATATTAAAAAATCAAAAAAGCGCTTGATGAAATTCTTGTATATATTCATTTCTTATCGGATGATAACGCCATTATTATGGATTGATGATAGTATTCATATCCGTCACTTCATAAGGATTCTTTATCGCCATGATAGCACATTTCTGTGCTATTCTACAGTTCTCATCTGTTGATCCTATATATGAGCCGTGTGGACCAGGAATAGATTTTCCAGAAGCCCATTCAGAAGTAACCCTTGTTGTTTCGCCAATTATGGAATTATCCTTAAAACCATATACATCAAGCAATACTTGAACAAAAGTATATGCCTCAATTTGGCAAGGAAGTCCTTCCTGAGCATGAACGCCGTCATATGCTTCCAGATATCCTAACCCTGAAGTATTAAGGGGATTGTTAGCATAATCACCGAGAGCTTTTATTGACATCACACTCCTTGCATTCTGAATAGCAGTACCAACAGGGACAAGTATCTCACAAGCTGTTTCCTCCATAATTCTCTTAGATACTTCAGCAGTACTCATATAATGTTCTGTAATAGTTTCATCATCCCAATTTGCACCACTGTTAGATTGCGCAGGTCTTGATTGAGACTGATACCATATAAGTTTTATAGGTTCTGTATCATAAGCACTTATAAAATTTATAAGCTTGTTAAGGTAAGGTTGAATTGTTGACCATCTAAACGCGCCACCTGCCCCTTGCTGTAGCGATACAATATCCCATTGGTAATTATTCAAAGCCCATTGAATTGTCTTTTTACCAAGTTTTTGCCATGAAGATCCTCCATTGTACAAATAGAAAGTATATGCAGCAGTATCTTTCTCAAAATTATCAACATGCATAGCAAGAGTAGCGCTACTTTGCATCAGTATTCCTATCTGTAAGTCAACATCAACACCCATGTTCCGCATAATGAATGGAACATAGGCAAGAGCATCTTGACTATATGAGTTACCTATAGAAAGTAACCTGATTTTCGTCTTTGAAGACTGTAATTCCTTCTCACTACTACATGCCATCATTCCTGTTATAAAAAGAAAGGGCATGATAACCATAAAAAATGAAAACTTCCTCATAGATTCACAAAAAAGATTATCCTTTCATCAACCTAAAATAGAATTATAATTCAATCGATTTTACTGTATCCCAATCTATCATCGTATCCGCCTGTTGAATATTCACAAACTGATTATCAGCCAAAAGTTTCTGTAGTTTACCATAGGCATCCCCCGTCCCTATATTGCTTTTGGCATACCGCACAAGGCGGTTCTTCAGTGTGCCAGGTTCTTTGAAGTACTCTTCATACGCGGCCTTACTCATCATCTTTTTTTTCTCTTGAATCAAATCATTCAGATGGAAATAGCAGATGTTGTATTCTCGACTCTTGATTGTCTTATTAACGAACCAATACGGTAACAATCGAAAGTATCCTCCTCCTGAATAAGCCATCGTCTTACCTAATACTGAGGTTAGACAGATAGGATATTCTTTTAAGGATGCACCTTCATGACTAATGATACAAGGGGTATCCTGCGGAAAGCCCTTATATCCTCCGAAGTCGCGATTGGTCGGAAATATAGATGCATCATTTATGATTCCACAATCAGCCAAGATATTTATTGCCCACTTGTTTTTCGGAGTAATAGAAAATGCTGGAGCTCTATAACTCACTACCTTTTGTCCAGACACATCTTCCAAGGCTTTCAAAGCCTCATTTGTATCATTTCGCAGTTCTTCTGGTGTCATTTTGTCGAGCCATGTATGGATATTGGAGTGACAACCTACCTCATGTCCCCTCTCCACAATCTCATGTATAACCTTGGGAAAAGTTGAAGCCAACTGCCCTACACAAAAGAATGTCCCCTTCAGCCCAAATTTGTCCAGTTCGTCCAGTACTCTTGCAAAAGTTTCGTCCAATTGTCTATACCTTTCCGGTCTATTCAACTTGACTGACTCCAGATACCATTCCTCTATATCAAATGTCAAGATATTCATCTAATAGCTTCTTATATAATTTATTCCTAATATTCATTTTATTTCCCATGTCTAACAGTAGAACCATCGGCTCCGACAAGATAAAAATCACCCATTTCCTGATTGTCATACGGAGCAAAAAAATAGGAAGGAAACCAAACGCCCTCCGAATGAGTATTTGCTATTCTGTCCAGATTGTCTTTGATAGTCATTATCTCAATACCCTGTGATTTTATCCAAAGCAGAAATTTCCAAAACTGATACAAGCGAGTTCCAGGACAGGGGTACCATCCATGACCTGATATTTTTCCATTTTCGTCCATCTGCCATTTTCCCCAATCTGTAAGTCCTGTTGATGGATCCGGAAGCAATACATTACCCTCGATTTCCTTTGGGCGACAGACAGGAATAACATAACTATCTGGATAGGAACCGCCATTTGATTGTAATTCAGATTCTATTACGTTTTTCCAGCATGCTCTATACATGTGTGCTCCTAATATGATTGAGTAAGTTCCCGATTCCCTCAACGTCAAAAAAACATCTTTCCATTGTTCAAATAAAGAATCATCCGCTTTATTCAACCCATTATAATCATCAAAGCCCTTCCAACGTGTGACAATTGTAGACAATGGCATCTGATTAGGATATTTTATAATTCTTTGCATATACATAGATCCCACTAAATAAGAATAAATTGAAGATGCATATGACCATATTAGATAACTTTTCGAGTCCGCTGGCGGAATGAAAGTCTTTACTTCTGTTTCCAACATATTCTCTATCATCGTCTTTGAGTCTTTTATCTGATACTCAATAGGGAAAGTTGGATTATCGGAAATATAATCTCTCCACTTATTCATCAATTTAGGCTTGATAAACTGTCGTTGAACTTCTTTCCATTCTCCTTTTTGTGTATACCAATAATTCTTCTGTTCGGATGTAATGAAAATATGAGTTGTATTGTTATCCTCCACACCAAATGATTTCAATTCTATTTCGCCATTTTTTATCGAATTCATCGCATCCTCATAGGTATCAAACACATAAGCCCCATAAAATCGTGCTGTCATAGTATGACTAACCGCCTCCCATCCCATTACATTACAGAGACTCTTCATTATCTTACCTGTTTCGTTGAGTTCCCCTGTATCAATACCACATCGCCAACACTCAACTGCCTCAGAAGCAGGATCACCTCCAATAGACATCAGCACAGGATAAAGTCTGGAAAAAAAACCACCTTTTTCCCCACTTCTAATAGTTGATGATTGACGTAAAAAAGAATCAATAGTATCGTCATCCCCGATTGACACTACCAATGCGGGATGATACTCTTTTGTCGGTGGTGTTCGGACAACACTTTCATACATCAACTGTTCATCATCTGAACAAGAACAGATAAAACAAAAAATAAAACTTCCAATCAGCAAAAATGAAAGAAAGATCCTTTTCTTCATTGGTGGACAATCAGTTATTTATTTGTCAATTTCTCAAAATACCACTCCTCAATATCAAATGCTAGTATATTCATCTCGTTCCTGATTTACTCTTCCTAAACGACGGACTCAGTTGCTTCTTTATATTATGCCAAGTGCCCCAAATAAACGGCATTGGGTCGCTCGAATTCAAATCTTGATAACATACTTTCCTGCCGAAAATCTTCCACAGGGCTGGCTTTGTCTTAAACCTATTGGGGGAATAAAAGAACCAAAGTGTCTCCATTCCTAAATGCTTTAGGATAACACCTGGCTTAAAGGATATCTGCGGCAAAGGCGTACTCAGATACTGGCTCAAAATTATGTTTGACCAATCAACACCCGAAACAACTGCAGCCTTTACACAGGCTGGCACACGCGGATTCAACTCCATCACTAGCAATTCCTTCGTTCTTGGATCTTCTATCAGGTCAAAGTCTGCAAATCCCACCCAACCAATGTCTTTCAACAAGCGATAGCACATATCTACCACTTTGGCATTCTTCACCGAAGTGGCACAACAGCTACTTCCACCATTCTCAGGATACCAGCGATACTTGTATATCACGGAGGAGGCTACCAGTTCCTGCTGCTCATTAATATATAGCTGCACTTCCACCTGTGCTCCTCCCTGCGGAATATATTCCTGCAAGTGGCAAGCTCCGTACTGTCTATATACCCCATCAAACTTCATTTTTAGCTCCTCACTATTCCTCACCAATGTCATGCCACGACCGCCACAGGTGTGATTAGGCTTAATCAGCAATGGATATGTCAATTTATCAACATTTACCTCGTTAAGACTCGTCACATCATTCACAGTCTGGGGATGAGGATAACCATTCTTCTCACACAGTGACATCAGCGAGTTCTTGTCATACCCTCGTTCGAACACATCGATGCCCGGCAGCACATAACTTACCATCGGGGTCAACACCTCTTTGTTTTTACTCAAGAAATGTGAAGAGAAATCCGACATCGGTATCACCGCATCTATCTTTTTCTCTGTGATGATGCTCTTTACGATTTCTAAATACGCAGCATCTTCGTGTGACGCTTCAGTCTGTATCTTCTCATCCACATAGCGTGAATCATCGGCATAGTTATGCTTTCCACGGTAAAGCAGAAACACTTTATGTCCTGCCTTATGCAGAGATTTCACCGTAATGTATCCCTGTGTACCCGTATCTAATATAAGGACATGATACATGACGACTTCATTATTTATAATACACAAAATCAAGGTCAGAATCTGCAGATGTTATGAGCGTATCATTAAATTTATCAAGATATTGTTTCATGCCGATAGCACAATTCAATTTCTTCTTCATCACTATTGTCAATGGATATAGACTTAATTTGTATTTTCTGGAACTCAACGTTAAGATCAGACCAATTCCATCTTGTCTAGCAAATTTAGAGGCTGCTTTGAAAGCCTTATACTCATTATTTCGAGAAAAAAATCTGTAATCGACTAATGAAACCATATCCAATCCTTTATAAACTATCCTTCTCAAAACAACATAACCTATCATACACCCTCCCGACAAATACTTGTAAATGATATATCTTTCTGCGCAATAGATGTCTGTGTATCTTTTCTTAAAGAAATCAACGTCTCGAACAAATTCTATTTCATCAGAAGTCCATTTTCCATTTTCTGGAATCTCCATCTGCTCAGCATCTTCCACTCTTATAATTTCCTCATTAGATGTAATTAACAATCTATCTGGAATAATGCATGTACTCAACTTCCGGTGAACACATTTGTAAAAGACTTGCCTGATGATAGAAAGATTTAAAGATATATAAACATTTATTGGTCGAAAAGGTGTGAAGTTTTTGACATATTTCGGCTGAATCTTCCAGGCAATATCCGTCACACCAACAGATATCCAGTTATCATACAAATTTACCCTATTATAGATTTCCTTACTAATGCCCTTCCCTCTTTGGTCTGGAGAAATAATGGTATTTCCTCTAAAATAGATGTTTTCTCTTGATCCTTTTATTATTATTGATGCCTTATTTACAGTTGTACATCCAATAATTTTCTCATTCTCCAAAACTATCAAACACTTATCCCAACAGTCAGGATTCGAATTCAATATATTCGTGAGCCACCATTTCAAATAGTTTATATCCCTGTTAGGATACACAGATTGCATATATTGAAATAATTTTGTATGCCACGAAGGGCTAAAGTGAATTGTTTGTATCGGCATTATTATTCGAATTGTTTAAAATCGTTTACAGGTCTCATTCTTTATCGAATAGCATCATTTTTTAATATATGTTTCGAATATGGATCAAATTTCTTCTGCCTACCCATAATCATCCGAAAAAGCATCATAAGAACCTCATAATACCGAACCTTCAACATCTTTATAAAACCACAGAAGCCTTTTGTGTCATATAAGTAATGTAACGTACTCATCGAATGCGCCATCATTTCCTTCTTATATTGGAACTTGAAAAAGGAATTGTAGGAATTCGCTTTCTTCTGCATTTTATTAGAGACATAGTCAAAACTATTCAGAATTGAGTGTCTTTCTTTAGGAGTTGGAAGAACAACTTGCAAATCTTTGTTTGTAATAGTAGGAGTAATGATCCAACTCTGAAGTTTACTGTTCTCAATGGTCAGCGTCAAGAAACAGGCTTGCCTTCTTCTGTAGGAACCGCCATCCATCAGGAAATCGCCAAGGCTCCAGAAAATCGGCACTCCCTTATACTGCCACTCACCCCCCAAACAATGTGAGTGTGCTGTTACTACACAACCTGCACCGGCATCAATAGCAGAGTGGAGCAGATTACGGATTTCTGGATTTGGGAAACGTGAAAACAAACTGCCGCAATGGGCAAATAATATCGTAAAATACCCGTCAGAAGCATACTTCCTGATGGTAGCCTCCATCTCTGGAATATCCGCCCGCAGAACCTTATATTTGCAACCGGCATCAACCTCATAGTTAAGCATGTCAGTACACATCACGATTGCGATCTTGCAACCATCCTTTTCCACAACAAGCGGAGCATAATGATGTTTGAACAGCCCATTATGTTTGATGGCGTGCTTTTCCAAATTCGCAATAGTATCCACCATACCCGCCTCACCAAAATCGTTGATATGATTGTTGGCCAGAGAAAAACAGTCCACCCACTCCAACTGCGAAAGCATGTCCTCGCTTCCGGCAAAAGCAAGACTGTTCGTCGATACGCTGTCAGTAACTGGACTTTCCAGATTAGCTATCACATAGTCCGAATGTCTAATCTCCGACAACACATCTTCTGAAATCAGACTATAATTCTGATTATGATACTTTTCTTGGACAAACCGCCCAAGCATGATATCACCTATAAAAGAGAGTTTCATTGTAATCTCCCAAATTTTCCTAATTTAACACCTTGCTTTATAACTTTTGCAGGATTTCCTGCAGCAATACAATTATCTGGAACATCCTTAGTAACAATCGAACCTGCACCAATTATTACTTCATTCCCAATTCTGACTCCAGGCAAAATGACTACATAGTTACCAATAAAGCAATTGTTTCCAATATACAAATCTTTTTTTATATTCCTACACGCATCATGGGCAAGCAAAACTGCCCCCCCCGTCACTCTTGTATGTTCTCCTATATGTATCCCTTGGGGATTAATACCTCTATCTAATCGCGCCTTTCGAGATATAACAGTTCCTTCACCTATATCCATACCATATAGTTTTCTATACTTCCATGCATGGAACCTTACGAGCTTATTATATAGCCAAACCCTTCCTTTTGATAGTATATTCATAAGTCATAATTTTAAAAAAAACAACAATTATATGATTATTATATCTGGTATTACCATTGGCTTCGTCTTTAATAACATTGTTCCCCAACTGAGACCAAGACCAAAGGATGAGCCAAGGATGGTGGTTGGTTTCTTTCTTAGTTTGTCTGCAATTCTTGTCACCATCAGGGAAGGGATACTGGCTCCACCAAGATTACCAAACTCTTCCAAGTTATACGGACATTTCTCTACAGGTAGTTTCAATTTCTTGATGACACGATCCACTATCATTTTGTTCGCTTGATGAATGAGAAAATAATCAATGTCCGTGTTACGGTCAATATTGTAGTCTGCCATAAACTGCTCCACAGACTTAGGAGGTCTGCTAATAGCGAACGAGAATACATTCATACCATTGATCATCGTATGGATGGGGGCACGAACAATACCATTGCCAAAATCCTCATATTCAAAGCTCTCAGGCGTAGCAGGGTGACGGAAACCACCATGAGGTGTCATTAATGCCTCGTAACCTTTACCTAAGGTATGGAAGTCGATGATGATGTCGTTTGCTGTCTCGTCATATTCCAAAGCCAAGGCTGTACCACCGTCACCAAACAAGGGCACACGACTCTTGTCCTTCATCGAACCCATACGGAGAGCGGTATCGCCCACCAAGACCAATGCACGCTTAATCTGACCTGTTGTCAGCAGATTACCTGCCACAGTGATTGCATACATACAACCACAACATCCCATCGGGATATCCACGCAGAAGCAATCCTCACTCAGCCCCATCCGATATTGTAACAAACAGGAGGTCGGAGGAGTACGGTAGTCACCTGTCACTGATTCGAAGATTAGTGCGTTGATACTCTCTTTCTCCCAACCGAGTTCCTCCAACAGTTTCTCTCCAGCAGCCTGACACATATCAGAAGCACACATCGTATCAGGTGCGATGTGACGTGACTTGATGCCAACGGTCTTATCAAACACCTCAGCCTCCTCTGGTGTGAATAGGTCTATCTCTGCTGTCTTCACCATATGTTCTGGCACAGCCATTGCCACACCGGCGATGTTCACATTTTTAATCTCCCACTTTGCCATATTATATAAACTCACACAGATTGCACAGATTGCACAGAAATTTCTTGTTTTTTATAGATGACAGAGCATGGTCTGCTTTACTATCTCAGTAAAGGTTATATTTGTCGGAAGTATATTGAAAATAACATTTTCATAAGTACTTCAGCCAAAGATAACTTATCATCTATAAAAATCTACGAGAAATTATTCTTTCTGCGATTTCCGTGATTTCAGTGTGACCATTAAAGAGTTACTTCATATTTTTTTAATAGTTCCTTGCCTTTGGCGTATGAAGTCATTTCCATGATGTCCTCAGGATCGAACATAATGTCGAAGGCTTCTTCAAACTCGGCTATCAGACTCAATTGATGAACGGAATCCCACTCATCCACTGTTTCCTTACCATAGTTATCATTCAACTCCTCGGCTTTTGCACCGAACACTTGCACAAATGCGTTATTGTACTTTTCTAAATTTTCCATATTATTTTACACTGATTATTATTAAATTCATTATTACCTCACACAGATATCACAGAAATTCCTTATTTTTTATAGATGACAGACCATGGTCTGCTTTACTTTCTCAGTAAAGGTTATATTTGTCGGAAGTGTATTGAAAATACATTTTCATAAGCACTTCAGCCAAAGAGAACTTATCATCTATAAAAAAAGATCTACGAAAAACTATTCTTTCCGTGGTTTCCGTGATTTCCGTGTGACATTTTAGATTGACGCGCAGCCATTTACTCCGAGGATTTCTCCAGAGATATAACTGGATCTATCGGAAGCGAGGAATGCACAGGCATTGGCGACATCCTCAGGCGTTCCAAGGCGTCCAAGACCAATGCGCGATATGCGCTGGTCTATTTTTGCGCCATCACTCTCATAGAGTTCTGCGAAACGTTCTGTTTTTACAATTCCAGGAGCCACCGCATTCACACGGATACCCTGCGGAGCCAATTCCTTGGCTGCAGACTTCGTGAACGATATGATAGCACCCTTGGTGGCAGAATAGGCAGACTGACCAGGAGAACCCAACACTGCTGTTACCGAAGCGATGTTCACAATGGAACCGCCACCAGTACGTGCCATCAGGCGTGAACAGAGTTGTACCATCTCGATGACGGCAATCACATTGATGCGGAACATCAGTTCTGTTTCCTGGCGAACAATCATACCGATCTTCTTGTTGAACACCACACCGGCATTATTCACTAAGACATCGATACGTTTTTCCGCCTTGAAGATAGCCATCAAGGCATTCTTTACAGCAACTGCATCCGACACGTCGAAGTACATCGGAATGACACGAGTATTGTTACGCTCTGAGCAATCCTTCGACCAATCGTCCATTGTGCCTTCACGCAAGTCACAAGCATAGACGATGGCACCGTCAGCAGCAAACCGCTCGGCAATACCCTTGCCGATACCTTGTGCTGCACCAGTAATGATGCAGACTTTATCTTGAAGAAGTCTTTCCATATTAATATAGTGTTTTACCTCCATCGATAATCAGTGAATGTCCTGTTACAAATGAAGATGCATCTGACAAAAGATAAACTATACCCAATGCTACTTCACGAGGCTCACCATAGCGTTTCATTGGATAAGTCTGCATATCTCGCTGGCGGTCCTCTTCTGAATACGTCCCAGGTTTCAATAGTCCTGTGTTAATCATTCCAGGATTCACACTGTTGCAACGAATGCCGTTGACGGCAGACTCCAATGCAACATTCTTCATAAACACTTGTAACGCCCCTTTCGACGAGCCATACATAGCATTACCAAAGGCTGTGGTATAGACACCACCTATCGACACTGTAAAGACAATAGAAGAACCTTTAGCAAATTTTTTCTTCTTGAGCAGACGCTGTGTCAGATACATGGGTGCCATCGCATTAATGGACATAATGCGCTCCAAGTCCTCACGGTTAATAAATTTCACCAGCGTAGGCTTTGTTATGCCTGCATTACTGACAAAACCATCCAACTGGTCTATCTCGCCAACGAGTTTGTCTATCTCCTCATCTACAGTCAAGTTAGCCACTACATAACGATGCTGATCTTGATTATCCAATAAATCGAGAATAGCTTTCAAACCTTCCTCGTTAATGTCCGTCAGTATCAGACTCGCGCCTAACTTTGCACATTCCAAAGCCGTAGACTTGCCAATACCACCAGCCGCACCTGTAATCAGGATGGTCTTACCTTCAAGTGAAAATGGATTATAGCCCTCCATTATACCTTTGACTTAACTATATTAAATAAATCTTCGATTGTCACAGCCGATGACATTTCGTTAGCATTGAGCGTCACACCATATTCTTCATCCACCATACCAATAATCGAAAGAGCTATCAACGACGTGTATTCGTCCAAATCATGAAACACTGTTTCTGGTGTGAACTCACTCAGTTCTGTATCATCGAACTGTTCTGCAAAATGCTCAATAAACTTTTTAATTTCCATAATAACTCTATTTTTACAATTCTTCAATATTTCAATTTTCAAACAAGTCTTTTAGCAGGATTCCCCATCACAGTAGTACCAGCCTTTACCTTTCTAATTACAAAACTCAAGGCACCAACATGTGCACCAGTCTCGACTCGTACTTTATGGCTGATGACTGCCGATGTGTGGATATTCACATCATCCTCGATAACAATTCCTCCAACACAAGTCACATGGGTGTCTATGCGATTCCAATTACCAATCTTAGCATCATGACCAATCACCGTGTATGACTGTATCATGTTATAGTCACCAATCTCAGCATCATTGCCAATCACAGAATAGGCTCCGATAAAGTTACCTTTACCTAATTTCGCATTCGTATAGACACGTGCCGTCTTATGAATCAATTCTATGAATTCTCCCCCACGGCGTATTATCTCCTCCATACAAGGACGACGTGATGCACCTCCAATAGAAGAAACAAACACATCATTTTCTTGTGGCATATAATTTTTAATCGTATCTATAACTGGTGGATAATTGGAGAAATCTGCCAATGCCTGAAGATTATCATCAATAAAACCCTTGACAACATAATTCTCACCATAACCAACACATTCTAATGCATTGCTATAAAGGGTGCGCCCCATTCCGCCTGCACCGATAATAATTAGATTTTTCATTACTTTTTTATAAAATAATTGTATAATGTCCTTACTATCTCATAGTTCATTTCACCTCCATTTGCCGACTTAGAAGTACAGCCATTACAGATGACCACAAAGCCGTATTTCTTTTTCGGGTTAAAAAAGAAAAGACTGTGTATGCCGCAAGAGCCTCCTGTCATTCCTACAAAACTCTCACCTTTAACCACCTTGTCATAATGTGAAAAGGCAAAGCCATAGTTCCTGCCCGGACTCCGTGGTTTCCACATCTCTAATTCACTCTCCTTCGACAGAATCTTTGTCTTTTTGTAGGTCCCATAATTCATGTGTAGCATCATCCACTTAGCTAAATCTATAGTAGTTGCCCTCATACCGCCAGCAGGTGAGAAAATAGGAGTTGAACGCCCTATTATATAGTTCTGAAGCGTATCTTCCCCATATAATCTATCCTTTGGGTGAAAAAATTTCTTATATCGCTTTGTCTTGGCATCGTATGTATACGTTTTAATGAGCCTTACACTATCCAAATCCAGTCTGTTAAAACTTCCATATAAACCTAATGGTTTGGTGATGTTCTCACGGATATACACATCAAATCGTTTCTTCGACACCTTCTCTACTATAGCCGCTAACAGATTATAATTCATGTTACAGTAGAAATAATCTGATCCTGGCTCATAGTCATTATAATTGATCCCATAATTATTATTGATTTCTGGAATTAGTTTTTCAAAACCGTATCGATATCCTTTGTCATTTAAGCTTGAACGGTGAGAAAGCATCATTTTCACTGTTATCGGGGATTTAGGGAAACGAGGGTTCCTTATACTAAAATCTAAGTAATCATTAACATCATCATCCAATGAAAGCATCCTTTGTTCCACCAACTGCATGATGGCAGTACTGATAAATGTCTTCGATACTGAAGCCCACCAAAATATACCATTTTGAGGTATAGTATCTCTTTTGCTCTCATCTTTATAATCAGGATTATACCCATATGTGTTCTTATACCAAATTATATTATTTTTGACAACGACCACTGATAAGCCAATACAGTCATATTGCCTCATAACTTTACTTACTTCGAAATCAAGATCACCCGACTTATGAGAATTCGTAAAGCACTGTATTCCTATCACGCAACATAAGACAGAAACAAAGACTCTCTTCATATCAGAATCGTTCAAGTTGTTTCAATATATCACGATATTCTTTCCAAAGGCCTTTATAGTGTATCTCCTGACCGTCATGATCTGCGTTATCATTAGCCTCTATCAGTGCAAAGTCACCATCCTGCAGAATAACGACATCCCAGCCAACATACCTTACTTCTGGCGTAACTCTTGCGACTTCTTCTATAAATGCTTTACACTCTTGCCAATTGGGAATCTGAAAACCAATAATTTGCTTACCCGTGTAAGGGTGGAAGATGTACTCCTGATTGGTTGTCACATCGTAACCAGGAGTATTTATGATACCTGTTTCAATGTCAATGTTTCCACTAATGCCACCAGCATGAGTATTATCAAGATGAGCACCATTGTTACCCATTCTGAGTTTGGCAAACATAAAATACAACTTATCCTTCTTATCATCAAATACAGTTACAATGCGAATAGTATTCACCGAATTGGGATGAAAGGCAGCTAAATCTTTGTGTTGTCTTAACTTTGCTTCAACAATGAAATGGCTTTCTTTATCATCCTTCAATTTGTGGAAAAACTCACTGATATTTATATCTTTTGTATGGTAAAACCAGACACTATTACCTTGAAAGCCCAAAACATCCTTTACAAAGAAATCCTCATTTTTTGTTGTAAAATCCACAAAATCTTTCTCTGAAATATTGTTGAAATCATAATTCTCACGATGTAGATATTTGGAATATCTCTTGTTAAAGAGGCTTTTATCACGAAGGAAGGTTATACTTTCCTTTTTGTTACAAATTTTTAGGATCCTAATAAACCTTCTATAAGTGATATATCTGTTTCGTCCTGCAAATCTCCTTTCATAAAAGGTATAAGCAAAGTAATCTTTCATTGATGCGCCTTGAATTATTAAGGAGATACAATAATCCACTATATAGTAAATCTTTTGAAAGAGATTACATTCTCCTATATAGTTATCTCTTAATTCACTAAATCTGTAGTATTTATACACAAGCCGTGACCATTTCAGCTTGAACAAAAGACTGTTTGTGTATTTACTGGATTCTATCTTAGAATATGTAGCAGACATTACTAAATACTATTATGAAATGATAACAAATAACTATTAAGCCGAAAACCAGACCCTATAATGATAAGGTTTTCGAGTCTTTCTGTATTCCGATTTATGTTCGGTTGGTATTGACATTTCTCCTTTGAAAATATCTAATGAGCGGAATATCTCTTAAAACATGTCCCGTCATTCTGAACATTAGGTACTCCAATTCACACAGTCGACGAACAAGAAAATTTCTATCAAACATTTTTTTATGGACTGCCATAATTGCAGGATAGTCTTTTATTTCAAATTCATCATATTCAAAATGAGCTGAATCATCAATCTTTTGATTAGCATAGATGGGATTATACCTACAATTAGTAGCATCTCCCTCAAACCCTAAATTTCGAACTTTAGAAACTGTAGGAAAGATAGCATACTTTCTGTATATAACACAATAGAGATGCCACATTAAATCGCCATAAGCATTTTTATATCTAAAAAGCAATCTATGTATTGTGGCATGCATATCTTTTTTCCATAATGAATATACTGTTTTCCAAGAGAAAATAATTTCTTCAGCTTTTTGAGAGGTTATAAAGTCATAAGGTATCTTATTAGTCCAACGTCCCACGCCCCAAGCCGTGAATGCTGTTATTGGGAATGAATTTTTATCATATCCAGAAATATTCTGCATATAACTGAAAGGATAATTAAACCCACAGATAGCAATAACATCAGGATGATTGCGATATTTTTCTAAACCTTTATTAATATACTCTAAGTAGTTTGGAGAAAACACGTTATCATCTTCGGTAAAAATGTATCTATCATATTTGCGTGAAACTAAATCTATCAAGTCCCTTGCATTCTTATTAACTCCAAAATTACAGTCCCTTTTAATAATATGAACTGCTTTAAACCCTTGAACTGTACTCAAATAATCACAAATCTTTCGATATCCTTCCCAATGCGACTCTTTAGCGGGATAATCCAAACCTATATAAAGTTCGGTTTTTTCTGCACCAGTACAACGAGAAAGAGAATCAACACATTGTTTAAAAGTGTTATATCTACAAAGTGTAGGAATAACAACTGGGGCGTATATAAAATGTTCCATAATCAGTTGTATTTATTTTATCTTATTGAATCTGGCATAATAGTTGACCCTTTATAAAGGAGCATCATTATTTAAAACCGGAATCCGTTAAAAAGACTAACTCCTCCTCAGGTTTATAGTCAGTAATGAAAGAATCACCCAAAAAACGTCTTATAACAGCCTGTGTATCATTTTGCAATTTTCTTTTACCTTTTAACGTAGATTTTTCTATTAAATCAGCCAACGGATAAACAACACTATTCCCATCTTGCTCTGTGACTACCTTCAGAATATTAACTGACGCAGAATTAAATAATCCGTCATTTGAAAAGTACAAATTAAGAATCAAGGAATAATCCGCATAAACCCCTTTATAATAGTAACCCCAATTGGGGGTAAAACAGAAATTTCCCAATGAGTATGTTATAAGTTTGTTCTTGTATAGTTCTGCTTCCAACACACAATGTGGATGATTTCCTATAATGATATCACAACCATAGTCAATTATTCTATGAGCTAATTCTCTTGTATAGTCACCGATCGCACTGTTGTATTGACCACCGGAATGCATGCACATTATAACAACATCAGACAACTCCTTCGCTTTTTGAATTTTTGCTTTCATTCTATCATCATACCATTTATCTTCAGTCAATATTGAGGAGTTTTTAACACTATCTAATACAGTTATTGGTTTTATTTTTTCTCTAACAAATTGCGGCAATACTCTACTGTATACCACTTTTTTTACTACACTTTTCCATCTTGGTTCACAATTGCCTAAATATTTGTCTTGTTTTCTAAACAAATCAACGCAAAACCTATTGCCCTCATCAAGAATATGACCACGCTTTTTAGAATTAGTACCATAAGTAAATGACAAAATGGCAAACTTGATTCCTCCGACCTCAATAATTAATGGCTTTTCTGCGGACTCTTTGTTGTCATAGATTCCTGTATATACAGCTCCAACTGATTTTAGATTATTAATTGTTTTAAACAAACCTTCGAGTCCCCTATCCAGACAATGATTGTTTGCTAATGTAAAACAATCAAACCCGGCATTCATTGCAGCAATAACAAATTCCACTGGTGTATTAAAAACAGACTGATCACAAGTATAAGTACATTCTTCACCCGCGATAGGAGTTTCAAGGTTTCCTACCACATAATCAGATTTCTTTAAAATATTACTTACCTTAGAAAAGACACGGTCGTAATTATAACCAGTTTCTGTTTTAGAAACTATATTCTGCGGCAACTTAGACATCAAGTCGCCCGTAAAAGACAATTTAATCATAAAATTTAGACTCTATATACCAGTACTATGAGAAAGAGAATCAATACATGGTTTAAAGGTGTCATATCTACAAAGTGTAGGAAGAACAAGCGGAGCATATAAAGATTGCTCTTCAACTAAACAATTTTATTAATGACGCTTTATACTTACTAATACAGAATGGAGATACTTTATTTCTTTAAACTTTAAACTATATGTCATACCAACATAAAAAAGAACGCCAATAACTGTGCCAATTAATAATTGCATCAAAATATTACCAATAAGAAATCTTACACTATAGGCAACAAAAAACATCAAGATAGACGCTACAAAGGTGGGGAGAAAATCCTTCATTTGAGCCAAGAAGCCCAAATCTATAAGTTTTCCCGTGTAATATGTATTTAGTATCAAACTTATTATCGAAGACAATATCCTGAACCAACACATGATAGTTAATCCAAATGGTATGGTTGCAATTAAGATTAAGACTCCGACTATTTTTTTGATAATCTCCAATTTCAAAATCCAGTCAGAGCGACCTTTGACCTTTAACAAATTAATATTAATCGCATGTACAGGATGCCACATCATCGAGAAACTTAGTGGAACGATAAGCGTTGCTGCATAATGCCATTTACTACCTAATAGAGTTTCGACCAACGGATCTGCAATACCTGCCAACAAACACATCAAAGGAAAAACCACAAAAGCAGAGAGTCTCAATAACTCTCGATATGCCCCCCTCAGCCTTATATCATCATTCTGCATTGTACATAGAGACGGATATGTCACACGTTGAATAACATTTGTTATTGTTGAGGCAGGAATATTAGGAAAATTCTTTGCTTGACTAAAATGGCCTAATGCCGAAGCAGAAAAGACCTTTCCAATGACAATTTGATATAGATTATTATAGATTGTATCAATCAAACCACCAATGAGTAATTTTGAGCCAAAACCAAACATCATCCTGAATGACTTCCATGAATACACCCATTTAGGATACCAAGAGGAGAATACCCATAAAAGAAAAGTGCGAACAAAAACATTCGTTAATTGTTGCCATATCAATGCCCACACACCATATCCATACCATGCTAAAAAGATACCAACTACTCCAGAAACAATCGCCCCTGTTAAAGTCGCCTTTGCCTGAACCTTAAAATTAATCTCTGCTGTATAAATAGCAAGCTGAACAACCCCGAAAGACGAGAGAACTACTTCTAAGCATAAAACTCGCATCAATACTATGAGTTGTGGAACTCCATAAAAATCCGCGACAAAAGGAGCAATCAAATAAAGGATTATATATATAATGATGGAAATTACGACATTAAAGTAAAAAACAGTTGAATTATCCGTATCCGTCCTGTCTTGTTTGCGAATTAATGCTTGAGAAAAACCACTATTCACGAGCGAATCTGCGACCGCAATGAAAATCGTCAGCATTCCAACCAATCCAAAATCTTTAGGTGCTAAAATGCGTGCAATTATCATCATCACAAGGAATTGAATCCCCTGAACAGAAAAGCGCTCCACACTACTCCAGAATACTCCTTTGGTCGTTTTGCTTTTTATTGATTCTTCTGCCATAATCTATTATTATAAGAATTCAAATTTCCTGTTGTCGTTAATTTGCCCCGACTGTCTTCTTTAAAAATAACTTACATCCAGACTGGTTACCTAACAAACTAAAACCTATTATTGCTATTGAAATCCATAATGGCGACTGAAGTAAATCCCTAACAAAAAAAGCTAATGTTACTAAAATGAAAAAAAACAGTGATGGAACATTTCGATTATAAAACATAAGAAGTATAATGCATATCATAAAACCCACAAAGCCTACAAGCCCATGATGTACAATAAACTTTTTATATCCAGAACAATTATATGTCCAGTCACTGCCTTCCCTAAGTCGATCATGTATTCCCATATACTTACCTGATGACTGCATCACATGTTCAAACTTTCTGTCAAAAGTAGCTGATGTTCTATTGTTACCAGCAATCCCTTTGTCTTCATCATATTCTAAGCGAGAAACCACAAACTCATTAACGGGATTCTCTTCATCAACATATTGTGAAAAATAAAAAAGGATTCCCACTAAACCAACAAAAGACAAAAACAACTGAAAAAACACAGATTTTCCACCTTCAATAATTTTACGCGCAATAAAACAACCAAATAAAAGTACTAATCCTACTAATGAGAAAGATAATAAAATCGCAATTAAAAAAGGAAGATTTCTCCAATTAAGTTTGGCTCCATTTAAATAAAATAAGAATACACATGGAGTCGCCAACTGACCAGGTTCCAAAAAGAAACTGGAAAAGCGAGGAAGTATCATATCTAAAACATCATCATTTCTTGCACCCAACCTAAAGAAATAGTAATCGTAATACTGATGGAAACCATTTTCATGAAATATTACATCACTATGCGGCAAATCAAAACCTGCTACGAACAATAACCATACAGGTACTGAAATAATTATTATTAAAGTCATCATATTTGATATGGCCTTTAATAATATTTTTTTTTCACTTATCGGTAAAATAACAACAGATATAGTGGACAATAAATGTGCAAGAATTAACAAGTAAAAAAATTTAGCCCCCCAATTCCAAATGAAAAAAGATAAAAAATAAAAAAGGAAGAAACAAAAACATATAATAAACTGCTGCGACGTTATAGAATCTTTCAGTTGTACTATTTTCACTAATGATACCATAATTGCAAGCAGACATAATACAGAGGTCGGAAATCGTTCTATCCAAAGTACATCTGCAGAATGAAAGATATACAGACACATAAAAAAAATATAGACATATAGAAACATATCCTGCTTGGGTTTTGCAGAGAATATAGAGACTGTTGCCATATTGTATTTATCTTAGTTATTGGACATTATTCTTCATAATGCACCAATCCACATACTGTAATATCTTGAGATGGATTAAAGTAAAGTGCTCCCCAAGCCAACCCTGTACCAAATCCACAGGCAACAACCTTCTTTCCACCAAATTGTTCCTTCAACTTATTCACAATAATAAGTGGGATTGTAGTAGATGACGAGTTACCAAAGTCAGCGATATTGTATGGACAATGATCATCATCAACTTTCAAACGTTTCTGAATGAGTTTATTAATCATCTGGTTGGCCTGGTGGATCAGGAAATAGTCTATCTCTTCCTTAGGAATCTCGAAATGTTCTAGCAAACCCTTGATGCACTTAGGGGCTGCATGCATGGCAAAAGACAAGATATCCTCACCTTCCATATTGGCATTCAATCGGTTACGAAGTGTACCATCCTTACACTCATGATATTCAAAAGACTCTGGTGAAACAGGATTCCTGTAACCACCATCAGGAATAATCAGAGAACGATAATTGCTGCCATCAGTATGCATACTGAAATAAAGCGGACTGGATCCTTCCTTGTATTCGAGAATGGTTGCCGTTCCAGCATCTCCAGCCAACAGATTCACACGATCGTAGGGAGATTTTGCTTTTGTAGATGTTTCACCCACTAATAGCAAGCCTTTTTTTATTTTACCTGCACTCAAAATAGAAGACATCACCGAGAGACCATAAATCCAACCTGGACAGCTCATCGTGATGTCAAAACTCATACAATCCTTCGGAAGATCGAGCCTGTCCTGAAGAATACATGCCGTGGCAGGGAAGATATAGTCAGGAGTCTGAGTCACCATAATCAAACAGCCGATCTCCGATTTGTCTATACCCATTTCATCTATCAACTTTTCAGCAGCCGCCTTGCATAGGTCTGACGAACATATACCGTCTTCTGCCACATAACGTCGCTCAACACCTATGGTACTAATATAGCGCTCCAATTCTTTGGGGTCGTCAAACAGGTCAGAGTCTTTGTTCTCTACCAATTTTGGAGGAACACAAGCTGAAATGCCTGCGATATTTATATTTTCAATCTTTAAAAATGACATTACCTTAATTTAATTCTCTATAATTAATTTTACCTGACTCAAATCTGGGTATCGAGTCTATCACTTTCACAACAAAAGACTTAGCCATCAACCCTGTCTTTTCTGCTATCAATTGCTTTACCTCTTCCTGAATACTATCATTTGTAATGAATATCTGCATCTGATTATCATCTCCTATACAGGCACACTCTATTCCAAAATGCTCTGAGATTATTTTTTCACTCTGATCCAGACTTACACGCAAACCAAAAAGTTTCAAGAAACGTTTTTTACGTCCAACAATATAAAAGAATCCATCAGCATCCATCTTGGCGATATCCCCTGTTTCATATACACCACAGAATTCGTCACCTTTTGTCAGATCTCCTATACTGGTTCCATAGCCCATCGTCACATTAGGACCTTCGTAGCGCAACTCACCTTCCACATCAGCATTGGTTATTTCCTGACCGTTTTCATCCACAAGTATCAGTTTTCCTTCTGGAATAGCTTTGCCTATACTACCAATATGTGTTGTCGCACATTCTGGAGGGAGATACGCCAAGCGAGCTGAGGTCTCCGTGGTACCAAAAGTAGCAAAGAATCGCTTGCCTTTTTCTTCTGCATAATTGGCAAAAGAGGAAAAAAGTGCATCTGACAGTTTACCACCTCCTTCTGCCATAGTAATAAGGTTTGGCAAGTCCATCCGTTGGAAACGCAGACGATTCAATATCTCATAACTAAAAGGTACGCCTGTAAAATTCGTACCCTTTTGCTCTTTGATAAAGCTCCAGTATTTAGGACTCATCAAATTGGCTTCTATCAAAAGGACAGTTGCTCCAGCATAAAGATGGCTGTTAATGACATTCAATCCCATGGTATATTGCATGGGCAAGTCAATGATACCACGCTCTTCTGTTGTCCAATCGAATACCTGAGCCACATTTTTTGCATTACTTTCGATGTTACCATACTTATGCCGAACCAACTTTGGACTGCCTGTTGTGCCAGAGGTGGTCATCAGCATGGACAATTCAGGATGCATCTCTGGAGCCTTGTTGCCCGTCTTACATAAGACAAAGCCCTTGTAGTTATAGATAACCTTATAACCAAACTCTACTACCAAACTATCTGGCATCCAAAAATATGACGGCATATAAGTCTGGAAAAGGGTATTTAGCAATCCCCTGTCTATATGAGCACTAAGCAACAGGCATACATCTTTACAATCATACAATGCAAGGAAACCACCCAGAGCGCCAATCTTGTTCTCACAGAGGCAGAATACCAGTTCGCGTTCGGGCAATACCTTTGAAAATTCTCCACGGAGGCATACAAGTTCTCCGTATGTCAAGAGACCACCAGTATCATCAATCGCAGCAAGATGAGCTTGTGGCTTCTTGTCTATGTCAAATACCATCATAATTCGATATTATGGTTTTTCAGGATATCAATCCCTGCAGCAAATGATGTGAAGCGCATCACCTCATCAGGCTCAAACTCTATACTAAATTCATCTTCAATCATTGCCACCAAACTCATTTGACCAATGCTATCCCACTTTTCCACACTTTGCATTGTTGCATTTTCCACTTCCTCTACAGGAATCTCCAAACCTTCAGCGAAGGCATTCTTATACTTCTCAATGTTTGTCATAACTTTTTTATATATTTTACATTATTTGTTCAGCTCTAATTTTATTCTTTCTGCTATCTTGTCCGTAGAAAGTCCGTAATGATCAAGTAACTCAGTATATGCAGCAGACTTCAAAAACTCATTTGGTAAACCAATCAGTATCTGTGCAGGTTTCTCTCTCACATCTGCCAATGCCTCTAAGACTGCACTGCCAAGACCACCGATGGTAATATGCTCCTCGACTGTTACTATGAGTTTCTTGTCTGTCAGATTATCTATAAGTATTTCCCTGTCAAGAGGTTTGATGGTATGCATGTTGATGACTGTACAACTAACACCTTCTTCCGACAGTTTCTTTGCTGCTTGTAGGGCATTATATACCATTGATCCTGTAGCTACAATCAAAACATCATCACCATCTGTCAGTTTTATTCCCTTACCTATTTCAAAATCATAGTCCTGTTTGTAGACCGATGGCATTCTGGTCACACCAGTCAAACGAATATACATCGGACCTTCGTAATCAAGCGACGCCTGTACTGTTTTGAATACCTCAAGGCAGTCTGCTGGCTCAACAACTGTCATACTTGGGATACAACGCATGACAGCAGCGTCCTCAAGTCCAAAATGGGTATTACCTTGATAAGCAGCAGAAACACCACTCACGATACCAACAGCCCTCACCTTATTATGCATATAAGCAGCATCAATTCTCATCTGCTCGTATGCGCGCATACTCATAAAGGTAGAAAATGAAGAAACGAATACGGTTATACCTTCTTTTGCCATACCAGATGCTATACTAACAAGGTTCTGCTCGGCAATACCAACATTCATATATCTGTCTGTCACTTCTTCCGCAAAACGCTTTAAACCTGAAGAAGTGCCAACATCGGCAGACATAACAAAGAAATCATCACGTTCTTTGGCCAGTTCATAGAGTACTTGACCGTAAGTAGCCCGCTGTCCTAACGTTGACCACACAATAATATTTTTCTTGCTGATTTCCATTGCTTAACTCCTTTCTATTTCTGCTATTGCCTGTTCATACTGTTCCTGAGTCATCTTATGATGATGCCACTCATGGGCTCCTTCCATGAAGGATACTCCTTTTCCTTTTATAGTATCTGCAATAATGATGGTTGGCTTCCCATTTCTTTCAACACCATCAAAAGCATCTATTAGTTGGGCGATATCATGACCATCAACACGCTTAGTATTCCATCCGAAAGCCTTCCACTTTTCTTCTACGGGTTCTAAATTCATGATGAGTTCACTCTTACCGTCACCTTGATCTTTGTTGTAGTCTAATATTGCGACAAGATTTTCCAAATGATGCATCCCGGCAAACATAGCGGCCTCCCACACAGAACCTTCGTTGCACTCTCCATTACCTATAAGCACATAGGTGCGATAGTCCAAACCTTTCCTCTTAGCTGAGAGCAAACTACCTATAGCTAATCCAAGTCCGTGACCTAAACTTCCGCTAGATGCCTCGATACCATGTTCTATATTCATCACAGCATGGGAGTTGAAGGGACTATAATTTGTCTGATAAGTATCCAGCTCTTCTTTCATGATAAATCCACATTCTTCAAGAGTCGTATAAAGACCAAGGACACAATGACCTTTGCTCAGAAAGAAGCGGTCACGTTCTTCCCATTTTGGGTTATTAACATCATAATGCAGTACATGTTTGTATAATACCGCCATTATCTCGACCATTGAAAGACTCGGACCATAATGCGAATGGAAGTCACAAGGCATCGTCAAATCTAATATTCTACGACGCATCCGCTTTGTCATTGATTGTAGTTCTGTTATTATACTCATATTGTTTTGTTTTTATCTTCCACCATCTACACGAATAATTTGTCCATTGACAAAAGATGACTGGTCAGAGGCAAGGAACAGGGCTACTTTCGCCACTTCCTCAGCAGTGCCAATCCGTCGTTCACAAGCGTCAGCTGCAAACTGGTTAATTTGTTCATCGGTATAGTGTTTGATCATATCTGTATCAATTGTTCCAGGAGCCATAGCATTCACTCTAATGTTAAAGGGCGCTAACTCCCTAGCCTGTGATTGAGTCATCCATATTACCGCAGCCTTGCTTCCACCGTATGCTGTACGTCCAGGGAGGGGCATCATACCTGCAATTGAGGCTAAATTAATAATGTTTCCCCCACGGTTTCTTATCATTTTCTTTGAAACCCTCTGAATCATTATCAACTGTGAGAAGAAATTAATATCAAAAACCTTCTTGATGGATTCAATAGACACCTGATTCAACAATCCTTCTGCCGTAACACCTGCATTATTAACCAGAATATGGATGGGCAGTTTTTCATCAAAGATGGTCTGAAGTCCCTCTTTTATAGATTCCTCTGTATCGAGTTCAAAATATACAGGTTTAATCCATACATTATAGGTTTCAGCTAATGCTGCCATATCTGCTTCGAACTCTTCATTCTTTTTTCTGCAACATGCCCAAATATTTGCTCCATTTTGGGCAAACTTCTCTACAATAGCTCTTCCAATTCCACGATTTGAGCCAGTTACAATTGCATTCTTTCCCGTAAGCATAGTAATTATGTTAAAGTTTTACCACCATCAATAATCAATGAATGTCCTGTCACGTATGCAGATGCATCAGACAATAGATATATGATAGCATGGGCTATCTCTTCTGGTTCTGCATAGCGTCTTAGTGGATACGTGAGCATATCTTTGGCAAGGTCTTCCTGAGAATATGACGTATTACTTTTTATAAGATTCGTATTCACTCGACTGGGATTCACACTGTTCACACGGATATTCCTTGCTGCGAACTCCAATGCAGCATTACGCATAAACGCATCCAACGCATTCTTAGATACGGCATACATCACACCACCCATCGACACCATACAGACACCACTGATGGAAACAGTGAAAACGATAGAGCCACCCTTCTTAATCTTCTTTTTCTTATATAACTTCTGTGTCAGGTACATCGGGGCAAAGGCATTGATTCCCATAATCTTGTCCATGTCTTGAGTATTCAGAAACTGTATGGGTAGCACCTTGCTGATACCTGCATTGCTTACTAAACCGTCAAGAACAGGAATTGATGTTACTAATTCTTCTTGCTCTCCTTCATTTGTCAGGTCAGCAACAAACAACTGATGCTCCTGTCCATCCTTCCTTTCAAGCAAAGAAAGGGTTTCTTCAAGGGCTGGGCCGTTAATGTCTGTCGCTATAACGTTAGCACCCATCTTGGCACATTCAACGGCAGTGGCACGACCTATACCACCACCTGCCCCAGTAATTAGAATTGTCTTACCAACAATTGAAAATGGATTGTACATGCCTATGCCTTTGATTTTACAAGATCATACAATTCTTGTACCGTCGAAACTGAGCGAATTTCATCACCCTTAACTACAACACCATATTCATCATCGCACATAGCAATAATTGACAAAGATGTCAAAGAAGACCACTCGTCAAACTCCTTGAACTTAGTCTCTGGTGTAAGATCACTCAACTCAATCTCATCATACTGTTCTGCCAAATTGGCAATAAAATCTTTAATTTCCATATTAATATTATATGATTACTTATAAATCGACCACCTTCGCAGGATAGCCAAAAACTATGACATTATCTTTAAAATTTCGCATTACAAAACTTCCTACACCAACCGTGACATTATTGCCTATTTTTTTGTGAGGGATAACTGTAGATCTTGTGTGTAATGTGGTCATATTTCCAACCGAGGTGAAACCTCCTAAAAATACAAAACATTCTATGGATACATAATCACCCACTGTCACATCATGTCCAATAACATCAAAACTTTGCATTATAACAAAGTCACCTATCACTGAATTTCCACCAATAATAGTTTTGGAATTAATGATACATCCCTTACCAATACGAGTTGTTGGATTTATTTCCGTACTTGGATTTATCAGGCTAATAAAGTCTCCTCCCTTTTTTAATATTATATCTGAGTATTTTTTTCGATAGGTACTATCTCCCAGTGCACAAATAAATACATCATCGTCCTGAATTTCATATGACTCCACAGAACTCAAAATAGGAGGATAGACACCATACACACCGTCAAATGCATTACAGTTATCATCTAGAAATCCTTTTATATCGTATTCACCTTTTTGATACTCTGTCGTCTTCTGGGCCAATTCGAATACCTCTCTTCCATAGCCTCGTGCACCAATAATAACAAGATGTTTCATAAGGAATTTTTTATAATATTGATGATTTTATCCATATCCTCTTGTGCCAACGTAAAATACAATGGCAAACAAAGGATTCTGCTGGCGATATTTTCTGAAACAGGCATCGGTGTATAAGGTACCAACTTCGTAAAAGTATTCACTGAAGGATAGAAATATCTCCTCGGGAATATCTGGTTTTCATTCAGTTTCGACTGTACTTTCAATAGTGTTTCCTCATCTTTAAAAATAACAGGGAAGTAGCTATAGTTGCAACCTTCGTTGATCTTTTGGAAGGTCAGTGAGCTAACTTTTGAGAGTGCATCTTTATAAATGGCATACTTCCTTTTCCTGTCCGCCAACGCAGCATCCAGATATTTCAGATTGGCAAGCCCAACAGCAGCATGAACCTCAGTCATCTTGCCATTAGTACCATCCTCAACGATATCAGCATGGTTTTCAAAACCGAAGAAACGAATTCTTCGCAGTTTCTCATCAAGTTCTTTGTCAAGTGTAAAACAACCTCCACCTTCGGTGGTATTCAGCATTTTCGTAGCATGGAATGAAGTGACAGAGATATCGCCATATTTGAAAATACTCTGCCCTTTATAATCAACCCCCACGGAATGACAGGCATCGTAAATGACTTTCAGATGATGTTTCTTGGCGATAGTATCTATCGCTTCAATTTCACAGCAATTGCCAAATACATGTACAGGCATAATGCCCACAGTGTGATAAGTGATTTTTTCCTCTATCTTCTTGGGATCTATACATAGCGTCTCAGGGTCTATATCCACAAAGACAGGAGTACAACCTTCCCATATAATAGAACTAATAGTTGCAATAAAAGTAAAAGGTGTCGTAATAATCTCACCCTTTAGTTGCAAAGCACGAATAGCCATTTGAAGACCAATGGTTCCATTGACACACGAAACAAGATGAGGTACGCCCAAATGCTCTGCGCACTCCTTTTCAAAGCGCTGGACTAATGGACCATTATGAGTCATGATGCCTGAAGCCCAAATACCTTTCATCAGTTCATTAACCTCTTCTAAAGGGGCTAATGTCGGCTGGGTCACATAAATGTTTTTATTTTCCATTGTTACTTAACTTTTTAAAATCACTGACAAAGGATGATTGCCGCTCAATGACCTGATAGTTATCTTCACGTATAGCATCTTTTGTAAGACAGTCGTAGAATCTACGAATAGACTTCTCAAAGGCATTGTCTGCTGGGAGTTTTTTTGTAATGAATTCCTGATTGTGCTTGATAACCATATCAGGCTCCAAACCATCAGGAGCAGTTAATATGCGCCCCGTCGTCAAAGTTCCTGTACTTCCCCAAGCCTCCAACTCACACTTATAGTCACAATCCATACCAAAAGACATTTGTACAATTGTTCCTTCATCATTAATCATGGTGCAGGAACCAAAAATATCCACTTCGAATTCTTTCTCATAATAGCTGCTGGCACATACGAGTCGAGCACTATCACCCAAAAGCCAAGAAGCATATTTCATACAATATCCTCCTGCATCAAGCAAGGCACCACCACCTAATGCTTTGTTGTAGCGAAAGTCATTGGCTGCCCTACGGGGAAAGCCAAAAGACACGCGATACTGACGAACTTTACCAATCTCTCCAGCCTCAATCAAATCCTGTACTGCCTTTAGCTGACGATGAAAGATGAACATATAGTTCTCATGAACTGCCAACTTCTTTTCTTCGGCTATAGAAAGTAACTCCTGTGTATCTTTCAGAGAAGTGGTAAAAGGTTTCTCAACGTATGCATGTTTACCGCTTTGAAGTGCTATCTTCGCCCACTTATAGTGCAAAGCTGGTGGTAAGGGAAGGTACACCACATCAATATCTGGTGATTCTATAAGAGTTTGATAACCCTCATATATCTTACCACCATAACTGTCAATAAAGGTTTGGGCTTTCTGACGTTCTTTTTCTATGATAGCTTTTGTATCTGCTGTCACCTTACCATCACCTGCCCATTCCTCCAGACTGGCTATTGCTACTCCTGCAAAAGAAAACTCTCTCACCTTTTGCAAAGAAGGCAGAAACCTTCTGAATGCAATTTCAGAAGGGCAGATAATTCCTACGTTTATACTCATTTATTTGTATGATAATGCTGATATCAGACTGCGAGCCTGAATGTTCAGATAGTTATTAAATCTCAAGAACTTGTAGATTTGTCTAAGCGTCATCCATGTATAGCGCTCGGGAAGTTCCAATGGAAAATCCTCCCCTGCTTCAATTATCATATTACGGTTCTGCTCTTTGAAGAAACGACCTCCTTCTTCTGACTGAAGGGTGTCGAAGATTATTTGTTCTTGGGAGGCATGGAGTACATATTCTGCAAATGCTGGTTTAACAGTATTATCTGCATAGACATTACCCGTCAGACACTGCACGGTTGGAGCAAGCTCCATCACATCAAAATTTCCGCACTCCAATTTTGCCTGTATCAGGAAGTGATAAACACCATTAATTTTCTTAATAATAAAAGCACACAATCCCTGTTGCATGGGTTCGACCAATGGTTGACACCAAGAAGATACTTCGCGATTGGAAATGGTCACATTAACACCAATAATCCGAAAGAACTTACCATCGTCCCGTACAATCTCTGTCTCTGTCTTTTTCCAATCAGGCAGGTTGAACACAGGGCAATAATTGACAAAAAGATCATAACGAGCTTTGAGGTTTGTTAACCATGAAAGATGATTTCGCGTACTGATAAAGGCGTGATTTGTTGTAGATGAGAGAATCATATCCTTACCAAACTGTGACATATTTCTCAAACCGTCAAGTGGTGTCACATAGTCACTGATCTTCAAACCAGAAAGCACAGTACGAGTATCCATGTTTACCATATTATCATACTGCATCAATTCTTTGATTTGTCCAAGAGTCATCCAACGGAAATCCTCCAGCACTGGCACGTCTTCGTCTACCTTAATAATAATATTGCGATTACGCTTACGCATGAAACGTGCTCCCTGCTCTGATTGCAACTGGTCGAGGATGATGTTCTCCGGCTTTGCATTCACGAAATATTCCAAATAATGAGGCGATTTGCCCTCGTGTACTCGAGTATAATTGCTCTTCGTAGCCTGAAGGGTTGGAGATATCTGAACACAATTCACATTCCCAGGCTCTATCTTTGCCTGCATAAGAAAATAGAGTACACCGTCAATTTCCTTCGTCAAAATACCTAAATAACCCACTTCAGGCTGAAGGATGATGGGCTGACGCCAATGATGATTCTCGCCGTAGTCTGTCTTTACATCTATACCCACGATAGAGAAAAAACGACCCGAATCATGACGGATACTTCCATCCTCCTCGGAATGCCAACCCTTCATCTTGGCAAAGGGAATCTTTTCCACCCTTACCTCCACTTCACGGTTACGCCTTTCTATCCATTCTTTAATATCCTTTGTGGAGTTAAATGGGTTCTTATTTGTTAATAAAGATCGTATAATCATCTTTACATTAATTAAAATGGTGAATCTATATCCTTTAGAAAAGGGCGGCTCATATCCATCTCGCTGACAATAGCTTTCTCTTTGCCAAAAGGTATTTCTATTTCCAAAGACGGGTCAAGCACATTGACACCAAACATTTCTTCTTTCTTATAATAATTATCACATTTATATTGGACAACACTATTGTCTTCAAGTGAGATGAAACCATGAGCAAAGCCATGTGGAATAAACTCTGCCAACTTATTCTCCTCTGACAGCTCCGTCTGTAAACATTTTCCGTAGGTTAAACTGCCCTTGCGCAGGTCAAGTGCAAGACTGATAATCCTACCTCTAACACACCTTACCATTTTTGCTTGTGAATAAGGGGGATTCTGATAGTGAAGACCACGAACAACATATTTTGTAGAGCAACTCTCATTCTCCTGAACAAAAGTGACGGGACATACTTTCTCGTCAAATTCCTGTTGCTTGAAAGACTCGAAAAAATACCCTCGAGCATCTTTGAGAATATATGGTTCTATAACAATTACCCCTTCAATAACAGTTTTTATTTTGTTCATGTCAAAAACTCTTTTATGTTGTCTACTATCAACAAACGAAAATGAAAAATGGAAATCATTCTCCTCTGGATAGTTTCAATGAACTGGAATTTCTCTATAGAAATGGTAAATCTATGACTTGCCTTTTGGATACAATTCTTCCTCCCTCTGGCATACGGCAAAAAGCCTCCGACCAGTGGAGGAGGGAAATCTCTAAAAGGGTATAGGTCAACCAGTTACCACCTCTACACAAGGGAATAATTCCCGTAGATTTCTTGGCATAGTCCGCTATAGCGCTGCAAAGGTACAAAAAAAGTGAGTAAAAAACACCTTTTTCCAAAAATAATGTTATATTTTCGTAAAATGTCATTTTTTTGATTGGAGTCGCCTTATACGGAATGAAAATTTGTTCATTATCAGCCTATTTATTACTATTAAATGGTAAAAAATCTTTTACCATCTTTAGTCCCAAGGGAATGGGAAATAGTGATATATCAAATGTCTGACCACATCTTGCTATGAATTATTGAAAATCCTCCAAAGTTTCTATCCATGCTAAAAACTACTCATATAATTAAGTATAATTAAGATCGTCTTGAGATAGCCTTTTATCTAAGAATCTTTAATTCCATGGAGTGATTGAGAATTTGTTATAATATGCATTCATTGCAGCTTGCTGAACCAAAGAACAATTCTCTTCTGTTACACCAGTTGATTGACCATTGGGATTTATCCCATTTATAGAATTAATCCATGATTGAGTGGGACGAATTTTGTTGTCCATAACAGATCCTTTGTGAAAACAATACTGTAAGAGCGATTGCACAATAGCCAAAGATGCGGCATAACATGGGAGACCTTCCTGAAGGTGTATATTATCTGATGCATACATCTTTTTATACTCACTATCACCTAACGCTGCTAAGATATTATTACTCTGACAATTAAAAATCGTTGTTGCTACCGGGAACACAATACCAAAAGGATACTTGCTACAAATCTCTTTCTGTGCAGCCAAATTCTCTTCATTAGCATTATCCGATGCACGATTATAAGCCATAAACCATGCCAAAGAAAAAGGGTAGGAACACTTTACATTAATTTTATCAATGACATTCTGAAGATATGGTTCGTAAGTTTCCAAATACTGACAATGTGTTGATACTTGTTGTAAAGATATAATATCCCATTTATCCATAGACACAATCTCAGCAGCACTCGCTACTCTTTCGTTTCGCCATTGAGAATCTTTTCGAGTATCTATACAATAATGAAGTCTCACATGTTGCTTCCCATCAAGACTTGCTATACTATAAGGAGTATCATCTGTCCACTGTTCGTCTAAATCTTTCAACGACCCACTACCTCGGTAATATAACTGAATCTTACAGGTTATCCCATACTCCAAAAGTATAAAAGGAACATAAGAATATGAATCAGCAGCATAACTATTACCTAAAACACAAATATTGATGTGACGAGCATCATCAACATCTTCTGACGCTTTTTGGAAATATGTTTTCTTTATCTTGCTGGTCTTAAAAACGTTTTTTGAGCCATCTGTTTTCTCTATCACCATCTCATAGCCAGACTGTGCTAGAAGAGTTGTGCCAGAAAAAAACATCAAACTTAACAACAAGCAATACTTATTCATTGTTCTCCACAATTATCGATTAGAAATCTTGATATTGGCCAAAGGACTCTTCAATATGTAAATACCCTTAGGAAAGACGGTAATATCTACATCTACACTACCCGAGTTATTTACAGTATAAGAGCAAAACAACCTTCCATCAATTGTATATACATAGACACAACTACCAATTGGCAGTTTAGAAAAGACAACATGGTCTTTGGTTATGATGGGTTTGGTTGTTTCCTTTTGATGTTGTTCTAATATAAAGTTATTAGCCGTGAAATAACAATCTGTCACATCACCTATATTTATAGAGAAATTTGTCGTTCCATATTTCACAAACATATTATCACCTTCAAAAGTGATAACAGGTTTCTTTTCCAACTCAAAGACCATCTGCCCATCTGTCTTGAAATGAATCATCAATACATCCTCTGCCTGCACGGAAAGACTGAACATGAAGAACATGAAAAGTAGTTTCCAGAACTTATTTATAATATTATTCATATCATTTGAAATCAAATAGGAGTCCTCCGTAATCCATTTTAAAACATTATTTGTTCCCTATATCTTTGGAACTGATACTGACAGCTCTGCAAGATTGGACGGAACAGATACGACTGCTCTGCGCAATTGATCTCCCAGTGCATATTTCTCACATGTAGGAAAATTATCCATCAGTGAATAAACCTCTCTAACCAACAATTTAGTCTCCTTGTAAACTCGTAAGTCGAAGAAAGTGAATTTGTCCATTGTTATATATCGGTTAGCGGTTAGGGGTTAGCGAATCACGGAAGTAAATCTTAACTCACTCCTTTATCAATAACGAGAGTTTCGCCCTCCACATGAATAGATAGCTGATTTTCCTCAAGCTCCTTAATCCGCATTTCTGCTTCTTTGTTGCTTTTCTCCGAAAGATAAATCTCCATTAGTGCTGCCAACATAGGCAACGCGAATGCTATTATATCATAACAGTTCTGATAGTTATCTGCTACAAAGAATCGTAGTGCAAAAGCCACCACAGCAAGTAGTAGCAATATGATGGTTGTTATATGATTCTTCATATCATCCTTTTTTATTCTGTATATTTATTCCCTACTAATTAAGCCTGCAATTCCAAAAGCAAACAAGCTGAGAGCACCTAATCCGGCAAGGCAAGTGTGATAAATCATCTTGGCTTTATTCTGAGACAATTCACATGCATTCACCTGAACAGAGTTATCGTTTTGTAACTCCTTCCCTAAAGTATACAGATACCTATACCGAGCCATCTGCCCGATATTGTTAAATGTAGAAAGAGTTAATTTTGTCAGATCAAGTATATCTTTTGTTTTTGTTGTATTCATTTTTTTCAAGTATTTTGTTGGACATCTCTATTTTTCCTTTTTCAGACGTGGGGCTAGGGTTCGAATCCCTACGGAATCACAAAGGAAAAAGGGGAATTAAATATGAATGCTTGCTTTCAAATATTTAAAGATCCTTTTTACTTTGTAGGATGGCTGGCGCCAGCCTACAGGGATATGTAATCCCTACGGAATCACATATGGGGTGAATTGGGACTATTTATCCTTGTCGTTTACCTCAAACGATTCGACGAATTTCAAGGCACCTATCACTTTAGCCGTATGAAATGAGAGTTGGTCATAAGTTTTGTAGGCTTTCAATCGGGCTATAGCGGTTGGGGCATCCAGCACTCCACTTTCGTACAGATTGACCGTAGTAAATACTTTGTCGTTTGCCACAGGACCAAATACCAAATCGTAGTCGTGCTTAACACCCTTCCTGGAATTGACTACAAACTCCAACCATGTCTCGTCTACGCCATGGAATTCTCTGATGTTCAATTCAGAGTTTGTGAGTAAGGCATCCTCAATTTCATAGACAGACACAATCCTTCGTCCTATCTTTGCCCTATCCTGTTTTATTTCTGTCCACCTCTCGGCTTGTTCTTTCTGAGTAGTGGTATAAAATCCCCGGCCAAAATCAGTATTACTTCGACCATACCTAAGATTAGGCTTGCGTACCTCAACAATGGAACCGTGATATAACCTCATCTCTTCTTCCTTCTGTTAATAAAGCGTTGAATTTCGTCAATCACATATCCGGTTCCTTGAGTATGAAGCAGGTCATAATGCTTAAGCAGGAACTCGTCAACCCCGTACTCCTTAAATGAAGCTAAAGCCTGCAAGCCACCTATTCCTTTACTGATAGCGTACTTCTCTAAAGTATATACGAAGAACTCAAAAGCCTCTTTCAACACAACCTGAGTGTGTTGTTTCCTCTTATTCTCGAACTCCTCATACAGAGCCTCTGAACTAAGGTACCACCATTTGGCTCCTTCATTATAGAGTTCCTTATACATATCATTGGAATAAATATATGTAAGAGCCTCATACAGAGAGATTCTTTTCCTCTGTGATACATACTCGGCCAACTGTGAGATTTTGATTGGAATAATGTTATCTTCGTATACTCCCATATTCTTATAATAGAATTAATACTGGAACACTACTTAGAGACTTTGATCACGACCTTTTTGACCTTCGTGGGTTTTTCTATGCTCAAACACGGCATGTGGGCATCGTGAGGGAAGAAGAGGGCGAAGGAGCCGGGGAGAAGGGTGACGGAAGAAGGAAGAGGGAAGACGGAAGAGGTCTGATGTCCGAGGGCTGAAGTATGAAGGCTGATGGATGAGGGTACTTCGTAGAAGGTGGCATCGGTGGCATCGTTGTAGGGCTTCGTCTCGGTCAGTTGGTCGACAGGGAGGAAGGCGATGCGTTCCGTGCCCGATAGGAGGGCTTGGATGTCGATGTTCTTCCGATGGGCTTCGAAGCCATTCTCGTTCACTGGCTTGGTCTCGTATTCGGAGACGATGGCTTTGAGGCGAGGGGATATCTCGTATGTGCCGGGGGCTGTATCTGGATTCAGTTCCTTTAGGTACTTCAGCCCCTCGTAGATGTCCTCAGAGAGACCCTTGTACAGTTCTATATTCTCAATCTTATCGTAAATCATTTATTTTGTTCTCCACGAATCTCGCGTGATACGTGGACATTTAAAAACTCTAGAGAGGTGGGTGACTTACCTTTGGTATACATTTATCCCTATCCCTTGCTACCACGGATTTTGGGGGCGGCGAGGGATGGGCTAAGGTTGCCAAAAGGATATAGGTCAACTAGTTACCACCTCTACACGAGGGACGAGTCCCGTAGATTCAATAGGCACAGTGCTCTATAACGTTGCAAAATTACAACAAATTTTTGACATGGCAAAGTATTCTATGGGGTTTTTTATTTTACAGTTAAATAATATTAAATCAAAATAAAAAATCTATACAGAACGGATAAACGGTGATGACATGCTATCACGGTGGTTATCAAAAAACATTGTAACTTTGCACGCCTTTTAGAACAAGGCGAGTAGAGTTTAAACCAAAATTATTCGATATTTTTAACAGAAATGAGTAAAGCATGTAACAGTAATGGTGTAGCCAACATTCTGGTTCACTACATCAAAGCAAAAAGAGGTCGATTGACCAAAATCAGAGAAGTTTGTGGTATCAACAGTAGTGAGTTCAGCGAAGAGGGACTTACCACCATGTCCGCTTACCGAAGGGACCGCATCTATTTCGCTTTAATAGATGACATGACCCCTGCGGAAAGGAAAAAGATGATGAGAGAGTTAGATGAATGGGTAGTAACAAACATGGATCAAATGTATGATTAACAATCAATTACTTCAGTGTAGAATCACGCCGGAATCTGCCATTCCACCACAGGAATTCCTGTTCAATATCTTTGGTATCAACTGCTTTCCACGCGGAGAACTGGTGGCTATTGCCGGTAAGGCGAAGAGTGGTAAGACCCTCTTTAACTCCATGCTCATCACTGCTTGTCTGAAGGACAGCGTGTTAGCCATCGAGCAACATTCTTCTGCCTCCTCTGATGAAGAGGCACAGAAACCACCGTACAAGGTCATCTGGTATGATACCGAACAGAGTGAACAGTCCACACAGGACATTCTCGTCAACCGAATCATTCCGATGGCTGATGTAGGAGGTCGGATGTCTGATGTGAATCAGTACCTTTATGCTTTTAACTTGCGGTGTCAGGACTGGGAGGAGCGAAAGCGGTTGTTTGCAGAGGGTATCTCTAAGTTACATCCCGACCTCGTCATCCTGGATGGCGTGCGCGACCTCATCAGTGATATCAATGATGGTGTGGAAGCACAGCAGGTGACGGAGATGTTGATGAAACTGGCACAGGTTCATCACTGCTGTATCGCTTGTGTGCTCCACCAGAACAAAGCAGCAGAAGACCGTAACCTGAGAGGATGGATTGGTACAGAACTGACCAACAAGGTGTTTGAAGTGTATGCCTGTGAGAAACTGCGGGACGGTGCTATGTTCAAGGTGGAACAGACCCATTCCCGCAAACGGGGCATCGGTCAACAACTCTATTACACGATGAACGACAAGGGGTTACCTGAAGCATGTGAGCAGCCCGTCGAACAGTCCCGTGACCATCGAGGACGTTTCGTCAGTCAGAAGACGATAAATGGGAAGGCATTGAACTTCGATCTCTTCAACCCGTTGTACCTGATTTACCATCCAGACCAATCAGGAAACCCTTGTGAATGGAACTTGCTGAAACTTTTTACGGATGCCTTGGAAGGTCGGTCGATACGTCCCTTCGGTGAAGTCATGTCGAAAGCCATGAAACTCAGCAAGATAGTAGATAAATACTACTATTACGAACGGTTCAACGAAGCGGTGGAACGGAAGATCATCCAGAAGGTCATCGACCCCGCCACGGGTACCCAGTATGTCTCCTTGGCAGAACAGGGACTTCCCTTTTAATAACTATTCATTTGCCCCCTTTATAGGGGCAAATATAAATTATTATTTAATTAATTATAATATTATGCTTAAACTGAAAAAGCCCATCCCAGGGACGTTTCAAGAACTTCAAGAAAAGGTCGAGGCGAAGATCAAGGAAGAAGCAGAACGTCACCTCATCCTATATCGCGATGGGGATATCGTAGAACGCCACCTCTGTTCGAACAGCGGTTTCTGTAGGGCGATGGTGAATCAAGGCTATCTCTCCTGGGCAGAGATGCAGCATGCCGCTCAACGTTACAAGTTAGGGATGGCTCGTGACGGCGGTGTCATCTTCTGGCAGATCGACATGTTGAACCAGTGGTACGACGGAAAGATCATGTACTATCAGGATAACGGTCATCGGGACCATCACCATCCTCCCACCTGGGTCTTTACCGAACTGAAACGCTTCTGCATCGGTGTGAATAACCCACTCTATCATCAACTCACCACCAATCACTGTCTCTTTGGATTGCACTTGCTGAGAGGGTACGAAGGTACGGTGGCAGTCGTAGAGGCAGAGAAGACGGCTGTCGTGATGTCGGAGCGGTATCCTAACTACCTATGGTTGGCGACAGGCGGACTGAGTGCGTTGACGCCCAACCAGTTGTTTCCGCTCCAAGGACATCAAGTCATCCTCTTCCCTGATACCGATGAGGATGGCACCACCTATCGGTTATGGTGCCGGCAGGCAAAGAAGGCGGAATGGCATCTCGGTAAGCATATCAAGGTCAGTTCTTTTCTGGAACGACGTGCCACCCCTGACCAGAAGCGGCGAAAGATCGATCTGATTGACTATTTGTTTGAAGGCTCCATTCACCCCGTTTGAAGCCTCCAAACGACCCAAATGGAGGCTTCATTTACCTTGTATTTGATATGAAAGCAATGAGTAAACAGGAACTGGCGGATTGTGCCGGGGTCAGTGTGAAGACGTTGATGAACTGGTGTCGTCCGTTTCGGCAGGAACTGGCGGCATTAGGCATGAATCCTCATGCTAAGAAGTTACCACCGCATATCATCCACTTCCTCACCGAGAAATTCTGTATCGATGTTTAAACTGAACACGAATTGCTCGAATCACACTAATTTCATAGATTTGTCGAAGACCCACGAGGAATGTAATAACTCCACGAATCACGCGGATTTACACGAATCTAATTAACGATGGTTTGGGATGTAACTGCGTGCCGCAGCCACATACTGTCTTGCCTGTCTGTGATCTCAAGCGAGCTTGGTTCACCTACAGTCAATCCATTATGCATCCTCTCATACGATGATGGCACATCCCAAACCATCTCAATTCAGGCTGCGCACAGAATTAGTGCACCAATCTTTCTCCAGCTTACAGCATTAAGATTAGAAGAAAAATACTAGGTAGCGGCAGCTTGAATAAATATTTGAGATGGGACAAAGGACGGGGAAGCGAAGCTTACACGGAAGGGGAAGACAGAAAAGAAGAGCAAAGCTCGCTTTAGCTCGGCTTTGATGGATTACACTTGGGAGAGGCGATAAGCCTCGGACTTTGGAACATCGTTAATTTGATTCGTGAGATTCGTGTGATTCGTGGTCTTAAATAATCTAGGAGAATAATTAGAGGGAAACGGAAGGAAACGGAAAGTGGGAGTTACGGATGTTGTAATTTTGTATCCAGATAGGGAAAGACCCTGTCTGAGTGACGGGAAGGCAAGGCGCGCGGTAGCCAACTCTACACTCTAAACGTTAAACAATAAACATTAAACATTACAATTATGCCAGTATTAATTAAGATTAGAGAGAACAAAAATGCACGTTCATCCGCTTTCGGCAAGCACTTCGGACGAGTCGTCGCCACAGAAACCATGAATTATGCGGATCTGTGTAAACACATGTCAGAGCACAACAGTGTCTATGGTGAGGATGTCTGCCTCGGTGTCGCCAAGAAACTGGAGAACTGTATCCTGGAACAGTTGCTCGAGGGCAAGAAAGTACAGTTCGGTGACCTCGGTACGTTCTATCTTGCCGTGAAGAGTTCAGGTGCCGATACAGAGGATGACTTCAACCTGGGTACTAATATCAAGGGGCTCCACCTCCGCTTCTCGCCCAACCGTCAGGATGTCAACGACCTGTCGTCAAAGACCCTGAAGAAGCGTGCCTCCTTCATGAATGCCAAGGACCTCGTCATTAGTAAGACGAAGAAGACAAGCACTGAGAATCAGCCTTCCGGTGATTAAGTTTTATTGAACACTAATTCCACGAATCACTCGAATCTACACGGATCTAATTGACGATGGTTTGGGGTGTAACTGCGTACCGCAGCCACATACTGTCTTGACTGTTTATGACCTCAAGCGAGTTTGGTTCACCTACAGTCAATCCATTATGCATCCTCTCATACGATGATGTCACATCCCAAACCATCTTAATTCAGGCTGCGCACAAAAATCTATTATTCCTCGTTCTGATTTTTAGTAGATAAAGATTAGGAGATGATATAGAGAGACGCTAAGTTGAATATTTTTGAGATGTGACAAAGGACGGGGAAGCGAAGCTTACACGGAAGGGGAAGACAGAAAAGAAGAGCAAAGCTCGCTTTAGCTCGGCTTTGATGGATTGTCCTTGAAAGAGGCGATTAGCCTCGGACTTTGGAACAACGTTAATTTGATTCGTGAGATTCGTGTGATTCGTGGTCTTTAAATAATCCGTGGAGAATATAAAATAATAACTAATTAAAAAGGGAAAGAAATGAAAAAAGAGACATTGAATAAGATTGTGAATTTTGTCATTACCGTATTGACTGCGGCGTTGAGTACGTTCTTCATGCAGAGTTGTATGGCGAATTAGGAATTAAGAATGAGGAATTAGGAATGAGGAATTATTCTCGCTTCGCTGCGATTTTCGAATGAGGAATTTTCCATTTATCATTGATCATCGCCGCAGGCGACCATTCAACATTCAACATTCAACATTTAACACTCAACATTTAAAAATGAGAAAGGTTGATTTGATTGTGGTTCATTGCAGTGCGACGCGCTGTGACCAGGAGTTCACGGTAGAGGCGTTAGAGGCGTGTCACAAGGCACGGGGCTTTAACGGTATCGGGTACCACTACTACATCACGCGGGATGGGGTGCTCCACCCCACTCGATCCGAGAGTGTCATGGGTGCCCATGCCAAAGGATACAATGCCCATAGCATTGGAGTCTGCTACGAGGGAGGGCTGGATCAGCAAGGGTATCCTGCCGATACCCGGACTGCCGCCCAGAAAGCCACGCTTCGGTATCTGTTGGAGTCTTTGAAAGAGGACTATCCCGACGCTGAGATCCTCGGACATTGTGAACTGCCTGGTGTTCAAAAGGTCTGTCCCTGTTTCCTCGCCAGTGAGGAATACAAGAACTTGTAACAAGAAATGCCGATGATTGAAGTCGTCGGCATTTTTATTTTTTCTTCATACTCAAACTATTTCACGATACCTTTTTCAAGGTATTCGGCGAGGTTCGTGCGGACTTTTGCTGCGGCACCTTCGGCGGCGACCTTGGCTATATCGTGTTCTACCATCAGTTTGACCAACTCTTCAAAAGAGGTCTTGGCAGGATTCCATCCAAGTTTGGCTTTCGCTTTCGTGGGGTCACCCCAGAGGTTGACGACGTCCGTAGGACGGTAGAAGTCTGGGGATACTCGTACAACGACGTCTCCAATTGACAATTGACAATTGACAGTTGACAATTTCTCATCTATACTCTTCACTACTCCTACTTCTTCAAGTCCTTCTCCCTTGAATTCTAGCTCTATACCAGCATGGCGGAAGGCGAGGTCGGTGAATTCACGGACGGAGTGCTGGACACCGGTGGCAATGACGAAGTCATCGGGCTGGTCCTGCTGGAGAATCAACCACATACACTCCACATAGTCTTTGGCATAGCCCCAGTCACGAAGGGAATCGAGGTTTCCCAGATAGAGTTTATCCTGTTTGCCCTGACTAATACGAGCAGCAGCGAGGGTAATCTTACGGGTGACAAAGGTTTCGCCACGACGCTCTGACTCGTGGTTGAACAAGATACCGTTACAACAGAACATATTGTATGCCTCGCGATACTCCTTGACAATCCAATAACCATACTGTTTGGCTATGGCGTATGGACTATAGGGATGGAAGGGGGTGTTCTCATTCTGAGGCACTTCCTCGACCTTACCATAGAGTTCGGAGGTGGCTGCTTGATAGATACGGCACGTATCGGTCATGCCCAACTGACGTACTGCCTCCAAGATGCGCAGGACACCTACCGCATCGACATCTGCCGTAAACTCGGGCGAGTCGAAACTTACCTGTACATGGCTTTGGGCTGCCAGATTGTATATCTCGTCGGGGTGAACCTTCCCTATCACGCCCAGAATACTCATGGAGTCACCCAAATCCGCATAATGTAGGTGAAAATGGGGTTTGCCCTCCAAATGAGCAATGCGCTCACGGAAGTCTACCGAACTCCTGCGGATAGTGCCATGGACGTCATAGCCTTTGTCCAACAAGAACTCTGCCAAATAACTTCCGTCTTGACCCGTAATACCCGTAATTAATGCGGTTTTCATATCTTGTAACATTAAACGTTAAACATTAAACGTTAAACATTAAACATTAAAGATTAAACATTAAACATTAAAGATTAAATTTCTGAAAAGAATAATCTTAACTCAATCCGAGGAGGGGCTTCAGTAATCCTTCCTTATGGAGGACTCTGGCAGAAGTGATGAGGAAGGCGAGGAAGAGAAATACCAATACCATTTTTGCTCTGGCAGGACCTGCTTTCTTAACGGGTACCGTAGCACTCTGAAGTGTAGTAAAGGCTGGAGTTTCTTCCTGCACTTTTGCCTCTGCTGCCGTCAACTGGTTGGCAACCGTCGTATAGGCATTGTATTTCAACTGCATGTCGTTCTCCAAATCTATCAATTTCGTTCTGGCACTTTGCAGAATCATGTCCTGATTGGCATCGGCAAAACTAGCATACAGGCGACGTGCCTTGTCATAACGCTCTTTTGCCTCCTTAAACAAGGTACGATTATATTCCAAATCAACCTTCGCCTTCTTAGTTCGGTATTCCGTGATGAAGTCCTGCAGGCGTACTTTTACGGAATCAGCAAGAATGGCACAAATCAAAGGATCCTGATCCTTCACCTCTATTGTAATAGCCATCGTTTTCTGGTCGACATCACAAACCACCTTCTCGTCAATCAACTTCACAATATCCGTCTGCTCCTTGGTTAACATAAAAGGATTGACTTTATGCTGATCGACAGAATCTTTCTTCAACGGCAATAAATCCTTTATGAACTCCACACTTGCTTTGATTCCTGCAGACCACCACGGCATTTTCTGTTCGTAGGCAAGATAGTCATAATAGGACATGATATAAGTAGTATCAATCCGATGAACTGGAATATTAAAAAGGCTTGTCTTAAAATCGACCGAATTCATCAGGTCGGGATAGAGGGTTGGAAACAACGCCTCATTTCCAACGGCTCCTGTTCCTATCTTCATTCCAAAAGAGGAAGCAAGGGAAGACAGGGTATTACGACTACCGCTGGAAGACAACTCCGGTGCCAGCATCACCTCACACTTATAGTAATTAGGAATCGACAGCATCAAAATACATCCAACCACAAATGTAATAAGAAGCACTTTCTTATACAAGCGCTTGTATTTCTTTAATGCAGCGAAGATCTGACCAAAGTCAATGCTCGATTCTTCTTTTTCGATATATTCGTTTTCACTCATATTTCTCTTATTTAATTATTTACTGTTTAAGTTTCTTTGACCTGAAGGTGCAAAGCGACCAAGGTCGAGCGAACGATTAGCGGGTACCGGTTAGCGGTTAGCGGTTAGCGTGTACCGGTTAGCGGTTATAGACCTTCGTTCGTATAATTATCAATTATCAATTTTCAATTATCAATTAACTAAAATTGTTTAATCAAGATAACAACCATGGCTGCCATACTGAAAATACCCTGGGCAATAGATACCCACTTCGATGCCATTTCTGGATCTTTCTTCGGCTTCGTGGGCACGACAATCTCACAACCTGGCTCTATCTTCGTACCATGTCCGACCTTTGACATCGTTCCGTTCGGATAGATGACCCAGGTCTTGCTCTTTTTAGAATGGTTACCAAAACCACCCGCCTTGTCAACATACCATTTATAACCTTTTCCTTCATGATAGGTCACGGTATTCGGATACATCACGTTTCCCGATATCTTCACGGTATTATTATATTCCGGAACGATGATATGGTCGCCCTCACGTAAAATAACATCATATTCTCCTCCGGGGTTTGCCAACGCCTTATCAAGATAGATACCCACCGTATAGGTGTTGTCCAAATCCAACTGGTTCAAATAAACGGTATCATTTCCTTCCACCTGCGTTTTCAACTGTTTCAACAGGAAACTACGGCGAGCACGCTCGTCATCGTTGAGCCGACGATCCAGACGAGCACCCTTCACATAAGCATCAGGATTGACACCACCTGCCATCTTAATGGCATCAGTCAAGCGCATATTCTTATTCGGTAATGTATGAGTTCCCTCAAACAGCACCTCACCCGACACGGTAATATGACGTGGGGTATGGAAGCCTGGACTCCTGCGGACATGAACGACATCGTATGGCTCCAATATAAAACCAGGAGTGCCGTCAATCACAAAACCATCCTTCAAAGAGAAACTGAAGGTCTTGGCAATCTCACTGGAATAGGCTGTCGACTTCGGATCCCTGATACGACGAGAGACATCGACCTTTGCTGTCGAGGCAGCATCCGTCAAGCCACCAGCCTCTATGATTAAGTCCTCCAACGTGGTATTCTCAGCATACTCGTATGTTCCCGGAGACATCACCTGTCCTGTGACTGTCAACGTACGCTGCTTGCGCAAATCGGCATCAGTAGGTATGAACAGTACATCCTCGTTAATTAATGGGATATCAGGAGACGTACCGGCAAGGATGCCCTTGACATCCACAGGTATCACCTCTAAACTGCGGTCTTCCCTCAAACGGTGTAAGATACCACGGTTGGTCATCGCATCCTCGGTGACACCCTCAGCAGCCTGCAACAAAGAACGAACACTCGTTACTTCCTTACCTAACTGAAACTGTCCAGGACGGAAGACGGCACCCTTTACCTCTACCATATTCTCATAACGGTTCAGCATACCGTCGACCGTTACAGCATCACCATCTTCAATATGGAAGGAATTCATCTCAAACTCATCGATATTATAGACCGCATAACGTTCTCCTGTCTGACGGGACAGACGAACTGACTTTTTATATGCATCACCTGTAAAACCGCCAGCGTAATTCAACAGCGTTGCCACCGTCTCGTTCTTACGCATCTCGTAGAACATCGAACGCTTCACATTACCCGTGATACCAACCAGACAGTCGTATGGTCCTACCTGAATGACATCACCTTCCTGCAAAGGAATATTACCGGCAAGACGACCATTGAGGATATACTCATAGATATCGACTATCGTCACCAAGTTGCCATTACGGTAAACCTTGATATTACGTAATGTACCCAAATGGGTAATACCACCAGCCATATACAAGGCATGGAACACCGTAGAATACGCACTAAGATGATAGGTACCCGGTCTCCTTACTTCACCCATCACATTAATCAAGATAGAACGGGTACGTCCGACCGTAACCTTGATATTACTACTGGTATAACGAGAACCTACCGTAGAACGGATCTTCGAGTTAGCAGCAGCGACAGTCAAGCCATTGACATAAACAGGACCATAACCAGGAACGGTCACCTCACCTTCGGGAGAAATCGTCAGCTGCATCGTCTTCTGAGAAGCACCGTAGATATCCACAACCAGTTGGTCGCCAGGTCCCAAGACATAAGTCTCCGGCGTGGCGATGTTCATACTCGGCTCAAAACTCAAATTACGGCGATTAAAAATATCGTGACCGAAAATCCTTTTGCCTGTGCCTTCATTGACACTACTCGTTGCCTGCACATCATGCTCGACTTCAGAGATGTCCTCACTGGCATTGGCATAAACTTCACCCGTAGTGCCCACCTTGGCGGTATTCAACTCCTGATTGGTTGCATCGTCCGTGTTCTGGCGTAAACGGTCACTGACTTGGTTACCTGTTCCTGAAGCATTCCTGTCAATGCCACTTTCCGTCACTCGTTCATCTGCCTGATTACGTATACGACGGATTTGGTCAATGGGCACACCACGCTGCACCAGTCTCGTCACAATCTGAGCCTGACTGGCACCAGCCCTCATTTCACGTTTCACAAAATCTGCCACCTGTTGATCGGTCATGCCCTGAGCCATCACGCTCAACGTGCAGCATGTCAATAACACCGAAAAAAGTATTTTCTTCATATATAAAACTAATTTTCAATCACTTTTATGATGGCTGAAGGCTGATGTATGAAGTCTGATGTACTCTCAACTCTAACCTATAACCTTTACAACGGTTTGCAGTACCAGCGCGAGATGCGAAGCATCACACTGATGCCGCCTACCGTCTTGATGAACCAGTATTTCTGATTGCTCTTATGGAGCTTCCCTCGAATACCTGCAAACTGTCCGTGAACCACTTCCACTTCTGTCCCAGGTTTCAGTTCCGCCTCTGCTGCATCTATGAACTCCACGGGTGTCTTCACGTAGTCGGGGTCACAGAGCAGACGGAAATCGGTCATCTCACGGTCGGAAATCTCACTGACATGGTCGTCACCCTTGTTCTTCATCAACTGGAGGGGGATCAAACAGTCTGTCAACAACCGACGCAACTCGTCTTCCTGCATGGTTTTCTGCAAGAACACGTAGTTGTGGACCACGGGAACCAACACCTTTCTGGGTTTCTGTTCGCCGCCAACGACCTTCTCTTTGTAGGTCATGGGAATGAAGTACGGGAGTCCATTCTTCTTTAGAAATGACCCTATTTCCATCTCTCTACGATTGAAGGTTCGAATCACGAGCCAACTGTTTTCCATCACGGCATTGTTCTAATCGGGTGCAAAGATACAAAAATAATTGATAATTGACAATTGATAATTGATAATTTTTTATTTTATTGCCCATTTAATACTATTTTCGAACACGAATTGCACAAATTCCACGAATCACACGGATTTACACGGATCTAATTGACGATGTGGATAACACGAGGCTTATCGCCTCTACCAAGTGCAATCCACCAAAGCCGAGCTAAAGCGAGCCATTCCCGAGCAAGCTCGCCTACCCGTAGCCTTTTGCTCTTCTTTTCTGTCTTACCCTTGACGTGAAAGCCATGCTTTCTCGGATTATTTCCACATCTCAAAAAATTATCAATTATGGCTGCATCTCGAAAATAAAAGAAAATGACCTTTTTCTTTGTATTTTGCTCGGTTTAGATAAAATTCTTCCGCTCAAGAACTCAAATATATTTGCATTCTATTCGCTTAATCGAATTTTTACACTATCTTTGCAGGCGCATATATGACGATACAGGAGTTAGTGCAACTGTACTCGATGGCTCCACAGGTGGAGACTGTCAGGAAGACGATAGAGGATAAATCGGTGAAAACGATTTTCCTCCAGGGTCTCGTTGCCTCCTCTGCCCCCATGCTCTTCGCCTCGCTACACTCTACACTCTACACTCTACACTCTACACTCATCATCTTGAATGATGAAGAAGAGGCAGGTTATTTCTATCATGACCTCAAGCAGATACTAGGAGAGGAAAAGGTGATGTTCTTCCCCTCTTCCTACCGTCGTTCCATCAAATACGCTCAACGCGATGCTGCCCAAGAGATTCTTCGTACCGAAGTCCTCACTCATTTGTCCCCTAAGTTAGGGGACGATAGGGGTCTGAACAATGAGCAATCTGAGATCTCTTCAAACCCCCAACCCCCTAACTTAAGGGGCTTGACTATCGTCACCTACCCTGAAGCGCTTGCTGAACAGGTGATTTCACCTACGCAACTGAATGAGCGTACACTGGTGTTACGACAGGGACAGACCGTGGCGACAGATGAAGTAACAAAAACCTTACGGGAGTTCGGTTTTCAGGAAGTAGACTATGTCTATGAACCTGGACAGTTTGCTCTGCGTGGTTCTATCCTCGATGTCTATAGTTTCAGTAGTGAATATCCTTTCCGTATCGACTTTTTCGGTGATGACATCGACTCCATCCGTACCTTCGAAGTGGATGACCAACTCTCCCGCGATAAACGAGACCAAATCAGCATCGTCCCCGAACTACTCTCCACTCAACACTCTACACTCTCCACTCTCCACTCTACACTCTACATTTCCTTCTTCTCTTTCCTCCCACCAGAAACATTCATCCTCGCCAAGGACTTCCAATATGTCCATGATGCTATTGACCGTACATTTCAAGAGTGTCAGGATGTCTCACTGATCAATGGGATGCAGTTTTCCAATGAGACGGCATCTTTCCGTAAGGTAGAATTTGGTCATCGCCCATCTGCCAAGCCTGATGTCACACTGGAGTTCCATACTACCCAACAACCGCTGTTCCACAAACAGTTCGACCTCCTTCGTGACACTTTCTCCGACTACCAGTCTAAAGACTATCACCTCTACGTCCTTGCCGATAGCAAAAAACAACTCCAGCGTTTAGAAGAAATCCTCACTCTCAACTCTACACTCAACACTCAATACTTTGTCAACTTTGTTGACAAATCCCTCCATTCCGGTTTCCTCGACCACGACTTGAAGATTGGCGTCTTTACCGACCATGAAATCTTCGATCGTTTCCATAAATACAGTCTTCGCTCCGACAAGGCTCGTAGTGGTAAGGTGGCGCTGACCCTCAAAGAGATCCAACAGTTTGAGATTGGTGACTATGTCGTTCATGTCGACCATGGTATCGGCAAATTCGGCGGTTTGGTCAGAATGCCCATACAGGTTCAGAGGGTTAATGATAAATTGTCAATTATCAATTCTCAATTATCAATTGACAACTCCCCTCGCTACCAAGAAATGATCAAAATCATCTACCAAGGCGGTGGAGCCATCTATGTATCCATTCACTCACTCTATAAGGTCAGCAAATACAAGGCACAGGATAATGGGGAGCCCCCTCGTCTGTCGCAGTTAGGTACAGGGCAGTGGGAACGGATGAAAGAGCGTACCAAATCCAAGATCAAGGATATCGCCCGAGACCTCATCAAACTCTATGCTACCCGAAAACGGGAGAAAGGGTTTGCTTTCAGTGCCGACAGTTTCATGCAACAGGAGTTGGAAGCATCGTTCCTCTATGAGGATACGCCCGATCAGTTGAAAGCCACCAACGACGTGAAGGCAGACATGGAACAGGCTCGTCCGATGGACCGTCTGGTATGTGGTGATGTGGGTTTCGGTAAGACGGAAGTGGCTGTACGTGCGGCTTTCAAGGCAGCGTGTGACTCCAAACAGGTAGCGGTATTGGTACCTACCACCGTCCTTGCCTACCAGCATTACCAGACGTTTAAGAGTCGACTGAAGAACCTGCCTGTACGGGTGGATTATCTCACTCGCGCTCGGACTGCCAAACAGACGAAAGAACTGTTGAATGACTTGGCTGAAGGAAAGATAGACATCCTGATTGGTACGCATAAACTCATTGGCAAGACGGTGAAGTTCAAAGACCTCGGTCTTCTGATTATCGATGAGGAACAGAAGTTCGGTGTCTCTACCAAGGAGAAACTCCGTCAGATGAAGACCAGTGTCGATACACTGACCCTGACAGCCACACCGATACCCCGTACCCTCCAGTTCTCCCTGTTGGGAGCCCGTGACCTGAGTATCATCCAGACACCACCGCCTAACCGTTATCCCATTCATACAGAGATACATACCTTTGGACCAGAGATTATTGCGGATGCCATCAATTTTGAGATGTCACGCAACGGACAGGTGTTCTTTGTCAATCCTCGTATCAACGACCTGCGACGCATTGCCGACATGATCCACCATTACGTCCCGGAGGCTCGTGTGGCAGTGGGGCATGGACAGATGAAACCCGATGAACTCGAAGAGGTCATCTTCGATTTTGTCAATTACGACTATGACGTGTTAGTCTCTACAACCATTATAGAGAATGGTATCGATATCCCTAATGCCAATACAATCATTATCAATGGTGCCGACCATTTCGGACTCTCTGACCTGCATCAGATGCGAGGCAGAGTAGGACGCAGCAATCGCAAGGCGTTCTGTTATCTCCTCGCTCCACCTCTTGCCGACCTTCCACAGGAGAGTCGCCGTCGCTTAGAGGCGTTGGAGAACTTCAGTGATTTAGGCAGCGGTATCCAGATAGCCATGCAGGATTTGGATATTCGTGGGGCAGGTAATCTCCTCGGTGCCGAACAGTCTGGCTTCATTGCCGACCTCGGTTACGAGACATATATGAAGATTCTGAATGAAGCGGTGAAGGAGTTGAGGAATGAAGAATCAATGTCCCCTAAGTTAGGGGACTATAGGGGTTTGAACAAGGGAATGTCTGATGTTTCTTCAGACCCCCAACCCCCTAACTTAGGGGGCGTGCCACCCTTTGTTACTGATTCCACCCTGGAATCAGACTTGGAGCTCTACTTCCCCGATCAGTATGTACCGTCTGATAGTGAAAGGATGCTGCTCTATCGAGAATTGGACAACCTACATACGGATGAGCAGTTGGCGGCTTATCGTACAAGACTCATTGACCGCTTCGGTCCTATACCTCATGTGGGTGAGGAACTGATGCGGGTAGTACCTCTCCGACGGGTGGCAAGCCTCTTGGGGTGTGAGAAAGTGATCTTGAAACAAGGTCGCATGACGTTGGTATTTGTCTCTAACCCCCAAAGCCCGTTCTATCAAAGTCCTGCCTTTGATGCCATCCTCCGCTTCGTCGCCGAGCATCCCCGTCGTTGCCAATTCCGTGACCTGCAAGGCAAGCGCTCCCTCCTTCTCTCCGACATCCCCACTGTCGAATCCGCTTTGACCCTCCTCCAATCTATTCTTTAAATTTTCACATAGAAATCTTTCTCTCCACGAATCACACGTATTTACACGAATCTAATTGACGGTATGGGATGTAACTGCGTGCCGCAGCCCCATACTGCTTCAATCGTCTCATCGCTCAAGCAAGTCTTAGCGCTGTTCCTCTCGAATCAATATGCATCCTCTCATACGATGATGTCACATCCCAAACCATCTTAATTCAGGCTGCGCACAAAAAACTATTATTCCTCGTTCCGATTTTTTGTAGATAAAGATTAGGAGATGATATAGGGATACGCTAAGTTGAATATTTTTTTGAGGGAAGAGAAGGTATAAAAATCTTAGATTTTGTGTTGTGATTGAGGGGATTCGGAGCTAAGCTCGCTTAAGCACAGAATCACATAAATCATAACGAAACTGCAAAGCAGTTCCTTCTCTGACCGACAATCTTCAGCCGAAGGCTGCTTAAAAGATACGTGAAAATCCGTGTGATTCGTGGAATTAGTGTTCGTTAATTAATCTGTGGAATCCGTGGAATCTGTGTGAAATGAAAGAAGGGGGCTATTGGTCGGGGTTCTCGACGAAGCCTTGGTATTCGGGGGCAAGGGAGGACATGATGACATCGTAGGACTGCTGGAGAGTGGATTGGATGTTCTCGGGACCCTGACCCTTCGGATAGATGGGTTGATGGATGGTTAAGGAGAGGGGATGCCAATTGGCGAAATGCCAGTCTTTGGTGCGAGGCATCACATTAAACGAGCCATTGATGGTCAAGGGGACCACAGGGAGTTGCAGTTCATCTGCCAAGGCGAAGGCACCTTTCTTAAAGGCTCCCATGTGTCCTGTGAAACTACGGGCACCTTCTGGGAATACCACGACACTCCAGTTTCCCGTCTCTAAGATCTTACGTGCTGCATCATAGGTTGCTTTCACCTTACTCGGTCCCCGCTTATCCACAAAAATCTGGTGGGACTTTGCACAGGCATAACCGACACAGGGCATCTTCCGTAACTGGTGTTTCATCATCCATTTGAAGTTACGACCCAGAAAACCGTAGATGAGGAAGATATCAAAGGCACCTTGGTGATTAGAGACAAAGACATACGACTGATTATCTGCTAAGTGTTCACGACCCTCTACCTTCACCGGCAACAAGAAGGCACGTGTGATAACTCTCGCCCACCAGCGTCCCGGATAATAGCCCCAGTAATGACCATCACCGAACGTACAACCGATACCTACTACGGCTGCTGTCCATATCGTCATAAGGATGGTGATAGGGATTGCGATGAAGATTTGGTAGATGGAATAGAGAAGCTTGCGCATGATGTCTGATGTAAGATGTAAGACGTAAGATGTAAGAGGGAGAAATTATCAATTATCAATTTTCAATTTTCAATTAATTTCGGGTATTTACGGGTCCAGCCGTCCCAGCGGAGGCGCATGACGCCGAAGAAAGCCTCACCGAAGATGCCACCCGACATCTTGGACGTACCTTCCCTGCGGTTGACGAAGATGACGGGGACTTCCTTGATTTTAAAACCAATCTTATAGGCGGTAAACTTCATCTCTATCTGGAAGGCATATCCCTTGAAACGGATCTTATCCAGTTCGATGGTCTCGAGCACACGACGCTTATAGCATTTGAAGCCTGCCGTGGTGTCATGTACCTTGAAACCCGTCACGAAACGGACGTATTTCGAAGCGAAGTAACTCATCAGTACTCGTCCTATTGGCCAGTTGACCACATTTACGCCACTGACATAACGGCTACCGATAGCGAGGTCGTAACCTTCGTCGGTGCAAGCGGCATACAGTCGAGGCAGGTCGTTGGGGTCGTGACTGAAGTCGGCATCCATCTCGAAGATATAGTCGTAATCATGTTCCAGTGCCCACTTGAAGCCCATGATATAGGCAGTACCGAGTCCCAGTTTGCCACTGCGTTCCAGAATAAACAGGCGATCGGCAAACTCGTTTGCCATCAGGTCCTTCACAATGGTTGCAGTACCATCGGGAGAACCGTCGTCAATCACCAAAATATGGAAACATTTCTCCAAGGAGAATACCGCCCGAATAATCTTCTCGATATTCTCCTTTTCGTTATACGTTGGAATGATTACAATACTATCACTTGCATTCATATTCGGTGCAAAGGTACGAAATAATTGATAATTGACAATTGATAATTGATAATTTTTTATTTTACTACCCATTTAATACTATTATAGGTTCATCTTTCGAACACGAATTACACGGATAACACAGATTTTTTTACGAACACTAATTCCACGTATCACACGAATCTCAAAAAATTATTTAACCTAAAGGTGTAAAGCGTCACCCTTCGGGATGCCGAGCATGTCAAGCTACCGCTACCTAATATTTTTCTTATAAACTATATTCTATAAGATGGAGAAAGATTAGCGCACCAACTCACTGCGTAGCAATATAAGATTGAAGAATTTTTGAGATGGTTTGGGATGGAACATCATCGCATGAGATGATGCATGATGGATTGACTGCAGGTGAACCAAGCTCGCTTGAGGTCACAGGCAGGCAAGACAACATGAAGCTGCGGTACGCAGTTCATCACAAACCATCGTAAATTTAATAAAGATTCGAGAGATTCGTGTGATTACTGCGTTCCTCGTGGGTCTTCGACAAATCTCGTGGTCAATAATTAATCTCGTGGTCGTTAAATAATCTGTGGAAAAGAATCTGTGGGATCTGTGAAATCTGTGTGACTATAATTACTTTGAACGAAGGGTGATGACGACGATTTCGCCTGGGAGAGCGAGGCGGAAGGGGATGAGGGCACCGAGACCGGTGGAGACATAGAGGGCGCGAGAGCCTTCATACACCATGCCTTCATAATCCTGATAACTCAAGGTAGCAGGGGACCAACCGAAGAGAGAGACCTGACCACCATGCGTATGACCCGACAGGGTCAGTTGGGCATTACACTCTGGCAGGATCTTCTCACGCCAGGCAGTAGGGTCGTGCTGGAGCATGATAATGAATGTGGAATGTGGAGTGTGGAATGAGGAATGAGATTGGCTAAGGGTCTTTTTGACATCACCACGACGGGGCATGCGCTTGACGGTGCCCCAGTTTTCCATGCCTGCAATGACGATAGAATCACTATCGCGACGGATGATGCGATGTTCATTCATCAATAAGGTCCAGCCTGCCTGTCGTTCCAACATCTGCGTCTTTGCACAATTGGCTTCCTTTGTCAGTGAGTCACAGGGTTGATAAACAGCATAATCATGATTGCCCAACACCGAATAGACGCCATCGGGGGCTTTTAAACGTTGTAACTGCGGAAGGTGCTCTACCAACTCCTCGGGATAAACATTCTGCAAATCACCCGTAAACACAATCATATCAGGCTTCAAAGCGAGGATACTGTCTACAGCACGCTCCAACAGCCATGCACGTCTACCTGTCATCGTACCGATATGGGCATCCGAGAATTGGACGATGCGATAACCATCAAAAGCCTTGGGGAGGTCTTTACTCGCATACTCAACCTGATGGATCTCCAACTGTTCGTAGCCTACGAATAGTCCATAGGCGGCAAACAGCATCAGAATCAAAGCGACGGCAATACCCACCTTTTTACCCCAACGACGAGGCAAGAGGCAACGACACAGGAAGAAGATCACGATGGGAACGATGACAAATGCCATCAACAGGAAGAAAGGTACAGCGTAACGAGCGATCATAATGTAATTAGTAATTAGTAATTAATAATTAATAATTAAAGACTGGTGAGGAATTTACGAAGGACTTCGACGGGGAGGCCACGGCGGTGGGCATAGTCTTGAAGTTGGTCTTCACCGATTTTACCTAAAGAGAAATAATGCGCCTCAGGGAGGGCAATCATCAAGCCACTGACACTGGCATGTGGCTTCATCGCCCCACTCTCCGTGAGACGAATACCGATCTGTTTGAAGTGGATGAGTTCATCCAACACGAAGTTCAGACTGGTGTCTGGCAATGAAGGATAGCCCACAGCAGGACGAATACCTTGAAACTTCTCGGCATGGAGTTCCTCCATCGTGAGGTGTTCATCGGGTGCATAGCCCCAATAGGTACGACGCACCTCCTCATGCATCTTTTCCGCTGCAGCCTCAGCAAGGCGATCTGCCAAGAGTTGTACCGTCATCTTCATATACGCATCCTTGTCGAAATCCTTCTCCAAGCCATGATCGACAGAGGTGGCGAAAATGCCGATCTTAGAATGTGGAATGTGGAATGTGGAATGTGGAATGGAGAGGGGTGGGAGGAAGTCGGAAAGGCAGAGACATTCCCCATGTTGCTGACGCAACATAGGTAAATTGACAGTTGATAATTGATAATTGATAATTATGTCATCGTTATGACTATAGGCGGGGAAGAGGTCGAAGAGGGCATAGACATGGTATTTGCCATCGAGTTGAGAGAGGATGTCCTCTGCCTCTGCCCTACTCTTCTGCTGTTGGGCAGGATCATGCAACTGCCACGCATGATAGTAATACGCCCAGTTGATATAGGGTTGCAAGTCGTGTATCTCGTAAGTGAGTATCATCTGAAGGCTATCTCCTCTCCGATATAGTCGGTATCTACGTTTCCATCCACATAGACGGTATGTCCATTACAGAGTGTGCGTTCCACCCGCCAAGAGTAGGTATGTCCTTCCATCGGACTCCAGCCGCACTTGCTCTGAATACAAGCCGGCGTGACGGTCCATGGGGCATTCGGACGTACCAACACCAAGTCAGCCCGATAACCCGGACGGATGAAACCTCGTTGGCGCACCTCAAAGAGACGAGCAGGGTTATGACACATCAGTTCGACCAGTCGTTCTATGGTCAAGACACCCTGATCGACCAGTTCCAACATCGTAACCAACGAGAACTGAATCATCGGCATTCCACTGGCAGCCTTCACACAACCACCCTCTTTCTGCGACAACAGATGGGGCGCATGATCTGTCCCTATCACGGTGATACGTCCATCCATCAGTGCTTGGCGTAATGCCTCCCTATCCTCCACCGTCTTGATGGCAGGATTACACTTGATGCGAGAGCCGAGAGAGGGATAGTCCTGAGAGGAGAAGAGCAGATGCGACACAGTCGCCTCTGCGGTGAGAGGAGACAGGTCTAAGGACGAAGGACTAAGGTCTAAGGTCTGACCTTTCTTTGACCTGAAGGTACAAAGCGTCACCCCTTGGGATGCCGAGCGGACTTTTGACTTTTGACCGTTGACCGAAAAGAACTCCAGTTCTTTGGCGGTGGTAAGGTGGGCGATGTGGAGACGGGCATGGTGTTTGCGGGCGAATTCTACTGCCAGTTTGGTACTCTCATAACAAGCAGCGGTGCTGCGAATCTCGGGGTGATGGATTACCTCGGGGTCGTCACCGTATAAGGCTTTTGTCTCTGCCATATTACGATTGATGATTTCCGTATCTTCACAATGCGCCATCAAAGGGAGTGTTGCCGTACTGAAGATACGCTCCAGAGCCTCCCGACGGTCTACCAGCATATTACCCGTAGAAGAACCCATAAAGAGTTTGATACCCGGAATACGGTGTTCGTCCAACTGGGCGAAGGTATCCACATTATCATTGGTCGCCCCATAGAAGAAACTGTAGTTCACATGACTCTTCTGTCGGGCAAGAGCAAATTTTGCTTCCAATGCCTCCAAGGATGTCGTCTGCGGCACTGTGTTCGGCATGTCGAAGAAGGAAGTGACGCCTCCTGCTGCCGCTGCCCTACTCTCTGTATCGATATCCGCCTTCTCCGTGAGTCCTGGCTCTCGGAAATGCACATGGTCATCGATGATTCCAGGGAGGATGAAACAACCCGTCGCGTCGATTGATGCGTCGGGAGTGTTGAGTGTTGAGTGTTGAGTGTTGAGTGTTACGTCAACGATGTTGCCATCGTCGATGATGATAGAACCATCGAACGTCCGACCTTCATTGACGATCGTTCCACCTTCGATGATTGTTCTCATGCGCTTATTTCTGGGGCAGGTTGGTCAAAGGATTGGGAGCTGGCGTAGCAGGTGTAGCAGCATCTTGAGGCTGTTCACCCAGTCCATTCATGCGTTTCTCATTCTCCTGAGCCGTCTGATAATAATCCTTCACATACGGATCTTCCTTGAAACGCTTGGTCGCCTTTGACATGATATCCTCAATCTGTGGCGTCAGGATGGGATAGCGATACTGGCTGGTGATCATCATAAAGACACCCGGACCCAGTACGTTATCGAAATTCGCCTCCACAAACTTCATCACCAACTGGTCTTCCTCCTGTACTATCCGTGCAGCCTCAGCTCTGAGTTGACGATCAATGACCGCCTCATCAATACCCTCCAGCATCATCTGACTCTGTTTGTGAGAGAGTTCGTTCATCTGGTTCGCCAACTGGTTGTGCTTATCGATGAACTTATACAGGGAGTCGTTGAGGGGTGTGCCACCCACTACCTGACGTGCATTATCCAGTTTAATGGTGATTTCTCCTTTCTCGAGGACCACAGGCATGATGCTCTCGTCGTCCATATATAGACTTGCCATTCGTACGGTGTCAAGCAGACCGGTGAAATGGAACTCACCATGAACGACATCGCAGGAATCGATATTCTTGAATTCGTTATTCTTGATCGCCTTGAGATATAGTTTGCTACCATCCAATGCCGTAATAGACGACGAACCCTCCACATTGTATGAACTGGCACACGATGCGAGGAGTGCAAGGATAGCAGGCAAAACAAATATTTTCTTCATAGACATTTTCATTTGTGATGCAAAAGTACAATGAGGATTTGAAAAGAAGAAAAATATTTGCGCAATTTAATAAAATTGTGCATTTATTTAGCGTTTTTTTGCCTCTGGATTCTCTTTTTCCAATTCGTTAGCAATTCGATGACTGGTATAGAGCTGCAGAACGGCTGCCAACATCAATACGACAATCCAGTTGTTATGCACATATTTAATATATATAAGGAAATCGAGACCCAAGAAATTGGCCTGATTGGCAAACATCATCAGGGCAGCCATCAGGAACAGCACATCACTGATGAGCATGATACGGCGCAAACGACGAATGGTGAAATTTGTCCCCTCATACGACTGGCGCATCTGCATAGCAGCAAACAACAAGGCACCTGGAGCAAAGACATAAGGAGCCCACACTTGACGAAACAGGCTGGCACCTGAACCAACCACCATCAACAGTCCACCTATCAGCAACAGGACGGTCTCTAACTTACTCAACTGTCTCATTCTCGGGTTGGGGTTCAAAAGGCTGATCGTCACTCAACACAAAGATATCCTCATCGTCGGTCTTCATGAAATAACGCTCACGGGCAATCTTCTCAATGGCTTTCGGATCGGTATCCAACTGTTTGATACGATTCTTGTCACGATTATATTGATTCGTCTGACGATTGATCTCCTCTTGCAACTCTTTGATTTGTTGCTTATTACGGTAATGATTCCAAATACTATTCTGATCGACAAAACCAATCAGAATCACCGCAAACAACGTTACCAGTCCGTACTTCAACCAAGAGGAACGGTACAACTTTCCTAATATCGTCTTCAGTTGTTTCATAATCTGTCGGCAAAATTAAGAAAAAATTATCAATTATCAATTATCAATTATCCATTTTTTTGTATCTTTGCAAACAAATTATTTTAAATCGTATGGAAGAATACATTGTATCGGCGCGAAAATACAGACCGACCTCGTTTGACACGGTGGTTGGACAACAGGCGCTGACTACCACGCTGAAGAATGCGGTGAAGAGCGGAAAACTCGCCCACGCCTACCTCTTCTGCGGTCCCAGGGGAGTGGGTAAGACGACCTGTGCCCGTATCTTTGCCAAAGCCATCAACTGTCTGACACCGACAGATGACGGTGAGGCTTGTGAACACTGTGAGAGTTGTCAGGCGTTTAACGAACAACGCTCGTTTAACATCTTTGAGTTGGATGCTGCCTCCAACAACTCGGTGGAGCACATCAAGACACTGATGGAACAGACGCGTATCCCACCGCAGGTCGGGAAATACAAGGTGTTTATCATCGACGAGGTACACATGCTCTCCACAGCCGCCTTCAACGCCTTCCTGAAGACGTTGGAAGAGCCTCCTGCACATGTCATCTTCATCCTGGCGACTACCGAGAAGCATAAGATTCTGCCTACCATCCTGAGTCGTTGTCAAATCTATGACTTCGAGCGCATGACCGTGCAGAACACCATCGAGCACCTGAAAGCAGTGGCAGAGAAAGAAGGGGTACAATATGAAGAACAGGCACTGGCTGTCATTGCAGAAAAAGCGGATGGCGGTATGCGTGATGCGCTGAGTATCTTCGACCAGGCAGTATCCTTCTGTCAGGGGAATATCACCTATCAGAAGATCATTGAAGACCTGAACGTGCTGGATAGCGAGAACTACTTTAAAATCATCGATTTGGCAGTAGAGAATAAGGTGAGTGACATTATGGTATTGTTCAACCAGATTATCAATAAGGGATTTGACGGAGGACTGTTGATTGGGGGACTTGCCAAACACGTACGTAACGTACTGATGGCAAAAGACCCGCAGACCCTCCCTCTCTTGGAAGTCAGTGACCAACAACGGGAACGTTATCAGCAACAGGCACAGAAATGTGAGACCCGTTTCCTCTATGATGCCCTGCGATGGATGAACCAGTGTGACATCAACTACCGACAGTCGTCCAACAAACGACTGCTCGTAGAGTTGACCCTCATTGAGGTAGCGCAGATCACACAACCCGATGATGGTGTGGGCAGTGGGCGTAAGCCCAGAAGATTGAAATCCCTGTTTAAGCAACTGATGCAACAGTCTCAACCCCAAAAAGCAACCCCGCAGGTAGTTGCGGTTGAGACGGTAAGGTCGAAGGACGAAGGTCAAAGGTCAAAGGACGAAGGTCAAAAGTCAAAGGACGAAGGTCTGAGTGAGCGGAAGACGCCGATCACTTCTGTGGGTTTCTCGTGGAATAAACTTCGTGAAAAGTCCAAGCCCAAGAAGATGCAGATTATACCTGGTACGTTGGATGCCAATGACCCGAATGCCAGACAGAAAGACGAGCAACTCGATTTCACCCAACAAGACCTGGAACTGCAATGGATGATGATGTGTAACCGGATGCCTCCGAAACTTGTCGGTATTGCCACCCGTATGAAGAACATGCTTCCTGTCATCCAAGAGATGCCACAGATAGAGGTTGTCGTAGACAATCAACTGGCTTACGACCAGATGATGGAAATCAAAGGCAGCATTGTGAATACCCTGAAACTCTATCTCCATAACAATGCCATCACCCTCGACATCCGAGTCGCAGAGCAGCAAGAGCATGTACCCATCCTCTCCCGCAGAGAACAGTTTGAAGAGATGGAAAAGAAAAATCCCGCAATCGCTAAATTGCGGGAACTCCTCGATTTGGAATTGGTGTAATAAATAATTGACAATTGAAAATTGATAATTGAAAATTTTTAATCAAGAGTTCAAGGGTTCAAGAGTTTTCGTTTTCGTTAATTATCAATTGTCAATTATCAATTATCAATTAGATAAGCGTCATTCCTAACCTCTTACACTCTTGACGCATGTCATCAGGCCAGATAGATGCCTGAATCTCACCGATATGTCCTTTATGTAACAGGACCATACAGAGGCGACTCTGTCCGATACCACCACCAATACTCAAGGGTAACTCACCTTTGAGCAGTTTCTGATGGAAATAAAGACCTTCGCGCTCCTCCTTACCTTCTATCTTCAACTGACGTAACAATGACTCTTTGTCCACACGGATACCCATGGACGAGAGTTCGAAAGAACGACCCAGCACAGGATACCAAATGAGGATATCGCCATTGAGACCTGCCAAACCATTCTCTCCTACTGTTGACCAGTCGTCGTAGTCAGGTGCACGTCCATCGTGTTTCTCACCATTCGACAGTTCGCCACCAATACCAATGATAAATACTGCACCGTAGGCTTCACAGATCGCATCCTCACGCTCTTTCGGAGTCTTGTCAGGATACATCTTCAATAGTTCCTCGGCATGAATAAACGTTATCTTCTCGGGCAGGAAGGGCTTAATCTGCGGATAGGTCTCACAAGTCAGGTATTCCGTCCTGCGGATAGCCGCATAGATACGCTCCACCACATTCTTCAGATAAGCCACAGTACGCTGTTCTTTCGTAATGACAGCCTCCCAGTCCCACTGGTCGACATACAACGAATGAAGGTTGTCGAGTTCCTCGTCTGCACGAATCGCATTCATATCAGTATAGATACCATAGCCCGGTTCTATCTGATACTCTGCCAACGTCAGTCGTTTCCATTTAGCCAACGAGTGTACTACCTCTGCCTTGGCGTCTCCCAAGTCCTTGATGGGGAATGTCACTGCACGCTCCACTCCATTCAGGTCGTCGTTGATACCCAGTCCTTTGAGTACGAACAATGGTGCTGTCACACGGCGCAAGCGCAGTTCCGTGGATATATTCTGTTGGAAAAACTCCTTAATCAATTTAATTCCCTGCTCCGTCTGTTTCGTGTCGAGCAGGGACTGGTAGTCGATTGGTTTAATCAGTTGACTCATCTTGTGAATTTACTTACAATTTACGATTTTGCGTGCAAAGGTACTACTTTTAAACTAATCTGCAAGGAAATTTCCTAATTATTTTGCAAAATGACACTGATTTTTATTATTTCCTTTCATTTTGACTATCGGTAAAGGTTAACGGTTAAAGGTTAGCGGTTAACGATTAGCGATTAACGGTTAGCGATTAACGGTTAGCGGTTAACGATGATTAAAGGACTAAGGTCAAACAAAAAAAATAAAATTTTCAATTTTCAATTTTCAATTTTCAATTAAAAGTAGTATCTTTGCACTCCGAAGTGCAAAGATACTACTTTACAGGTCCCGTAGCTTAGTTGAATAGAGCGTCAGATTCCGGTTCTGAAGGTCTTGGGTTTGAATCCCAACGGGATCACAAAAAAGAAGACCCCCTGGGAGTCTTCTTTTTTGATGATCAGCCCGTGGCAGGGTTGGGGATGGACGAAGTCAATCCCTGCGGGATCACTCCCTTTTCTTTAATCTTCTAAACTCAGCCTGTGCCTTCGCCAATTGCTCCAAGAAGGCTGGAGAGGTATGCAGGCAGACGACGGCAGCACCACCTGCAAGACGACCTGCATCGACATCGCTCTGCCAATGGGCACCCACGATGACACGACTGTCTCCATACATCATTCCTCGTGCGAGGATCGTATCCTTAGCGGCAGGATTAATCTCCATCAACAGTAACGCCATGCTCCAGCCACGAATGGTATGTCCTGAGGGATAAGAACCATTATTACGCAGTCCCTCTTCTTCCCAAGACGACAGCATGTGTTCGTTCATCACCATGAAAGGACGCTTACGTTGATAGAACACCTTCGCCTTTCTGCCAATCAGGTCACAGGTACGAACACTTGTTGTGATGAACTTATAAATCTCTGGAGTCTCCTCTTTGGAAATCGTCATACCGAAAGGTATATTGTACACTGCCAATGTAGAATCTATGTTCCAGATGGCATCACGAATGGCAATGGAAGCACGCTCAGGATCAAGGCGCTGTGTCTTGCCCCACATATAACGCATGATATCGTGGACAAAAGCCTCACTGGTAGAGTCAGGGGGTGCAGGCAACCACTTCAACAGGTCGGGCAATTCCTCTGCAGTGAAATACGTAGCATCCTCTTGTGCGTTCACAGGCATCGTGCCCAGCAGGATCATAGTGGCAAAAAGCCATAATGTTTTCTTGATTCTCATACTATTTTATTTATTGCGAGCGCAAAGTTACAAAATAATTGATAATTGACAATTGATAATTGATATTTTTTTCTTAACTTTGCCGACTGAATATATCATCACGAACAAATGGATATTACCGAACGATTTCTAAATTACACCCAATTTGACACGCAATCGGCTGAGGAAAGCGAGAGCGTGCCCAGTACTTCCAAACAACTGATTTTCGCTGAATACCTGAAGAAGGAACTCGAAAAAGATGGCCTTGATGACGTGGAGTTAGACGAGAAGGGCTATATCTACGCCACCCTGAAGGCGAATACCAAGGACGAGATACCCACTATCGGCTTTATCTCCCATTACGACACATCGCCTGACTGTAGCGGAGCAGATATCAAACCACGTATCATACGTAACTATGACGGTTCTGACATCGAACTCTCTGAGGGTATTATCAGTAGTCCGAAGAAGTTTCCCGAGTTGTTACAGCATGTAGGTGAAGACCTCATCGTGACAGACGGAACGACCCTGTTAGGCGCTGACGACAAGGCAGGTATTGCCGAAATCGTACAGGCGATGGTGTATCTGCAGGAACATAAGGAGATCAAGCACGGAAAAATCCGTATTGCCTTCAATCCCGATGAGGAGATTGGCATGGGTGCCCATCATTTCAACGTCGAGAAGTTCGGTTGTGAGTGGGCCTACACGATGGACGGCGGAGATATCGGTGAACTGGAGTTCGAAAACTTCAATGCCGCCTCAGCGAAGATTACCATCAAGGGTGTGAGTGTGCATCCTGGTTATGCGAAGGGTAAGATGGTGAATGCCAATGCCCTTGCTGCTGAGTTTGCTGCCTTGTTGCCAGCAGACGAGACCCCAGAGACGACCGAAGGTTATCAGGGCTTCTACCATCTGTTGAGCATCCAGTCAAGTATCGAACAGGCAAAGATGAGTTATATCATCCGCGATCACGATCGTGACAAATTTGAAGACCGCAAGCGTTTCATCCAACTCTGTGTGCAGAAAATGAACGAGAAATACGGAGAAGGTACTGTCGAGGCGATTGTCAGTGACCAATATTATAATATGAAAGAGAAGATTGACCCACAGATGCATGTCATCGACCTCGTGTTGAGAGCCATGCAGGATACGGGTGTTGCTCCAAAGGTTCGTCCTATTCGTGGTGGTACGGATGGTGCACAACTCTCTTTCAAGGGTCTCCCCTGCCCCAATATCTTTGCTGGCGGCATTAATTTCCATGGACCTTTTGAGTTCGTTCCCATCCAGTCAATGGAGAAAGCAATGGAAGTAATCGTGAAGATTTGCGAGTTGACAGCGGGGTATAATGATTAGTTGATAATTGATAATTGACAATTGACAATTAAAAATGGCGGAACTTCCTGACCTGATCAAAGACTTGGCGCTGATATTGATGTCGGCAGGTATTGTTACCTTGATCTTCAAAAAGCTCAAGCAACCCTTGGTATTGGGATATATTGTGGCAGGCTTTCTGGTCAGTCCCCACATGCCTTATACTGCCTCCGTGGCAGATACTGCCAATATCCAACTATGGGCAGACATCGGTGTGATGTTCCTCTTGTTCTCCTTGGGTCTTGACTTCTCGTTTAAGAAGATCCTGAAGATGGGAGCCTCGCCCATCATCTCCACCATCACGATCATCTTCTGTATGTCGCTGTTGGGACTCTTAATCGGTCGACTCTTCGGTTGGGGGAAGATGGACTGTATCTTCTTGGGCGGTATGTTGGCAATGAGTTCCACCACTATTATATATAAGGCGTTCGATGACTTAGGACTGCGCCAGCAGCAGTTTGCAGGACTGGTGATGAGTGTGCTGATTCTGGAAGACATCCTTGCCATTGTGATGATGGTGATGCTGAGTGCCATTGCCAGTGGTAATAACCCAGATGGTGGACAGATGTTGGGATCTATCGGAAAAATCGGTTTCTTCTTAGTGCTGTGGTTGATTGTGGGTATCTATGCCATCCCTGCCTTTCTGCGCCAAGTACGCAGTCTGATTAATGCAGAAGTATTGCTGGTCGTGTCATTAGGACTCTGTTGTGCGATGGCAGTCTTCTCTACGAAGGTCGGTTTCTCCTCTGCTTTCGGTGCTTTCATCATGGGTAGTATTCTGGCAGAGACCATCGAGGCAGAGCGTATTGAGAAATTGGTAGAACCCGTGAAAAACCTGTTTGGTGCCATCTTCTTCGTATCAGTAGGTATGTTGGTAGATATCGATATCCTCATAGAATATGCCTTCCCTATCATCGCCTTGGTATTGACTATCCTTATCGGACAGAGTATCTTCGGCTCTATCTCCTTCATGCTGGGCGGTGAGTCGTTGAAGTCAGCCATGCGATGTGGATTCTCGATGGCACAGATCGGTGAGTTCTCTTTCATCATCGCCTCGTTGGGATTGTCATTAGGTGTCATCAGCGACTTCCTCTATCCTGTTGTTGTTGCCGTCTCTGTCATCACTACGTTCCTTACCCCTTATATGATCAGGTTGGCAACTCCAGCCTATAATAGTCTGGAACGTAAGTTACCCAACAAACTCATCAAGATACTGAACCATCTGTCGATGAGTCATCCGAGCAGTACGGAGAAGAGCAAATGGAAAAAACTGCTTACCCAGATGGCGGTCAACACACTGGTCTATTCTATCCTTTCGACAGCTACGATTACGGTGATGTTCACCTTCGTCCTGCCTGTTACCCGTAAGATACTCCCTGGTTGGGAACTCCACTGGTATGCCAACGCCATCACAGGTATCCTCACCGTCCTCTTCATCTCGCCCTTTCTGCGTGCGATGGTGATGAAGAAGAACCGTAGTGAGGAGTGGAAAGCCCTCTGGGCAGAGAGTAACGTCAACCACCTACCCCTGTTGTTTACCATCTTGGTGCGTGTCATCATTGCCGTCAACTTCATCTTCTATATCTGCAACTACCTGACTCGTTTCTCCAATGCCCTCATGATTACCATCGGTGTGATTGTCGTTGCCCTGATGGTGGCTTCCCGTTCTATCAAACGGCGAAGTATCAAGATGGAACGCCTGTTTATCCTAAATCTGCGTTCGAGGGATATTGCTGCTCAGGTACATGGTAAGAAACGTCCACTCTATGAGGGCAGACTATTAGACCGTGATGTGCATATCGCCATCTTCGATGTCCCCATGGACTCTTTGTGGATGGGTAGTAACCTGAAACAACTGAGTCTCGGTAAGAAATACGGTGTACATGTTTCCAGTATTCTGCGTGCCAACCATCGTCTGAATATTCCTGATGGCGACTATGTCATCTATCCTGGTGATAAGTTGGAGGTGATTGGCAGTGACGACCAGTTGAGTAAGTTCCGTTATGCCATAGAGACAGAGACCTTTGGTGAGGACCTCCAGTTAGAGGAACGTGAGATGAAACTGCGCCAGTTGATTATCGGCAGTGACAGTCCGTTTATCGGCAAGACCCTTATCGAGAGTGGTATTCGTGACCTCTATAGCTGTATGGTGATTGGTTTGGAGGAAGGAAAAGAAAACCTCTCGTCTGTCAGTCCTACGAGACGTTTCCAAGAAGGAGACATCATTTGGATAGTAGGTGAAGAAGAGTCGCTGCAAGCCTTGCTTGCTACGTAAACGATAACGAAAACGTTAACCTTAACGATAACCGTTAACCGCTAACCGCTAACCGTTATTAATACCACTGAACGGAATTGGAAGAACTGCTACGCTTATCGTATTTCAAGGCATCAGTCAGGGTAGCGGCATTGCATCGGAAGGAGAAATTATAACTGGTATAGGGTGCCAACACCACCTGACACGACATGTTGAAACAGTGAAGGTCACGCGACAGGGATGCCGTGGTCATGGACACCTTATGAGCCTCGAAGTCATAACCACTGGAGAACGAGATATTCCAACCGTCGGCAATACATACATTACCACTGATATTCAGATGCTGTGTGAACTTATACGGATAACGCATCCTGTCGTAGTTGAAGGTACCACCCGTATTCTCACGCATCGATATACCATAGCCGAGGCTCAGTGACCAAGGCAGACTGAATGTCATATAACCGTCTTCATCCGTCTCAGCCTTGCCTTTCTCCTTCTCAGCACCATGTTTTCCTGCCTCCATCTTATCGTCGACATTCGTCTCTACACCCGTGTCGTATTCATCATCATTCTGATTGTTCTTCTTTCCTTTCTTCTTGCTGACCTTCTCTCCCCTCAGCCATTTGAAGAAGTTGGCGACTTTCGTATTATCGAGCGTGTATGACAGGTTTTGTGACAGACCTTGGAAACGACCAAAGCGTCCCTTACTATACTCCGTATGATTACCGATATACGGTTTACCACCTACAGAGTCCACCTCATAGGCATAAGTCGCGAAGACGGCATTCAGATTGAGGGTGTACCTCTTTGACAGTCGCAGACGCAAACGTGTAGAGAGGTCACTCCACGGATGATAGTCCGTAGCGAAGTTATACGACATTGAGGCACCCAGTTCATCAATGATACTGATTTTCTTAAAGCCCGTCGAATCGTCTTCACTCTTGATCTTCATCTCGATATTGTTGGAGATATCCATCGAGATACTACCCGTCTTACCCTTACCAGGCATACCATAGAGAGTGCCACTATAAGGAGAATACTCCACCAACGACACATTTCCACTGGCATCCGTCTTCTGATAGGTATCGTAGTAGCCATAACGCGAAGCACTGAAATCCGGAGCGTAACTGAAACTAACCGAAGGGGTGAACACATGGCGTATCGCCTGTATCTTATCGCCGAAGAGTTTACGGTTCGGGATAAACATACCATAGAGTTTCGTGGATGCAGACAGACTCAGGTTCCAGTCATAGACATTATAGAAGCCCTGTAACGTGTCGACTGCCTCTTTCTGGTTATCCTCATCCCATGAACGCATGTATTTCTGTGTGTACATACGGTCAGTGAAGTTCAGTGAAGGAATGATATTCACATAGCCGAAGAGGGTAAAATTGGCACTAATGGGAATAGAGTGTCGCATACCGTTACGCCAGTCTTTTGTCAGACTGGAATGCAACAGTTTGTCTTCCTTCGTCGAAATGGAGTTGCTCAGTTGACCTGTATAACTCATGGCAATCTTCTCATACCAGCGTTCCTTACCTGCGGCATGTTTCCGTTTGAAGGGATAGAAACGGGCAATAGAGATATTCAAGTCGGGCAATGTCATTGAGATGGACGAGTCACGCATATTCTGGGTGAGGTTGAACGTCGAACTCAGTGTCATACCGATACTCGAGAATGTCGAACTCCAACTCACAGAACTCGTACGAGTCGACTGCGTCCTTGCCTGTGGGTTATACATCGATGTCAGGTTGTTAGGCTCATAATTACTGGTCGCGAAGTTTACACTGGCAGACAGCGAGGAGAACGGATTTGCCTTAGAATCCTGATGATGGCTCCACTGGATCTTAAAACTCGTTGTCTTCAAATAGTCAGGCATGTTCTTCTCTCCCGTCACCGTACTCTGGTAACTGGCATAGAACGAACCGCCGTACTTATAACGCTTACGATAATTGGAAGCAGCAGAGACACCCCATGAGCCCTTGGTATAAATCTCGCCCAACAGTTTCAGATCCACCTTATCACTGATGGCAAAATAGTAACCACCATCCCTCAGATAAAAACCTCGCGAGCTTTCATCACCATAGGTCGGCATGATGAAACCACTGCTATAACTCTTCGTGAAGGGGAAGAAACCATAAGGAATGGCAAAAGGCAATGGTACGTCAGCCACTACCAGATAGGTAGGACCGAACACCACATCCTTACCAGGACGTACCTTCGCACGTGACATCGCGAAATAGAAGTCGGGATGGGGCTCATCACACGTGGTATAGCGTCCATGTTGCAGATAGAGTTCTCCATTAGAACCACGTTTCGAGAGTTCTGACACCATGAAACCGTCATCCTGTTGGGTATATACATTCTGGATGAGACCCTTCTTTGTTTTAAAATTAAATGCCATCGTATCACTCTCGTAGGTATCGCTACCCATTTTGAAGATCGGTGTTCCGAACTTCTGTCCTGTCGTATCGATACTACCTGTTGCATGTACCAGACTGGAATCCAATTGCATGTATATCTGGTCACTCTGCAAGTCCATGTCCTGATACTTCACATGTGAATTACCATAGAGATGCGCAAGTCCTGTTTCACCCTCATAGGTCATCGAATCGTCTGCCTGATATTCTACAGGTGCATCAATACCATTCTTCTTCTGACGGTTGATACTGTCCGCATGCAAGGAGTCATCTACCGCCTTGTTATGTTTCCAAATGGCTTTCTGCAAAGAATCCATGTTCAGCGTGTCCGCAGAAGATGGAAGAGGTAAGACGGAAGAGGTAAGAGAGGTATCTTTCTCTATCGAGTCAATAGCCAGTGAGTCAGTGCCTTTCTTTTGTTCAGGAAAGTGCATACGAGGCATCTCCGCCATTACAAATGTAAGGACGAAAAGCAACAATACGATGAGAGTCTTTTTTCTCACGGCTGCAAAATTACGAATAAGTGAGAAGAAAACCAAATTTTATTTGAGTTTTCTCGAACGTGAGTAATTTCGAGACGAAGTCTCAAAGGTACAAAATAATCTATTCAAATTGCTCTGCCCATTCCAAGAACTTCACTACCCCTTCATGACCGAACTTCTCGAGACTTTGAGCAGTATCTAATACGGTGCGGACACGATCAGGACTTGACTTGGAATAGAACTTATCGGCATAACAGATAATCTGTTCCTCTATGGTCTCTGGCTCATACCCAGGAAGTCCTGTTCCTGTATGTCGTTCACAGACACGGGCATGACGGGGGAACCCTTCCTCACGCAGTATCTCACCCCCGATGATTCCATGACGGATATATGGTTCCGTTCCATAACAATAGATGGAAGGAGCATCACAACGGAACACCCCAATATCGTGAAGCATCGCTGCTTCCTCTAAAAATTGGAGGTCGACAGGCAGTTCTTTATGCCGTTCACAAATCAATAAAGCACGGTCGGCTACTTGCCGACTGTGCTTTAACAGGAGCTCACGTAAGCCCCCTGAGTTAGGGGGTTGGGGGTCTGAACGACCATTCAACCTTAACTCAGGATAGTATTTATCAATGATTCTTTGATAGTCCATAATACCTGTCAGACCCCCTGCCCCCTAACTTAGGGGGTCACGCGCGCTCAATCCAAGCGAGGTTATCGCCACGCCGTACCTTGGCACCAGACTTCGCACTGACCTCCACGAGTTTACCACCCAGGGCTGCAGGGATGGGAACGATCTCGCCCCAAGGAGCCTGGATATAACAGAAGGTATCACCTTCCTTATACTGTTGTCCGATAAACGGGTCGAGACAAGGCTCACAAGCGCCCTCACCCGAGAACTGGTAGTAGACCTGTCCGGCAATCGGAGCCGTCAAAGCATCAGCCTTCGCATGCTTGAAGGCAGCCAACTCCTCGGGCTTCATCTTCGAACCACCCAGTTTCTCGTCCTTTGCCTTCTGCAAGTCAGCGAGGAAGTTCTTCTTCGCCTGTCCACTCTTGAAGTTACGATACTGCTCTGGATGCATGGCAAGTTCGAAGAGTTCCTCATCGTCCTGTCCATACTCCCAACCATTCTCGTCCATCTCCTTACGGAAGTCATCAAGGGCATTGGGAACCAAGGTATGTGGATCAACATCCGTAAACTCACGTCCTTGTTTCTTTGCCATCTCTATGAGTTCTGGATCAATCGTGCCAGGAATCTTACCACTCTTGCCAAGGATCATGCCCCACATCGAGTCGTCCATCATCACGAAGCGTCCCTTGCCCTGTTCGATGGTCAGCAGATTCATCAGTGCGATATTCTTCACATACTGTGAGAACGGTGTTACCAATGGGGGATAACCTACGCGTGGCCATACATACTCTACCTCGTTGAAGAGTTTCACGAGCATGTCGTCCGTGCTTAACTCAGGTTCTCCCTTCTTTGCACGACTCTTGTTGATGATACTATGGATACCACCGAGGTCTGCCATCATTGATCCCATCATACCGCCAGGTAGTCCACAACCCAGCAACAGGCTGGACATGTGTTTATTGGCAGGATTGATGAAGTAGCCGAGCCAGTCGTCAAAGAACTCCTGTGTCAGCGTACGTGCCTGCATATAAGCATTCATATTGATATCCTCTACTTCGAAGCCTTCGTTCTTCAACATCGACTGGACAGAGATGATATCGGGATGCACCTTACCCCATGACAAGGGTTCGATAGCGGTATCGATGATATCCGCACCATTGTTACAAACCTCGAGGATAGAAGCCATCGACAGACCGGGACCAGAGTGTCCGTGATACTGGATGATGATATCCGGATGCTTCGTCTTGATACTCTTCGTCAAAGCACCCAACAAAGCAGGTTGACCGATACCCGCCATATCCTTCAGACAGATTTCCTCTGCACCGGCAGCAATCACCTCATCAGCAATCGCACTATAGTATTCAACGGTATGTACGGGTGAGGTGGTGATACACAAGGTTGCCTGTGGAATCATACCAGCCTCCTTCGCCCATTTGATACTAGGAATGATATTACGAGTGTCGTTCAAGCCGCAGAAGATACGAGGGATATCCACACCCTGCGCTTTCTTCACCTTATACATTAAGGCACGTACATCGTCGGGCACAGGATACATGCGGATGGCATTGAGACCACGGTCAAGCATGTGCGTCTGGATGCCCACCTCGTTGAAAGGTTTACAGAAAGCACGTACGGCAGGATTGGGATTCTCACCAGCCAACAGGTTAACCTGTTCGAAAGCACCACCATTGGTCTCTACACGGGCAAAGCACCCCATGTCGATAATCACTGGCGCAATGCGCTCCAACTGGTCTTTGCGGGGCTGAAACTTTCCGCTTGACTGCCACATGTCACGGTAGACGAGACTGAACTTAATTTTCTTTTTCATTGATAAATCGATTCTTTATGTTGCTATTATTTTTGCAAAGGTACAAAATAATTGATAATTGACAATTGATAATTGATAATTATTTATAACTTTGCAGAAAAATTTATATCTCATGAAGAAAACGATATCCCTGTTAGCCATCGTGCTACTCATCACGGCATGCGGTCATCAGCGACCATCCAAGCAAGAAATGCCGGAACCTATCAGTACGCAAAAGAACGTGCCAGGAGACTCTACCCTCTATGGACTTGCCTGCGATGGCAGTTCGGATTCCATCCTCGTGTTCCTCCCCTATTCTGGTGTGAACCCTGATACTTTCGATATCATCAATGCCTTCCAAGAGCGTCGTATCTACGGTCGTCCCCATATTGGTGATGAGTTGGCTGTCATCCTCAACCCGGAAGACAAGGCAGAAGTGCAGATGATCGTCAATATCGACGCGCTGAAAGGACAATGGTGCTATCAGGTGATGCCTACCCTCAAACATATCGACAAGATGCCCGAGCGCATGCAACGCCGCATGATGGAACGGATGCCTGACTCCGTCAAGCGTAAGATGATGACGCCCCGTGAATATGGTTTCCGACTGAAACGCGGTTATTCTGCACAGGCTATCGGTGCCCGCCAACAGCGTAACAGTACTGATAATATGAGTCCCGTGGAATATCCTCGTCTCAGAAGATATGCCGAATGGCGACTCTATAATGGACAACTGATTCTGATAACGGACTCCATCAGAATACCTAACTCTTCCAAGAGAGGAAAACCTGAACAGGATACGGCAGATATCATGTATTTGAGACGTGATACCCTCATCCTGAAGTTTAAGGACCACGAACAGAAATACTATCGGAAGATAGAACAAGAAGAACTATAACATTATTTATATATGATGACCAATAACTTTTTTTCGAACGGCTTCTCATGGCTGTTTATCGGTATCGTCTGCTGCGTGCTGGTTTTCGTGGCTTGCAACAGACAATCAGAGACCAAGGAAACTGCGTTGACGACTGTCGGTAATCCCTACATGCCCCTTTGGGAACATATCCCTGATGGTGAACCTTACGTGTTTGAAGACCCCGACCAACCCGGCAAGTATCGCGTTTATGTCTATGGTTCGCATGACGACCTGATTGACGCCTATTGCGGACGCGACCAAGTCGTATGGTCGGCATCCGTCGACAGCCTCAACAACTGGCGCTATGACGGTGTGATCCTCGTCGTCGACAAGAATGCCAAAGGTGAACCTTTCGACTCTGCAGGTACTGCCGATGTGCTTTATGCACCTGATGTGACGATGACCACCGACTCTACAGGCAAGAAGACTTACTGGCTCTTCCCTAACGACCAGACGGGTTATCGCAACGGACTGATTGCCAAGAGTGATCGTCCCGATGGACCTTTCGAGGTATGTAACTGGAGCAAGGAGAATCCCAATCAGGTAGATGGTGTCTTACAGTTCGACCCTGCCGTCTTTGTAGATGACGACGGTCGCGTTTATGGCTACTGGGGCTTTGAGCGTTCCTATGCTGCTGAGTTTGATCCTACCACGATGGCAACGGTGAAGCCTGGTACGCAGATTGTAGAGGATATGATCTCCGGTCGTAATCAAGAAGGACGCTTTAAGTTCTTCGAAGCCTCATCTATCCGTAAAATCAAGGATAAGTACGTGTTTATCTATAGCCGCTTCACCGAGGAAGGGGAGTTCGGACTTCCTTCTTCTAACTATACCCTCGCCTACTGCTATAGTGACCATCCTTTAGGACCTTGGACCTATGGCGGTACGATTATTGATGGTCGTGCTCGTGAGAAAGACGAGCAGGGCAATGTTATTGCCTCTGCTACGCCTGATGGTAACACCCACGGCTCTATCTGCGAGATCGACGGACAGTGGTATGTGTTCTATCATCGTCAGACGGGTACCGACGAGTATGCACGTCAGGCGATGGTGGCTCCTATCGAGGTAAAGGTAGAAGAAGGTAAAGGCGGTAAGGTAGAAATCTCGGAGGGCGAATATAACTCCGAAGGTTTTGCCCTCGACGGTCTGAATCCCTTGGAGCGTCATTCTGCCGGTATCTGTTGCTGGTACACAGGACCGAAACCTGCTACGCATGAGTGGCCTAACAACACATTCTTCGGTTCGTATGTCGCTGCGCAATATGGTGGTGAGGAAGGTATGACGAAGCAAGAGGCACTGGCTTCTACCCAGAAATTCGCTGCTCCTTATGACCTGCGTTACAACACCAATGCCGTTATCAACAATACCGACGGTTCGATTGTAGGTTATAAGTACTTCAACTTCACGGCGACACAAGGTAAGAAGGACCTCCAACTGTCGTTGCGCCTGATACCAGAAGGCATCGATGGTACGATTACCATCATGGTTGACAGACCTTGGAAATCACAAGGCGGTAAAGAGATTGGCACCATCAATCTGAGCACCAGCATACCGAAGACTGAGAAAGCCGAGAAGCCGAAAACGGCTATAGAAACGAAGACGGCAGTGCCTGCACTCTCAGAACTGACAGGCAAGCATGCCATCTATTTCGTCTTCTCTTCGCCTACGAAGGGGAAGTCTATCTGTACGTTGAAAGATTTCGCTTTCGAATAAGAAAACGAGCAACAAATATCGTCAGGGGAGCATCTGATAATGCATCAGGCGCTCCTCTGCCATTTTCTCATATTTCGTCCCTGGCTGACCATAGTTGGCATAGGGATAGATGCTGATACCACCACGCGGAGTAAAGATACCCTTCACCTCAATGTATTTCGGTTGCATCAGTTTCACCAAGTCTTTCATGATGGTGTTCACACAATCCTCATGGAAGTCACCGTGATTGCGGAACGAGAAGAGATAGAGTTTCAGACTCTTCGACTCTACCATCCGCTCAGCAGGCAGATACAGGATCTTGATTTCTGCGAAGTCGGGCTGACCCGTAATCGGACAGAGTGAGGTGAACTCCGGACAGTTGAACTGCACCCAGTAGTCGTTGTCCTGATGCTTGTTCTCAAAGGTCTCCAGCACTTCCGGTGCATAGTCCATCTTATACTCAGTCTTCTTACCGAGTTGCTGCAAATGGTCTTGTTCCCTGTTCATAACTTAAATGTTGATTTTTGAATGACGAATGAGGAATTGTCGCCAAGGCGATTTTCAATGAAAAAATGAGAATTCTACATTCAAACATCGCAGCAAAGCGAGAATCATTCCACACTCCACATTCTTCATTTAAAATTTTAAGATCTTAAAGATATTATAGGAGATATCGTAATCATAGACATCCTCATGGTCGTGCGCCTTGGTATACTTCACTACCCTCATCGTAATGGGCAGGGCAACAATCTCATAAAGGGTCTTCAGCACCACCTGCGTAATGACCAGTGAAGGCATTTCCTCCCAAGGAAGGATGAACGAGAAGGCGAGTGGAAAGAAGATAATCGAGTCGGTCAACTCACCAAACACCGTACTCAGAATGGCACGTGCCGAGAAATGACGCCCCTCTGACGAGAGTTTCATACGACTCATCACGTAGGCATTGATGAACGAGCCTGCGAGGAAAGCGATAAACGAAGCACCTGCAATACGGGGAGCCAGTCCGAAGATGCTATGGAACGCTTCATTCCTGTCCCAATAGGGAGCACCCGGTATCACATCTGCAAGGGCACCCATGCCTACGAAGAAGAAGTTCATGATGAAACCCATCCAGATCAACAGGCGTGCACGACGATAGCCCCATACCTCACACACCACATCATTGATGATGTAACTGACGGGAAATACCAACAGTCCACCTGTGAAATTAGCGATTCCAAACGAGATTTGCTTTGTTTCCAATACGTTTGCCGTAATCAGGCAGACGCAGAACAGTGTGCAGAAAAGCATAAACAGCACACTGACTTTGTGATTGTTCTTTTCCATTTTGTCCTTGTTTTGTTAAAGGGGGTTCACCCGAAGGCTTCGCAAGTACCCCTGCAATTTGCGGGTGCAAAGTTAGTGCAAATCGAACGAAATACCAAATTTATTTGAGAATTTCTGAGATGCAGCCTAATTTCCATTGGTCAAAGTAAAATAAAAAAGTGAATTACCATCCATCTATGCTGATTATTTTGTACCTTTGCACCCAAAATAAAAAGACACGAGAGATGAAAAGACTGATTACTTTGGCACTGGTAGCCGTGGCAATTACGGCTCAGGCACAGAACTATGTGGATCCCTATAGACCGTTGATGGATGCGCTGGATGCACAGGGCGACAATATCCTGAAGGAATATCGCGCCATCCAACTGAAAGACCCGAAAGGGGAAAATCCTGAGAGCAGGGCGAAAGCCAAGATCCTGTCTGACAGACTGGATTCGCTGAGCAATGAGCAAATCAAACTCATCATGCAGATTGTCCGCGACAACCGTGACAATCAGTTGCCTGTCATGTATATTTTGGATGCCTTATATGACCTGAGTTACGAAGACCTGAAGGTTGCCCTCGACCCGAAGACAGCCTATTATAACGCCCCTGAACTCAACAAGGCTAAGGCGCTACTGGCAGGTTATGAGAAACGTAAGCCAGGAATCCAGTTCCATGAGTTAGAGATGCTGAACACGAACGACCAGCCTGTGAAACTGAGTCAATGGGTAGGTAAAGGAAACTATGTGCTCATCGACTTCTGGGCATCATGGTATAGACCTTGTCTCAGGGAGATGCCTTACGTGATTGCCAGTTATAAGAAATACCATAACAAGGGCTTTGAGGTGGTTGGTGTCTCATTAGACCAACAGAAAAGCGCCTGGACGGCTGCCATTCAGCAAATGGATTTGAAATGGCCACAGATGAGTGACCTGAAGAAATGGGAGAGCATTGCCGTAGAGACTTACGGTGTGCTGAATATCCCAGCCAATGTTCTGGTAGACCCACAAGGCAAAATCATCGCGATGGATCTCCGCCGCGAAGAACTTGCCAATAAGTTAAAAGAAATCTACGGGGAATAGTATATCCTTATTTCTTTAGTTTGATATTCTTCCATTCTGCCTGCAAGTCTGGCGAGCAGGTAACAACGGGTGTCTGTATCTTGCGGTTGATCACCACAGACTTCTGTTTCACGTTCTCCGTCACATACTGACAGAGTTCACCCAACGACACATTACCCTTGGAACTCTGAAGTTTCTTCAGCAGATAGTAGGTGAAGAGACCATGACGCTGTTCCTTATAAGGATAGGCTGTCTCATCGTCGGAGGCAGCACTGAAGACTACCAGATTACCCGTAGGACGCTCCTGTTTGGCTCGGAGAGAGATACCACGGGAAGAAGCCATCAGCGTAGAACCGTCACCAGTAGTGCCACTGAAACAGGCATCCAGGAATACAATCACCGACTGGGCACCTAATACAGACAACTCATTATAGAGTTTTCTCAACGGATAGCATGCCTCTGTCTGTGCACCGTCAGCATCGATCGGCAACAGAAAAGCATCACGCGTCGACTCGTTGGGAATGCCATGTCCTGCATAGTAGAAGATCACCTTGATGTCACTATATGCCTTGGCAATATTCGTAATATCCTGCACGGCACGAATCATCTTACCATAGGTAGCATTGGGATAACTGAGGATATTCTCCCGCGGAAGACCTAAGGTCTGTTCACAATACTGTGCGAACACCTCTCCGTCATTGCCTGCCATCGGCACTTTGGGTACCAGTGTATAGTCTTCATTGGCAATGATGACGGCAAAGGTCTTGGAATTGACGCTCTTGGTTCTGGGGATATTCACATCAACATCCGAGAGACCGACAACCACCTCAGTCTTTCCGACCTTAGGCTTGTTCTGTTGTGTCTTCTCGGAATTAGCCAACAGCCCATAGTCGATGGGGGAGAAGTTGGCAGCCACCTCTGTCTCGTTATATGCCAATGTCTGTTGATTGTTATACTCATAGAGTTTACCTGAGGGTGTAGAGAAGGTCAGACTTGCCAATGCCAACTTCTTATCGGCAATGACAAACTTCTGGTTATAGACCTTCACGTTAGCCCAGTTCTCAGCGAACTCACGTGCCTCATTATCTGTACGGGGCACCTTCAAGACGATATCACCATAGGGCGACTCGATGAGGAACGACTGGTTCTCGGCATCATAAGGCTTGATCGTCATATCGGCAACGGTCATGTTCTTGGCAAAGCGTTGCACATACTCATCCATCAGGACCTTCTGCAGTTCCTGTTGCTTGGCTCTCGCCGTCTCCTCATTCACACGTGCCTTGTATTCATCAATCGTCTCATAAGGGTCTTTCTCCTTCCATTTGTTCATCGCCTTCTCAATGGATTGCTGGGCAAAGACATCGAAATAGGGAACGCCCTTGTAGATATCGGCAAACTTCTCATCACTCTTCTTTTTCTGCGCTACCAGTCCTTCAGCTTCCTTCAGATAGTCGAGCACACGCGCATGCTTCGACACGTCGGTCACGTCCATATACTCCTTCAGGTAAATAATGGCACTCTCGTAGTCTTCTGCATTATAGGTACGCGCTGCTACGAAATACACCAAGTTGGGATAGTAACTGTCTTTACGCAGTTTCTCTTCAGCCATCTCTTTCATCATCGCCAAGTCGACTGCCTCTCTGGCAAAGGCCATTGCGACAGAGTCTTGCTTGGTTTGGGAATAGAAACCTGCACCGGCTTTCAGAAGGGGATAGAGCGACGCCAATACGGAACGTGACTTGTCGAAACTCTCCACGCCACTGGGCGATGAGATAAGGATATGCTTATAGGCACGACAACAGTCAAAGGTCTTCATATAGATGTCGCTCTTACTGATGGTATCAATGTTACGCATCATGACGAGCTCCTTATAGGCAGCGTCTGCCTGTGCCATTGTCTGACCACTGACTGTTGTTGTGCAGAGAGCAAGAATCAGCACAACCCACCATGGTTTGTGCTGATTGATGAATGGATAGATTTTATTATTCATATTTTAGAATGCATCGATAAATGTGCACAGAACACTGATGCGACGGAACTTACTACCTTCCTGTTCTGACACTTCGATATGATACTCGTAGTCGCGCTTCATCTTATCGAAGGATGCCAGTTCTTTCTCGATATAGTTACGAACACCGATTGCTCTGGCAAAAGCCAACTGCTCGTTGGTAGCAATACCGTCCTTCTTGTTCAAGTTCACATTGGTCATCTCATTATTCTTAAAAACAGGCTCACCGTCGTACTCGCCATATCTGCCGTCATAGGCAAGGGCTCGTGCTATCGGGGCTGCATCGGCAGTACCCTTGATGGCAATCTTCACGCGCTTGCCTTCAACAGTATATTTCGCAAAGTCTTGTTCGAAAGCCTGCTTCATAATCTTCAGCATCGACATGGCTGCACCAGATTCCTCCGTAAAGTAATGTCCCGGCTTGAAGTCATCACGGGCAGAGAACTCCTCTTCTACCTCATAAGTAAACTCGACATTGTAGTTGATGATATTCTTACCGTCAGCATCAACAGCAGGATCAGCATGGGTATTGACAGAGATATGCGTCTTGTCGGAAATGGTCTGTTCCTGTTTTGCCAGACTAATGATGTCCTCCTTAATACTTTCCAAGGCAATCTCCTCCATATTGGCAGAACGGATAACCTCGATAGGTACGAAGTTAGCATCGTCCATCATGTGAGACAAAGACTTACGCTCCATGTTATCAAAGATATAGGTAACGCCGTTCTCGGGATTATAGACCTCGGCATATACGACTTCGAATTTATCATCAGGATTCAAACCATATTTCACATTACGGAACTCCAGACGGCTGCTTGTATCGAATGACTTGATTTCATCAAGGGGCACATCTAAGAAAATATCGGGCATCGAACTGAAATGCAGGGTCAGTTTCTTGGTCTTGGTGTTATAGTCACCCACCGTCACTTCGTTCTGCTCCAACAGACCGACAGCCATCTTCGTAGCAATATCACGCTCCAGCCCCATCACCATCTCCTTACGTGAAGTGTCGTTGACACGCGCATTGTATTCCTCTAAGGTCTCACCTGGCATCTGTTTCATCCACTGGTTCAGTTTTTCATTCAGTTCACCAGTCATCATCTTATTATAATATGGTGTGAGTCCCTCAAGTTTGCGATATACGAGTGCGTTACTGGTGTTATAGATGAGGAAGTCACTTTCAGTACTTACATTGTAGATACCTCTGATGGCAGATATACCGGCATCGTCATTGTCAATAAAACGACGCTCTGTGGGATCCAACAGGTTGATGACGCAGATGCGAGTTGGAGAACACAGCACATAGGCATATTTACCACTGTTATTTGCCTGACAAGCCAAAGCACTGCCAACATCGTCAATCGTACTCTTGAGGTCGAATGCCGTTGTATCATATACGGTCAGTTTGCCATCGGCAGTCACTACTAGCATCTTGGTATTGCTATCGGCAAAAGTCACATCATTGATATTGCTGTCGAACTTTATCGTCTTACGAACCGTTCCCCTCTCAACATTCCATATCTCCAACGTCCTGCCTTCTATCGCAGCAAGGAAGAAGTTATTACCACTATAAACCATTTTTCTGGGGGTGATAGACGATGTAAGTGTCGTCTTGACCTCTTTACCACTACCATCGTAGAAGATGATCTGTTTGTTGCTGGTGGCTACCGTCAACTGTCGTGCATCGGCAGTATAGGCAATCGCCGTAACATTCAGTTTCTTCAATTTGATTTTCTCCAGTAGAAAAAGATCCTGGGGATTGATTCTGTAAGTCTGGACATACATGGTACCATTCTTCGCTTTATACAGACTGGCGACCATACTATATGAAGGAATAATTTTAAGGTCTTTAATGGTATCACCAGTAAAAAGCTCCATACCACGATTGTTGTAGGCTGTCTTTCCATTGTAATAAAAAACGGCAAACGAAGTGTTGTCATAACCCACTGGGCTCTGCTTCTGCTTCAAAGTACGTACTTGATCGTTTTTGCTCTCATTATCAGCATAGCACACACTCCCGATAAGGAGTCCTAAAGTTAGAAATAAAATATGTTTTTTCATCATTATTAAATATTAAATGTTTTAGATTGTTTTGTTATTCTTGAATGCAAATGTACATATTATTCATGAAACAACAAAATAATTTCAATAAAAATGACGGAATATCGAAAAAAAAACATACTTTTGCAACATCATATTATAACTCACAATCACGAAGAATGAAAAAACTCTTTCTGTTCATCTATCTATTGATTCCATTATTGGCTTCAGCACAAGATGTCCGAACCGTGGAGGCTGAATATGTATATAATGTCCCTGAAGATGTGTCGTTGGCGGAGGCAAAGAAGAGAGTGCTTGACTATGCAAAGATACAAGCCATCGCCGATGCCTATGGTACGGTGGTATCACAGACTAATACAACGACGATGACCAATCGTAATGGTGTCTCTTCTGTCGATTTCCTGTCGATTGGCGGTAGTGATGTGAAAGGAGAATGGATAGAGACCATTGGTCAGCCGGAATATCAAACCAATCTGATTAGCGGGGAGCTGATTGTCTCTGTCAGAGTCAAAGGAAAGATTTGTGAGTTAATAACCAATGCCGTCGATTTCAAGGTGAAGGTACTTCGTAATGGTACGGAAGACCGTTTTGAATCTGAGAAATTTAATAATGGTGACCATTTCTACCTCTCATTTACCTCACCAATAGCAGGTTATTTGGCAATCTATCTGGTAGACGTAGGAAATGACGCCATCTGTCTTCTGCCCTATCAAGGACAACAAAACGGTATCTATACCATTAAGGCAAACCAACGCTATGTGTTCTTTAGCACAGAGGATGCCACTCCCGTGGAGAAGCCATTAGTTGACCTCTATAATATGACTGCCCTCTATCCAGTGGAGCAGAATCAGGTCTATGTCATCTTCTCTCCCCAACCCTTTGTGAAGGCCACTGACAGTAGTGGTGCCGGGGAGTTGCGTCAACTGAAAGGTGAAGATTTCCAGAAATGGCTTGCCAAATGTCGCAAGCGTGATGTCAATATGACTGTCAAAATGATTCCTATCTCCGTTTGGAAATAGTTCTATACGTTACTGAGTAACCAAGCAAGGTAGACCAGATAACCGCCTACCAGAAGGGCTCCTTCCCAACGCTCTACCGTATAACGGGTATAGGAAAACAACCATACCAGCGATACGGAACCCAGCATCATCAACAGGTCGATGGTGGTGATGCCCTGTATCTGCATCGGACTGATGGTTGCCGTCAGTCCTAATATCAACAGGATATTGAAGACATTCGAGCCAATAACATTACCGATGGCGATGGCAGACTGTCCTTTACGGGCTGCCACTACACTCGTAGCGAGTTCGGGTAACGAAGTACCGCCAGCCACAATGGTCAAGCCTACGACTCCTTCACTGAGTCCTAATGAATAGGCGACTCTGGAAGCTGCATCCACAAAGATATTACTGCCTGCCAGCAATAAGACAAGTCCTATGATGACAAAGAAAGCAGCAAACCATGGATTCATCTGTTTAACGGTTTCTGTATCTTCCGCCTTACCCTTCTTTGCCTGCGATAACGTATAATACATAAAAGCAGCAAAGCCCAACAGCAACAGGATACCATCGAAACGACCCAAGAAAGCATCGATACCCAGAATCATCAACAAGACAGAAGCCCCTACAGAGAAGGGAATATCCTTATGAACCGTACTGCGACTGATGGTCATCGGTGCCACCATAGCAGCACAGCCGACAATCAACATACAGTTCATCGTATTGGAACCTACCACATTACCCATCGCCATATCGGGTGTTCCCTTTAAGGCAGACACCAGACTCACAAAGAGTTCCGGGGCTGATGTACCTGCTGCCACAATCGTCAAGCCAATGATAATCTCAGGCACATTCATGCGACGGGCCAAGGCTGCAGCACCTTCTGTCAGTCGGTCGGCACCACCCAGTACCATCGCCACTCCAAGTACAATCAACAGGATGTCAAATATCATCGTCGTCAAAGTCAAAATCATCAAAGCCTTCTAATGAAGGACCAACAAACTCATCGAGTGCACGACGCTCTTTCTTAGTAGGACGACCTGTACCACGGGCACGATTGACAAAACCACTGATACGGTTCATCTCCAACAACTCATATTGGTCGGCAGGTGTCACATTCTCGTAGATTTCTGGAATCAGTTTCGCCCCTACCCTTTGCTCGATGGTCTTCAAGATCTTAAAAGAATAGGTGACAGGCGGTTTACGCACACTGATGACCTCACCCTCCTTCACCATCCGGGAAGGTTTGACGTTCATGCCATTCATTGTCACACGTCCGTTCTTGATGGCATCTACAGCAATGCTACGTGTCTTGAAGATACGTGCTGCCCACAACCACTTATCTACTCGAGCTTCGTTCATTCTTCTGTTGGGTTGATGGGTTCTTTGGGCGAGATGGGCTGTTTGGGTCCCTTGCCTAACTTATTATACTGATTCATGGTGATGTCGATACCAGCCAAGACAAAACTCTTGATGATATCCACTCCTAAATCAATGGCGGGCTGCAACTTCTCTAATTCCTCGGGGGCAAAACGTCCGAGCACATGGTCAATCTGGCTACCAACGGGATAATCGTTACCGATACCCATACGCAAGCGGGCATAGTTCTGTCCGATGAGTTGCTGGATATGTCCCAAGCCGTTATGACCGCCATTCGAACCATTCGCTTTCAGACGATACTGTCCTAAAGGCAAGGCTACATCATCACTGATTACCAACAGACGACTCTGTTCGATGTTCTCTTTGTTGAGCCAATAGCGTACAGCATTGCCGCTGAGATTCATGAACGTAGAAGGTTTGAGGAGAAACACCTTACGACCTTTGAGACTCGTTTCTGCCACAAAACCATAGCGTTTATCCTCAAAAGAAATATTGGACGCCTTCGCGAAAGCGTCCAATACTATAAATCCAGTATTGTGGCGGGTCATGTCGTACTCGTCGCCGACGTTGCCCAAACCTACAATCAGATATTTGTCCATTTCGTTTGCTATTAGCTATTAGCATTTAGCCATTAGCCAACAGCCAACAGCCAATTGCCAAAAGCGTTATTATTCAGCAGCAGCCTCTTCAGCAGATGCAGCCGAACGAGAGGCACGTGTTGTCTTAACAGAGCAAACGATAACCTCTTTCGGAGTAGCAATCTCAAGACCCTCGAAGCTCAGAGAACCAACCTTGATGCTCTTACCGAGTTCCAAAGAAGTAACATCAATCTCTAGTACCTCTGGGATATTCTTATAAGGAGCAGTTACATTGATCTTACGGATCTGTAACTGAAGTTTACCACCATCACGTACACCCTGAGCGTGACCGACAATCTTCACAGGAATACCTACAGTGATATCCTTGGTCTCGTTGACCTCATAGAAGTCTGCATGCAACAGGGCATCAGTTGTGGGATGGAACTGAAGTTCCTTGATGATGGCCTTGTGCTCCTTACCCTCTACATTGATATTAACTACATATACATGGGGAGAATAGATTACTTTACGCATCTCTGACATAGGAACACCGAAAGAGAATGCCTCGGGCAGACCCTTCTCGTCTTTCTTCTCACCATACAGATTACAGGGTACCAGACCCTCTTTGCGAAGCAGTTTTGAGGCTTTCTTACCTGTCTCGGCACGCTTCTGACCGTTTACACTAATTTCTCTCATAATTAAAATGTGTTACTCTAAATTAAGTTAAACTTTTTGCTTAATTCACCATCACACGATGCGAAAAGCGGGTGCAAAGGTACAAAATATAATTGATAATTGACAATTGACAATTGATTTTTTTCAAAAATAGCGCATTTTTCTTGCATAATAAGGGATTTATTCGTACTTTTGCAGTTGATAAGAGTATCAACAGCTATAGCTATTAAGAATATGATTAATCGAGAAATCATCAGAATTAAGGTAGTCCAGTTAACCTACGCGTACTATCAAAACGGCAACAAAAACATTGAAACGGCGGAGAAAGAGTTACTCTTCAGCCTTTCAAAAGCGTATGACCTTTACAATTACCTGTTAGCACTCATCGTAGGTATCACCCATGAGTCACGCCGCCATCTGGAAGTGGCACAGTCGAGAGCCAAACGTGAAGGCACAGAGATGCCCTCACAGAAATTCGCATACAACCGTTTTGCCCTTCAACTCGAAGAGAACAAGATGCTCAACGAGTTTATGGAGACGAAGAAGTTGAACTGGGACGACGAACCGGAATTCCTGAAAAAGATCTACACACAGATTACAGAGAGCCAGATATACGAGGAGTATATGAACGCTACTGAGGATGACTATGCCACAGACCGTGAGTTGTGGCGTAAACTGTATCGCACACTGATTCAGGATAACGCAGACTTGGAATCGTTGTTGGAGGAGCAAAGCCTCTACTGGAACGATGACAAAGAGATTGTAGACACCTTCGTACTGAAAACCATCAAGCGGTTTGAGGAGAAGAACCAGTCGAAACAGGAATTATTGCCCGAATATGATAATGAGGAAGACAAGGACTATGCCCGTAAGTTGTTCCGTGCCACCATCATGAATGCCGACGAATACCAGCATTTCATGAGTGAGGCATCGCGTAACTGGGATTTCTCCCGTCTTGCCTACATGGATATTGTCATCATGCAGATAGCCATCGCAGAGATGATGACATTCCCCAGTATTCCCGTGGGTGTTACTATTAATGAGTATGTTGATATTGCCAAACTCTACTCCACCCCACGCAGTGGCGGCTACATCAATGGTATGTTGGATGCTATTGCCCGTCATCTGATTCAGACAGGAAGACTGCTGAAACACATGGAAGAAAGAATATAAAGGTTATAGGTTAAAGAAACATTAAACATTCAATAATATTATGACACAAATGATTCTCGCTGCACAAGCCGCACAGGGCGGTAGCAGCATGACCAGTTTTATTATTATGATGGTGGCAATCTTCGCCATCATGTACTTCTTTATGATTAAGCCGCAGCAGAAGCGTCAGAAGGAGATTCAGAATTTCCAGAACTCCCTGCAGGAAGGTACTCCCGTTGTTACAGGTGGTGGTATCTACGGCACTGTGAAGAAGATCGACCTCGCCACAGGCATTATTGAGGTAAAGATTGCCGACGGAGTCGTCATCAAGGTAGACAAAGGTTCTGTATTCAAAGATCCTGCCAGCACTCCTGTTCAGAAGTAAAGGAGTAAAGGTTATAGGTTAAGGGTTATAGGTTAAAGAGGAGTGGAGCGACAGAGCATCTCACGATATATCAGGCACTTCTTGTTCAATAACATGAGCAGGCAGTTTTTGATATTCTTGTTTTTTTTCATCCTCTCGAGTATCTTCTGGTTGATCCTAACCTTAAACCAAGCCTACGAATACGAGATTAAAATCCCCTATTCGATTAGAGGCATTCCCAAGAATGTGGTATTGACATCCAATGAGATTGATACGCTCAAGGTAACGGTACGTGATAAGGGATGGATTATCCTAAGATATCTCTACAATAAGCGTCAGGACATCCATTTCAACTACAGGAACTACGATCGTGGCAACGGCTATGGTGTAGCGTCTGCTACCGAGGTCAAGCGCATTATCACCCAACAGTTGGAAATTACCACGACCATCAGTTCTGTCAAACCCGACAAGGTAGAGTTCTTCTATAACAACGGAGAGCGAAAGCGCGTGCCTGTGAGATGGACGGGACGCGTCATTCCTGAACACCTATACTTCATCTCGCATGTCCAGTATATGCCAGACAGTGTGGATGTCTATACTTCCAAAGAGAAGTTAGACAGTATTCAAGTCGTCTATACAGAACCCCTGAACTACGCAGGATTCCGTGACACACTACTCATCGACTGTAAACTGGCTCACATGAAGGATGTGAAGGTGGTACCAGAACGAATCCGTATTGGTTTCTATACGGATGTGCTCACAGAAGAGAGTATTGACGGTGTCCCCGTGAGAGCCATCAATATGCCGCCAGGGAAAGTGCTGCGTACCTTCCCACCTAAGGTGAAAATCCATTTCGTCACAGGTGTCAGTCAGTTTAGGACACTGCGTCCCGAAGACTTCACCGTGATAGCCGATTACCGGGAGATTCTGCAGAATCCCTCGGAGAAATGCAACATCTATCTGCGTACAGTACCGCATGGCATCAGTCGTGCGACATTGGATACGAAACAGGTAGACTATCTGATAGAAAACGAAGAAGAATGAAGATAGGCATCACAGGCGGTATCGGATCGGGGAAGAGTTATGTCTGCAAGCGACTGGCACAGCGAGGTATTGAGGTGTATGACTGTGATGCTGCCGCCAAGCGACTCATCCGCACCTCACCTATTATATATAAGAAGCTCACAGCACTGATTGGTCCAGATACTTATATTGACGGACGACTCAACAAAGCCGTCGTTGCACAGTTTCTGCTCCAGAGTGAGGAGAATGCGAAAGCCATCGATGCTATTGTGCATCCTGCCGTCTTCAAAGATTTCGAGGAGAGTGGCATGCAATGGATGGAGAGTGCCATCCTCTATGAGTCGGGTATCTATCGCCTGATTGACAAGGTAATTGTGGTGACTGCCCCCGATGAAGTGCGTATCCAACGCGTGATGCAGCGCGATCATATCTCTCGCCGAAAGGTACTCCAATGGATGTCACGCCAATGGTCACAGGATGAGGTCAGAAGACGTGCCGACTATGAGATTGTGAACGACGGTATCGCGGATATAGATGAACAAATCGATAAAATATTATTATCGATATCTCGTAATAATGAAATAAAGTAATAACGAAATAAAAAAGAACAATGAAACAGACTATTTTATCTATTGCCGGTAAGCCCGGACTCTACAAACTCGTTTCACGCGCCAAAAACAGCCTCATCGTAGAGGCTCTTGACGGTACGGGAAAGCGTATGCCTGCTTTCGGCACTGATCGTATCACATCACTCGCCGATATCGCCATGTTTACGGAGACAGAGGATGTACCTTTGATGAAGGTACTCGCCTCTATGCGTGACTTAGAGAAAGGCAAGGTTTCCAGCCTCGACTACAAAAAGGCTTCTGCTCAGGAATTACACGAGTATTTCAGTAAGGTTCTGCCTGACTGGGATCAGGATCGCGTGCAGAACAGTCATATCAAGAAACTCATCCAGTGGTATAACATTCTCGTTCAAGCCGACATTACCGACTTTGAGGAAGAGATGGCACCCACAGAAGGTGACAATATCGACGATCGTAAAGAAGCATAAATATCCCTTCCCTATATCACAAAAAGAAAAGACGCTCAGTGTTGAGCGTCTTTTTTGTATTGCTTAGAATCGACCACCGCCGCCGAAGCCACCACCAGGGCGACCACCGCCGAAGCCACCGCCACCGGGGCCACCACCAGGACCACCGAAGCCGCCACCACGACCGCCACGTCCACGCTGACCACCAGGACCACCGAAGCCACCTCGTGCACCACGACCGCCAAAGACATTCGTACGGTAAATCACGTGCAACATCGCATAGTTGGTAATGGCATTGTACTCCGTATCACTGCGCTGCATGGCAGAGATAGTACGACTGATTGTTGACTGCTGGTGCAGGATATCGTAGAACTGTAAGGAGAGCGTTAGGGCATTGCCTGTCAGGAAACTCTGAGAAATCTGAGCGTTCCAAATCAGCTCGTTGGTATTCATCGAGTTGTCGCTATATCCACGACGACTCTGCATATTCATGTTCGTTGACAGTGCCGTTCCCCAAGGAGCAGTGATACCGATCATACCACCATAAGAGAACTGCCATGTGTCGAGGTTATTGGTTGTCTGCAACTCACTGTGGTTTCTCTGATACTGCAAAGAACCATTGAGTTCAATCTCTAACCACTCATTACGGTAACTGGCTGCCAGACGCTCACCAATACCGAACGAGTTGGTGACACTTTCCTGAGACTCTTTACTATTACCTACACTGACGTAACCCACATTGTGGTTGTAGCTGAGGTTCGTCGATGTATTCAGGTTGAAGTATGCAGCAGAGTCGAGGGCTGTGCTGAACATCAGGAAGAGGCTACCGTTCCAGTTACCATTGATATTCTCCGGCTTTGTCTCCGTCTTACCAGTCTTCTCATCAATCAACGTAGTCTTGTTGCTGACCGAATTAGCGGTGGTCGAGAAGTTCAGGAAGGCACCAATAGACTGCTGATGCTTCTGGAAATAGTCGTTATAGTTCAAACGGAAGTTCTGTGTGAATGAAGGTTTCAGTCCAGGGTTACCTCTGCGGATAGCCAATGGATTGCTGTCGTCCACAATGTCAAGCAGGTCGCTGATAGACGGCTGACGGCTGTTAGCACGATAGTTGAAGCGCAACTGACTGGTCTGTGACTTTCTCCAACGGAAATCAAGTGTCGGAGCAAAGTTCGTTACTGTACGAGTCGTATCGGCATGTACACCCTGATAGTCCTGAATATAATGGGACTTCTGAGGAACAACCTGGAAACCGATATTGAACGAATAAGTATTGCGGATGATTCGCAACATGATTTCTGCTGTATGGGTGTAGTTCTTATATTCTGAGAAACGGCTCTGGTATTCATCTTTCTCAGGAGTAGAACGCTCTAAATAACTATCCCATCCACGATAATGGGGATACAGGTCGCTGAAGTCAGCATTCAGCAGGTTAAAGGTTTCACGGTCACTCTTCTGATAGCTGTAGCCGTAAGTATAGCTGAACTGCAAATAGGTGCGAGTCCAAATCGGCTCACTGTAACTGAAGCGGGCACTATAACTATAGTTCGTCGATGGAGTAACACTCCAGCGGTTAGTCTGATAAGATGAGTCAGCGGCAATCAGTTCCACGATATTATTCGTAAGAGACTTGCTGTCGCCCTCGCTCCAGTTACCATTCAACTGAATGGTGATGTTACGGCCGGAGTTATTCAGTTTTCTGTTAAACTGAAGCATACCACCTACATTCTTCGAGTCACTATAGCTGATACCGTTCTGAATCTGATAGTTCTTGATGATTTGAGGGTCAAGCAGTGAAATATCCATCAATGGATCTTTCACATATTGATAAGGATCCTCTGAGAAAGAAGCATTCAAACCGGTCTGTTCACCGTCATTGCTGTTATAACGGAAATTCGGACGGAACATGATATTTGTCATGGAGTCAGGTGTCCATTCGATTCGCATCTGGGCATCCCAGCCGTTTGAACGGGTGAAGTTCTGACTTCTGCTGTTACCAAACTGAGAGACAGTGGAACTGAAGAAACTCTCAGTACTTCCTTTTGAGAAGGCATCACCATCGTTGTGGTTCCAACGTACACTTCCGTCGAGAACCAACTTACCGGTCTTTTCATAGTTCATATTCACACCGATCATCTTTGTTGCAGTCAGTCCCTGACGTCCCATACCGAAACGACCACCGCCTCCACCGAAGCCCATGTCATTCACGTTGTTGGCACTTGCCATCATCATCAGGGTCATATCCTGCTTCATGAGACCATTAAACGTACGGGCTGAATATCTGCTACGTGTACCAATACCCACATCGTTATTGGTCATGAAACCTCTGTTCATACCCGGTTTGATACCGAAGTCGAGCACTGTCTGCTCTTCACCGTCATCAATACCACTGATACGAGCAAGGTCGCTCTGCTGATCGTAAGCCTTGATACGGTCGATAATATTGGTCGGCAGGTTCTTCATAGCGGTCTTTGTATCACCCGTCATGAACTCCTTACCATCAACGAGGATCTTCTTTACCTCCTTACCGTTAATCTTAATCGAACCATCATCGCCGACCTCAGCACCTGGCAGGCGCTTCACGAGTTCCTCAACAACAGAACCCTCTGGTGTACGGAAGGCGGCTGCATTATATATAAAGGTATCGGCTTTCAACGTTACCTTGGCTGCATGTCCTGTTACGGTAGCACCTTTCAGCATGATCGCATCGGGAGCCAAAGAGATTGTACCCAATGCGACATCCTTGTCGGCTGTTATAGTTACACTCTTGGTGAAAGGTTTGAAACCGACACAAGTCACCTGAACAATGTATTTTCCTGCCGCAGGCGACTTCACACGGAACTTTCCGTCCAAGTCTGTCAAACCACCCGTTACCAACGTACTGTCCGTTTTCAACAAACGTACTGTCGTCTGTGCTACGGGTTCTTGCGAGTCACTCTCAATCACCGTTCCTGTAATGTGTTGAGCCATCGCAAATGTAGCAGAGGCTACCATCAGCATGCATAAAAGAAATCTTTTCATATTGTATTTTTTAATCATTAAATGCTCATTAATTGCTCTTTTGACGCATCAAAAAAAGAAAAGTTTAAAGGCTTTTAGACAAAAAGTAAGGTTTTCTATAATTAATCTGCCATTTATAGATGATTTTGCAAATTTTATATTAATTTTGCAGCCGCAAATGGAACCACAAAAGGTAATTATCTCCACAAACCTGCGTGAGACGCTGAATCAAGCAGTCGAAGAATGTGCTCACGACCGTCTGTTGGTACTCGTTGACGAGACCACCCGACAGTATTGTTATCCCGTCGTACGTGACATCGAGTGTATGCGACAGGCACAGATGATTACCATTGGAGCCACTGACACCCATAAGACACTCGACTCACTGTCTCACGTATGGAGTGAGATGCAGCGATTGGATGCTACCCGCCACTCGCTGATGATTAACTTGGGTGGTGGTATGGTGACGGACTTAGGCGGTTTTGCTGCCTCTACCTTCAAACGCGGTATACCTTATATTAATATACCCACCACCCTACTCTCCATGGTCGATGCCAGCGTAGGCGGAAAGACAGGTATCAATTTCGGTGGTTTGAAGAATGAGATTGGTGTCTTCAACAATGCCCGTTGTGTTATTCTTGATACAACGTTCCTGAAGACTTTGGATGCAGAGAATATCCTTTCTGGCTATGCGGAGATGCTCAAGCACGGATTGATCTCTGATGAGGGGATGTGGAGCGAATTGCTGAACTTTAATCTGGATTCTCTAGATCATCTAGATATTCTAGGCTCTCTAATTGAAAAGAGCGTTTCCGTCAAGCAGCGCATTGTAACAGAAGACCCTACAGAGAAGGGTATCCGTAAGGCATTGAACCTCGGACATACCATAGGACATGCCTTCGAGTCGTTTGCCTTAGAGCATAAGCCTATCCTGCATGGTTATGCTGTTGCCTACGGCTTGATTGTAGAACTTTATCTCTGTTGTGTCAAGACGGGATTCCCACAGGACAAGATGCGCCAGACCGTGGCATTCATCAAGGAGCACTACGGACATTTGGACATCACTTGCGACGACTATCCGCATCTGTTGGAACTGATGCACCACGATAAGAAGAATCAAGGTAATGATATCAACTTCACCCTCTTAGGTCATATTGGTGATATCCGTATCAACCAGACGGCCAGTGAGGATGAGATTAAAGAAGCATTAGACTTCTACAGAGAATGCTGATTCTCTGGATACACAAACTACTACCTATTTAAATTGCTAACAACCGGAAGTGGGACTGTCCGTGAGGATTCGTCCCACTTATATTTTGATGTTTAATATTATTTTCGTAATTTTGCAGGACATTACAAGCTAATTCTAAAATAACAGTATAAGAACAATGGTATATAACGAGATTGGAAAGACAGGCATGCGGGTGTCCAACTTAGGATTTGGCGCCTCCTCCTTGGGCGGTGTCTTCCACAGCATTCGTGAGGAAGAAGGTATTCAGGCAGTTTTCACTGCCATTGAACAAGGTATTAACTTCATCGACGTATCGCCTTACTATGGTCACCTGAAGGCAGAGACCGTATTAGGCAAGGCCCTGAAACAGATTCCCCGAGACAAATACTATCTCTCTACGAAGGTGGGACGCTATGGAAAAGACGGTGTGAACACGTGGGACTATAGTGCCGAGCGTGCCACTGCCAGCGTCTATGAGAGTATGGAGCGTCTGAATGTGGACTATATCGACCTCATCAACGTACATGACATCGAGTTTCAGGCTTCGTTGCCTGGCGGTCTGCAGAAGATTTGCGACGAGACATTGCCTGCCTTGGTGGAACTGAAGAAGAAGGGTATCGTTGGTCATGTGGGCATCACCGACCTGCAACTCGAGAATCTGAAATGGGTCATTGAGCATGTGGAAGAAGGTACGGTCGAGAGTATCCTCAACTTCTGCCATTACTCGTTGAACGATACGATGCTTGCCGACTATCTGGGTTTCTTCGAGATGCATGGTGTGGGCGTCATCAACGCCTCACCGTTCTCTATGGGTCTGCTCTCTCAGCGTGGTGCTCCCGACTGGCATCCTGCCCCCAAGGACTTACAGGAAGCCTGTCGCAGGGCTGCTGCCTATTGTCAGGAAAAAGGTTACCCCATTGAGAAACTCGCCATCCAGTTCTCCACCAGTCTCAATCCGCGCATTGCCACCACGCTGTTCAGCAGTGCCAATCCGCAGAATGTGCTGAAGAATATCAAATATGTTAATGAACCGATGGACGAAAGCCTCGTGGCAGAAGTACAGAATATCATCGGCGACCAGATGTTTGTAAGATGGAAAAACTCATAATCGACGCTCATAGCCACCTGTGGCTGACGCAGGATACGGTCGTCAACGGACAGCGGATATATCAGTTAGAACCGAACCGCAGTCGCTCGATGTTCTTCGGTGAGGAACGCCAGATGTTGCCACCCTATATGACCGATGGCAAGAACACCGCCGAACGTTTCCTCTCGAACATGGACTATGCGCAGGTCTCCGCCGCCGTTGTGACACAAGAATTCATCGACGGTCTGCAGAACGATTATCTTTTGGAAGTCGAGCACCAATATCCCGACCGTTTTTTCACGTTCGGAATGGCAGACTATCGCAACGCGGGATTCCTCGACCATGCCAAAAGGCTGATGCAGGAGTTCAAGGGCATCAAGGTGCCTGCCGCCCGACTGCCGCAGCAGTTCTTGAACGACGAGATGATGCAGATGATGCACCTGATGGAAGAGCGTGGAAAGATACTCGGTATCGAGTTGATGGACGGTGACTTGCAGGTGGGACAACTGAAGGAGATTATTGAGGAATGTCCTCGTCTGAAGATCGCCATCGGTCATTTCGGAATGGTGACACGTCCCAGATGGTTCGAGCAAATCAAACTGGCACGCCATGAGAACGTCTTCGTCGAGAGCGGTGGTATCACATGGCTCTTCAACGATGAGTTCTATCCCTTCCCCAGTGCCGTTCGTGCCATCAAGGAAGCTGCCGACCTCGTAGGTATCGAGAAACTGATGTGGGGCAGCGACTATCCGCGCACCATCACTGCCATCACCTATCGCATGTCCTTCGACTTCATCGAGAAGTCTACAGAACTCACCCCCGAGGAGAAACGGCTCTTCCTCGGCGAGAACGCCCGCCGTATCTTCGGATTCGGTGAGTTGCCCCATCTGCCGTATATTAAAAATATGAGTGAATGAATAATTGACAATTGATAATTATGAAAGCAATACAGATTAAAGCCGAGCGCCAGATGGCGGTCGTAGATATTCCAGAACAAGAGATGAAATCCAACGAAGTACTGCTTCGCTTAGAATATGTAGGATTCTGCGGATCCGACCTCAACACCTTCCTGGGCAGAAACCCGATGGTGAAGATGCCCGTCATACCGGGTCATGAGGTGGGAGCCGTCATTGAGAAGGTAGGTGCCGACGTGCCCGAGGGTCTGAAGCCTGGCATGGCGGTGACCGTCAATCCCTACACCAACTGTGGTCATTGCGCCTCCTGTCGCAACCGTCGTGTCAATGCTTGTGAGCATAACGAGACGCTTGGTGTACAGCGCAATGGTGCCATGCGTGAGTATATTGCTCTGCCTTGGGAGAAGATTATCCCTGCCGGCGACCTCTCGCCCCGCACCTGTGCCCTGATTGAACCGATGAGCGTGGGATTCCACGCCGTCAGTCGCGCCCAAGTGACAGATATCGATGTGGTGATGGTCATTGGTTGCGGTATGGTGGGTATGGGAGCCGTTGTCCGCAGTGCCCTGCGCGGAGCCACCGTCATTGCTGCCGATATCGACGATGAGAAACTCGCCATCGCCCGTGAGATGGGTGCCACCTATACCATCAACACGCTCGCTGAAGATGTCCATGCCCGTTTGCAGGAAATCACTGGCGGTTTCGGTCCCGACGTCATCATTGAGGCAGTGGGCAGTGTCCCCACCTATCAAATGGCAGTCAATGAAGTAGCCTTTACCGGTCGTGTAGTATGCATCGGCTATGCCAAGACCGAGGTATCCTTCCAGACCAAGTATTTCGTGCAGAAGGAACTCGACATCCGCGGCTCACGTAATGCCCTGCCTTCCGACTTCCGTGCCGTCATCCATTACTTAGAGCGTGGCACCTGTCCCGTCGACCGCCTCATCTCTGCCGACGTCGCGCCCGAGCAGGCTGCTACCGCCATGCAGCAGTGGTCTGAGGCACCTGGCAAAGTCTTCAGAATCCTAGTGAAGTTCTCCTAGATCATCCTAGAATATCTTAGGCATGCTCCATTTAATTTTCAAGATAGTTTTTAGAAAGGATCTATTTGGCGTAAAGGCAAAAGGTGTTTTGCGTATAGGCGTATAGTATTTTGCGTATAGGCGAAAGGTTGAAAGAACAGCACTTTATCCCTCATATAATGGCACTTTATCCTTGTTCCTCCGTTTCTTATACCTCATTAGAAGCATCCTAACTAATGGTAAAGTACATATATGCTATTGAGATAGCCCCTACCTTTCGCATGGATAGCCTGTACCTATCGAGGCTATTGCTACGGGGTATCGGGTGGATTGGCGGCACCTTTCGCCAAATGCTCTGCTTCAGCACGAGCAGGCTTGCCAGTTTCGGTCATAGGAATGTGGTCGACGGGGAGGATGCGACGAGGTTGCCAGTAGCGGGGAAGGACGTTGCGGCAGAGCGTTTGTATCGCAGAAATATCGGTGGACTCGGTGAGCAAAACAACCTGTTCTCCTAACCTTACATCAGGGGCTTTGGTAATCATGAAAGGTGCAGTGAGATGAGGGCGCAACAGTCGCTCCACCTCCTCTATCTGTATCTTGATGCCGCCCGAGCAGATGACATTGTCCTTTCTGCCGAGAATACGAAACTGTTGAGTTGAAAGTTGAGAGTTGAAAGTTGAAAGTTCTGCAATATCGTTAGTTACCAGCGGACCGTCGTGAACAGCAGGGGCATCAATGACGAGACAGCCTTCATCGTTGAGCGAGACTGTGACACCCTCGAAGGGCGTGTACCAGTCGCTACGTTCAGGACCGTTCAGCCGTCGCAAAGCAATATGCGACAGTGTCTCCGTCATGCCGTAGGTACTCCACACGTAATTAGGAAAGTCTTTCAGTGCCTCTGCCAATTCGTCATTGATGGCTCCGCCACCTATCAGTAAGTGGCGAATCTGGCGCAAGCGCTCAGGATTCTTCTGCAACAAATTCCACACCTGAAGGGGAACCATGGCGGCAAAGTCGAGTGGAGAGTGGAGAGTGGAGAGTGTAGAGTCTTGAAGAGGCTGACTGGATGGCTCTTCAACGATGAGTTTAAGACCGCAGGTCAGTGCCCTTACCACCATCATCTTGCCAGCGATATAGTCGAGGGGCATACAAAGCAGGGCGGTATCACCTTCATGAAGTCCAAGGAAACGGCAGGTGATACGTGCCGAAGCCTCCATGCGCCGTTTCTCCACGAGCATCGGTTTCGGCTGTCCCGTCGACCCACTGGTATGTACCAGTATCGTCGGTCTCTCGTTATGCCATTCGGCTAAAAACTCCTCAACTGTCAATTTTCAATTATCAATTCTCCAAAGTCTATCGCCTCGTATCTCTAAAGGCATGGGTATATTATCCGTAAAGAGTTGTCCAGTGCCCAAGCCCTGTGGCATACGGATATCAGAACCATAGATATCCGCCGTCAACTGGGCGATGGCATTCAGTCCGATGTTACTCTCCAAAGCAGAGGTAATCCACGAACCGATGCCCATGTCACGAGCAATATCTACCCACTCTCTTACACCCATCATGCCGCCATGCAACGAGGGTTTGAGAATGATATAGCGAGGACGGATAATATTCAGCATTTGGCGTTTCTGGTCGGGATCGTTCACGCCAATGAGTTCCTCGTCAAGGGCAATAGGCAGCGGTGACTCACGACAGAGTTCCGACATATAACTCCACTGTCCTGCCTTGATGGGCTGTTCGATGGAATGCAGCGCATACTGCGACAGGAGTTCGAGTTTATAGAGCGCTTCGTCAAAAGAGAAAGCCCCGTTGGCATCCACGCGCAACTCAATATCGTGATGACTGTAGCGACTGCGTATCTTCTTAATCAGTTCAAGTTCGGCATCGAAGTCGATGGCCCCAATCTTCAGTTTGACACAATGGAAACCCTGTGCCAGTTTCTCCTCGATGCGCTGCTGCATCTCCTCAAAGGTTCCCATCCATACCAGTCCGTTGATAGGGATGCCCACTTCGCCACGAGAGAACGGAGTATCGAAAAGCAAGTCTCTTCCTTCTTCCTTCTTACATCTTACATCTAATAATGCTGTCTCCAAACCGAAGAGCATAGAGGGATAGTCGCGCATCGCCTCAGCATCAATCTCGCCCGTCTGCTCCACTTCATCGCAGAAACGGCGTAGCACCTCAACATAATTAGGGATATCATCACAACTGAGTTGGGGTAGCGGTGCACATTCTCCGTAACCGACGGTTTCGCCATCGGAGATCTTCACCAGCCAAAGTCTGCGGGTGGTATATACACCGCGACTCGTACCTGCCGGCTGCTTGAAATGAAGCAAACGCTCCTCGATATCTATCCTCATGGAATCTTCGGATATTGTTCGAAGTCGGGCTTACGTTTCTCCAAGAATGCCTTACCGCCTTCTTGAGCCTCATCCAAGAAGTAATAGAGCATGGTGGCATCGCCGGCAAGTTGCTGAATACCCGCCTGTCCGTCGAGTTCGGCATTCAGTCCTGCCTTAATCATGCGCAAGGCGATGGGCGAACGCTCCATCATCTCCTCTGCCCATGCGACACACTCGTCTTCCAACTGGTCGAAAGGCACCACCTTGTTCACCATACCCATCTCCAACGCTTCCTTGGCAGAATACTGGCGACAGAGGAACCATATCTCGCGAGCCTTCTTCTGTCCGACGATGCGAGCCAAGTAACTGCTACCGAAACCGGCATCGAACGAGCCGACCTTAGGACCTGTCTGTCCGAAGATTGCATTATCAGAGGCTATTGTCAGGTCGCACACCAGATGCAACACATGACCACCACCAATGGCATAACCGTTGACCATCGCGATGACGGGTTTGGGCAGTCGACGAATCTGCATCTGTACGTCAAGCACACTCAGACGGGGCACACCCTCATCGTCGACATAACCACCACGACCCTTCACGTGCATATCACCTCCCGAACAGAACGCCTTGTCACCTGCTCCCGTCAGCAATACCACACGGATGTCCTGCATCTCACGGCAGGCAGCAAATGCCTGACTCAGTTCCAACGTCGTCTTAGGCGTGAAGGCGTTACGATAACGCGGGCGATTGATGGTTATCTTCGCAATCCCGTTATACTTCTCGAAAAGTATCTCTTCAAAATCTCTTATCTTCTTCCACTCTCTCATATACTTCAATTTTTCAACTCTTTAATTCTTCAATTTTATATAATAGTCCTTAAATACGCGCTCGTCCTCTGAAGCATCTGTAAATACTTCGAGAAGTACGGGGCGCTCACTATCTATAGTCAACAAGTCATCCACACCCTTCTGCATCTCTTCCATATTCGTTGCCTTCAGATAGACGACATCGTTCTGACGACAGATACCCTCGGCAGACGTATGATGGGCAGCAGCAACAAACTGATCGCGTGCAGGACTCTGCTCCAGGCCTTTCAATAGATTGAAGATGCCACCCTTGCCATTGTTCAGCAACAGAATACGGAAATTACCTCGCAGGTTCTGATTCCACAGTGCATTCTGGTCGTAGAAGAAACTCAGGTCACCAATCACACAAAACACCTTCTCGTCAACAACACAAGAAAAACCTGCTGCCGTTGATAAAGAACCGTCAATACCATTCACACCCCGGTTACAATACACAGGATGGTGAGCATAGATATTCGCCAAACGGATGGAAGTGCTATTGGCATAATGAATCATGAACGGTGACTGGTGAGTGGTGAGTGGTAAGAGCTGCGATTCGAAGTGTTTCACTGTAGCCATCTCGGAATAGGCGGGTGTATAATCTGCAGCATGCTGGCGGACCCGCATCAGCAACTCTTCCCATAGTTGTACAAAGGGATGCGGCTGTTGTTCCAACATAAAACGAATCTGGTCGGTAAGTACATCACCATCACCCTGTACGACATGGGTCAGATTCATGAACGTATCATTCACCTCGCCCGTCCAGTTAACAGTCCATGTCTCTTTTGCTTTCCGCAGGAAGCGTTTCACCCGTTTGCTGACAATTGAGCCACCGATATACAGAACGAAATCAGGGACATAACGTTCATCATCCTGTACCAGACTGACAGCCTCATCCAAATGCGGATTCATCGGTTGACCGCAAATTAACATTGGGCGCTTTGACTGCATGAACATCCGACATACATGACTCAGCGTGTGCGACGGCATATCAGCAGGCAATAGTTCTAACTTCCGTTCCTTAGGAAGTTCTGCAACCGTATAGTTAAACAATGGTTCCGTAATAGGAACATTGATATGGACAGGGGCATGACGAACAATCAACGCTTCGTTCACCAAACGATTGCAATACCAGCGTTCCTCGTCATAATGAGGCTCGGGCAGTGAAACGGCTTTGCGTACAAAGCGACCTAACGCATCAGGTTGCGGAAGCGTCTGTCCGTCGAGTTGGTCAATCCACTGTGGGGGACGGTCGGCAGAGACAACGATTAACGGTCGTTGCTGATAATAGGCTTCTGCAACGGCAGGAGCCAGATTAAGCAAGGCAGTACCGCTGGTGACACATACCACGACCGGCTCATTCAACGCCTGTGTCATGCCCAAGGCATAGAAACCCGCACTACGCTCATCGGTCACAGGATAGCACTGTATCTCAGGACATTCGTTGAGGTTATGTACAATGGGGGAGTTCCTACTCCCCGGACAAACCACTGCGTGATGCACTCCATGAGCCACTAATAGCGCGGTCAATATATTAACGTTTTCCTTATTGCTATACATTATATATTATATTACGCATGGTGTCTAACTTGATTTCCGTCTCCTGCCATTCCTGTTCCTCCTGACTGTCTTTCAAAATACCACCACCTGCATAGAGGCGATAATGGTTTTCAAAGATCTGCATACAACGAAGTGTGACAAACAGATGGGTTTGCTGTTTAACGAACAATGGTCCCATAAAACCACTATAGTACGAACGGTCATGATGTTCATACTGTAAGATAAAACGGAAAGCTTCCTGCTTTGGTAATCCACAGACGGCAGGTGTGGGATGGAATGCCTGCAAGATGTCGCCAATGGCTGCGTGGTCAGGTAAAGTGAAACGGAAGTCGCTCCTGAGATGGGCGAGATGTCCAGCACGTACCGTCTTTGGTCCTTCTTCCGTGAAATGACTGGTAAATTTCTCTAACTGCTCCGTCAAGTAGGTAGCCACATAACGCTGTTCCTGTATATTTTTATCACTCCATCGAACTCCTTCTTCATAAGGCATCGTACCCGCCAAGGCTACCGTCTGCCATTGCTGTTCTTTGCCATCCAACAGAATCTCAGGTGTGGCAGTCAACCATGTACCGCACTGGGGGGCTGAGACCAGACAGATGAACATGCGGGGATAACGCTCACAGGCGCGCTGGAACAATTCTACAGGGGATATTTTCTCCTCACGCATCACATCAATACTACGTGAGAGAACCAGTTTGGAAAACTCACCATTGGTAAGATGCGCGTGAAAGTTCAAGAAATCGACATGATAATTTGCACGGGTATCAGATGAAAGGGCACCCTGCGGAAAAGAAGGAAAGTCTTGCGGAACGACATTGAGAACCACACGATCAGGACGTATCAATAAGATCGGACGTTCTGAAGACGGAGCAAAAGGAGCAATAACAAACCCTTGCTGCTCATTTAGTTCCACACATGACATCACTTCGAGCGGTTCACCCGATGTTTGCTCTATCAGTGTGCACTGCTGTTCGTACGGCAAACGGAAAAGGGCGAAACTCGACATACTACTGACGATGTTTGATAATATAATTAGTAACCCGAACGGTAGATATCAATTCATCCATCGAGTTCTTGATATCCACCTTCCAGACATGCAATGTACTTCCCTTATGTTGCAAATGAGCATAAGCCGTTACGGTATCGCCTTCACTGACAGCCTGCACATGACTGCCACTGACCTCTATACCGACACAGGCACAATCAGGGCATAATGCAGAAGATCCGACTCCCGCCACATTCTCGGCTAAGGCAAGAGAAGCACCACCACTCAAAAAACCAAAGGGCTGACGGTTGCGCTCATCGACTTTCATACGTGCCATACACGTATCGTCCTCGGGTGTGGAGATGAACTCCATCCCGAGGGCGGTACTGAGATTAGGTTTACTCTCTATGATTTGCCTAATACTATCTACGTTCATTTATTTGAAAAGTGAATATTCAGGAACCTCCCATGCAAGAGCACTCGCACCTAATACGTCACGTTCGCGGTCATCAAGTTTGGAAACATAGAACTTCACCCTGCCTTTCATGTTTCCAAATACATGTTTCTCAAAAGTCTCACGAGTCGGTTCTACCAGCCACTTTCCTGCGTGAGAGATACCACCCGTCAGGATAATGGCCTCCGGATTAACAATACTTGCATAATTTGCCAAACCTACACCAAAGATATGACCTGTACGACGGAACACCTCTATCGCCATTTCATCACCCTTATCACAGAATTCCGCAATAATACGTGGAGATAATTTCTCCACATTACGCATCAACGAAGGCGCATCAGATTCTTCCATCAGTTCCTTGGCGGTACGTACTATACCATTTGCTCCAACAAATGCTTCCATACATCCTTCTTTTCCACATGCACATGTACGACCATGCTCTATGAATGTATGTCCGAATTCACCTGCGAATCCCTCATTTCCCTGATGTTCATGTCCACGAGAGAAGAAACAACTACCTAATCCTACACCGATATTAATGACGATAAAATCTTTCATACCGTGAGCAGAACCAAAGGCATGTTCACCCAAAGCAGAAATATGGGCATCATTAGCCAAAGCGACGGCAAGTCCTAACCTGTCGCGAACCATAGCTGCCAATGGAATAATTCCTTTCCAAGGAAGATTAGGAGCATTGACGATATTACCAGTTATAAAACTGGCACTTGGACAACTGATACCCAATGAACGAATCGACTCATATCCTCCATTAGCCTCAACCATTTCCAAGACTTTCTCGCACAACATCGAGACAAAATTATTGATATCTTCATAGTCTGTTGTTACAAAACTATCTTCAGCGATAATATTACCGCGAATATCCACAATCGCATATGTCGTACGCTCATTGCTGATATCCACTCCCACTACTCTTGTTTTAATCTTGTCTTCTTCCATGAAATAATATCGAATGTAAATGAAACAAATTAGTATTATGTGGCAAATATAGCAAGTTTTCCTCATTCAACCAAATATTTGTTCATAATTTTAGCAATTATTTAACGTAGAGAAGGAAGGTTAAATGAAAAAAATACCTAAAAAGGCTATTGTGTCGGATAAATTGTGTAACTTTGCATCCATAAAATGATATAGAATATATTTATATGAATGTATTAGAACTCAGTGAACAAGAGATTGGCAGACGTGAGAGTCTGCAAGAGTTGCGCCAAATGGGTATTAACCCCTACCCCGCAGCCGAATACCCTACCAATGCCTTTTCCACCGATATCCGTGACTCATTCCGTGATGAGGATGAGCCGCGTCAGGTATGTATCGCGGGACGTATGATGAGTCGTCGTGTGATGGGTAAGGCCAGTTTTGCAGAAATTCAGGACAGTAAAGGAAGAATTCAGGTTTATATCTCCCGTGACGACCTTTGTCCCGGAGAGGATAAAGATTTATATAACAAAGTCTTTAAGCGCCTCCTTGACATCGGAGACTTCATTGGTGTTAAAGGTTTTGTATTCCGTACACAAACTGGAGAGATCTCCGTTCATGCTCAGGAACTGACTTTGCTCTCCAAGTCGCTGAAGCCTCTGCCTATCGTGAAATATAAGGACGGTGTGGCATACGATAAGTTTGATGACCCAGAACTTCGCTATCGCCAGCGCTATGTAGATCTCGTAGTGAACGATGGTGTGAAGGATACCTTCCTGCAGCGTGCTACAGTAATTCGTACTTTAAGAAAAGTGCTCGACGAGGCTGGTTATACCGAAGTAGAGACACCTACTTTACAGATGATTGCCGGTGGTGCTTCGGCTCGTCCGTTCATTACCCATTTCAATGCCCTCGACCAAGACATGTATATGCGTATCGCTACTGAGTTGTATCTGAAACGACTCATCGTTGGTGGCTTCGAGGGTGTCTATGAGATTGGCAAGAACTTCCGCAACGAAGGTATGGACCGTAACCATAACCCTGAGTTCACCTGTATGGAACTCTATGTACAGTACAAGGACTACAACTGGATGATGTCATTCACCGAGAAACTGCTTGAGACCATTTGTATTGCCGTGAATGGCAAACCTGAGCGCGAGATTGATGGCAATATCGTTTCGTTCAAGGCTCCTTATCGCCGTCTGCCTATCCTCGAGGCTATTCAAGAGAAAACGGGCTTCGACTGCAATGGCAAGACAGAAGAGGAGATTCGCGCTTTCTGTAAGGAGAAAGGAATGGAAGTGGACGAAACCATGGGCAAAGGAAAACTCATTGATGAACTCTTCGGTGAGTTCTGTGAGGGAACCTTTATCCAGCCCACCTTCATCACTGACTATCCCGTTGAAATGAGTCCCCTCACCAAGATGCATCGCTCTAAGCCTGGACTTACAGAGCGCTTTGAACTGATGGTCAACGGTAAAGAGTTGGCAAATGCCTACTCCGAGTTGAATGACCCCATTGATCAGGAAGAGCGTTTCGTAGAGCAGATGAAACTCGCAGACAAGGGCGACGACGAAGCAATGATCATCGATCAGGATTTCCTTCGTGCATTACAATATGGTATGCCTCCTACATCTGGTATCGGTATCGGTATCGATCGTCTGGTAATGTTGATGACGGGTAAGACATTCATTCAGGAAGTATTGTTCTTTCCTCAGATGAAGCCAGAAAAGAAGATTCCTCAATCTACTCCTGCTGAATGGGCAGAGATCGGTGTCGCAGAAGAGTGGGTACCTGTATTGCGCAAGGCTGGTTTCAATCTGATTGCCAATATCAAAGACGAGAAGGCACAAGGTCTTCAGCAGAAGATTGGAGACATCGTCAAGAAATACAAACTCGAGCTCGTCAAACCTAGTGTTGACGAGATACTGCAATGGATCGAGAAAGCAAACAGCTAACAGCCAACGGCTAAATGCAATAACATGTTTGACTGCGGAAAGATAGCCATCATTGGCGGTGGTAGTTGGGCAACAGCCATTGCCAAGATTGTGGTGAGACACACTCATCACATCGGATGGTATATGCGCCGTGACGATCGTATAGAGGATTTCAAACGACTCGGCCATAATCCGGCATATTTGATGAGTGTCCGTTTCAATACTGATGAAATATTTTTCTCTTCTGACCTCAACAAGATTGCCCAACAGTATGACACACTGGTGTTTGTCACTCCGTCGCCATATCTGAAGAGTCACTTGAAGAAACTTAAAACCCGCCTGCGCGACAAATTCATCGTAACAGCCATCAAAGGCATTGTACCCGATGAGAATCTCGTTTGTTCAGAGTATTTTCATCAAGTATACGATGTCCCATACGAGAATCTTGCTTGTATTGGTGGACCTTCTCATGCAGAAGAAGTTGCATTAGAGCGACTGAGTTATTTGACCGTTGGATGTGCAGACCGCGAGAAAGCACAGGCTTTTGCTGATGTCTTAGCAAGTGATTATATCAAGACTAAGACATCCACTGACGTAATTGGTATTGAATATTCCTCTGTATTGAAAAATGTTTATGCCATTGCTGCTGGTATCTGTAATGGATTGAAGTTCGGTGACAACTTTCAGGCCGTTTTGATGGCAAATGCCATACAGGAGATGGCGCGTTTCCTGAAAGTAGTACATCCTATTGAGCGCAATATCGTTGACTCCGTTTATTTAGGTGATTTACTTGTAACAGGCTATTCCAACTTCTCGCGCAACCGCACCTTTGGTACGATGATTGGTAAGGGTTATTCCGTAAAATCGGCACAGATAGAAATGGAAATGATTGCTGAGGGATACTTTGGTACCAAGTGTATGAAGGAAATCAATCGTCATTGTCATGTAAACATGCCTATCCTCGATGCCGTCTATAATATATTATATGAACGGATATCCCCTCAAATTGAAATAAAATTATTAACAGACTCATTTAGATAAAATCAATTATGAAGAACATCAAACTTGACATTACAAAGGCGTCCTGCTTCCTGAAGGCAGGAGCAGTGGAGGCTTTTGAGCCTCAGGTAAAAGCCGCCCAGCAGTCGCTGGAAGACGGCACATGTCCTGGAAATGATTTTCTGGGATGGTTGCATCTACCTAGCAGCATTACACCGGCTTTTTTGGACGAGGTTCAGGCTGTTGCCAATACCTTGCGTGAGAAATGTGAAGTAGTGGTTGTTGCCGGCATCGGCGGTTCCTACCTTGGTGCCCGTGCTGTCATTGAGGCTTTAGGTAACTCTTTTGCATGGCTCATTCAAGACAAGAAAAATCCAACCATTCTGTTTGCCGGTAATAATATCGGTGAGGATTACCTCGCTGAGATGACAGAGTATTTGAAAGACAAGAAATTCGGTGTCATTAATATCTCTAAGTCTGGTACGACGACTGAGACAGCACTGACTTTCCGTCTGCTCAAGAAACAGTGTGAGGAACAAATGGGTAAAGAGGTTGCCAAAGACGTCATTGTTGCAGTAACAGATGCTAAGCGCGGTGCTGCACGTACCTGTGCCGATAAAGAAGGTTACAAGAGTTTTATTATTCCCGACAATGTCGGTGGACGTTTCTCAGTACTCACACCAGTTGGTTTACTGCCTATCGCTTGTGCAGGTTTTGATATCAAGCAACTGGTACAAGGTGCTCAGGATATGGAGAAGGCATGTGGTATGGACGTTCCTTTCGAGGAGAATATTGCAGCTCAATATGCCGCTATCCGTAATGGACTCTATGGTGCTGGTAAGAAAATTGAGATTATGGTGAACTATCAGCCTAAACTGCACTTTATCTCTGAGTGGTGGAAACAACTTTACGGAGAGTCCGAGGGTAAGGATAAGAAGGGTATCTTCCCTGCTTCTTGTGATTTCACTACCGACCTACACTCAATGGGGCAATGGATTCAGGATGGCGAGCGTACTATCTTCGAAACCGTTATCAGTATTGAAGAGCCCAACAGACAGTTGCTCTTCCCTTCTGACGATGAGAATCTGGACGGTTTGAACTTTTTGGCAGGAAAACGAGTAGACGAAGTAAACAAGATGGCTGAACTCGGAACACGTCTAGCTCATGTGGACGGTGGTGTTCCCAATATCCGTATCAGTGTTCCTAAGCTGAACGAGTATTATATCGGACAACTCATCTACTTCTTCGAGATTGGTTGTGGCATCAGCGGCAACGTACTGGGCGTCAACCCATTCAACCAGCCTGGTGTAGAGGCCTACAAGAAGAATATGTTTGCCCTGCTCGATAAACCAGGTTATGAGGCAGAGTCTAAGGCTATCAAGGAGCGCCTGAAGAATGAATAAGGCTGATAGCATACAAAAATACTTAGAAAAGCATGGCTTTGGACAACTTTGTCCCAAAGCCGTGCTTTTTGATATGGACGGCGTCATCTACGACTCCATGCCCAACCATGCATATTCCTGGCATAAGACAATGACATCTATAGGTATTGACATGACTGAGGAAGAAGCCTATCAATATGAAGGGATGAGAGGTGTGGAGACTATCAAGCTGAAAGCCCGACAGCAATGGCATCGTGAAATCAGCGATGAAGAAGCACAACATATCTATCATCTTAAAGTGGCCACTTTCAGTCAATGTCCCCCTGCCCCTAAAATGAATGGTGTAGAAGAACTCATGCGTTTGATTAAGGCCGACGGACTCAAGATATGCGTGGTCACCGGTAGTGGTCAACACACCCTAATAGATAAGTTGGAAACAGATTTCAAAGGACTGCTACACCACGAACTGATGGTAACAAGTTTTGATGTGAAGCATGGAAAACCTGCTCCAGATCCCTATATCGCAGGAATGCAAAAGACTGGTGTGAAGCCATGGGAGACTATCGTCATAGAAAACGCGCCATTAGGAGTACAGGCAGCCGTTGCCGCCCGTTGTTTCACTATCGCAGTCAACACGGGTCCTCTACCCAATCAGGTATTATTGGAAAAAGGGGCTGATATTATCATGCCAGATATGAACACTCTCATCCAACAATGGAAATCCATATTTAATGGCACATACGAGAACGATTAAACATCGTCATCGCTCTCCTCTGATTTCTCTTCTTTCTCTTGTCCTTCGCTAGCGTTGGTATCCATCTCGGAATCGCGCTTCATTACAATATCTCCCATTCGGGAAAGACGTACGACCAATGGGATATACTCATCTGTTTGTGGATGGCTGACGCTGGCTGCGAACTCAAGCCAGTCACCATCTATCTTGTCGAAGACCAGACCTTCCAATATTCCTGTTTTACGGTAATCATCATCGATATAACGATCAAAGTCTTTCTTCGTAAATTGATGATTATAGAAAACAGAACCGTCCTGACGAGACACAACAAGGGTTATCACATTATCCACAAACTTCTGCCCTATCTCATCTTTTACCATCGGAAGAGAATCGCTGGACTCACGATGAATGGCGATATGGTAACCACGACCAATCCACTGTATATCCCTATCGTCTGTATAAGGCTGTAAGCGGACTGGTTCCTGCGGTTTGGGTTCTTCCATTCGCTCAGTAATGATGTCATTACTCTTTTTCTTTTCACCACAGGCTATCATCATTATTAGCAGACAACCTAAGGTCAGCATGATACCTATTTTATTTGTTCTCATCACTTTTGTTTTAGATTCTACGTGCAAAGATAATACTTTTTCCTGTATTTATCCTACTTTTATTTGTATTTTTTCATCCAACGCATCCCTTCTCCTATCCACAACACCAGGGAACTAGCACCTATAATTAACATCCAGTCAGACCAATATAACGGTGTTACATTGAACATCAAACCTCCAAAGGTAACTATCAGTATCTGTCCGAAGAACACTAATAAGGCTATGAACAAAAAGCCCCGACAGTCTTTCAACCGTAAAGCACTGTCTACAGACATGAAGGCACGCGCATTAAACATATTCCAGAACTGGAGCATCACAAAGATCGTGAAGAACATACTTTGCTCATAGAGAGACCATCCCTGGTGCTCATAATGGAACAATAATATCAACAATAGGATAAAGAACACAATGCCTACTCCGACGATTTGCCGTGCCATCTGACGATTGATGATAAAAGCATGACGAGGACGGGGTTTCTCTTTCATGACAGAGGAAGAAGGGGGCAGTGATGCAAGTGCCATGGCAGCAAAAGTATCCATAATCAGATTAACCCACAGCATTTGCGTAACCGTCAAAGGAACATCCGTTCCTATAAAAGCACCAGCCAATACTATCAGACATGCCGCCACATTAACGGTCAACTGGAAAAGTATGAAACGCTGGATATTACGATATAGGGAACGTCCCCACATAACAGCACGCCCAATACTACTGAAAGAATTATCAATAATAGTAATGTCAGAAGCCTCCTTTGCCACAGCAGTACCGTCACCCATAGAAAGTCCCACATGGGCCGTTTTCAATGCTGGAGCATCATTTGTGCCATCACCAGTTACCGCAACGACCTGTCCTATTGACTGTAAGGTTTCCACCAACCGTTTCTTATCCATCGGACGGGCACGGGCAATGATTTTCAAATCCATCACACATGCTTTCAGTTCCTCATCATTCAATGCTTCCAAAGCAGAACCCGTTATGATATTCCTATCACTATCCTCAGAAGTCCATAGTCCCACTTGTCTTCCTATCTCACAAGCCGTTGCCAGAGAATCACCAGTAACAATCTTTACGGCAATACCTGCATCCAGACACTCACGAACAGCAGCCGGTACATCAGGACGAATAGGATCAGAGATTGCAACAACACCCTGAAAAGTCATCTCATTGACCACCAACTGATTCTTCTGTATCGGCTGTTCATCATTTTTGAGATTTCGATAAGCAAGGCCTAATGTCCGCATACCTTTCCGCTGATAAGCCAGAAGTTGTTCTTGCACTTGTTGACAGGCAGCATCCGACAATGATGACAACGCATAGACGAGTTCAGGAGCACCCTTAACATATAAGATTCGTTCTCCATCTGTCCTAACCACAACTGCCATCATTTTACGTTCTGTAGAGAAAGGAAGTTCTGCTTCCACCTCTACCTCGTCTTTCAATCGTTGAGCATCAATTCCCTGTTCGTAAAGCCATAGTAACAAAGCACCTTCCGTAGGGTTTCCCATGACAGTTGGATGTGATTCAGATGTCAAATCCAACATGGCGGTAGTATTCACGGCTATACCTTGAAATACCTTTTTCCGATGATCGTCCGATGTCAAATCAAATATCGTCTCATAGACATGCATCTGATTCTGGGTCAGCGTACCAGTCTTATCTGTGCAGATAACAGTGGTGGCACCCATTGTCTCACATGCATGCATCTTACGCACAAGATTTTGTGTTTTCAACATACGTCGCATACTATAGGCAAGACTCAATGTTACCGCCATCGGTAATCCTTCAGGTACTGCCACGACAATCAGGGTAACAGCAATCATCACTGTCTGTAACAGGTAAGCCACAAAGTGTAGCCACTCAAAATCATTATAAATGAAGTACATCAAAATACGACCTACTACAACAAGAGCAGCAATAATATAACTGGACTTTGCAACCAACTTCCCTAATCGGTCGAGTTGTTCGGTCAGAGGAGTTTTCACACTATCATCAATTTGAGCAGCCTCATAAACCTTTCCATTCTCAGTGGCATCACCCACGGCATTCACGCGGAAGACACCATGTCCTTCCTGTACCTTCGTTCCACGAAGCACTTGGTTGGTGGGAAAAGTCGCTTCTGCATCAAAATCCCTTTCATCCACACTTTTATGACAGATGGGTTCTCCTGTTAGCGTCGACTCGTCAACATGCATGGCGGTCGCTTCCAATAATATCCCATCAGCAGGAATCTCATCACCCGTTGAGATTTTCACGATATCCCCAACTACCACCTCACTTTTGGGTATCTGCTGGAGATGTCCGTTACGAATCACTATGACAGGTTCTTCGTCATTCACCTGATTTAAAATGGCAAACTCACGGTCTGCCTTCATTTCGAAAAGGAAAGCCATCCCTGTAGCGAGAATAATAGCCACAAAAATACCTACTGGCTCAAAAAACACGACGGAAGACTCCTGTAAGGAGAAATATTCATAAAAGGAAATACCTATAGACAAAGCACCTGCTATCAATAAGATAACAATCAACGGGTCAGAGAATTTGTCTAGGAACCGTTTCCATAACGGAACCTTCTCTGGTTCAGAGAAAACATTTGAACCATATTTCTGCCTGCTTTCAAGTACTTCGGCATCGGTCAATCCGACTTCATGCTGTTTCATGGCTGCAAAGGTACACATAAAAAACAAAAAAGGGGCACGCTTGCCCCATGAAAAAACACTATGTTAACCTAAATTACTATGATGCTCTATTTGTATATTTCTTTTTTCTATTGGTTGAGAGCGTTTACCTATCTTGTCTATTGAAGAATCATTGTCTATTTCTTTGACGCGAAAAGAGAGAAAAAGTTTAATCAAACAACAAAAAAATAATCAGAACAACAAAAAATTGCCAAAATTTGACTACCTTTGTAACCTATTGCAAGATCAAATGAAAAGACATTTGTTGTATATAACACTTTTTATTCTCACACTTTTTGCCTGTAGCAAACAAGATGGGAACAATGGGAAGAATGAAGCAGTGCAGACTGACTCCATTCCTTATTTAGTGACACAAATACAGCAATGTTCCCGTATCTACACTACAGAATACAAAATTCACAAGATTGTCACCCATGACGATGTGATTCGCTTGAAAGGAACCATCCTTGCCCAAGACTTCAACGTCAAGATGCCATTAGGTGACCGTAAGATAGCTATTCCGATGAATGCCACCTTAAAAGCATATATCGACATGGGGGAGTTCTCTGAGAAGAATGTTAAACGGCATGGAAATAAAATAATCATTACCCTACCCGACCCTCAGGTAATGATGACCAGTTCCAAGATTGATCAGAAGAACATCAAAGAATATGTAGGATTGGTACGCTCTCACTTCTCAGATGCAGAAATGTCAGACTATGAGCAGCAAGGACGCGCCTCTATCATTGAGGCTATTCCACGTTTAGGCATCATCCCTACTGCCCGAGAGAATGCGGCACGTGTACTCATCCCCCTTATTTCCCAGATGGGCTATCAGGAACAGAATATTATCATCCAGTTTCGTAAGGAATTTGGTTTACAAGACATGAAGTCTCTTCTCAATATGAATATAGAAAATGGCAAAAATCAATAAAAACATCCTGCTGTTAACCATCTCCGTTGTTGTGTTAGCCGTTCTCATCGGCTTTATTTATTGGCATGCGAGAAACAGTCATATTGAGATAGGTGCCGACCAGAAGATTGACATTACTCCCGAACAGATTCAAAGTATTAAGGCCATTGGTGAATGGGAATTTATGTCTATCAGTGATGAAGAAATGATAGATACAATTCGGCGAGGCATCTTCTCTGACGACCATTTGGTACGCATCTATTATGGTACTCTGCGATTGGGCATCAATCTTAAACAGGTGGAACCCGGTTGGATTACTACAAAGAACGACACCATTGAGATGACATTACCGCCCATCATATTACTGGACCGTGATTTCATCGACGAATCACGTACCAAGAGTTTCTATGAAAGCGGTACATGGAAGCCAAAAGACCGTGAAGCCATGCTCAAGCGAGCCTATCAGAGAATGCTACAACGCGGCATGACACCTCAGAATCTACAGAATGCCCGACAGAATGGAGACGCGCAGGTACGCCAAGTTCTTCAAGGCATGGGATTCAAACACATCAAAATACAATACAAAGAATGACGCATGGACGCACTTAACAATTTCTTCTCTGAAGTAAGTTCTCTTTTATGGGGATGGCCTATGATCATCCTATTGCTCGGTACTCATCTCTACCTGACCATTATCCTGCGCTTTCCCCAGCGACATATCTTCAAAGCCATACGTCTCTCCATTAAAAAAGACCAAGAGGCAACAGGGGATGTTTCGCAATTTGCCTCTCTTGCCACAGCACTTGCCGCCACAATTGGAACAGGTAATATCATCGGTGTAGCGACAGCCATTGCCTTAGGCGGTCCTGGGGCGGTATTATGGTGTTGGTTGACGGGTGTCTTTGGCATCTCTACCAAATATGCCGAAGGACTGCTCGCCATCAAATACAGGAAGAAGAAACCCGACGGGAAAATTATCGGTGGTCCGATGTTCGCTTTAGAGTATGGATTAGGTTGGCGTTGGCTTGCCATCCTCTTTGCCATCTTTACCGCCTGTGCCTCTTTCGGTATCGGTAATACTGTACAGGCTAATGCCATTGCCACCATCGCCCATGAGACTTATGAGTTATCCCCATATATCACAGGTACCGTCGTCTGTCTGCTGACGGGTGCCGTCGTCTTGGGTGGTGTCAGGAGTATCGCACGTGTCTGTTCGATGCTTGTCCCCTTCATGGCATTCTTCTATGTGATGGGATGCATATATATAATATATGTGAATGCTGCTTATGTATTGCCAGCCATCAAACTGATTCTTGTCTCAGCCTTTAGTCCACAGGCAGCAGGAGGCGGTTTCGTTGGTACCACTGTCATGATGGCAGCACGCTATGGTATTGCCCGTGGCCTTTTCAGTAATGAGTCAGGACTGGGTTCTGCCCCGATAGTTGCTGCGGCTGCCCAGACACGCAACCCTGTCCGTCAGGCACTGGTATCCAGCAGTGGCACGTTTTGGGATACCGTTGTCATCTGTGCCATGACAGGTATTGTTATTGTCAGCAGTGTACTTGCCTATCCCGATATCACCTTCGACAATGGTGCTGTCTTGACAAAGGTCGCCTTCTCGAAGATTCCCGTCGTTGGAACACCCCTATTGACTTTTGGACTGCTTACCTTTGCCTTCTCCACCATCTTGGGCTGGTGTTACTATGGAGAACGGGCTGTAGAGTATCTTAAGGGAAAGAAATGGGTTCTCGGCTATCGTGTTGCTTATATTGCGGCAGTCTTTATCGGTAGTGTGATGAACCTAAGTATCGTCTGGAACCTTGCCGACTGCATGAATGCACTCATGGCGATACCTAACCTGATATCATTGTTAGCATTGAGCGGCATCCTTATTCATGAGACACGAAAGTATCTCTGGAAAGGACGATTAGACAAAAAAGAATAAGATTAGCGCTTCAAGGGGAGAACCAACATCATACGGGTACCTTGACGAATATATCTCTCATCCATTAACAAGACGCCCCCTAACTTTTGGGCGACACGCTGACAGATACTCAAGTCAAGTTCTGCCTCGTCGTTCATGTCTTCTGGATTATCAAACCATGTAAACATATTCTTCTTACGGTTCTCGGGAATACCACCTCCCGTATCGGCTACATAGATTGTCAGACGGTCGGTGTGCTCACTCGTATTACATCCCACCAGAATTTCGCCTTTCTCCGTAAAGCGGCAAGACATCAAAATCAGTTTATTCAAGATAAGCTCTATCAAGTGGCGGTCATTCTCTACAAAGAACTCCTCATTCAGTTCGCGCTTGAAGTTCAATTTCACATCCGCACGATGATAGATACTATACATATTCGCTTCCAGACAACGGCGGCATAATTCGTTGGGACTGAAAGACTCGATGCGCAATTGCTGCCCCCCTTCATTCACGTCAGTGAATATCATCACCTCGTTAATCAGGGTTCCAATCAAATTGGCATTATAGTTCATCTGGTCAGAAATATTGTGTTTCTCATTCTTCGAGAGATACAAATCTTCCTTGGAAATGATATTCGCCAGTCCCAAAACTGCTTTGAGGGGTACACGAATCTCATGACTGATATTCGTCAGGAATACCTGCTTCATGCGATCAGCTTTCTGAATTCCCCTCATATCTCGTTTGAGAACAAGGATATAACCCAGACAACCAATCAAGGCAATCGTCAATACAACAACAATTACAATCCACATACTACTATTTACTCCATTTCATTTATCACCTGCAAATATATGGATATTTCTACAACATACCAAATAAATTACCAATTTTTTATTCCATACAGCAAGTATCTTGATATATTTTTTCGCCGTATCGAATTTTTATGCTATCTTTGCACCCACTTTTAACATTAATCTTACAGAAAATGAAAAGACTGAATCTTATATTACTGACCCTTTGCATCACACTTGGATGCACAGCGCAACAGCATGAAACAGACGAGTTTAAGACCGCTTCTGGCAAAACGGTGAAGATGACATGTATTAAACATGCCAGTATCATGATGGAATACGATGGCAAGGTGTTTTACTTCGATCCTGTCATCAACGTAAAGCCACATACTGACTTCACGACATGGCCGAAGGCAAACTATATCTTTGTTACGCATGAGCATGGTGACCACTTCGATTCAATGGCACTGACAGAGTTACGCAGAAACTATACGGTCATCTACGTTAACCATAACGTCTATACTCAATGGGGCAGCGGCTATGTCATGGCGAATGGCGATAAGGCAGAAGTCTGCGACAACGTCACCGTAGAGGCTGTACCCGCTTATAACAACACCCCGGGACGTGAGCAGTTCCATCCGAAGGGACGTGATAACGGTTATATCCTGACCATCGAGAATCTGCGCATCTACGTAGCAGGTGATACGGAGGATATTCCCGAAATGGCAGACATCAAGGACATTGACATCGCCTTCCTGCCTTGTAACCAACCATACACAATGACGCCTGAGCAGGTGGCAAAGGCAGCGAAAATCATCAAACCGAAAGTGTTGTTCCCCTATCACTATTCCGATACACCTATCCGTAAGGTGGCGATGCTTCTTGGAGGAAGTGGTATTGACGTTAGAATCAGGAAATACCAATAAGAATCGTGATAACGAAATAACGAAATAACGATATAACAAAATAAAACCAATTAATCATTAAAATTATGAGAAAACAATTCTTTAAGGAGGCTTTATTAGCCGTAGCCCTTGCTGCGTTCAGCAGTACCGCAGCCATGGGACAATCTGCGCCCGCTGAATCTTCTTCAGAACAGGGTAAGAAAACTGAACTTGACTGGTTGAAGGACATCTCTGACCGTATCGAACTTCACGGATACGCACAAGGCGGCTTCAACTACACGCACCAAGGGGGAGAAGACAAAGGAACCTTCGAACTCAAACGTATCCTCTTCTGGGCAAACGCCCAAATCACAGACAGATGGTCGTTCTTGTTCATGCACGATTTTTCCAGTGTCGTCCAAGAGTTCTACACCGACTATCGCTTTACCAACAACAAGGCCTTGACCGTTCGCCTTGGACAGTTTAAGAACGGCGTATCTCTCGAAAACCCCTTATCCCCTACTGCGATGGAAGCCATCGATGTCTACTCAGAGGGTGTAACCTATCTGACAGGCTGTGGCAGCGACCCATTGATGGGTGTACAGTATGGTCGTGACCTCGGACTCTCCATCTTCGGTGAGACCAACGACGGTAAGTTCCGCTACGAAGCACAGGTCATGAACGGACAGGGTATCAATAAAAAGGACGGAAACAAAGAAAAAGACTTCATCGGACGTTTGGAATATCGTCCCGTGAAGGGTCTCAATATCGTGGCTACTGGACAGATTGGACGCGGCCACGCCATCAAGGAGTCGCCCTATATCCCCGATATTGAGGTAGGCGAAGACTATAAGCGCAACCGCTGGACGGTAGGTTTCGATTATAAATCAAAGGCATTCAATGTACATGGTGAATACGTGGAAGGTAAAGACAAGAACACTACCAGCCGTGGTGCCTATGTGACAGGTGCCGTTCCTCTCTATAAGGGTTTGGACTTCGTAGGTTCCTACGACTTCTTCAATTTCAATACCGCACTGGGCTACGACCAGCATAAGGTGATTGCAGGTCTGCAATACTGGTTCTTTAAGAAATGCCGTATCCAAGTACAGTATGTCTATAAGAGTGCTGGAGTGAGCGCAGGTGCCTTCACCCACGACGCTAGTCATGCCGTGATGGCACAGATGCAGATTCGCCTCGATTATGCGAAGAAGAAGTAATCCGTTATAACTTATAACGTAATCCCGAAAAAACAAAAATATGATCTTAAAAGTTCTTTTGACCATCATCTTTCTGGTCGTGATGGTAGGTGTGGGACTCTATTCCCGTAAACAGGCCAGCAGTGTGGACGGTTTCGTATTGGGCGGTCGCGCCGTAGGTCCTTGGCTGACGGCTTTCGCCTTCGGAACAAGTTATTTCTCGGCAGTGGTCTTTGTGGGCTATGCTGGACAGTTTGGTTGGAAATATGGACTCTCGTCCGCATGGATTGGTATTGGTAATGCTATCATCGGCTCATTGCTTGCCTGGATTATCTTAGGTCGCAGGACGAAGTTAATGACCCAGCATATCGAGTCACGCACCATGCCCGACTTCTTTGGTACTCGTTTCTCCGACCAAGGACTGCGCGTGGCAGCGTCTATCATTGCCTTCGTATTCCTGATTCCCTATACAGCAGGTGTCTATAGCGGTATCTCTCGCCTCTTCGAGATGGGTTTCGACATTCCCTATGAGTACTGCGTAGTAATCATGTCTATCCTCACCGCTGTCTATGTCATCATTGGTGGCTATAAGGCTACGGCAATGAACGACTTCATCCAGGGCATCATCATGCTCTTTGGTATTGTGGCTGTTATTCTTGCCGTACTGAATGCACAGGGCGGACTCTCTGCTGCTGTGGATAAACTGGCGTTGATTCCCTCTGATGCCGACCCGTCAGTAAATGGTGGTTTTGCCTCATGGTTCGGTCCTGATCCTTGGGGATTGTTGGGCGTTGTTATCCTTACCTCTCTGGGTACGATGGGACTGCCCCAGATGGTAGGTAAGTTCTATTCGATTACCGACGAGAGTGCTATCAAGCGCGGCACCGTCATCTCTACCATTTTCGCCTTCATCGTGGCTGGCGGCTGTTACTTCCTCGGCGGTTTCGGACGTCTTTACGACCCCGTTATCAATGAAGCCACAGGCAAGATTGCCTTCGACTCCATCGTTCCTGCCATGCTGGTGACACTGCCAGATGTACTGATAGCCCTTGTAGTACTGTTGGTTTTGAGTGCTTCGATGTCGACACTGGCATCATTGGTACTCACCTCTTCCAGTACGATGACGCTTGACCTCATCTATCGCGATAAGAAATCAGAGCCAGGCGAGGTAGAAGAAGGAACCATCGATGATATTGTTGCAGAGAAGATTGAGCGCCGCAAGGTCGTTGTGATGCGCGTATTGATCATGTTCTTCATCGTTATTTCGCTGTTGATAGCCCTGAATCCCCCGACGTTCATTGCCCAGTTGATGGGTATCTCTTGGGGAGCCTTGGCAGGTGCTTTCCTCGCACCTTTCATGCTGGGACTCTACTGGCGTGGTGTTACTACCTGTTCTGTATGGGCTTGCTTCATCTGGGGTGTCGGTCTTACCGTCGTCAATATGCTGGCAGGCAATCCCATCAATCCCATCAACTGCGGTGCCATCGCCATGGTCGGCGGTTTCCCCGTTGTATGGATTGTCAGTCTGTTTACGCCAAAGATGAACCGCGACACCGTCAACAGTATCTTCGATTGCTATAAATAGTAAACAGAGCATGATACTCTATCTCGGCATAAAAAAAGAACGGATTCTTTTTGTTCTGCAGTCAATTTTTCGTATCTTTGCACCCAAATTTAAAGATTATGAACCTTCAATTGAAAACATTGCCCTTTGAGAACGCCCGTGTTGAAGTCTCTTGTTTCGACAACGGCACTGAGGTGAAAGAGTATCATGTGATGATTCATGTGGACGATGCCACATTGACCTATTCTGAGCAGTTAGACGCCATCCTAAAGACTTACAACGCCCTTCTGGATGGTGAACTGAAAGGAGCACGCAGCGTCTTCAAGCGCTATTTCCTCAGTGACGCTGCCAATCAGGCAGATGAAATCATCGTAAATGACGTTACCGACTGCGCTAAGAGCATCATTCAGCAGGCACCGCTCGATGGTACAAAGGTGGCTCTCTGGGTCTATATGATGACTAACGTGCAGACTGGTCTTGGCAAGAGTGGACTCTATGAAGTACGTCACGGTAGTTTCCGTCACCTGTGGAACGGCAGTGCCCATAACATGGCAGCCAACTCTGAGTATCAGACACGCCTGCTCTTCAACGAATACAGTATGCAACTGTTGGAAGAGGAGTGTACATTGAAGGACAACTGCATCCGCACTTGGATCTTCGTCAACGATGTTGACCTGAACTATGGCGGTGTGGTGCGTGCCCGCAACCAGTTCTTCTTCACACAGGGATTGACCGTCAATACCCATTTCATTGCTTCAACGGGCATCGGTGGCAGACAGGCTGATCCCAACGTGCTGTCGCAGATGGACAATTACGCCATTGCAGGTGTTCAGCAGGAACAGATACACTATCTCTATGCGTCAAGCCACCTGAACCGCACCAGCGACTATGGTGTCAGTTTCGAACGCGGTACCTATATCGACTATGCCGACCGCCGTCAGGTATATATCTCTGGAACTGCCAGCATCAATAACAAGGGTGAGATCATGTATCCGAAAGACATCCGCAAGCAGACCCAACGCATGTGGGAGAATGTCGAGACACTACTTGCCGAGGCAGATTGCAGTTACGAGGATGTCGGCTATATGATTGTCTATCTGCGTGACTTGGCAGACTATCAGGTGGTGCGTAATCTCTTCGAAGAGCGCTTCTCGGGTATGCCTTACGTCATCGTCCATGCCCCCGTCTGCCGTTCTGGTTGGTTGGTAGAAATGGAATGTATGGCTGTTCGCAAGACGGACAATCCGCAGTTCCCTGCTTTCTAAGTGATGTGAAATATCTATTGTAATCTTTGAATACTTTTGACAAAGTGCCTCTGTAGAAGGGGCACTTTTCATTTTTGTTTAGAGTTGGTTGCAAATATGTGAAATCTGAGGCGTTATAGTAATCGTTTGAATTATAACGACTTATCCGTTTTCAGAGTGTCTTTGTCCAAGAAAAAGAGGGGGAAAGGGGCTAAAAACCCCTGATTTACCCCCTATCTTTGGGATGGAAAGGTGCCTTCTATCGAGTCGTTTGCACGTAGCAAACGGGTAGAAAGGTGCCTACTTTCTCATTGAAAGATACATCCTTTCTCTTTTTTTGCTTAAAACAAGCATTTTAATGCCTTCAGATTTTCTAGAAGCACTAAAAATCCGAACATAAAATCCAGTACTTTTTCTTGACAGTCACCTGTCGAATAAAAGCGTAAACAATTAAAAAGTATTCCTTTCGTTTGTCTTTTTATCGTTTTTTTCGTATCTTCGCAGCAGAATAACAACATAACGAAATAACAATCAACACTAAAAACTATGGAACAAACAGATTTAAGAGTTGGCATCATTGCCACAGGATGGATTGCCGAGAAGGCTGCATATACCCTACAACGATTGGAGGGTGTGACTTGTCGGGCGGTAGCGTCACGTTCACTGGAACGTGCAGAGGTTTTTGCCAAACAGTGGGATATTCCCTGTGCATACGGTTCATACGCCGAACTGATTGCGGCAGAGAATATTGACCTGATCTATGTGGGAACACCCCACTCTCATCACTTCGACGTAACGATGGAAGCGATACAACACGGGAAACCCTGTCTGGTAGAGAAGGCTTTCATGGCGAACTATGAGCAGAGCCTTGCCATCGTCAATGCAGCACGAGAGAAGAAAGTCTTCTTGGCAGAGGCGATATGGACACGCTATCAGCCTATTGTACAGACCATCCGCAATATTATCAAGGAAGGACGACTGGGCGAGTTACGCCTGCTGACGGCAAGTATTGGTTACAGCATGGGCGACAAGCCGCGTATCATGCGGGCAGACCTCTGCGGTGGTGCCCTGTTGGACCTTGGTGTCTATGGCATCAACTTCGTTAGGATGTTCTGTGATGCAGAGATTGAACATATTGAGTCGCAGTGTATGAAGTCTGAGACGGGTATGGACCTGACGAACACCATTTCCTTCAATATGAAGGGCGGTATCATGGCGAATATCCAGTCATCCGCCTGTTGCGTGAATGACAACCAAGGAACGATTTGCGGTACGGAAGGTTATCTCATCGTGGACAATATCAACAATCCACAAACGGTACAGGTTTATAAGCGCGACCGTATCTTCGTAGAGGAAATCAAGGTGCCTCAGCAGATTACGGGTTATGAATACCAGTTCTTGGCTTGCAAAGAAGCCATCAACAACGGATGGACGGAAGCACCTGCAATGCCACTCGACGAAACACTGTATATCATGAAGATGATGGACGACCTGCGCTATTCTTGGGGCGTCTATTATCCGATGGACAAAAGATAAATGGAAAAGAAAAAGGCTTGGAAAAATCCAAGCCTTTTCTCTTTTATTTTGCGTAAGCCACAGAACGCGTCTCTCGGATGACGGTGATCTTCACCTGTCCTGGATACGTCATCTCGTTCTGAATCTTCGTAGCAATCTCACCGCTCAATGCCTCGGTCTCGGCATCGTCCATCTTGTCGGCACCCACGATGACACGCAACTCACGACCAGCCTGGATGGCGTAAGTCTTGGTGACACCAGGATAACTCATGGCAATAGCCTCCAAGTCGTTCAGACGCTTGATATACGCCTCAACGATTTCACGACGGGCACCAGGACGGGCACCACTGATAGCATCACAAATCTGTACGATAGGCGCCAACAATGTCTGCATCTCCATCTCGTCATGGTGAGCACCGATGGCATTACAGATGTCGGGTTTCTCTTTGAACTTCTCGGCGATCTTGGCACCATAGAGTGCGTGTGGATCCTCTGTGTCCTCATCGGGCACCTTACCGATATCGTGCAACAGTCCAGCACGTTTCGCCTTCTTCGGGTTCAAACCTAACTCAGCAGCCATCACTGCACAGAGATTGGCAGTCTCACGTGCATGCTGCAACAGGTTCTGACCGTAGGAAGAACGGTATTTCATCTTACCGATGATACGGATCAATTCAGGATGCAAGCCATGAATACCGAGGTCAATAGCCGTACGCTTACCCGTTTCAATGACCTCGTTCTCCAACTGTTTCTTAACCTTTGCCACCACTTCCTCAATACGGGCAGGATGGATACGTCCGTCAGCCACCAACTGATGAAGGGCAAGACGACAGGTTTCACGACGGATAGGATCGAAGGCAGAGATAACAATCGCCTCGGGGGTATCGTCAACGACAATCTCCACACCACAGGCAGCCTCTAAAGCACGGATGTTACGTCCCTCACGACCGATAATGCGACCTTTCACATCGTCGTTATCGATATGGAAGACACTGACGGAATTCTCAATCGCCGTTTCCGTAGCCACACGCTGAATGGTCTGGATGACAATCTTCTTCGCCTGGGCATTGGCATTGAGTTTTGCCTCGTCCATAATCTCGTTGATGTAACTGGCAGCGGCAGTCTTTGCCTCATCCTTCATGGTTTCTACCAAACGGGCTTTGGCTTCTTCCGCACTCAAGCCAGAGAGTTCCTCCAGTTTCGTGCGCTCCTGCATCTGCATCTTCTCCAGTTCCTCATTCTTGATAACGAGCAACTTCTTCTCGTTGTCGATACGGTTTTGCAAGTTATCGAGTTCATTCTTGCGGCGACCCAGTTCTTCCTGACGCTGGTTCAGGGATATCTCCCTCTGCTTCAGTTTGTTCTCATTCTGCTGGATGGCGTGGTTGCGCTGCTGCACTTCCTTCTCCAACTCACTCTTCTTGTTCAGGAATTTCTCCTTTACTTCCAAGAGTTTCTTTTCCTTGATAACTTCGGCTTCCTTATTGGCAGCCTTTACCATCTCATTATATTTTCCTTTAATGACAAAGCGGAAAATCAAAAATCCGATGAGCCCTCCGATAATGAGAGCCACAGCGGCTGTGATAAGTACAATAAGCATAAATTATATATATTGAGTTAATGTTCTTACACCACTTATTTCTGGTCGCCAAGAGCATCCTCAATCTCAGCGGTCAGGCGGGCAAGAACATCATCATAGGGGGCAGTATCATTATGGGAATGCTCTTTCTGATACAATAACGCGATGTCGACGAGCGTCATCAACGATATTGTATGTTCACTCTTGCGCCCTTTGTATGCCTGTGCATAAGCATTATAGCGCTCGGTGATGAGCTTGGCTGCCAAGCGATAGAACTCCTCGTCCTCTCGCTTAATGACGACTTCTATTTCCTCGTCATAAACATGCAGCCTGATATGTAGTTTGTTCTGATCTGCCATCTTGCTTGTTTTCCCTATTGCTTTTCGTCACTGAGGATTGCAATGCATTTATTGACGTCACGTATAAGCTTCGACAATCGTTCCTTGGCACCGTCCAAGTCACCATCGGTAATCTCAATCATCTTAGCCATCTTTAGTGAGTTATAGTCATTCTGCCCTTGTTCCAACCTTTCCTGCAGTTGCTTGATATCCTGCTTGTTTTTCTCAATCGCCGCACATAGTTCCTCTTTCTCCTTCTTCAGTTCTTGAAAACGGAGAATCATCTGCCTCATACGGGTCTCGAACGTGGCTATGGTTTTCTCATTAGGCGTCATGATACTTCTCTTTATTTTACAAAGGTAGTATATATTTTTGTAATTACCTTTGCTTCAAGTATATATTTAACGTTTTTTTATTTCGTATCGGTATCAGCGGCGCGTTTTTCCTTTTTGGCAAGCATCACTACACGATATACGAAATCCGTTACCCATTGCTGAGAGAAACCTAACTTTTGGTCATACTGACGGATAGCGACAACGGTCTTCATCACGCCTGCATCTTTGAAGTCGTTCTTGTTGAAAATATCATTAACCGTCTTCTCCGTCATCGAATAAATCGCCTTCTTGAAGAAACTCGGAACACGGAGTTTAAACTTCATCAGATTACCAGCCAGCATCATCAGATCCTGCGAGAAAGCAGAGAATTGAACCATATAGGCCTGGATATCCTGTGGTCTCTTGCAACGCTTACGGATGCTCTGGTCAATCTCTTTCGTGAAGTTCTCGTCCATACCATAGAGTCCCATGAGCATCTTCTTACAACGTGACTTCTCTGCCAATCCCAGCTTATTGTTCTGGGTGGGCACATGAAGGGTTGCCTTAAACATGCGCAGATCGGGCATGGCAGCCAGATTCGTAATACCAAGATCTGCAGCCATTACTGCTTGAAAATATACACGGATGAGGGTCATGAAGTCTTCCATACCACCCGTTTTCTGTTGTTCCTCACCAGTCTTTCGACCGAATAGTTTTGAAAAAAATCCCATAATTATTTTATTTAAACGCTGCAAAATTACAAAATAATTATCAATTATCAATTGTCAATTATCAATTATTTACTATCTTTGCAACGGAAATATACTTAAAAATAGATATGATGAAAGGTATTGTATTAGCCGGTGGTAGCGGTACGCGTCTCTACCCCATCACCAAAGGAATTAGTAAACAACTGATTCCCATCTTCGACAAACCCATGATTTACTACCCCATCTCAGCCTTGATGCTGGCAGGTATCCGTGAGATTCTGATTATCTCTACCCCATACGATTTACCTGGATTCAAGAGACTCTTGGGCGACGGCTCCGATTTGGGTGTTCATTTCGAATATGCGGAGCAGCCTTCCCCCGACGGACTTGCTCAGGCATTCATCATTGGCGAGAAGTTTATCGGTGATGATTGTGCATGTCTCGTGTTGGGCGACAATATCTTTTACGGTAGCGGTTTCACAGGACTGCTCAAACAGAGTGTAGAAAATGCCGAGAAATACGGACAGGCTACTGTCTTCGGCTATTACGTAAACGATCCCGAGCGTTACGGTGTTGCCGAGTTTGATGCAGAAGGTAACTGCCTGAGTATCGAGGAGAAACCCGCTCATCCGAAGTCCAACTACGCCGTTGTCGGACTCTATTTCTATCCCAACAGTGTGGTAGAGATCGCCAAAAACATCAAACCCAGTGCCCGTGGTGAGTTAGAGATCACGACCGTCAATCAGGAATACCTCAAGCAGAAGAGTCTGAAGGTACAGACCTTGCAGCGTGGTTTTGCGTGGCTCGACACAGGTACGCACGACTCGTTATCAGAAGCCTCTACGTTCATTGAGGTCATTGAAAAGCGTCAAGGTCTGAAGGTCGCCTGCTTGGAAGAGATTGCTTTCAAGCGCGGTTGGATTACGAAAGAGCAATTGCGCAAAGTCGCTGAACCGATGGCAAAGAACGACTACGGAAAATACTTATTGCAATTAGCAGAATAAGAACAGCGGCGATTCTCTCGCCGCTGTTCTTTTTATTTAGCGTATTGCTCTACACATTTACATAAGGCCTTCGGATTACCCATGTCATACATGACACCATCCAAACGAACGCCCATCATACCACTCTTCTGACGAACTGCTTCCAGAGCGGATGTCAACTCGATTTCGCGTTGGTTGTCACCATCAGCATCAGCCTGTTGGATATCCTTTTCCAACTGAGCGAAGACATCCGATGTCAGGATGTACTGACCGAAGACACTGTAATACTCCTTCTCACCATCTTTATTTCGAACACCTAAGAATTCCTCCGCATAACTGGCTTTTGGTTTCTCGTTCATACTGGAGACACTGAGAATGGTATGCTCCTTATCTTCCCATACACCACTCAAGATGCCGTAATGACTGACTTTCGAAAGGGGAACGGGATGGATACTGACCATCAACGAGTTATACCGTTCATACTCTTCTATCATCTGCAAAGCACAAGGCTTGTTAGACTTGCTACGGTAAATCGTGTCGCCCAACAGCAACAGCACCGGTTCGTTGTTGGCAAACTCGGCAGCCTGATAGACAGCATGGCCAAAACCGCGTTTCTCATGCTGGTAGACATAGCGTAGGCGTTTACCGATATCGAGGATGCGGTTTTCATATTCCTGCGCTTCCTTGTTTAACTTGCGCAAGTGTTCTTCAGACAATTGACGTTCAAAGAAGTCCGTATATTGGATGCGCTCTTCTTCGGAACCGAGCACCAGACAGATCTCCTCGACGCCACTCTTCACCAGTTCCTCCAACAAGATCAGGATGACTGGTCGTACCAAGCCATCGGGACAAGGTATCGGGAAGAAATCTTTCTTCAAACCACGGGTGGCAGGATACAGACGAGTACCGAATCCTGCTACCGGAATGATGGCACGACGTACTGTGTGTACGGGATTCAGTGTCAACTGATAGGCACGCATCCCTTGTGCATTTAAATACTCTACCAACTGCCGCTGGTCTTCCGCCGAACGGGCAAGGAACTGTACAGAGCCGTCACCATGAGAACCGACGCCCTTGCCGCCATATACCATCGGCTGTATCTGCGGGTCCTGTAACACCTGATGAAGTTTGGGAGCCCACAAGGCAGGAGACATCGGAGCGACATATTTGTCAAACATATCCTCTGCCTCTGTCATCAATTTACCAAGAGCCTCGGCTTTACCCGCCGCCATATACTTGATAGCGCGATTGACAATATCATGGTTCCATTCACCTAATGCCTTCTGCAAGTTCTTTTCTTCCTCTGTCGTTGCAAAAGGGTATGACTTGTTCAAATCAGAAAGAATCTTAATCGTATCCTTTTCTGCACACAAGTCTGCAAAGACCCAATACAGCGGCTTCTTCACGTTCAGGGAACGAACTTCAATCTCATCACCGTCGAAAGTCATCAGGTTAGGCTTCACACCAAAGGCACACGCCTGATCCAATCGACCACAACGAGAGGCTGTACGCAACTCACCCACGTAGGCGATGTTCATTTCGCCCAACGTGTTAAGATTGAGATTATATAATAAGTTGAACGCGCGCGCGACAAGTACACAAATTGCTGCCGAAGAAGACAGTCCACTCTTCATCGGTAATGTCATATCTGTAATCCGGATACGGACACCGCCTACCTTATACCATTCCAACATATAACTGGCAACACCTGCACAATAACAGAAGAAAGAACCTGACTTGGCGACACGTTTCAATTCCTTTTCCGTCATCCGGCAGGAGAAGTCACGCCATTCCGTTTCCATCGCAGAAGCCTCACTATGGACTTCAAAGATAGACGATTTCTCTACTTCAGCGTAGATACCCTGCTCGATACCTGTCACAATGGCTGCACCTGGCAGGATGTCAGCATTCATCGTACGATAGTGACCTGCCCAGTCTGTATGCTCTCCGAATAGGCAAAGACGCCCAGGAACAAATAGTTTCAGCATATGTTTATTTCCTTTTTAGGTTACAAATATTGCACAAAGATATAACAAAATATCGGAAAATCCTCAATTTTATTGCATTTTATTTGGTCGGAAAAATATTTTTACTTATTTTTGCAGGCGAAATAATAAATATTGTTAATAACTTAAAAGAAATTGCCTATCGAAACAGCTTCTACCTCAGAATAAAAAATTATTTGAGTATGAAGACATATGCAAGTCACACTGATGAGGAGTTAGCTCTTCTCTATTCAGCTGGTGATAATAAGGCATTCGATGAGTTGTTGGCAAGAAACCAGCAAAAGTTATTTAATTATATTCTGTTTGTGGTCGGTGACCATGAATTGGCGAATGATGTGTTCCAGGACACCTTTGTCAAGATCATCATCAAACTACAGGAAGGCAAGTACACTGATTCCGGAAAGTTCTCTTTTTGGTCGACACGTATTGCCCATAATGTCATCATGGACCGCTATCGTCGACAGAAGAGCGAGCATATTGTAGAACCCAACAGCGAGAATGACCTAAGTCATCTGCGCAACGACGCTCTTACAGAAGGAAACAGGGAAAGCGAATATGTCAATTCGCAGATTATGGACGATGTACGCCACATGATGGACAGTCTGCCTGCCACCCAACGCGAGGTAGTCTATATGCGCTACTACCAGGACCTGTCGTTCAAAGAGATTGCAGAGATCACTGGCGTCAGCATCAATACCTCATTGGGACGTATGCGCTATGCCCTGATTAATATGCGCCGCATGGCAAAGCAACACCATATCTTCTTGGATATGGAATTATAAGGGCTGTTGACCATTGGCTGCCAGCTATTAGCGAGTAAGGGATCTGAGGTCTTTAATCGTTTGTTCGGGAGTGGGACTCTTGAACACGTAACTGCCACTCACCAGCACGTCTACACCTGCTGCAACAAGGCGTGGTGCAGTCTCTTCCTGTACGCCGCCATCAACCTCTATCAACGTCTGACAGCCTTTCTCTTGAATCATGCGGCGCAGACATTGAACCTTCTGGATGGTGTTCTCGATGAATTTCTGACCGCCAAAACCAGGATTGACACTCATCAGGAGTACCATATCCACATCACAGAGGATGTCTTCCAAAATCGATACGGGTGTAGAGGGATTCAAAGTAACTCCTGCTTTCATCCCTGCATCGTGGATTTCCTGAACGGTACGATGCAGATGGGTACATGCCTCATAATGCACGTTCATCATCATGGCACCCAGTTTAGCCGTCCGCTGAACATACTTCTCGGGCTGCACAATCATATAATGTACATCGAGGGGTTTCGTACATTTAGCAGCAACTGCCTCCAAAACGGGGAAGCCAAAGGAGATGTTAGGTACAAACACACCGTCCATCACATCCAGATGAAGCCAGTCGGCCTCACTACGATTAATCATTTCAATGTCGCGGTCGAGATGCAGGAAATCGGCAGCGAGTAAAGAAGGAGATACTTTCGTCATATACGTTCTTTAATTCAGACCTTGTACCATAAAGGTATTGTCTGGGTTCTTAACTGTCCTGTACATTCGAGCCATCTGCTTAATAAAAAGGATGGTCGACTCTTTGGGCTGAATTAAGTTGTCTTGAGTAAAAATCTGCATAGGCATTCTGCTTTATTAATTCCTACTTTAGAAACGAACAGCCCTTTTTATTTATTATATAATTAACATTATTTATTTTAAATGATACGATTCGATATCTTTCATACCGTTCAGGAAGTCACGCACAGCCATGCGTTTCTTGCCTGCCAGTTGAAGTTCTTCGACACTCAACCACTCATCTGCAGTAGCCACAAGCAGTCTTTTGCCGTCCATCTTCAGTTGACCAGCCTCCGCATGACAGTCATCGCCCGTCTTGCTGGTTTTATAGATTTTCAATACCGTTTCCTTGCCGTCTGGTGCCACTAACGTCGTCCATGCACCCGGATACGGACTCAATCCACGTACGAAGTCATAGACCTGCTTGCCACGTTTCGACCAATCAACCTCACATGTTTCCTTAAAGATTTTGGGAGCGGGCTTCAAAGAGGTGAGAGGTGAGAGGTGAGAGGTGAGAGGTATGTCCTCCTGGGCAATCGTTTCGGGATGTCCGTCTGCTGCGATTACACGCTCTAACGTCTCCAAACAGATCTTTGCACCGAGATGCATCAGTCCGTCATAGACATATTCCACATCAGCATCGTCAGGAATATCGAAAGGCAGTTTCATGATAATACGTCCTGTATCGATGTCATGATCGAGGAAAAAAGTCGTCACACCCGTCTGCGTCTCACCGTTGATAACAGCCCAGTTGATGGGAGCCGCCCCACGGTATTGCGGCAACAGTGCTGCATGGACATTAAACGTACCGTACTCAGGCATCGCCCATACAATCTCGGGCAACATACGGAAAGCAACCACCACCTGAAGGTTTGCCTGATAAGAACGCAACTGTTCCACAAACTCAGGGTCTTTCATCTTTTCGGGTTGCAACACCGGCAGTCCTTGCGACAGGGCATATTGCTTTACGGCTGATGGCTGCATCTCTGTCTGATGGCGCCCTACCGGTTTATCAGGCTGTGTTACTACTGCCACCACCTGATAACCGTTCTCCACCAAAGCCTTCAGTGTCTCTACCGCAAACTCCGGTGTTCCCATGAACACAATTCGCAAATCACTCTTTATCATTGTCAATTATCAATTATCAACTTTCAATTAGGGCGAAGCCCGTCTGTCCGCCTAATCTTGGCTAAAGTCATGAACCATCTTACGATACATATCATACACGCGCTTTCTGGAGATATACCCCTTCAGGTTACGCTCTCCATCCAGCACAGGGAGCCAATCGGCACGTGTCCTTTCAAACGTCCGCATCACATCTGCCATCGGAGTACCGTCGGTCAGTACGGCGGCAGGAGCCGTCATCAACTGGTTTGCCTTGAAATGATGGTATAGTTCCGTGCGGAATACCACATGACGAATCTTCGTGATGTTGACCTCGCCCAGCAACATACCTGCGGCATCCACTACTGGCAATACACTGTTTTTTGAACGGCTAATCTTATGTACCATCTGTCCCAGTTCCATATCAGGGTCTACTGCCTGATAGTCGCGATCGATGACAGAATCCAAACTCATCAGCGTCAGTACAGCATGGTCGGTATGATGCGTAATCAGTTTTCCCTGACGGGCAAGACGCATACCATAGATACTATGCGGTTCGAAGATGATGATAGTCAGGTAAGCAAAAACGGAGACTATCATCAGCGGCATGAACAAGTTATAACCACTGGTTATCTCCGCAATCAGGAAGATGCCCGTCAGCGGGGCATGCATCACACCCGACATCACACCCGCCATACCCAACAGGGCGAAGTTCTTCTCCGGCACATAGACACCAATCTGGTGCATGTTCCACAAGCGGGAGAACAGGAATCCCGTAAAACAACCAATGAACAACGAGGGTGCGAACGTACCACCGCAGCCACCTCCGCCGTTCGTAGCACTGGTGGCAAACACTTTCGTGAAGAGCACCAATGCCAAATAACCTATCAGGTATTCCGTATGTCCGTAGAAGAGCGAGTTGTCTAATATCTGGTTCCAGTCGGCCTCCGTCTTACCGTTCAGCAACAGGTTGATGGAGTGATAGCCTTCACCATAGAGCGACGGAAAGAGGAAAATCAATGTACTCAGGATGGCACCGCCAATCAGCAGTCGCACGTAGGGTTTGTCCTTGAAACGGGCAAACATATCCTCGCAGGCATTCATTGTGCGGATAAAATAGAGACTCACCAGTCCACAACAGATACCCAGCAGGATGGTGGCAGGCACTCGCTGCACCGTCCAGTCACTGTCGAGATGGAACGAGAACAGCACCGCATTACCACTGAAGATATAGGTGAAGCACGTCGCCGTCACACACGAGATAAGGATGGGCAATAGGGATGCCATCGTCAAATCGATCATCAACACTTCCAACGTAAACACCAGTCCTGCTATCGGTGCCTTAAAGATACCAGCAATAGCACCGGCAGCACCACAGCCCACCAGTGTCATCAGCGTCTTGCTATCGAGTTTGAACAACTGTCCCAAATTACTACCAATGGCAGAACCCGTCAACACGATAGGTGCCTCGGCTCCCACTGATCCACCAAAGCCGATGGTAATCGCCGATGCAATGACCGACGACCATGTGTTATGGGGCTTCAGTCGTGATTTCTTCGAGGAGATCGCATAGAGGATACGGGTGATGCCATGCGAGATATTATCCTTCACGATATGACGGACAAAGAGCGATGTCAGATAGATACCGATGACGGGATAGACCAGATACAGCCAGTTATAACTCGTCACGGAGAACTGTCCCGTCAACAGGGCAACAATCTGGTTGATCATCCCATGGAGGATATAAGCGGCTACGGCGGCAAACAGACCGACAAAGAAAGCGAGCACCAACAGGAACATCCTGTCGCTCACATGCTCTACCCGCCATTCGTGCAGGCGTTGCAACCATGTCGGTCTCTCCATTCTTTCTGTTTGTTGTTCCATTAGCAGGTACAAAGGTACGAAAAAGGTACGAATAAGTGAGTAAAATTCAAAGAAAAAACTTGGGTTTTCGCTTTTCTTTCACTATCTTTGCAACTAAATAAGTAGAGAAAGTCGGATTGACATAAACATATTACAATGAAAAAACATATTGTCATCGTAGAGATTCTCTCCACGGGATTCAATTACGTGGAGGACGTATTGGCTCGTGGCTACAAGCCCGTAGTAGTAGAAGCACTGTATCCTGGAACAGAAGAGGATCGTGCACTGTTTCAGGAGGCTCAGAAGATAGCACGTCAGCGACTTCCTGAGGGCACTCCCTGTATTAGGGCGAATAAGGATTACAACGTTATTCTGGAACAGGTACGTGCCTACGATCCTGTGGTCGTTGTGGCAGGCAGCGAGTTCGGTGTCGAACTTGCCACGCATCTGAGTTCCGACCTCGGTCTTCCCGGTAACCCATGGTCCATCATCGGCAAGATGACGCGGAAGAACGAGATGCAGCAGGCACTTGCTGACCATGGCATACGCTACATTCGCGGACAGATTATCCGTAGCGAGGCAGAGGCAGAGGCTTTCTATAAGGAACTTGACACCAAGCACACCGTCATCAAGCGTGCCCGTGGCTCTGGTACGTTGGGGTTGCATTTCTGTGAAGGGTACGACGAGTTGATGGATGCCGTGCGCGAGGAACTCGCCCAGTCTGCGGACGACGAAAACGTGGGCGACATCCTCATGCAGGAACGTATCGTCGGAAAGGAATACATCGTCAACACCGTTTCGTGCGCTGGTAAGCATCGTCTGGTCTCGATGTGTTTCTATGACAAGTTGCAAATGAACGGTAGTAATATCTACAATTACATGGAGACGGTGAACCGTCTAGATGTTGGTGATTCCGCCATCGTACGCTATGCCTACGACGTGCTGGATGCTATTGGTATCCAGTATGGTCCCGTACATGGAGAATATATGGTAGACGAGAAGGGTCCTGTGCTTATTGAAGTCAACTGCCGCCCTATGGGTGCCGGTCAGACACGTCAGTACTTGGAAAAGATATTTGGTCAGCATGAGACGGATTCCGCCCTTGATGCCTACCTTGATCCTGTCAAGTTTGAGCAGGAACGCTTGAAGCCATACCGTCCACTACGTAAGGGCATGATCAAATTGTTTATCCTGCCTGACGACGTTACGCTGGATTCTGCTCCCGTCCTTCAACTGGTACGCCAGTTGCCCAGTTACTTCTACAGTGTATTCGATCGACTAGGACGTGATCCTTTCCTGTCCCATACACGTGATTTAGAAACCACTGGTGGTGTCGTCTATCTGGTTCATGACGATGAACGTGTGGTAAAGGAGGATTGTGCCTTCCTACACATACTGGAGATGAAATATCCTGAGATGCTGTTCAACCAATTAAAGCCAGAGACTTCTATCCATGCTCCACGCATTCCGCTCGATGTACTCATGAAAGAAACCGGCTGTCATGGCAGCACATTGGTGTTCAGCGACACGGAGACAGAGGCTCCTGGTGCTGTCGTTATCAACGGCAAAGGTCTGTCCTCCGCATACGACTGTTACAACAATATCCTTCTTGACCTTAGTCGCCCCGAGACCTTTGCAGACATGGAGAGTGTCACCCAACAGATTTTTATGTTTCTGAGTAAAGTGCGTGAGGGCGGTCGTGTGCTGGTGCCAGAGAGTACATTCTGCCACCTGCCTTACGGTGCTGCAGGCATGGAAATCCTGCTCCGTGCCCATGGTCTGCGCATCGAAGCCCCTCTTGCAGGCAAAGGCAGACTGCTCATTGCCTCCGCCTGACGGCGTCGCTGATGATGGTTTTGATTATTTACGGATAACGGTCACCTCGCCGTTCTCCCTCAGTCGGATGATACTCGAAGGTTTGTGCGGCTTATGCTCCTGACGGCGCGACCAGCATACATAATCAACCGCCTCGATGATACGCGAGTCGATGTCGCAATAATTCTGGGCGGCAGGCTCACCGCTGATATTCGCCGAAGTAGAGACCAATGCCTTTTGGAATCGGTAGCAGAGTTCCTTCGAGAAAGGCTCGTTGGTAATACGAAGCGCAATGCTGCCATCCTCTGCAATGAGATTCTTTGCAAGGTTTACGGCATCGTCAAGAATCAGCGTCGTGGGACGAGCCGTTTCGGCGACGGTATCGCTGGAAACATCCTTCAGGCTGTCAATCAACTGCCACGCCACATCAGGCACTTGTCGCACATACCGTTGCAGACGGGCATCCGAGTCGACCAGACAAATCATTGCCTTCGAATCGTCACGCTGCTTGATGTCATACACTCGCTTTACCGCCTCTTCATTGGTAGCATCACAACCGATGCCCCACACCGTATCCGTCGGGTAGAGAATTACCCCACCCTTCCGCAGCACTTCCACTGCATTCTTGATATCTTGTTCTCTTGTCATTAGAACTCTGAGGTGAAATGGAACTTGATATGCTTGAAGTCCTCTTGCGCCATACTGAGTACATAGCCTGAGTCGGCAAGGAAGACATCACGACCTTCCTTGTCCTTCGCCATATACTGGTACTTGCGCTTCTTGAAGTTCTCCAACTCCTTGTCGTCGTCGCTCTCTATCCAACACGCCTTGTAAAGATGAACGGGTTCCCAGCGGCATTTAGCATTGTATTCGTTCTCCAAGCGATACTGGATGACCTCGAACTGCAGTTGTCCGACGGTACCCACAATCTTACGACCGTTGAACTGGTTGACAAACAACTGGGCGACACCCTCGTCCATCAACTGGTCGATACCCTTCTGTAATTGCTTTGCCTTCATCGGGTCGTCATTCTCAATATACTTAAAGAGTTCGGGTGAGAACGAAGGCAGTCCGCGGAAATGCAACTGTTCACCTTCCGTCAGCGTATCACCAATCTTAAAGATACCATTGTCGGGCAGACCAACGATATCTCCAGGCCACGCCTCATCAATGGTAGACTTGCGTTGCGCCATGAACTGCGTAGGCGACGAGAAGCGCAATGTCTTGCCCTGACGCACATGCAGATAAGGCTGGTTGCGCACGAACTTACCCGAGCACACCTTACAGAAGGCGATACACGAACGATGGTTGGGGTCGATATTGGCAGTAATCTTGAAGATGAAACCTGTGAACTTCGACTCATCGGGCTTGACCATACGCTCCTCTGCCTTCGTATCACGAGGACTCGGGGCTATCTCCACGAAACAGTTCAGCAGTTCCTGCACACCAAAATTGTTCAGTGCAGAACCAAAGAATACGGGTGCTACCTCGGCAGAACGGTACGTTTCTACCTCGAAGGCAGGATAGACGCCATCCACTAACTCTAAATCTTCGCGAAGCTTGGCGGCATTATCCTCACCGACAAAATCGGCGAGCGCAGGACTATCGATGTCCACACTGACCTTCTCGGTCACGCGCTGCTTGTCGGGGGTGAACAAATCGAGCTTCTGCTCGTAGATATTATAGACGCCCTTGAATTTCGCACCTTGGTTGATGGGCCAAGAAAGGGGACGTACTTTGATTTCCAGTTCCTGCTCCAGTTCGTCCAACAAGTCGAACGGATCGCGGCCTTCGCGGTCCATCTTATTGATGAAGATAATCACAGGTGTATTCCTCATACGGCAGACATTCATCAACTTACGTGTCTGCGTCTCTACACCTTTGGCACCATCTACCACGATAATCGCCGAGTCAACAGCCGTCAACGTACGGTAGGTATCCTCGGCAAAGTCCTGGTGACCCGGGGTATCGAGGATGTTCACCTTATATTCTATATCCGAACCATCGGGGGTATAATCAAACTCCATGACAGAGGTGGACACCGAGATACCACGTTGCTTCTCAATATCCATCCAGTCGGAAGTTGCTGTTTTCTTGATTTTATTGTTCTTGACTGCACCAGCCACCTGTATCTGACCTCCAAACAACAGGAACTTCTCCGTCAGTGTTGTCTTACCGGCATCCGGGTGACTGATAATCGCAAATGTTCTTCTTCTTTCAATCTCCTGATTCATTCAATCTTCAATTCTTCAATTCTTTAATCCTTCAATTTTTCAATACAAACTTCGAGGCTCTCTTCCCAATAAGGCACCTCAATACCATAGGTCTGTTTAATCTTCGTCTTATCCAATACCGAATAGTGTGGACGGTTGGCGGGTGTGGGATACTCTGAGGTATGCAACGGACGGACATGACAAGTGGTGATACCTGCAATACGATGAATTGCCTTGGTAAAGTCATACCACGAAATAACGCCCTCGTTGGAATAATGATAGACGCCCGGAACAATACCCTTGTTAACCGCCGTCATGATTACCGCTGCGAGGTCACGGGCATAGGTCGGTGTACCTATCTGGTCGAAGATCACGCCCAACTCGGGTTTCTCCTTGCCCAAACGGATCATCGTCTTCACGAAGTTGTTGCCGAAAGACGAATACAACCATGCCGTACGGATAATCATCGACTTCTTGCAGAACTTCGTCACACCTAACTCGCCTGCCAGTTTGGTAGAACCATAAACGCTGTCAGGACTGGGGGTATCTGTTTCCACATAGGGTGTATGTTTGGTTCCGTCAAACACATAATCCGTAGATATCTGAATCATCCAACCACCACGTTTCTCCACGGCAGCTGCCAGATAGGCAGGTGCGACGGTATTCAACGTTGTACACAGTTCCTTGTTCTCTTCAGCCTTGTCGACAGCAGTATAGGCGGCACAGTTGACAATACCGTCAATCTTGTTTTCGGCAACAAAATGCTCGACGGCAAGTTGGTTGCTGATATCCAATTCCTGAACGTCGGTATTGAACCACACGTGCTGGTGATTCTCCTTTTCCAGCAACTGCATCTCGTTTCCCAACTGACCATTACAGCCCGTAATCAATATGTTCATATTACTCAAACTCTAAAGGTTCCTGTTTGTCTTTCAAATAATAGTCATTCAGCATACCGATAAAAGTACTGATCTCCTTGACGGCATGCTGCGTATCCGGTGAAATATCCTTCTTCTGCAAGCGGAGCATCATCACGCCATACAAGGCGTTAAAGCAGGTCTCCACCTCGTTCTCCTCTTTGTTGGCACCATGATTGCGCAACTCTACGATATAGGGTAACACCTTATAATACTCAGCATTATAGAAAGGGAACTTGGACGACGAAAGCAACTGAGCATGTAATTCCTCCAACTGCTGCAACACTACTTTATTAATCTGCAAATGTCCTTTCTCACGACATCCCTCGCTGTTCATCATACGAATGAGATTACCATACCAGTCTGCCTCGTCTTCTTTCTGTTCGTCGGTATAGTCAAAACGGTCGATATACTCACGACGAATACGGCTCAATGAGCAGTCAAAAGCTCGAATGGTATCCTCTACCTGCCACATATACAGCAAGTATTCGGCAATATTCTTACGTCTCAATTCCTGTGCAATCAACATAGCCTATTAAAAACGATAAAGATTGGTGAAGGTTCCGAAAAGGAAGATGACGGAGAAAATAATAACGATAGCACCAATAATCTGATTGATGATACGAATGCCTGAATCATCAAAGATACCACGAATCTTATCTACCAGCCATGACAATCCGTACCACCATAACAAGGCACCGCCTACAATACTGGCAAAACCTATCAGCATCTCAAACGGACGATCGGGAATGACGAAAGCAAACTGAGCGAAGAGACCCATGAACAGGAAGATAATCAACGGATTAGAAAAGGTCACCAAAAATGCCGTCCACATATTATACCATAATGTGCCACGCTGCACTCCCGAACGGTGCATGTTTTTCGTAGGATCACTGCGCCAAGTAAAGATACCAAAAGCGAGCAATACTACACTACCAATAATCTGAAGATAAAACTTGTTCTGCTCGTTGTTGATAAAGTCCATGACAAAAGCCATCCCAAAGCCCGTAACTCCAGCATAGAGAATATCACTGATAGCTGCTCCTATACCCGTCACAAAACCATACCACCGTCCTTTGTTCAACGTACGCTGCACACAAAGCACGCCAACAGGTCCCATCGGTGCCGAGGCAATCATTCCAATCAACATGCCCTTGAACACCAAATCTACAATATTTATATGTATAGGAAATGCCATTACGGATGCAAAGGTACGAATAAGCGAGCAAAATGCCAAATATTATTTGAGCATTTTCGAGCGAAAGTACCTTCGGGGTATCCCAAAGGTACTAATTTTTTAACGAAATCATCAGTTTTTCATCATAAAACTTTGTCATATCCCACTTTTTTCATATCTTTGTGGCTGTCTTAATCTAAAAGTCAAATAACAATATAAACTACAAAATTATGAACGACCAAGCAAACATCAAACCGTATGTCATCGGTTTAGACTTAGGTGGAACAAACTCCGTATTCGGCATTGTAGATGCACGTGGTGAAATCAAAGCAACAACCGCCATTAAGACGGGAAGTTACGAGAAGGCAGAAGACTATGTTGCAGCCTGCGTGGAGGCCTTGCAAGTGATTATTGAGCAAGTAGGCGGCATCAGCAAAATCAAAGCTATGGGTATTGGTGCCCCCAACGGCAATTACTACAACGGCACTATTGAGTTTGCCCCCAACCTCTCATGGGCAAAGAATGGTGTTGTTCCCTTGGCAAAATTGTTTAGCGACGCACTTGGCATTCCCGTCGCACTGACCAATGATGCTAATGCAGCAGCCATTGGTGAGATGGTATACGGCGTGGCACGCGGCATGAAGAACTTCATCGTCATCACACTGGGAACGGGTGTTGGCTCCGGTATTGTCGTTAATGGACAGTTGCTATACGGCCACGACGGATTTGCAGGCGAACTGGGCCATGTCATCATGGTACGCGGCAAAGAAGGTCGTAGTTGTGGTTGTGGACGCACAGGTTGTCTGGAGGCATACTGTTCCGCCACAGGCGTTGCTCGTACGGCTCGTGAATTGTTGGCAAAGACAGACCGTCCGTCACTGCTTCGCGAGATGAATCCTGAAGACATCACGTCACTCGATGTCAGCATTGCTGCCAGCAAGGGCGACGAATTGGCCAAAGAAATCTATGAGTTTACTGGCAAGATGCTGGGTGAGGCTTGTGCAGACTTCGCCGCATTCTCAAGTCCTGAAGCATTCATCTTCTTCGGTGGAATGGTAAAGGCAGGCGACCTGATTATGAACCCCATCAAGAAGGCATATGAAGAGTCTGTCATGAACATCTTCAAAGGTAAGGCGCAATTCCTCATCAGCGGACTTGACGGAGCCTCTGCCGCTGTTCTTGGTGCTTCCGCCATTGGCTGGGAAGTATAACACTCTCCCTCCCTAATTACAAAATAAAATATGTCCAACCTTGCGATTGGACATATTTTTATATATAAAGAGGTTGGTGCAGGACGCTACCAACCTCACTTCATAATCTTGTGTGATAAGATAGTCCGGCAATTGCCGACAAAGGCTTATCGGGGGCAAATATAGTACTTAATCAGCAAATTTGCAAATTTTTAGCCAATTTTATTTCAAAACGTAAAAAAAATCAATGAAAAATTTGCAGATTATCATAATTATATGTACTTTTGCAGCCGTAAACAAAAACTTATAAAGTTATAAAATGACAAGATTGATGAATGCATGGTGGTGGCGTAACTCGAGATTGTAATAGTCGCGAGGTACGAAGCCGTGTGTTGATCATTGACATAGAGAGGCTCGTCGTTAACGCGACGAGCCTCTTTTTAATAGATAATCAAAAACAAGAAATATATGAAGAAAACATTTTTAGTTGACGAGAAAGGATTCTACGGAGAATTTGGAGGTGCCTACGTACCAGAAATTCTCTATGCGACCGTCAAGAAGTTGCAGGAAGAATACCTGCCAATCATTGAATCTGATGAATTCAAGAAAGAGTACATGGAGTTACTCCGTGATTATGTAGGACGTCCCTCCCCCCTCTATCTTGCCAAGCGCATGAGTGAGAAATACGGTTGTCTGCTCTATTTGAAGCGAGAGGACCTGAATCACACTGGTGCCCACAAGATCAACAACACCATTGGACAAATCCTGCTGGCAAAGAAGATGGGTAAAAAACGTATCATTGCAGAGACGGGTGCCGGACAGCATGGTGTGGCAACTGCAACTGTCTGTGCGCTGATGGATATGCCCTGTGTCGTTTATCAAGGTGCCCTGGATGTAGAACGCCAACACGTCAATGTGGAACGCATGAAGATGTTGGGTGCAGAAGTTCGTCCTGTGAAGACAGGTAACTGGACTTTGAAAGACGCCACCAACGAAGCCATCCGCGACTGGTGTTGTCATCCCGCCGATACCTTCTATATCATCGGTTCTACCGTGGGGCCACACCCCTACCCTGATATGGTAGCACGTCTGCAAAGTATCATTTCTGCAGAAATCAAGGAACAGTTACAGGAGAAAATCGATCGTGACTATCCTGATGTCCTCATGGCATGCGTAGGAGGCGGCAGTAATGCAGCAGGTACCATCTACCACTATATTGATGATGAGCGTGTGAAGATTATCCTTGCTGAAGCAGGTGGACAAGGAGCCGACACAGGACATACGGCTGCAACCATCCATGCCGGCAGACTTGGCATCCTTCATGGTTCGAAAACCTTGGTCATGCAAACCCCCGACGGACAAATCATTGAGGCAGAGTCTATCTCTGCAGGACTGGACTACCCAGGTATCGGTCCCATGCATGCCAATCTTGCCTCACAACATCGTGCTACCGTATATTCCATCAATGACGACGAGGCAGTGAAAGCCGCTTATGAACTCACCCGAATGGAAGGTATCATCCCTGCCTTAGAAAGTGCTCATGCCATTGCCGCACTCGACAAGGTATCGTTTAAGAAAGACGATGTTGTCGTACTGACAGTCAGCGGTCGTGGTGATAAAGATGTAGAGACATATTTGAACAATAAACAAATGGCTGGAGAATATGGAAACTTTTAAATATACAACAAGCAGTAAAACGATTCTCGCCGACCTCTATACCCCAGTAGGAGTATATATGCGACTGCGTGACATCTATCCGCAGAGTGTGCTGATGGAGAGTTCCGATTATCATGATAAGGATAATTCCCGTTCGTTCATCGGTATCAATCCAATAGCAAGTGTCGCCATCAGCCATGGTGAAGCGATGGTTTCATTCCCTAATGGTAAGAACGAACGCCATCAGATAGACAAGGACTTTGGGACAGCGGAAGCCATCCATTCCCTCATCGACCATATCAAGGTAGAGGGCGACTATTCCAACTATTGCGGTCTATACGGCTATACTTCCTTCAACGCTATCCGCTATTTTGAGAATATCGCTGTCAAGGACGAGACACAAGAAAAGAACGATGCTCCCGATATGCTATATATATTATATAAGGATATCATTGTTTTTGATCATTTTAATAATCAATTGACGGTGGTTGCACTTTCTGAGGGGACTGAGAGTTCGGAACTCGCAGAGATTCTCAAACAGATGAATAAGGCAAATGTCAAAGCCTATGATTTCCATCCTGTAGGAGAGACAATAAGTCCGTTGACTGACGAGCAGCATAAGGAGAATATCCGCCGAGGCATTAAGCACTGTCTGCGTGGCGATGTCTTCCAGATTGTGCTCTCACGACGCTTTATCCAGAAATTTGAAGGTGACGATTTCAAACTCTATCGCGCCCTGCGTAGTATCAATCCATCACCCTATCTGTTTTATTTCGACTTCGGAGGTTTCCGCATCTTCGGCTCGTCACCCGAGACACACTGCCGCATCGAGGGTAATAAAGCCTATATCGATCCTATCGCTGGGACCACCAAACGAACGGGTGATGCAGAGGCAGACCGTAAGGGGGCAGAATATCTACGCAACGATCCAAAAGAGAATGCAGAACACGTAATGCTGGTAGACTTGGCACGCAACGACCTAAGTCGCAACTGTCATGGCGTGAAGGTTGACTTCTATAAAGACTTGCAATATTACTCTCATGTCATCCACCTCGTGAGCCGCGTTAGTGGAGAACTGAACGAGGGGGCTGATCCTATCAAGGCATTTATCGATACGTTCCCAGCCGGTACACTGAGCGGTGCACCGAAAGTGCGTGCAATGCAACTCATCTCTGAGTATGAACCGCATAACCGTGGAGCTTACGGCGGTTGTATTGGCTACATCGGACTGAATGGTGACCTCAACCAAGCCATCACCATCCGTACATTCGTATCACGTAATGGTGAACTCTGGTTTCAGGCTGGCGGTGGTATTGTAGCAAAGAGCAACGAAGACTATGAACTTCAGGAAGTAAACAACAAACTTGGTGCGCTGCGTCGCGCTATTCTTATGGCTGAAAAAATGTAAGATTATGAAGATAGTTATTATAGACAATTACGATTCGTTCACCTACAATCTAGCGCACTTGGTCAAAGAACTGGGCGCAGAGGTGACCGTATATAGAAACGACCAATTCGAACTATCGCAATTGGAAGGATTCAACAAGATTATCCTTTCGCCAGGACCTGGCATTCCCTCCGAGGCAGGTCTACTGTTGGATGTCATCCGTACTTATGCCGGCAAGAAACCTATTCTAGGTGTTTGTCTGGGTCATCAGGCCATCGGTGAGGTGTTCGGCGGTAAGCTGGAGAATCTCAGTGACGTATTCCACGGAGTAGCCACGGAAGGGACACAACTAGGCAACGATGAGATATTTGGGGGACTTCCCAGTCGTATCACGATGGGGCGCTACCACTCATGGGTGGTCTCAAAGGATGGATTCCCTGACTGTCTCGAGATTACTGCAGAGAGCGACGAGGGACAGATTATGGCACTGAAGCATAAGACACTCAACATCCGCGGCATCCAGTTTCACCCCGAGAGTGTGCTGACACCCGACGGCAAGAAGATGCTGCAGAACTGGCTTTTTCTTTAGGGCGTAATAACGACATAACGAAAAAAGTAAAAGATATGGCACAGACAATGAAAGACATCCTAAACAGGATGCTGAACCACGAGGAACTTTCTCGTGAAGAAATGAAGAACATTCTGATTGGTATCACTCAGAGTGAGTATCCCACGGAGCAGATTACTGCCCTGCTGACGGCTCTGCAGATGCGTGGCGTAACGGTCGACGAGTTACTCGGCTTTCGCGACGGTATTTTAGAAACTGGTGTTCCCGCAATCCTGAATGCAGACCGCTACATCGACGTTGTCGGTACGGGTGGCGACCGCAAGAATACCTTTAACATCTCAACGACCTCATGTTTCGTCATCGCCGGAGCAGGCTATAAGGTAGCCAAGCACGGTAACTATGCTGCAACTTCTGTCAGCGGTGCTTCGAACGTGATTGCCCATCACGGCATCAAATTCACCGACGACATCGACAAACTGAATAGAAGTCTTGACGAGGCAGGTATCGTTTATCTCCATGCTCAACTTTTTGCAAAGGCGATGAAGTTCGTTGGTCCAATTCGTAAGGCGCTGCAGTTCCCGACTATCTTCAATCTACTTGGTCCTTTGGTTAATCCCAGTCAACCTAGTTGCCAACTACTTGGAGTTGCAAATCTCGACCAGATGCGTCTTTATCATCAAGTGTATCAGAAGATCGGCATTGATTACGGAATCGTGAATTCGATTGACGGCTATGACGAGATTTCGCTGACAGGTGACTTCAAAGTGACTACTAAGAACTATGAGCGCATCTTCAAACCGAGCGACCTCGGTTTCGAGATTGCCAAGCCAGAGGAACTCGTTGGTGGTGCTACCGAGGAGGAGGCTGCTCAAATATTCGACAGCGTATTGGAGAATCGTGCCCTACCCGCTCAAAAGAACATCGTTTTGGCGAATGCCGCCTTCGGTATCCAAGTGCTCGAAAAAGGCGAGAAGACGATTGAGGAGTGTATCGCCATCGCCCGCGAGAGTATTGACAGCGGCAGTGCGCTGAAGACATTCAAGAAGTTCGTAGAACTTAATAGTTAATCGTAATACCGTTATACCGAAATCACGTAATAACGAAAATAATGCAAGATATTTTAAAAGAAATTATTGCCACCAAGCATACTGAACTTGAACAGTTCTATGCCAAGAAGCCGTCATTACGCGAGGCTCTGCTAGCATCCGACAGCGGCATCATCGCCGAGTTCAAACGCCGCTCACCCTCCAAAGGCTGGATTAAACAGGATGGACGTGCCGACATAATCCCCCTCGCCTATCAACAGAACGGTGCTGCTGCCCTCAGTATCCTCACCGACGAACAATACTTCGGTGGTTGCAACGACTTCATTCGTACAGCACGAAAGAGCGGTGTGACCATCCCGATTCTCTACAAGAACTTCGTTATCGACGAGGCACAGCTCTATGCCGCCGCCCTCTGTGGAGCCTCTGTCGTACTGCTCATTGCTGCCTGCCTCACGAAACAGGAGTGTAAAACACTCTTGCACAAGGCGCATGAGTTAGGGTTGGAGGTTTTGCTTGAGATGCACTCCGAAGAGGAACTCGAATACGTCGAACTTGGTCCCGACCTCTGCGGCATTAACAACCGCAATCTCGGTTCCTTCGTCACTGACGTAGAAAATTCCTTCCGACTCGCTGAACTGTTACCAAAAGATGCTGTCAAGGTTAGTGAAAGCGGTATCTCTAATCCCGAAACAGTCAAGGCGCTTCGTCAAGCTGGTTTTCGCGGCTTCCTTATTGGTGAGAACTTCATGAAAACTACTGATCCAGGTCTGGCATTGAAAGAATTTATCTCAAAACTATGATAGTAAAGGTTTGTGGAATGAAGGAAGCGGAAAACATCCGCGAGGTAGAGGCTCTTGGTATCGACCTGATGGGGTTCATCTTCTGGTCAAAATCCAAACGCTATGTATCAGAGTGTCCCAACTATCTTCCTACAAGATGCAAGCGCGTCGGTGTCTTCGTCGATGCCGACATCCAAGAGGTGAAGCAGAAAGTGGAGGAATACGGGTTGGATATCATTCAACTACACGGTCACGAATCGCCAGAGCAAATCTCTCACCTCTTATCTCTCACCTCTCACCTCTCAATCATCAAGGCTTTCAATATCGCCACCACCGATGACTTAGAAGCAACCAAGCCCTATGAGGGTATCGTCGACTATTTCCTGTTCGACACGAAAGCGAAAATGGTTGGAGGCAATGGGACGAAGTTCGACTGGCGTGTACTCGACGATTACGTCGGAAAGACCCCATTCCTTCTCAGCGGTGGCATTGGTCCCGACGATGCAGATAGTATTAAGGCATTTCATCATCCACAGTGCATCGGCATCGACCTAAACTCCCGTTTCGAGAGTCTGCCAGCCCTCAAAGATATCAAACAATTAAAAGCATTTATTAAAAAGATACGATTATGAACAAGATCAATAAACTCTTCTCAGAGAACAAAGGTCACAAACTCCTCAGTCTCTATTTCTGTGCTGGTGCTCCAACACTTGACGGTACTGCCGACGTGATTAAGACGATGGAGAAACGTGGTATCTCCATGATTGAAGTGGGTATTCCCTTCAGCGACCCGATGGCCGACGGTCCCGTCATCCAAGATGCTGCTACTACTGCCCTCAAGAATGGTATGACACTTAAGAAACTCTTTACTCAACTCAAGGATATCAAAGACGAGGTCCAGATTCCTCTTGTATTGATGGGCTACCTGAACCCCATTATGCAATACGGCATTGAGGCGTTCTGCCAGAGTTGTGTAGACAGTGGTGTCAGTGGAGCCATCATTCCTGATCTGCCTTTCAAGGACTATCAGGAAACCGTGAAGCCAATAGCCGACAAGTACGACATTCGCATCATTATGCTAATTACTCCTGAGACATCAGAAGAACGTATCCGTTTCATTGACGACAATACCGATGGCTTTATCTATATGGTATCATCGGCTGCCATCACTGGTGCCCAAAAGAGTTTCGACGATGCCAAACAAGAATATTTCCGCCGCATCAATGCAATGAACCTACGCAACCCCCGTATGATTGGCTTTGGTATCTCCAATGCTCAGACTCTCAAAGCCGCTCAAGACAACGCCGCCGGTGCCATCATCGGTTCCAAATTCGTTACACTGCTCAACGAAACAAAAGATACTAATAAGGCTTTGGATATTCTATTCGATGACCTGAAGAAATAAAAAGAGAAATCCTTCCAAATTGGAAGGATTTCTCTTTACTCAACTTTTATTTCTTATCCTCTATTTTCTCTTCCACCGTTTTCTTGGCTGCGGGTTTCTTGGCAGGAGCCTTTTTGACTCCTTTCTTTGCTGCAGGCTTCTCCTCAGCAGACTCATACTTCTCCAAGCGAGCACGCAGACGAGTAATCTCTTCATCCTTATACTCAATCTCGTCACCCTGATTACGGATCGTTGTCAACAAGGCATTCAACTCCTCATTGTCAATCTCTGCAGGATAGAGTGCGTTAACCCTGTTAATGAAATCACCGAGGATATTCATATAGTTAGTGAACGCATCAAACGGACCACTATAAATACCACGGTCAAGACCTACATTCGATGGCTTGGTGGTCATAAAACGGAAGTTGTTAGATGCCTGTAGGTAGTCCCAATCCTGATTGATACGCGGATCGTTAGCAATACGTACACGGTCAGCCACACTATAGAGTTTGTTGAAAGCCTCGCGCTGCATAGCGTTACCCAACCAGCAGGAAACATCACGCTCTTCATCAACCCATGACAAGGTGTCAGGCACATCAAGGTTACTTACGCTCTTCACCTTCATGCAGATTTCCGTCGGTGTTGAGAAAGTAATACCCTTTTCCTTGGCACATGCTGGCAATGCCTTCAAGAAATCAAGGATATTACTTGATAATGGCTGAGCAATACCCAATGCTGACAACTCCATGAAGATATTGATAATCTGCTCCTCTTCTGGAAGACGGGCAATACGATCAATATAAGCATCAGCAAACAACGGATAGCCTTCCCAGTCCGCATTGTTAAAGCGCAAGGAGATATCGTCAGAAAGTTCCACATCACGAAGCAACAACTTCAGGTTGGGAGCAATATTGCAGTGGTACACATAATGAGGAGATTTCCATCCAAGTACATGCTTGGCACCCTCTGTCAACATACCTTTAAAGCCCATCGCAGCTACCTGACCTCCGATATCATCACTGTAAATCAAAGAAGAGTTACGGAGCACTGTCGGCTTCTTACCAAAATACTCCTCTATCTTCTGACACTGTTTCTTTACATCCAACGAGAATGTTTCCTCATTGGCAAGTGATGACAAACCATGAGAATAAGGCTCTGCCAGAAACTCCACACAACCTGTATTGTTCAACTCTTGCAGTTTTTCCAGTACCTGTGGAGCATGCATCTCCAACTGCTCAATGCCCACACCTGACAGAGAGAAGGCCACTTTGAAAGCCTTGCCGTTATCGCGAATCATATCGCCAATAGCATTCAGGGCAGGTATATAACTACGCTCTGCAATATCGCTGATACTACGCTCATTCTCATAGTCATCATAGTAATAATGATCAGTACCGATATCAAAGAAGCGATAACGCTTCAGATGGATAATCTGATGTATTTCGAAATATAAACAAATCGTTTTCATATCTATAAACTTTTATCTTTAAACATTAAACTATCATTGTTCCCAACCAAGGGTTCTCTTATAGAGGGTAGCAATCCATGCACCGACTTTCTCCCAAGTAATCTGGTCAACCTCTTTCTTTCCTTCTTCTTTCAGATACTGGAAGAGAGAATCGTTGGCACAGATACTGTAGATAGCGTCAGCCAAAGCGTGAATATCCCAATAGTCCACCTTAATACAATTATTAAGGATCTCTGCACAACCAGATTGCTTCGAGATGATTGACGGCGTTCCACATTGCATAGCCTCCAGAGGTGAGATTCCGAACGGCTCTGAAACAGAAGGCATCACGTAGACATCAGAATCCTTCAAGCACTCATAAACCTGCTTACCACGCATAAAGCCTGGGAAATGGAAGCGGTCGGCAATACCACGTTCTGCTGCCAGATGAATCATTGCGTCCATCATATCACCCGAACCTGCCATACAGAAACGGACATTACGCGTACGGCGGATTACCATATTGGCTGCCTCGACAAAATACTCAGGTCCTTTCTGCATCGTGATACGTCCGAGGAACGTTACCACCTTATCTTTGTTCGTATGGTCAGGACGAGGGATTGCATCATATTCTTCCGGTAACGGATATACAGCATTATGCACTGTATAGCATTTACGGGGATCCTGATGATATTGATGTATCACCGTCTGACGAGTCAGTTCCGATACACACATGATACAGTCTGCCCAATCCATACCGTTCTTCTCTATGGAGTAAACCGTCGGGTTCACCTTACCACGAGAACGGTCAAAGTCTGTTGCATGCACGTGAATACATAATGGTTTTCCACTTACTTGCTTAGCATGAATACCAGCAGGATAGGTCAACCAGTCGTGAGCATGAATGATATCAAAATCAATGGTACGAGCCACCACACCTGCAATAATCGAGTAGTTATTGATTTCCTCATGCAGATTACCTGGATAACCACCGGCAAACTCCATAGCACCTAAATCATTAACGTGCATGTAATTGAAGTCTGCATAGATATGGTCACGCAACTTAAAGTAAAGATCTGGGTCCATGATATTACCTACACGGTCACGAACGTAGTCATAGTTGACATCACGCCATGCAATAGGTACTGCATTCATGGCAACAATGTTACAAGCATTACGCTCTTCATCGCCGAAAGGTTTTGGCAAACAGAGTGTAATATCCATATCTCCTTGAGCATGAAGTCCCTGAGAGATACCATAGTTAGCGGTAGCAAGACCACCGAATACGTGAGGAGGATACTCCCATCCAAACATTAGTACTTTCATCGTCTTCTCCTCCTATTTACTTTTGATAAGTATATTTCTCCAACAACTTCAACGTACGCAGGATTTCAGCGACATTCATGGCAAACGCCATAGCACCACGTCCATGGAACGGTGGGTTACCATCAAACAGTTCACTGATTGTTCCTAACGCATGATAGTTGATTTCATCCTCATAGCCAACCATCTGACGCTCCACGAAACTCAGACGAGTACGTTTATAGAGTTTCAGGCAGGCTTCCATATAGAATCCACCCAACCACGGCCATGCCGTACCTTGGTGATAAGCATAGTCACGCTGAGTCTGCGGTCCAACATACATGGGATTATAACCTCCACTCTTCGGGGAGAGGGAACGCAATCCTTTTGGAGTGAGCAGTTCACGAGTGCAGACATCCAAGACGCTCTTCTTCTGATCCTGTGACAGAGGAGAATAGTCGAAGGCAACTGGGAAAATCATATTCGGGCGAACGCTCCAATCCATCATATTGCCATCCACATAGTCCAACAAATAACCGTATTCATTGAGGAAGGTTTCCACAAATGACTGTTTACATAGTTCTGCACGTTTCTCCAACTTCTCGGCAAACTTCTTGTTTCCGAATTCCGACTCTAATGAGGCACAGAACTTCAACGCATTATACCATAATGCATTGAACTCAACGATATAGCCGGAACGAGGCACTACTGGATGACCATTGGCTGTTGAGTTCATCCATGTAATTGCTTTCTCACGGCCATTGGCATAAAGCAATCCATTATCGTCCAGACGCATGATAGGATTTCCACCTTCCATGATATATTCAACGATATCATGAACCAGTTTACCATACATCTTATATCCCTGTTCCTTACCTGCATCCTTGGCATACTGTTGGATAGCCCAAACAGCCCAAAGAGGAACATCTGGCTGTTCTATCTCATAGATCTTCACGGAGAGAGGCTTATCCTCCATGAATTCACGAAGTCCTCTCTCGGCTGTCTTCATCACCAATTCAAAATAGTCACGCTCACCGATAGCAAGAGTTAAACCCGGAAGAGCGATGAATGTGTCACGTGCACGAGCCTTAAACCAAGGATAACCTGCCAATAGATAACGGTCATCGTTCTTCTGACGGTTATGGAACTGGTGAGCAGCCGTGACCAGACAATGATAGAAATTATCACGAGGAACACGATCTGCCACCTCCTTATCAAACAACGCTTTCAACGTATTCGTCTTGATAGCAGAAGTTGAAGCAGAGAAGACTATCGTTTCACCTTTCTTGATATGCATCTCGAAGTATCCGGGAACGTAAAGGTCTTCATTGGAAGCATAGCCGCGTTCTTGTTCTTTCGGATACTCTACCCCACGATACCAGTCAGGTTGGAAGACAAATTCGTTCTTCTTGTTAAACTGCATGTAGAGATCTGGATAGCCAGCATACATACATGTCTTGATACCATTGTCCACAGGATGATATTCACGGGATGCCGTAGAGTTTTCATGTGTAAACTGGCGGACTGAACGGAATGCGAGGAATGGACGGAAACGCAATGTCGTAGCAGAATGCGCATCCACCAATGTATAACGAATCAAGATGCGGTCTTCATAATGCTGAAATACCACTTCTTTTTTTAACAACACACCACCGACACGATAAAGTGTGGTAGGCACAACGTCACAAGTAAACTCACGGATGTACTTGTGACCCTTGGGGCTGAAATTATTTCCCTGATACTTGTGGAGTCCGAGGTTGAACTCTGCACCATGTTGAATCACCGTACAGTCAAGTGACGATAACAGCACATGATTCTCATCATCGAGTTCTGGAACTGGAACAACAAGTAGTCCGTGATACTTACGCGTATTACAATCGACAAGTGTCGAACTACTATAGGCACCAGAACGATTGGTACGAAGAAATTCACGACGGAGCGAATCCTCCAGGTTAGTCATTACAGCTTTTTCTAATCGCAAATAACTCATAGTTCCTATTATAAGGTTTTAGTTTCGTAATAACATTTGATTTCCAAAAGTACGTAATTTTGTCGTGATTACAAAATAAAAATCACTTTTTTTAATAAAAACAACAGTTTTTTCACTCCGTAGAATAATATTAACGAGAAAAAACTTAATATTTTACACCTTTTTAGTAACTTTGCATGATTTAATGATGGTCATTTGGCTATGGCATTATTGGAAAAAGAAACAGATAAGAATCAAGTTGTCCAAGCGATGAAGGAACTGTGGAGTCTTCTCAGTGAAAAGCATCGTTGTCTTTTATTAGATTCCATTTCTGTTGAGAGATTCAAAAAAAATGATTTCATCTATCATGAGAATGAAACACCCCAATATCTTTTCTGTCTTGTCAAAGGAAAAGTAAAGATCTTCAAAGAAGGAATAGGCGGACGTCCACAGATTGTCCGAATGGTAAAGCCCGAAGGTTTCTTCGGTTATCGTGCAGGATTTGCAGGAGACCAATACAGCACCTCTGCTTCTGCTTTTGAAGCTGTTATCATTTACCAGATACCCTTACCTATCATCGAGAAGATTATCCGTGAGAATAGTGATGTCGCTATCTATTTTATCAAGCAGTTGGCAAACCTGCTGAGGCACGCTGACGAGCAAACGGTGAATCTCACACAGAAGCATATCCGCGGACGGTTGGCTGATGCTTTGCTGCGACTTAAGGAAAAATACGGAATGGAAGACGATAAGATGACACTTTCCATCAGTCTTAGTCGTGAAGACCTTGCCAATTTATCAAATATGACAACCAGCAATGCTATTCGCACTTTGTCGGCTTTTGCTACAGAGAATCTGATTGCCATTGACGGTCGACAAATCAAGTTCCTTGAGGAAGCCGAACTTCATAAGATTTCCAAGAACGGTTAATCGGGAATCAAGAAATTAATTACTTCCTGCTCTACATTAATCTGATAAGCACCTACGGGTGTTCCCATCAGTCTTCCATCAATACTCACCATCGCATGTTTTGCTTCTTCAACCTGTATTTCTCTAGTACGATAGGGATGTACGCTATGATGATTCAAAAAACGTCCTGTTACCAATAGCCATAAACCAGCAAACACCTGTAAGATTCCCGTCTGATAGACAAGGGATACATCCAGCAAACCATTATACGGAACGGCATTAGGTGTCTGTCCATAACCAGGTCCACTACCTACACACATCGTCATGATTTTACGGTTAATCGTATCGGCATTGATTTTTACATGCATTTTATAGTCCATACGATGGAAAATCATCAAGAAGAAAGAGACAATAAATGACAGCGTACGCGAGCCCAACATGGAACGTGTCTGCCGACGCATGTTCATCACATCAGCTATCAGACCGATGTTAATGCAATTCAGGAAATATCGATGACATTGTTCCCCTTTTTTGTTTGTATAACGGATGCAACCGAGATCGATAGGACGGACACGACGCTTCACGAGCCAGTCGACTGTCTGTTCAATGTTTCCTTCCTTGAAGTCCCAATAACGAGCAAAGTCATTCATCACCCCATTCGGAATCACACCCAGTGCAATCGTCTCACGCACTTGTTTCTCCTCTTTCATTAAACAGTTCACAGCATCATTCAATGCTGAATCGCCACCCATGATGATGATGGTCTTATAACCGTTATGAATCAGCATGGTCATCAGACGTTCCACACTATCCGTTGACTCACTCTGCACGAAGTCATACTGTACTTGACGGTCGTTTAACACCCGCTGAATCTTCTCACGTTGCTTACTTGAACGTCCTTTCGGGCAATATAATATGCCCCACCTTGTCTCTTCTACTGCCATATATTCATTATCTCTTTTACTTTCTCTTCCATCGGTCGCATTGCATCAATCCAGTGAATGGTAAATCCACGACGCTCCATTCCCCTAAACCATGTCATCTGTCGCTTGGCAAACTGATGAATGGCTATCTCCAAGCGGGTAAACATCTCATCGTATGTGGTCTTTCCCATTAGGTATTCTGTCACGTACTTATACTCCAGTCCGTAATAAATCAGGTCTTCGGCAGGGATACCTTCATCTAAAAGTGCCTTCATCTCCTCTATCATCCCCCCTTCCAAACGAGTCTTCAGGCGATTGGTGATCTTACGACGCCGTTCCTCGCGATCGATATTCACACCGATAATCAACGAGTCGACAGGGGGAAGTTCACGCTTTGCCATTGGTTGATGCAGATTATACTCCTCTATCTCAATGGCACGAATGGCACGCTGACAAGAATCCACATCGGTCTTATTGTGCATATTCGATCCATTCTGTGCTTTCAATCCCACCAACATCTGCGTCAGTTCCTCCAAAGATTTCCCTTCCAATTGTTGGCGTAACGCAGGATTCTGAGGTACAGGTGAGAGTTGATAACCTTTTAATACCGCTTCGATATAGAGCCCCGTTCCACCACAAAGTATCGGTGTTACTCCCCTACCTATTATATTATTATAGACCTCAAAGAAATCCTGCTGATATTGAAACAGGTTATATTTTGTTCCCGGCTCTGCAATATCTATCAAGTGATAAGGAATGTGGAGTGTGGAGTGTGGAGTGTGGAGTGTATAATCCTCCAGATCCTTACCTGTTCCGATATCCATACGTCGGTAAACTTGTCGAGAGTCGGCAGAGATAATCTCTCCACCAATCTCCTTCGCTAATGCCGCAGCCAAAGGAGTCTTTCCGCTTGCCGTGGGGCCGAGTATGGTAATCATCTGTTTCATATCGGCTACAAAAATAGCAAAAAAAAGCCGTTCGGCAATACCGAACGGCTAATATTTAATCAAAGCGAACTTTTTTATTTCAGTTCAGCGAGGTACTTAATAGTGCGAACCATCTGAGAAGTATAAGAGTTCTCATTGTCGTACCAAGCAACAACCTGTACGAGAGAGTTACCGTCACCGATCTTAGAAACCATGGTCTGGTTTGCATCGAACAGAGAACCGAACTTCATACCGATGATGTCGCTAGAAACGAGCTTCTCCTCAGTGTAACCAAATGACTCATTGGTAGCAGCCTTCATAGCAGCGTTGATACCCTCAACAGTTACCTCACCCTTAACAACAGCGTGCAGGATAGTGGTAGAACCTGTAGGAGTTGGAACACGCTGTGCAGCACCGATCAGCTTACCATTCAACTCAGGAATAACAAGACCGATAGCCTTAGCAGCACCAGTTGAGTTAGGAACGATGTTCTGAGCACCAGCACGAGCGCGCTGAACATCACCCTTGCGCTGAGGACCGTCGAGGATCATCTGGTCACCAGTGTAAGCGTGAACAGTTGTCATGATACCGCTCTGGATAGCAGCGAAGTCGTTCAGAGCCTTCGTCATAGGAGCCAGACAGTTAGTGGTGCAAGAAGCAGCGCTAATAACGGTGTCAGCAGGAGTCAGAGTCTTGTGGTTAACGTTATATACGATAGTAGGCAGGTCGTTGCCAGCAGGAGCAGAGATAACAACCTTCTTAGCACCAGCTGTCAGGTGAGCAGAAGCCTT
>JBGVBD010000151.1:0-1831 GCA_045225255.1 Prevotella sp. | reverse complement strand
TGATCAGCCCCTGTCAAGGTAGACAAGCAAAATAAATAAAAGAGCTACACGGCACTGCGGTGCCGTGGGACCCGCAGATTCAGTATTGCTGCTAAAGGCATCAATGCTGAATTTGCGGGTTTCATTATGCAGCAAATTTGGCTTTGTATTGCTGAATTCTCTTATTCTCAGCAATCGGAAACTGCATAGGTTTCTCTGCAGCTAAAGCAGAAGACCGAACTTCCATCGGGGTTCTGGTTCCAAAACGCTCCTGAAAACGCTCATAGTTATAGAAGTGAATGTACTGGTCAATAGCGGTACGAAGCTCGTCCTCATTGCTGAACCGGGTCAGGTAATACATTTCAGCTTTCAGAATACCCCAGAATCCTTCGGTCGGGCAGTTGTCAATACAATGGCCAACCCGAGACATAGACTGCGTCATCGCCTGCTGTGAAAGCTTACATTGGAACGTTTTTCCGGTATACTGGAAGCCACGGTCACTGTGGAAGAGTGGATGCGCATCCGGATTTGCCTGAACAGCCTTCTCAAATGTATCAAATACCAGCCTGTTGTCATTGCGAGAGCTTACAACATAAGCAACAATAGAGCGATCATAGAGATCCAGGATCGCACTCAGATAGAGTTTGTGGGCAACAGGCCCTTCATACCACTTGAATTCCGTTACATCGGTGGCCCATTTCTGGTTAGGATGTTCAGCATTAAAGTCTCTACTCAAGGCGTTTTCAGCTGTAGTCTCCGGTGTAGAATTCGTATACTTTTTCTTCTTTCTCCGGATAACCGAGTGGATATGGAACGCCTTCATGATGCGATGAACACGATTTCGGCTGTAATTTTTCCCATTAAGGCGGTTAATCCAGTCTGTCATGCGACGGTAGCCCAGAATGTGGTTGAATCGATCATCATATTCACGGATCAATTTGGCAATGATCTCGTTCTCCTTCTCGGCGTCGGGAATCCCCCGATTCAGCCATTTATAATAGGCCGCACGTGTAACTCCAAGTTGTTTGCACATCCAATTGATGCTCCATTGCTTTCCTGTATAGAAATCTTGGATTGCCAGATATTTTGACTCATATCGCAGCCGGCCAAGCCTCACATCCCTTCGAATTCCTTCACTTTTTTTAGCAGCTCTACCAACATTCCCTGTTCTTCCAATTGCCGCTTCAGTCTCAGATTCTCCCTGCGTAAGCGCTCGAGCTCATCTACTTCTTCATCGCTCTTGTGATGCCCCCGGCGATCTTTAAGTCCGGCATTACCGTCAGCAGTATATTTCTTTACCCATGTATATACCTGACTGTAGGATACATCATAGAGCACAGCAGTATTCTTGTAATCTCTACCATGGGAAATGCAGTATTCAACGATTTCTTTCCGCTCCTCCAGCGTTGTCTTCCTTTTTGACTCTGCCATATAGACCTCCCGTTTCGGTTCATAATCCTTGAGTTCCATATTGGCATTATAACGCGTTATCCAATCCCTGAGTACTGCCTTACTGGAAATTCTGTGCTTTGCAACAATCTCATCCACTGACAGTTGACCGGAAAGGTATAGCTCCACACATTTTATCTTGAATTCTTTTGTGTAATGCCTATTTCCTGTACGGACTGTAAAGGCTGTTATTCCTTGCTCTTTGTACTGCTGGGCCCAGCGATGTATGCTTCGCCTATCGATTTGATATTCTTGACTGAGTTGTCCTGCGCTTGCTTCCCCTGATAGATATTCCTTCACTATCTTCTCATACCACCATGGCGTATGTTTCCTATTAGACATAAAAACCCTCCTGAAGTAGATTTTGGTTTTTTACCTTGTCTACTTCAGGAGGATCATATCA
>JBGVBD010000150.1:0-10178 GCA_045225255.1 Prevotella sp. | reverse complement strand
TTCTGGGCGAGCCGTCATTTCAGTCATTTCCATCAAACCGAACACGCCACGGATCGAGTTGATTTCGTCGCGTTCAGCTTGGGTGGCCGCTTGCGCTTCAAGCTGGGCGAGCGTGTCAACGAACGTGTTGTCGGAACCGAACTTGGCGACATAACGGCCACGTACGTTGTTGATGATGTCACGTTCGGCTTGTGTTGCTGAGACGGACTCCAGCATTGCGAGAGATTTCATGAAAGTCTGGTTGACCATAGTATATCCTATTGATTCTGATTGCAGTTTATCAATTATTCGTGGAGATAGTCGGCTGATTAAGATTTGACGTTACGTCAATGCCAGTTTCTGCCTCGAAGGCATATCGGGCTATCTGGGGGATAGACTCTTTTGCAGACTCGCTTAGTCCGTCAATGGACTTCACATAGGAGTCGAAAAGGCCAAAACTCTCTTGAATATTCATAAAACTTACCGTAATTGGTTCGCATGCAGTTTATCACTTGTCGAGTTAAGGGATATTTACTATATTGGGCGGTATGAATAATAAGCCGCTTGATAGATTGGACGCGATTACGCTGCATGGCCTCATGAGAGCCATCATGTCTGCGCATTTTGAGGATGCCATGGACGCCAAGGCCAGTGTCACTGAAGGGTTCGGCTGGTCGCCGGATGACTCCAGGGCCAAGGCGCTTGAACAGTCCATTTGTACATTGTTCCAGTGCGTCGATAAGTCGATGGCGAACGGAACGCTTACTCCGTTCAAGGGCGACTATATCAAGTGGCTGGAAGACTTGGGATTGATCTCTCCCAATACGAAGCAAGGTGTAGGAAATGCACAGCAAAAGCAGTGATTTGATGAAGCGCGAGCTTGCCGAAGCCGCTAAGTCGGTGACTGAAATGTCTGCGACTATGGCTCGTGTCAAGGCGTGTAAGGCGATGTATGTACTTGATTCTACCGTCCGTACAATAGTGGACGGCCAGACGGTTGTTAAGCGCATGACGACGTACCATCCGACGAAGAAGGCAGCGTTCATCAGAATGTCCGAACAGTATCGAGAAGTTACCGGGAACGCGCTCACCGGGCGTGACGACTTCGTACGGTTCGAGACGGATGACCAGTCGGTGGTCGCAATGTTCGAGATTTACAAGCCAGCGGTAGGGTAATGGAAGAGCAACAGCAACAGCCTCTGCCGAAGTTCACTGTGGACAACATGTTGTACCAGATGTGCGTCAGCAGTGCATGGCGAGAGGAATTCGACGTGAAGTCGGCCACATATACGGAATACTGGCCGAACGGCGAGATCCGTATGCGCCAATTCGAGACGGTCGATATCCCTATGGATACCGAGCTTACCTTGATGGAAAAGTATTCCGCGCTCGAACTGATCCAGAAATATTTTGATAATGATGAAGTTGTCATATCCGCAATGAACAATCACAACATGTTTGCGACCCGTAAAGACGGCGATAAAGTGATTGTGCTTGGATGGAATGACCGAAGTAGGTAATTATGGCTAAGGCACCAGAAATTCGCAGTTCTATTGTTTTCGATGAAGTAAATGCTACGTTAAACCGTGTTCAGCTAGTGATGAACAATAGCGATGACCCAGTCGAAGTGTTTGTAGCTGCCCAAGTGAGTAATGTATTGAGCAATGTGATTGCCGACGTAGGAATGCTGTTGATGAATCCGTCGCTCGACGCGACTGCAGAACAGTTCGTGAAGGCACTAAAAAAGCAGAATTCTGAAGAAAATCCCTTGCCAGAGGACAGGTGATTTGCTATATTACATAGCACATCAAAATGAACATCTAACAAGGAAATCTTATGGCTGAAAAACTTTCTAAAATCGGTAAAAACTCTGTTGTCGCACTTGCTATCGTCGGCGCGATTTCCGTTGTGCTTACGATCGTCCGCGTGGTCGTGGCTCGAAAGAACGAACCGCAACTCAAGGCCGAACTTGATACAGCGAATGGCGACACTCAGGAATAGCCTAGTTGAATGTGTGTCCTGTGGGGCGGCGGTCTTTGACCGCCGTTCTTTTGTTTGTTGTAAAATTTCATAAACGGTGTACAAATCACGAAATAATTGCTATATTATGAGTGTGGCTGACGAAAGTATCATAAAAACGATAGATAATGAAGTTGAAAAACTTACGAAAAGCATCCAAGAGGGGCAACCCTTACACATGCGCGACGAGCGCATGGCTCCGGATGACGGCTACGGGAACTACATCACAATAGTCGAAGCTCAAGTTACCGACGCGATACAGTATGAAAAGAAGGCGGCGGTCGCTTCGCTCAATGCTTTAAAACGAACCTTACTGGATAATGGGATATGACTGAAACTGAAGAAATACTTTCGTTTACTGACAAGCCGTTCAGCGGATTACTACGATATCTGCTGTCGCACGGCTACAGGTCTAACGGCGGCCAGACAGACCGCGCACACAACTTGAACAAGGTCGTGTTTCTAGCCCACGACAAGAGTAAGCACCTCAAGGTGACTGTATGGCACATGTGGCTTACTCCAGATTCCTTCGGAATCTCGTCACCGGGCTTAATAACGGATATCGACGTAAAGGATCTCGAACCAAAGGAAGATTTGGCAAATGTTCGGACTAATTGATGACTTGTGGGACAAGTATCGCGACGACGTCGCGTCAATCGCTGGAAATATTGGCATCGGAAGCGATACACCTAACGACAAGCTTACCATCTTGTTTATCGCATCGAAGTGCGGCATTATCGAGATCGAAGGCGACAACGCCAAGTATGTCGACGACATGATGAAGAAGAACGCGACTACTGGCCACATCGAGGGCAGCGTGAAGTCCGTATTTGATGACCCCGATTTTAAGGCGCTATTCTAATGCACGTGAAGTACGAACCGACAAAGGATGTTGTTCAAGCCGTCGAAGGCGTGACGCCGCAAGCGGAGCTTGAACTGCATGTATTTACCGACAACAAGGACGAAACCTTCGACGAGGCCATGCTTCGTGCGTTGCGCTCTATGCAGCTGCAGCTGAAGGCAAGCGGAGTTTCCGATCAGATGATCGACAATACGGTGAAGGCTGCGGTTCCTATGTTGGCCGTGCTTATACGACAGATAAAGAAGAAAACGGCAAGCTACCGAGAATCTAATTTCCCACACTAACAACAATCCCAGGACACCACACACATGACAGCAAAAGCGATTCGTGATCGGTTTCGTGACGAATACCATCGTGCTAAACTCGCAATACCAACCCGTGACGTAGAGGCGGTCTACGTAGAGCAAGCCAAAAAGGGCAACAAGGCCGCACTGCGAATGCTTGTAAACAAGTACATTCCGTTCTTGTACAAGATGGCAAAGAAGCTCAGCGACGCCTCGTACAATCTGACCGAGGACGAAATGGTGAACGCTGCCGTGTTCGGTATGCAGAAGGCCGTGGATGCTTTTGATCCGACGCTTGGCATCGCCTTCTATACGTACTATGCGCCGAAGGCCATGAACGAAATGCGCAAGGCTGGATTCGATAGCTTGCTGGTGCATCGACCGGAAAACCAGCTCAAGTCCAAGGACGTAAACAAGGTGTCCGTTGCGATGGTCGACATCGAGAAGCACAACGACCACGAGCTGTCCATCATGGATAGGCTGTCTAGCGGAATCGCCACCGATCAAGAGACCAAGGACAACGAGAACAAGGCTCTCGTGGACGAGTTCATGTCTCTGCTTCTCCCTACTGAACATGACGTAATGAGCCGTATCTACTTGTATGACGACGAGGACGTGACGCTTCGCAGCGTAGGCACCGACATTGGCGTGTCTCACGAACGAGTACGCCAGCTCAAGGCGTCCGCTATCCGCCGCATCCATAATACTGCGAAGTACCATGACATGATGGCCGAACAGGCGTATCTCCACAACGAGGCGATATGAGAAACGACGACGAACTTCTGCAGCTGATCCGAGCCGACAAGCGCAAGAAAGTGGATCCGGTTCATATCGAGCTGAATATCTTCCCAGATAACATGGGTGCCGACCATGAGGTATTCGCCGAAGAGCGAGTCGATCTCGATGTCGCTCGGTTCACGATGGATCAAGAGTCCATCGTCGCCCAGATCAAGATCGCTACCAAGCTGGACGAATTTATCCGCAATCTGGAAAAGCTGCGCAGCAACTACGTCAAGCAGCTTGCGGTCGCCTATGGGCCTCTTATGAAGGAATTCTATGCCCAGTATAGCGCCGCATACCTCAAGAAGACTCCGGATCTGTTCGAAATGCGCCAAGTAATGGCGCATATCAGGACGTTTGCGAAGGAACTGGCCTTGCGTGAAGACAAAGATGAATCTATATTTGACGCTAGGCGTATTGAGCGCGAACTTGCTAATTTGACGGAGGAACCCGATGGCAGTAATGATTGATGGAAATAGCGTTGTGCGGCTGTTCGAGAACAACTTGTTCGACTACGACAAAGACCGCCAGTTGATGCTGTATAACGAGAATGGATTGAGCTTGGAATTTTCAGTACCTTGGCTGAGCCTTGAGGTTGGTAAGACGTACGACCTCGCGAAGGTACGTGCGGCGCTTGGTGAAATGATGCGCAACGTAAGCCACACCGAGGCTATCCGCAAGAAGATGGACGATCCGAAGTTCACCGAAATGCTGTCAAAGGAAATGACCGCATTCGGCATGCAGCATATTCAGGATACCGAGACGTTCGCTTACGAAGAAGACGGCAAGTACCTTTTTGGGGTCGAGCTGGAATACATCGTCTCGCTTCTTGTGATAAACGAAGGAGAAACAGTCACGTCGTTGCTGACCGCAATGCGTGACGATGCACGAGGTAAACGCGATGGGAAGAAAACCGAAGAAGCAAATTAACGAGGAACTGCTGGACGATGGTCTCGAACAGACGGCGGAACCGATTGACGAAACACTAGACGAGGAACCGGAAGATGTCGAAGAAACACAAGAACTCTCGTTCGGAGACGACTCCTACAGACGACTTGGAGAAATCCCAGAACTCGACGAGTGGAACTAACTCAATCAGAAACCTTGGGGCCACGCTTACGCCGCACAAGTACACGGCGACGTACGTTCGAGCTGGCACCCTTGGAAAGACGAAGAACGCCTTGCTGGTCATGTTGCGCGACGAGCAAGACCACTTGCTGTGCGACCACATCTGGGTAAAGTACTGCAATGCCTTCAAGCGTATGAACGCTGGCGACTTGATGTCATTCACGGCTACGCCGTACCGATACATCAAGGGGTACAGCGGCGATAACCATGCGATGTCTGATTTCTCGGTAGATGTCAGTCTGACGGATTTCCGACAAGTTCGAGTGGTAGGGCACAACCCGGTCGTCGAACAGAAAGTAAATGACCTAAAACAAAAATTCGACGAAGAAAAGGCTCGACAATAGTCGAGCCTTTTTTAATTGTTGTAGTCCTAGACTAGCGAGCCTTACGGAACTTCTTGTCGACAGCCGTCTGAACTGGTGCGTACTGTTCAGTTGCGCTAAGTTCGTCGACTGCGCTGCGGAGGTCTGCCGTAGACGTGTCATCGAATTCGGCATGTGAACCGTAACGGCTACCGAGCTCGTCGTTCTGATAGCGAAGGTCGTTCTTACAGTAGGTGATGACGTTTTCGGCAAGCTCGTTGTACGAGGAGTCGTTCGTCGTCTGCTGTACCTTGCCTCTGGAATTGTCTGCCATGAAGTCCATGATGTATTCGTAAATGTTGCACTTGTTGAGTGCAGCTACGATTTCATCATGAGCCGAATTGTCGTCTGCTGTGTCTGCTGCGGCTTCGGCTTCGGACGGATTCATGTTGTCAACAACTTGGGCAATGGAATGGTTGAACGTGCTGATCAAACGATTCAACTTATTGCGCGCTGGGTCGCGCTTGTTGTTCTTTGCGGCCTCGTAGCGTTCTACATCGGCACCGCTGAACGGTTCGATAGCGGCAACGATTGCAGCGGCAATCTTGGCGTTGTAGTCATCGGCCATGCCGTCCTTTCTCAAGACGTTGATGAGGTCGTTGATTTCTGGCTTGGTGAGGATGTTATATGTACCAGCCTCATAGAAGCCGCTCAAGCGAGACAATACGCCCTTGCCGTTCTGGTTGTCGAGCGCAAGGAAGTTGGCGACTGGTTCGGACAAGAAAGTGTTTTCCTTGGTAACCAATCCGCGCTTCTTGGCATCCATGTACAAGCAGTACATAGCGACCATGTGACGGTTGATGATGCCCATGTCGCCACCACCGATAGAGACATCCATCGACACCGACTGTTTTTCTGGTTCTTCGGTAATGTAGATTCCGTTAGACTGAAGGTTGTAGCGTCCCTTGACTTGGAGCAAGAGTTCCCAAGTTGACCTCAAGTAATTGGCAAGTCCAGTCGGGTCTGACACGTTCTCGAAGTTGATAGACTGGGTTTTGTCCTCAGTGTTGATCTGGGCGTCGATGAAGTCGCGGCTAGGTTGTTCTTCTGGTTCCGGTTCTGGTTCCGGCTTGACCTTCGGCTTCTTGGTAGCAGTCTTCGGCGTTGCAGCCGTCGGAGTAGTGGTCGGCTGTTCAGTAGCGGTTGCAGTAGCGGTCGGCTGTTCAGTAGCCGGGGCGACCGTAGTTGCGGTGCTAGCGGCTTGCGTCGTGGTCTTTGCCGAAGACCTTGGCGGACGCTTGAACATGTTCGGAGCAGTCGTCTTGGTGAACTGGGTAAATTTGTTGTCGACGAAGTCATTGAGGACTTCCTTATAGTCGACGAAGGTATTGAAAGCGTCCGGCGAGATACCGATCTTGGCCATGTTCTGCTTGGTCTGGTTCAAGTCGCTGATGACGGCGTCGTCAACCATGCCGTCTTCGCCACGCCATTCGTTGCCGAGCACGATGTTCTTGATTTCGTTGTAGAAATCGTAGTCGGACTTCTGTTCTGGTGTAGAACTGATGATGGTCTTGAGGGCAGTGACCTTCGCTGGGTTGATGTTCTGTGCGAAATAGTCTGAGCTGCGCAACACGGCTTCAGCGGCCTTGACAAGTTCGGCAACATAGGAACCAAGCTTGGCACGGCTATCGTCCGAAGTCTGGCTGGCTTGGGCAGTCTGGTTGGCTTGGGCAATCTGGTCTTCAAAAAGGATGTTGAAGATCTTGTTGACTGCTTCCATGTAAATTGCGTTGTCACTTGTCGTGATTTCGGCAATCTTGGATTCAAATAGGTTCATTGGATTACTCCGAGGCAGTTTGATTTAAGTTTATCACATTTTTTAATTCGAAAATTGATAAACTGCGGGTATCGTATATAAGGTCTATTATGCTGTCGAATATCCAATTTCGCAAGTTGCTGAACAAAATTTTGAGACTGCCAGTCTGCGAAGCTACTGGCGCTACCATCAAAAGTATTCAGAAGCTGGCTCAGCCGGGAAGATTTTATGCCGATGTACAGTTTGGCCCTAACGCCAAGAATACTTGGCGCATCACGGCGGCTAACGACAAGATGATAATGGTCGACATGAACACTGGCTTTAGGGTTCCGGTCAAGTACAATGCCGAAACGCTGGAATTGGATCCGCAATGCGTTGAACTCATCAAGAAGGTGCTGGTTCCGCTTCAGTACAAGATAAGCGACGTCGTCGCTACGATCGCGAATGCGGCGGCCAGCTTTGATAAAGACCGTTCGGAAACTTACAGCAAGGTATATCTTCCTATCAGCCAGTGCGTAGACGATTCCGGAAAGCTGAACTTGTCTGTGGTAATCAATGGACAAGACAAGGTTCAGTTAAAGGACATTGCGAATAATCCGATATTGAGCAGCCCGATTACGGCAGTGAACCATCTTACTTTGGACATCTACGGCTACCTTCCGCAAATCAAGCGTGACGTGCCGTATTTCCATCTCATTATTGACGACGGACAGCTGGCCGTGTCTCGATACATGTTTGTCGGCGGCAAGATTCAGCGTAGTAATGTGGTAGACCGCATTGACATCAACTCTGCAGTTTCTGCTGACAAGTTCGATGCCGAGCATCCGTCATTGCATGACCAGTTGACAAAAGCTGTAGAAAACTGGCACATCGGCCAGTATGATGCTGATTCCAACGGTAATGTTCCGAAGCGCACCCTCAAGGATGTTGCTCGCGCAGCGTTCGGATATGTAGGCGCGTTGAAGAGAAACAAGAAGAACGTGATTTACTGTCCGGCCAATGACCCCATCAATGTGCCAGACGGATTCATCGCTGGATACGGTATCGACGATTTCTATGACTGCTATCCGAGCACAAACATGGACATCAGCGTATATGTGGCTCGTTCATCTATCCGCAATGTCTGCATTACCTATGCTTCCAAGTTGATGGGCAATATCGCACGAATTTATGTTGACGTCGATTTGAACTCGCTTGAAAATCCGAAGGACTTGAACGACCGCAAAAACATATTCCTCGTTGCATCTCCGCTATCTAAGGCAGCGGTGGCTTATAACAGCGGCGCTGGCAAGTTGGAGACTGTCGATGGTTTGAACATTGTCAGTGCTATCTGTCTTGTTCGTGAGTTGATTGCATTGGCGGCATTCATGAATGACATCGCATTGCTTGTCAAGCACAACACCAGCGATATCATGCGAAGCGAACGCAATATCATGGACGAGGCCAATGCCATGGTTACGCAGACATTTGCTGCGTCGCCGTCTCCAAGTGTTCCGGCCAGCGGCAAGATTAAAATCACGTCTCGTACGAACAACATTAAAATTGTTATCGACTGCGCCGTTGTTCGTTCTTCGGATGGCTTTGTTATTGATTACAAGATCCTCAGTGGTGACACTTCCAAAAACGCATGGCATGTATTCGACAAGAACGGTCTGTCGATTTTGGAACAAGGCGAACGCTATGATGATGGAGACACGACGGTCAATCTGGGTATGTTGCTTACCAAGAACATCCGTCAGTTGTTCGCAACTAATGTGATGCACGATGCTCGTGGCCGTGTCCTTCCCAGCAGCGCTAACCAGCAGCAGAAGGTATATAACGCAACTCGTTTCCAGAGCTACGACGACCTTGGCGGCGCTTTGCTTGACGTTCGTGACGCGATTGTCAATACGTTCGGCCCAGGCATCATCGGTACTCCGGATGATCCGAGTAAGTTCAACAGCAAGATGAACACTTCGGACTACAACTCGAACGTGACGGTCAAGAACGGTAAGGACGAAAATGGTGAGGATGTTTACAAGCCGACTGCAGCAAGCTTTAGCTTGTTTGGTACTCGCGGTATCTTTGGCGGTGGCGGCGCGTTTACGGCAATGTACGATGAAAAAGGCGTTCCTCACGTTCGCTGCAGCTTCAGCAACGACTGGAAGGAAGTTACTCTGGATGGCGACCGTCTGTCCGAAGACTTCCTTCGTTGGTTCCTCTTGGATTGTCCGAACCAAGTCACGATTACTTTGCGCCGTGCGATAGAGAACGGCGACCTTGAGAAGACCGACGTGGACGGAAACATCATCTACAAGATAGATCCTCAAGTGGTCGAAATCTTGAAGTCTGGCTACGAAGGTGGCGAATCATCGGAGACGCCGTTTGACCGAGTGCCGAAAAAGAACTTGAAGGGTTCCGGTGCTGGCAAGATGTATATTCCGAAGTTCAACGTCGACGAGACCTATGACGAGGAAGATCCAGAAAAGACGCTTCGCGAATATGACGCAAAGCAGAAGCTGTACGACAACGACGATGAGGACGAAGACGATGAAGAAGACTCGTTTGACTACGATAAAATGGGTGAACTCTTCTTCTAGCATTGACTTTTTCTGTGTAATGTCCTATATTTGGGACGTTATGCGCAAAATAATCCGTTAAAAACCTATATTTGGGACATTATGAGCAATATAGACAACATCAAGGAAACGAAGGCCCAGAGGGCCGCGAGGATTGCCGGAACTGGCAACGGCGCGACACTTCGCACCAGACTGGTTCTGGATAGGAAGAAATACTCACGGAAAATCAAGCATAAAGGACAATCCATCGCAAACGCGATGGATTTCGCTTTTATAGTGGACAAATTTATTGGTTATTGCTATATTGTTCGTTATGGAAAGAATAATATCAGATACAATGCCGTTAGGTGATCGTATCAAGTCGTACGAACACCAGTTCACTGGCTACACTATTGACTCGTCACTACCATTTATAGCTCGTGTGGACGGTAAGGCGTTCCATACCTATAC
>JBGVBD010000149.1:0-19144 GCA_045225255.1 Prevotella sp. | reverse complement strand
GGTCAAAGGTACTCATTATTTCTGATTGTCACAAGGATTTCAATAGAAACTTATGGATTTTTTGACAGGTAGGAGTAGGTTACCTGTTCAACCAACAGGTAACCTGGCTTGCACCCTTTATTTATCGGGGTTTGAGGGATGTCGGGTTAAGATATGAGGAGTTTTTACGAGTCAACAAAAATCAGGGAATACAAGACTCGAATTGCATAGACTACTGTATAAATATAGAGGGAATTGGGGGAACGGTTTGTTCGAGGGCTTTCTATCACTTGTTCCACAGCCTGTTATACCCCCATAACAAGCCTTCGAACGAGGTGAAGGAGGCATTCCTTTACCCCCCAAACAAGCCTTGGAACAACCGATAGAAGGCATTCCTTTATTTGCGAAGAATAAATATACAAAACGCGACAGAATTATATGCAGTTTTGTATATATGTAGAATCTCGCAGAAATAGGGCAACATCTCCTGTAAGCCTATCGGAACCTCGATCAATAAAGGGCGGAAGGCACGGGAGATGTTGCTTGAACATCTCCCATAGATCTCCTGTAGGTCTCATTTAGATGTACTATCGTTAAGGAATTGTATGGGTAATCTACGGGAAACCTTTGACAAACATCTCCCGTTCGAAGAAGCCTTTGTACATAGGCATTTGAGGCACATCGCAGGAGATGTTGGGGTATTTATATTGAATTCGCACCGAAAGTAGCTTACATTCGACCCGTTTGAAGGCTTTATTTGGGTCGAAAAGAGGCTTTATACTATGAGATAGGTGGCACCTTTCTCTGGATTAAAAATCGAAGGACAATTGACCATCGCCTAACATATTGAAGGTCTTGCGATGGTAAGGGGTGATGCCGAATTGACGGATGGCTTCACGGTGTTTCTTGGTAGGATAGCCTTTGTTGGATAGCCAGTCGTATTGGGGATATTCCTTAGCCAGTTCGTCCATATAATCATCACGATAAGTCTTGGCGAGGATACTGGCGGCGGCTATCGAGAGGTATTTGCCATCGCCCTTGACAATAGTGGTATGGGGGACGTTGACGGCAAAACCGTCGACCACAGGGCGATAGGGTTTGAAGCGATTGCCATCCACGATAATGGCTTCTGGGCGCACTTTCAGTTGATCTAAGGCTCGATGCATGGCAAGTATGGAGGCATTGAGGATATTGATCTTATCGATTTCTTGAGGGGTAACGATACCTACAGCCCATGCCACGGCATCACGTTCGATAATCTCACGTAACTGTTTGCGACGCTTATCGGTCAACTGCTTCGAGTCGTTCAGTTCCTCATTCTGATAGTCTTCAGGAAAGATGACAGCAGCGGCATAGACACTACCTGCCAAACAGCCACGACCAGCCTCGTCGCAACCTGCTTCTATCTTGCCTTCGTAATAGTGACTCGCTAACATTCTAATTTAAGAATTGAAAAATTGAAGAATTGAAGAATTGAAGAATTGAAGAATTGAAAAACTAAAGAATTGAAAGATTGAAGAATTGAAGTTTAGAACATCTGACTGACACGACGGATACCTGCCACGAGTGCATCAACTTCCTCTTTCGTATTATAAAGGGCGAAAGATGCACGGACGGTACCACTGATACCCAAACGGTCCATCAACGGTTGCGCACAATGATGACCAGTACGGACAGCAATACCCAGACGGTCGAGCAAGGTTCCCATGTCAAGGTGATGGATGTTGCCAACGTTGAAAGAGACAACGGCATCTTTTTCAATTGATAATTGACAATTGATAATTGATAATTGGGGACCATATATCTTCATGCCATCAATGGTTTGCAGTTGTTCCATGCAGTAGCGGGTGAGTTCCTGCTCATGCTGTTGGATGGCATCGAAGCCGATGGAATCGATATATTCTATCGCCTTGGCAAGTCCATGAGTAGCGATATAGTCAGGGGTACCTGCCTCAAACTTAAACGGTAGGCGCTCGAAAGTCGTCTTTTCCCATGTTACCTTGTCGATCATCTCACCACCACCCTGATAGGGGGGCAACTTTTCAAGCCACTCTTCCTTACCATACAGCACACCGATGCCCGTAGGTCCATACATCTTATGTCCACTGAAAGCAAAGAAGTCGCAATCCATCGCTTGAACATCTACCTTAAAGTGGGGTGCACTCTGGGCTCCATCTACCAATACGGGGATACCATGTTCATGGGCTATCTTGATAATCTCTTCTACAGGATTAATCGTACCTAATACGTTGCTGACATGGGCGATGCTGATTAATTTTGTGAGAGGTGAGAGGTGAGAGGTGAGTGTTGACAAGTCAAGACGACCATCGTCGGTGATGGGAATATGTTTGACGATAATTCCCCGTTTCATCGCTTGTAACTGCCACGACACGATGTTCGAATGGTGTTCCATCTCAGTGACAAGCACTTCATCACCAGCCTGCATCTGACTTTCACAGAACGAGGAAGCCACCAGATTGATTGCCTCGGTAGTACCCCGTGTAAAGATGATCTCCTCTGTCTTTGGGGCATTAATAAACTGGCGTACCTTCTCACGCGCCGCCTCATGCAGATCGGTCGCCTGTTGCGACAGATAATGAACACCACGATGCACGTTGGCATTCACATTGAGATACTCGTCACGCATGGCATCGAGCACACACAAAGGCTTCTGCGTCGTTGCCGCATTATCCAGATAAACCAACGGCTTACCATATACCTCCCTTGACAGAATGGGGAAATCCTCACGTATCTTTGTTACATTAAACATTAAACAATAAACATTAAATTCGCTTCGCTCAGAAACATTAAACATTAAATCCGTACCACGTCTTATTTACACAACTTGCAACCAGTACACTTATTCAACTCGCCACGGAAACGCTTTTCTACCAGATAGTGCAAGCGGTCGCGAAGGGGTTCGAGTTGCATGTGGTCAATCACTTCGTTGATGAACGCGTTCTGTAAAAGCATCTTGGCTTCATCGAGAGAGATACCGCGCTGGCGCATATAGAACAGGGCGGCATCGTTGAGTTGACCAACGGTAGAGCCATGGGCACACTTCACATCGTCCGCATAGATTTCAAGCATGGGCTGAGTGTACATACGTGCCTCCTTGGTGGCTGTCAGGTTCTGATTGGTCATCTGCGAACTCGTCTTCTGAGCACCATGTTCCACCAGTACTCGACCAGCAAAGGCACCAATAGACTTATCGTCGAGCACATACTTATAGAGTTCGTTCGAAGTGCAGTGGGGCACCTTATGAACGATCAACGTGTTATTATCGACTTGTTGTTGCTTGTCGGCTATCACACAACCATAGCAGGCACATTCGGCTCCCTCACCAGAGAAAGTAAGGTCGAGTTTATTGCGCGTAATACCATTGTGAAGGGTGATGACGTTATGATTCACACGACTATTCGCTTGCTGGTCGATATAGACATTGCTCACACGGACATTCTTATGATGTGTCTCTTCGAGACAATACAAATCCAATGAGGCATTATCACCTACATACGCTTCAATGACCTGTGTAGCGAGGAAGTTACGGTCATCGGCAGCATGGTCGCAGAAGAGCATCTTCAGTTCTGCTCCTTCCTCGAGAATGATCAGGACACGACGATTCACCATCAAGTCGACATCACCACGCAGAATATTGATAACCTGAATAGCACGTTCTACTTTCACGTTCTTAGGCACATAAACGTAGAGTCCGTCTTGTGCCAACATGGTGTTGAGCGCAGTAACAGCATCCTCACTGGTCTTCGCCAGTTTGGCGTAATACTCTGAGAGGTGAGAGGTGAGGGGTGAGGGGTGAGAGAATAGTTCTTTCATTGAACCTATAATCACACCTTCAGGCAGATGAGGGTTGGAATGAGGTAATCTCTCACCTCTCACTTCTAGCTTCTCCTCTCTGTAGAAGGCATCATTCACCACGAAATAGAGACTCGTAGAGAGGTTAGGCACGTCGCAGCGGAAAGACTTATAAGGGTCAACAGGGATGTCAAGACGATTCAGATTCACACCATAGTCTGGTGCGAAGAGTTGCTGCATGTCCGTGTATTTATAGCGCTCCACCTTTTTCGATGGGAAGCCCAGTGCCTTGAAGTCCTCAAAGGCTTTATCACGGACAGCATTCATCGCCTCGGGCGCATGAGAGAAAATCATCTGCCGAGCCTGCGTATAAAGATCTATATATTGTTGTTCGCTGCCCATTATTCTTCTCCGATTTCCTCTTTGATCCAATCATAGCCATGCTCCTGAATCTGCTTGGCAAGTTCAGGGCCTCCCGTCTTGACGATACGACCTTTATAGAGCACATGTACAAACTGTGGACGAATCATCTCTAACAGACGGTCGTAGTGGGTGATGACGATACACGATGTCTCTGGTTTCTGTAGCTTGTTCACACCCTCTGCCACGATACGCATCGCATCAACATCAAGACCAGAGTCTGTCTCATCGAGGATGCTTAGTTTTGGCTCCAGCATCGCCATCTGGAATATCTCGTTGCGTTTCTTCTCACCACCGCTGAACCCCTCGTTCACCGAACGATTAGCCAGTTTAGAGTCGAGTTCTACTATCTTACGTTTCTCGCGTTGCAACTTCAGGAACTCAGCAGCGTTCATCGGCTCCAAACCTTGATACTTACGTTTCTCGTTGATGGCCGCCTTCATGAAGTTGGTCATGGAAACGCCAGGAATCTCCACGGGATACTGGAACGACAAGAATAATCCCTCATGGGCACGATCCTCGGGTTTCATCTCCAACAGGTTCTTACCATTGAAATACGCCTCACCCTCAGTAACCTCATAAAGCGGATTACCCACCAGCACAGCACTTAACGTCGACTTACCAGAGCCGTTAGGTCCCATGATGGCATGCGTCTCGCCATCGTTAATCACGAGGTCGATACCCTTTAATATCTCTTTGTCGCCAATCTTGGCATGTAAATTCTTTACCTCAAGCATATTCAAGCCCCCTAAGTTAGGGGGATGGGGGTCTGAACAAGCGTTTATCAGACCATTTATTGTTTCTACTGAGAGTCTGCGCCTGTTCAGACCCCCTACCCCTAACTTAGGGGGGTACTATCACCCTACTGTACCTTCAAGAGAAACGCTGAGCAGTTTCTGAGCCTCAACAGCAAACTCCATGGGCAGTTTTTGCAGCACTTCCTTGGCATAGCCGTTGACGATAAGTCCTACGGCTTGCTCAGTAGGAATGCCACGCTGATTGCAATAGAAGAGTTGTTCTTCACTAATCTTACTCGTCGTTGCCTCATGTTCGAAGACAGCCGTATCATTATGCACATCCATATACGGGAAGGTGTGGGCACCACAATCCGAGCCCAGCAACAATGAATCGCACGATGAGTAGTTACGGGCATTATCTGCATTCGAGGTAGCACGTACCAATCCGCGATACGAGTTCTGGGAATGACCAGCCGAGATACCTTTCGAGATAATCGTCGACTTAGTGTTCTTACCCATGTGAATCATCTTCGTACCTGTGTCAGCCTCCTGATAATTATTGGTGACAGCGACTGAATAGAACTCTGCTTGCGAGTTATCACCTCTCAGAATACAAGAGGGATATTTCCATGTGATGGCGCTACCCGTCTCCACCTGTGTCCAAGAGAGTTTCGAATCCACACCACGCAAATCACCACGCTTCGTCACGAGGTTCAATACACCACCCTTACCATGTTCATCACCAGGATACCAGTTCTGCACGGTAGAATACTTCACTTCTGCGCGATTCATCACGATAATCTCTACGATGGCGGCATGCAACTGGTTTTCGTCACGCATCGGGGCGGTACAACCTTCCAGATACGATACATACGAGTCATCATCAGCCACAATGAGCGTACGCTCAAACTGACCAGTATTACGGGCATTGATACGGAAATACGAACTCAGTTCCATCGGACAACGTACGCCCTTGGGAATATACACAAACGAACCGTCTGAGAATACCGCACTGTTCAAAGCAGCAAAGAAATTATCACGATAAGGAACTACCGTTCCTAAATACTGACGCACCAAGTCGCCATGTTCCTTAATCGCCTCTCCGATAGAGCAGAAGATAACACCCTTCTCGCGCAGTTTCTCTTTGAAAGTGGTCTTCACACTCACCGAGTCCATGATGGCATCAACAGCCGTATTGCCTGAAAGCGCCAAACGCTCTTCCAAAGGAATACCCAGTTTATCGAAGGTCTTTTCGAGTTCAGGATCAATCCCTGCGGCGGAACCGCTGGGTACACTTTTCGCCGTCGGGTCTGCATAATAGGAAATCGCCTGATAGTCGATAGGGGGAACATGCACATGTCCCCATGTAGGCTCCGTCTGTTCCTTCCAGTAACGGAATGCCTTGAGGCGGAACTCGAGCATCCACTCGGGTTCCCCTTTCTTAGCCGAGATGAGCCGAACGATATCCTCGTTCAGCCCTTTCTCTATGATTTCAGTATGTACATCGGTAGTGAACCCGAATTCATATTTCTGTTCGGCTACCTCTCGTACAAATCTATTTTTTTCTTCCATTAGTCACTGTTTGGGCAGACAAAGTTACGAAAATTTTGTATAAAATCAGAACATACACTCAGGAAATGCATACACCAGATACTGCATATTACGATCGATAGGATAGTTGGTGAGTCTCCCAGAGCGTGTTACAAACGACAGAATACCCTTATATACACCATTACCAAATGTGTATTGATCACCGTAGATATTGATATAATGAATACGGCGGGCATCATAGTTCAAAAGTTGCTCTATATCAAAGGCAGGCACACCATCAATCAGCACCAGTGTTGGCAAAGAGCTATCGTATTGCTCCTGCTCTCTACGGACAATCAACTGTGATTTGCCATTGTTTCTCCTTCTACTGACGCAGTTCACATATTCAAATAGCACCTCTCTTATAGAAAGAAACTGACGATATTCGTCAAGATTATAGGAAAGTTCAGGTTTTGTGCCGAACACTATTTCGTCATAGTCTAATGGTACTACCTCTTCTGCCGTTTCATCAGCATGATCACCCAATTGCAGTTCACGTTTGGCTGGTGCAATGGCTATCTGATGGCGCTGCATGTCAAGGGAACGGGCTTCTACTTCACTGCGTTTGTAATGGAAAACGAGATGCGGGAGTTGCTTAGGGATCAAAACAGCAAATGGACTTATCATCTCGATAGGCAGACTCACGCCCGTGGATGACATAGCAGAGAGCACTAATGGTTGTTTGCCATGGACGCCAAAGGTATAAAAGACTGCTATGGAGTCATTAACCATCTTTCCCTCAAAATAATGTATCTGCTTGCCAACGATACTTAGGGATGCGCAAATCTGACTGCCTTTGAATGTATTACCGTCATAGATATTCTTAACATGTGCTTGAAGGATTTGACCTTCCGTCTCACGTACATCGGCATCTTTTTCGCTTACCAAATCTGCAGTTCCATTACCTGTTACCCAACAACTATCACTCAATACCCATTCGATATCGTCATCCATACTCTTGTGAAGAGGATTGATGACAGCGATAAGTCGGTGAGACACATGAGTGTTATTACGAGTATAGACGGACAATACATAGTACCCACTATGGAGATTGGAAGGCAGTTCGATAATGCCAGTTCCTTCTCCTCTCTTAAGACTTACCACAACACCTGCCGCTAATCCATGCAAATCACACAGTTCGGCGTATGCTATCAAGGCATTGTCGGCAGCCACGCTGACTTTCATAGGCTCACCAGCAAGATACCATGTGCGGTCTGTCTCAATATCCGCAGCAAAGGTACTCAGAGCGAGCAACATCGTAGCTATTAGTGATATTACTTTATTATTCATCTTATTAATTGTCTATCCAAAAATCGGGTTTTTCTGCATACGCACCTTTTAATCTGACATCGAGTTGACTTTTATAGGCCCATGCTGTTTGCAACGTACCATTTGGCTTATATCTTTCATCGTTCCATTCGCACAGGAACATGTCTTCATCTTTCACCATTCGGTAGCAATCCATTTCGGTACAGTCATCGAGCCATTTGCGAGCATCTTTTTGTACAGGATGGTCAATAGAATAATCTATAGCACTGAGGAAGAACCTATATTCACTTGTATTCAGCGAGCATCCTATAAATCCAATCACATGCTTTTTTGATGTTAAGCAATGGATATTAGTAGGCAAGGCAGACGGTAGCGGAGTGAACAAACCACCCATCTCTGAACTAGCCTGACGACGCGCAAGATCATACTCGTACTCAGCCTTTGAAATGGCACGTTGATGTATCAGACTGCTATACCTGTAATAAACACGTTCATCGCTACGGTCAATGTCGTACAGTTTGAGTCTTCGGATGTGCTGTCCTTCGTAACTTGTGCTGACTCCAACAGTAATCGCTGAACCAGTTGCATCCTTCCATCCACGCAAAGGAAACTGGTCGGGATTATAGACTGGTCCCATGATTGTTGTGTCGAAATATATGACGGTTGTATAGTCAGGATGCACTTCCCATGTCTCGTCGTAAGTCCACGAATAGTAATTCGTCTTGTTTGGATCAAAAGGAGCATCAGGAGTGACAAGCACGTCAATATTACTTTCCAAAGTTTCCTGTACTACGCTTATTTCTTCTATTTTCTCGGTACGAAGAGGTTTCTGAGGTTCAGACTCATAGATTTCACCATCAGTCTCGATATGCAGATAATAGTCCACGTCAGGACTGAGGTCGCCAATTTTGCAAGAGTAGTATCCATCGGTTTCCTGCGTCATATATTCAGAACCGTCACTCCCGCGTACAATGACTTTTGCCCCCGTAACCATTCGAGGTGTTTCGAAAGAATTAACAGGCAGCGAACGTGACAAGATAAACTTATTCAATTGAGAAGAACATATCGCACCTTCAACAACAAGCAAATCGGAATCCTCTGTAGAAATATCTGCTTCGTATTCTTCAATACAGCCCGACAGTGTACATACGCTTACCATTAGGCATAGCACAAAATATAGCGATTTTTTATATATCATCATATTTTAATTGAATCGTATATTAAGTGAAACATAAGGAATGGCAGTGCCAAACACAGATAATTTATACCCTTTTACTCTTCCTGCTTCGGTAACATAATAGATTGAATAGGCATTTTTGCGTGCCAATGCATTATAAACACCAAACGAGAAAGATGTATGCAGGAAACTTGTAAGTTTATGAGTCGGCTCTATATTAAATGCAAGATCCAAACGCATATAGTCAGAAATACGGTATGTATTTCGATCTGTATAATATGGCATGAAACTCTGACTATACGAGTCGTAATATTTTCCGGCAGGTAATGTCGTTGGACGTCCTGTGGCATAATTGAAATTGCTTGAAAAACTATACCTCTCGGTAAATTTGTAGTTGAGCACAGCCTTTACCTCATGAGGCCTGTCATATTCTGAAGGATACCATTCTCCATTGTTCAGAGGTATTGGCACTCTCTTGTCGTCCTGACGGACCATAGAGCGTGAGAAGGTATAACTTACCCATCCATTCAACTTTCCTATAGGTTTTTTCGCCTGAAGTTCTATGCCGTATGCTTGCCCCTTGGTTGAAATAACATCGGTCTCAAGGTGGTGGTTCATCAACAGGACTGCGGAATTGCGGTAATTGAGATAATCGCTAATATGCTTATAATAAACCTCTGCAGAAAACTCGTATTTTTTGCTGGATGTCTCATGATAGATACCAGCAGCCAACTGCCACCCATTCTGCGGTTTGATATTAGGGTCGGAAAGTTTCCATATATCTGTTGGCGACATGATTGAAGTATTCGACACCTTATGAATATATTGGTGCATCGTGTTGAAACCTGCTTTCAAAGAAAGGTTTTCCTGTATGGCATAGCGAGCCGAAAGACGTAATTCAGGAGCATGGTATGTTTTAATAACACCAGTTTCATGACGTGTCTCTAACAAAGTTCCCTCTGTTGGAAGTACATCGTCGTCATAAATATTTACATCACGAGGACCAAGTGCATTAAATATAGAATAACGCAAACCTGCAGATATCGATAGTTTTTCTGTAAGCGAACGCTCATAGTTAATATATACAGCGCTCTCCAAAGCCTTCTCTTTCTGTAACTGGTCTGTTGTTATACATGATTTCTCCCCAACAGGCTCGTATTTACCAGCCTGCACGTTATAGTGCTGCACAGAGAGACCATAATTTAGTACCTGTTTTTCCGATAGGCGATGGCGTATGTGTAACTTACCCCACAACTGGTCAATACCAAAACTCAACCGTGCAGCCTCAGATGGTATGCTACTCTCCTCGTTGAAATAGTCATAGTGGTCAAGTCCAGCAGAAAACGTAGCAGTTATCTTTTCGTTCAGTATAGAGCGCCACTCTGCCGATATGTTACGGTTTTGATATCCATATTTATTATCAGAACTGAACGAGAACTTATCGTTACTCCAATATCCATAGATCTTGAGGCGATGCATATCGTTCAACTTCCATGTAAGTACACCACCGAAATCATAGAAATTTGCAGTACCATTCTTGTAGCCACTTTTCTCTGGTAACTTCTTGAGAATCCAGTCACTATAAGTTGTACGACCATTCAACAGCAGTGATACATGATTCTTAACGATAGGTATCTCAATATTTGCTTTACTGGTAAGGGCACCAATACTTACTGAGCCAGTAAACTTCTGCATATTAGCTTCCTTTGAAGTTACTTTCAATACACTACTTATTCTACCTCCATATTCTACAGGAATACTTGATTTGAACAATTCCACATCCTCCACTGCATCTGAATTGAACGACGTGAACAATCCGAATAGGTGTGACGGATTATACACAGTACCTCCGTTGAAAAGTATGAGGTTCTGGTCTGTTGCACCTCCTCGCACATTATATCCGCTTGAAGCCTCTCCAACAGTAGTGACACCTGGCAGAGTGAGCACTATTTTCATAATGTCCGACTCGCCAAAGGCTGAAGGAATATTTTTTAGGATCTGTGGTTTGAACTTCTCAGAGCCCATCATCAGATTTTCAACAGCACTCTGACGGCCGCCAACAACAACTATCTCTGCTAATTCCTGATCATCGGCAATACTTACCCTTGCTTTCTTCACACCCGGCACAAAATAGACGGTTGTTTTTGCTGAAGAAACTGCCATTGCAACAGAATCACTATCAAGAACAGGGATTCCGGCAATAAGCGTTGAGTCATCAACGGCTGTTGGCTGTATTCCTGAACTTTGTTCGCCTACCCGTAGCCTTTGGCTGTTAACTGTTGGCTGTTGGCTGACCTGAAGGTCTGAGTCTGTTCCCTCTCCTATAACCTCTAACCTCTCACCTTTAACCTCTCTAATCAACCTCACAAGACTTTTCTCACGTTCACGTTTTGAGAAAGAAAGATGATTCTTCTTCGCATACTGCTTTATCTGCTTTTTCTGTTCAGGAAAGAGCTTTGCAACATCCGACGCACGCTTCACATGGTGCTTTTCTCCATCTGAAGTAATGAGCATATAATGCTCTTCTGTATTAAGAGTCTTTTGATATTTCTTGCCACCAACATTTTTATCACGACCATAAGTCTTCCATACGCTATGATATAGACGAATACCGTTAGAGTCTCCATCACAAAGCATAACCGCATATCGTAAACTATCCTCCGGATCGTGTACATATCTGTAACCATCCATCTCAAACCAGTTAACGAATTCCTGCTCTGGAAGACAAACGACCCTTCCCCCTGGAGGAAGAAGAACAACACACTGTTTCAATTGGTCGAAACGCAATTGCACATCATCATAAATCACGCCATGATAGCAGATACGACCTTTATACATATTAATATTGCCTTTGTAATAAGGCATGTCGTACCATATCGATTTGGAGTACTGTGGTTCAATTGCCCCCACATACAATCGAGCAAAATCAGAAGCAGAGGAAAAAAACTCCTGAGCTCCAACTTTTTGTACCATTGCCATTAGACAGGCAAATGCCAACCAATACCGCATGATTACAGTTTCTGTTCAACCTCTATCTCTGTGAAGGTCTCGATGATATCACCTGTTTGGATGTCGTTGAAGTTCACCAGTGAGATACCACACTCCAGACCTGTTGCCACTTCCTTGGCATCATCCTTATAACGCTTCAGTGCGTCAATAGGTGCAGTGTGGATGACGATACCGTCACGTACCACACGAGCCTTGTCTTTGTTGTGTACCTTTCCTTCGATGACCAAACCACCGGCAACGGTACCCACCTTCGAGATCTTGAAGACTTGCTTGACCTCAATCTCACCAGTGACAATCTCCTTCTTCACCTTATCGAGCATACCCTCCATCGTCGACTTCACCTCATCGATGGCATCATAGATGATAGAATAGGTATTAATCTCCACGCCTTCACGCTCAGCAGCCCTACGGGCATCAGCAGAAGGACGTACCTGGAAACCTACGATGATAGCATCAGAAGCCGAAGCCAACATGACATCGTTCTCTGAAATCTGACCGACAGCCTTCGCAATGACGTTCACCTGCACCTTCTCGGTAGAGAGTTTGATGAATGAGTCACTCAGAGCCTCGATAGAACCGTCTGTATCACCCTTCACGATGATGTTCAACTCATGGAACTCACCCAAGGCAATACGATGGGATATCTCATCCAAACCAACGGTCTTCGTCGTACGAAGCGACTGTTCACGTTGCAACTGTGTACGTTTGTTGGCAATATCACGTGCCTCCTGCTCAGTATCCATCACATGGAAAGAGTCACCAGCAGTAGGTGCACCATTCAGGCCAAGGATGATAGCGGGTTCAGCAGGACCTGCTTTCTCAATACGCTGGTTACGCTCATTGAACATTGCCTTCACCTTACCCCAGGCAGTACCTGCAATAACGACATCACCTACTTTCAGGGTTCCGTTAGATACCAGCACGGTGCTGACATAACCACGACCCTTATCCAGTGACGACTCTATCACGCTACCAGTAGCCTTACGATTAGGATTAGCCTTCAAGTCGAGCATTTCTGCCTCGAGCAATACCTTCTCCAGCAGTTCATCCACACCCATTCCTTTCTTGGCGGAAATCTCCTGACACTGATACTTACCACCCCATTCCTCTACCAACAGGTTCATATTGGCAAGGTCTTCACGAATCTTATCGGGGTTAGCCCCTGGCTTATCAATCTTGTTGATGGCGAATACCATCGGTACATTAGCAGCCTGAGCATGAGCAATAGCCTCCTTGGTAGTAGGCATCACTGAGTCGTCGGCTGCAATAATGATGATGGCGATATCCGTTACCTGAGCACCACGGGCACGCATAGCGGTAAATGCCTCGTGACCAGGAGTATCAAGGAAAGTAATCCGTCGACCGTCCTTCAGTTTCACGTTATAGGCACCGATGTGCTGCGTGATACCACCAGCCTCACCTGCAATCACGTTGGTATTGCGGATAAAGTCGAGCAACGAGGTCTTACCATGGTCTACATGTCCCATTACGGTGACAATCGGAGCACGACTAATGAGATCGTTCTCATCGTCAGCCTCCTCAGTAATGGCATTCTGTACCTCAGCACTGACATATTCGGTGGTGAAACCAAATTCTTCAGCCACGATATTGATAGTCTCGGCATCCAGACGCTGGTTGATACTTACCATGATACCGATAGACATACAGGTACCAATAACCTGGTTGACACCAACGTTCATCATGGTAGCCAACTCAGAAACGGTCACGAACTCTGTCAGTTTCAGTACCTTGCTCTCTGCTGCCTCTGCTGCCATCTCCTCGTTCAAACGCTCCTGAACGGCATCACGCTTCTCACGACGATACTTGGCACCTTTTTTATTCTGATTCTTAGAAGTCAGACGGGCCAGTGTCTCCTTTACCTGACGGGCTACTGCTTCATCATCAACCTCCAACGGTTTCACAGGACGGTTCTTCTTGTTTTTCTTACCACCTTGTTGTGGACCGTCTTGGAAATTCTGGTTTCCACCCTTATTCTTGTTCTTCTTCTGGTTGTTCTGCTGTTGGTTAGCCTGATTGGCAGCAGCCTCAATATCCACCTTACCGCTACGGATACGCTCACGTTTCTTGCGCTCTCCGTTTGCAGCATGTTGCTGGGCAGCCTTCTCCTCACGTTCCTTACGGCGCTCTTCCTTGGTCTTCTTCTTAGGACGAGTACTTTGGTTCAGAGAAGAGAGGTCTATCTTACCGACTACCTTCACACCACCAGCGGCACTTGTATCAGTAGTCTCTTCCTGAGTTTCCACTTCGGGTGCCGACTCAGCGACAGGCTCGACAACAGGTTCCTCAATGATGTCCTCTGCGGGTTCAACGACAGGTTCCTCCACAGGCTTTTTGGCAGCAGCCTCAGGTGCAGGCTCATTCTTTGCAGCGGGTTTCTTCCCGATGCTGGAAAGGTCTATCTTCCCTACCGTCTTCAGTTGGGGACGCTGCTCCAACATCTCTTCGGTCTGGGTGATTTTCTTTTCCACCTTCTCAACTTTCTCAGTCTTCTTCTCCTTGACTTTCTTGGTGAAAATCATATCTGCCTGGGTCTTCACGGCCTTATCGCCCTTGAACTCACCCACCAAGGCTTGATATTGCTCGTCCGAGATTTTCGTGTTTGGCGTCATCTCGTCCTTCACCTCACCAAGTTCTTTTTTATTTTTCAGGAAATCAACTGCCGTTTGAAGTCCTATATTTAGTTCTGATAATACTTTATTTAATCTAACACCCATTTATTCAAATTGATAATTGAAAATTGACAATTGATAATTACTCAAACTCCGCACGGAGTACTTCCAACAGATGATCGACAGTCTCTTCCTCTAAGTCTGCCTTCTCAATCAGCATCTCACGAGGTGCATTCAGCACTGCCTTTGCCGTATCCAGACCAATAGCCTTGATAGAATCGATAATCCACTGGTCAATCTCATCAGCAAACTCGTCGAGGTAGATATCCTCATCGTCCTCACCTTCGTTAACGACACGGAAGACATCAATAGTAAACTCTGTCAACATGGAAGCCAGTTTGATATTCAAACCACCCTTACCAATGGCAAGGCTGACTTCCTCTGGCTGCAGGTAAACCTCAGCCTTATGCTCCTCAGGATTCAGGGTGATACTGGTGACCTTAGCAGGACTCAAAGCACGCTGGATAAAGAGTTGCATGTTGTTAGAGAAGTTGATGACGTCGATATTCTCATTACCCAATTCGCGGACGATACCATGCACACGGCTACCCTTTACACCAACACATGCTCCTACTGGATCTACGCGATCGTCGTAACTCTCTACAGCCACCTTGGCACGCTCTCCTGGCATACGGGCGACACGACGAATCGTAATCAGACCATCATTGATCTCAGGAACCTCAGCCTCCAGCAGACGCTCCAAGAACAGCGGACTGGTACGAGAGAGGATGATACGAGGATTGTTGTTCTCGTTCTGTACCTCCTTCACGATGGCACGGATAGTCTCACCCTTATGGTAGTTGTCGTTAGGTATCTGCTCTGTCTTCGGCAGATGCAGTTCATTACCCTCGTCGTCAATCAGCAATACCTCGCGCTTCCACATCTGATAAACCTCACCGCTGACAACCTGTCCGACCTTATCCTTATATTTGTTATACAGAGAGTCATGCTCCAATTCCAGAATCTTGGAAGCCAATGTCTGACGCAGATTCAGGATAGCACGACGACCGAACTTCTGGAAGTTGACTTCCTCAGAAACTTCCTCACCCACCTCATAGTCAGGCTCAATCTTCTGAGCATCAGTCAGGGAAATCTCCTTGTTCTCATCCTGTACTTCACCATCAGCCACCACGATACGGTTACGGTGAATCTCGAAGTCACCCTTGTCAGGGTTCACAATCACGTCGAAGTTCTCATCAGAGCCAAATATCTTGGCAATCACATTACGGAAACTCTCCTCCAATACACTTACCAGTGTGGTACGGTCAATGTTCTTCGTCTCCTTAAACTCTTGAAAAGTCTCTATCATAGAAGGACCTTTCGCATCTTTTCTTGTAGCCATTGTTTTTTTATTTTTACTTTTTTACTTTTTACTCTTTACTTTATTTGAACGTCAGCAAGTATTTCGTGTACTTCACTTCATTCATGGCAAAAGACTTATCCACATCAACAATGACGGGACGCTTCTTGCCTTCCTGCTTCTGCTTTTCTTTGATTGTGACGACAAACGACTGTCCGTCTTCACTGACATCCTTCAGAATACCTTGTTGTTTCTTTCCGTCAAGTGAGAGGACTTCCACTTCCTTGCCGATATGGTTACGATATTGCTGTACCACCTTGAAAGGCTGACCGATACCTGCGGAACCAACCTCTAATTCATAGTCACCCAGTTCTTCACCCAACTGTTCCTGCAAGAAGCGACTCAGTTCGGCACAATCTTCAATCCACACTCCATCAGCATGGTCAATTTCAATCACAATGCGGCCATCAGGCATCATCTCTACGTCTACCAGAAAGTAGTCGTTCTGTGAGAGCCATTGCTCTACCGCTGTCTTTACTACGTCTTTATTAATCATACACCTTTTTGGTATTAAAATAAGAATGAGAGGCTTTTTCAAGCCCCTCATTCCTCTGAACGGGTGCAAAATTACACATTTTTCTGCAATCCCGCAAGTATTTCAGCAATTATTTCACTTTTTCGGCGAAAGAATCCGTTCGTACTCCCCTGGTGTATTCAGAATACGCTCTGCTTCCTGGATAGTCTTATCATATTCCAAGGCAGCCTCTACCTGTCCTGCCTGATAGTAATAGACACCTATGATATCTTGTTCTAACATGTGCTGTATCTCTGTGCGATGCCTATCCAAGTCACGACTCACATCATGATGGTCGATTTTGGCTTTCAATGCTTCAAACTCGGCAAGGGCGTCCTCGTAGTAGCCTTCAAACTTGGCGACCTTCACCAGTTCGTCATACTGTTTCTTGCTCACCTGATCATAAGTGAAGCCAGCCTTTACCACACGCTGTTTGAACTCTTCATAGTCAGCGTCTGTCAGATGGAAGTCTTTGGGTGCAGCAATGGTTGGATGCTTGGCAATATAGTCTACCACATAATCCAACACCACCTCCGTAGAGTCTAAGCGATCCAAGTATAAGGTGATATTCGCCATGGTGTCTGGCTTTACCTCGATATCCGGTTTGATGCCTCCACCGTCTCTAACCTCACGTCCGTTCTTGGTATAGAAAACGTGTGTCAGAGAGTCGGGCACATACTCTTTGTAACCTCCACCGGTATGTTTGTAGTTTATCGCCTGAATGCATCGACCGCTGGGGATATAGTATTTGGCTGTCGTCAGTTTCAGGTTGGCATTATACGGCAAGTCTACATTGGGAATTTGTACCAATCCTTTTCCATACGTACGCGTACCTATAATTATACCTCTGTCAAGGTCTTGTATAGAGCCACTGACAATCTCACTGGCTGATGCCGTCTCATCGTTGACAAGTACGACAATAGGCATCACGGTGTCTATCGGTTCCAGATGAGTCTCGTATTTAGAATTGGCACGACGGATCTTTCCTTTTGTCTCTACCAACGAAACACCTTTTGGAATCCACATATTGGCGATATCCACACATTCAGGAAGAGAGCCGCCGCCATTGCCACGCAAATCCAGTATCAGTTTCGTGGCGCCCTGTTTCTTCAAGTCGAGGAAGGCACGACGCATGGGTTTGGCAGGCTCACCCGTAAACGTATTCAGGTTGATATAGCCGATACCATTCGCACGCATACCATAATAAGGAATCTCTGGCATCTTGATACTCTGACGGGTAATCTTGAAAGTCATCTTCTTACCTGTTGACGGGCGCTCAATCTTCAGTACAAACGTCGTACCAGGTTCACCACGCAGGTGACTGCTCACATAGTTGACCGTCTTGTCCGTCATGATGGTATCGTCTATCTGCAGGATGACATCACCTTTCCTCAGTCCTACTTGGGCGGCTGGCATACCTGCATACGGCTCTTCAATCACCACGCGTTTCTTCTTCTGATGATAGCGCACCAAGGCACCGATACCTGCATACTTACCCGTCATCAGCATCTTCAGGTCTTTCTGGTTTTCCTCCGAATAGTATTCCGTATAGGGGTCGAGCGACTGCAACATCGCCTTGATACCTGTACCAACCACCGTACTTGCATCCAAGGTATCGACATACATCAAGTCGAGGTTCTTGTATATCGCATTGAAGATTTCGAGGTTCTTCGCCACCTCTAAGTTATGGTTCTTCACATCTTGTGCATGTATGCCCAGCGACATACAGAACAAAAGGAAAATAGGATAGATTCTACGTTTCATGTACCTTATATTATTATTATGCGTGCAAAATTATAGAAAAAATGGGGAAAAACGAATTTTTTCAGCGAAAAGTTTGCGCAATTCGGAAAAACATATTATCTTTGCACCCGCTTAACAGCAAAAGACTGCTTCAGTAGCTCAGTTGGTTAGAGCACCTGACTGTTAATCAGGGGGTCGTTGGTTCAAGCCCATCCTGAAGCGCAAAATCCCGAAGTAAAATTCGGGATTTTTTGTGTCTTAAAGTCTCTGTTTATAAGGGTTCCCGTGATTTCAAGTGATTCCTGATACAACAGATTCCATTTTCTCAAAAACTCCAGATTTCTCAAAAATCAGCGCATTTTTAACCAATTGTTGACCGCATGTTGACCGCTGGGATACTACCTATCTACTATAGGTTCGGCCAGAATAGGGCGAAATGTTGACCGCTGTTGACTGCTGTTGGCACAAAAACAAAATTGCTATGCTGACAATTAAGGCAGAAGTCCAAAAGGACAGGAAAAGAATGGATGGTACGTACAACGTCAAAATCCGATTCACCAAAGACCGTGCTGTGAAGCGAATTTCAACAAACTTATTCGCTACAGACACTGATTTAACATCTTCATTAAAGTTTAAGGAGGACACCAGTACTAAACAGGAAACTGACAAGTTGGTACTACACTATCGCACACTGCTTACCACATTACGCATCGACACGGAAAAACTTAATCTAAATGAAATCGTCACGCGCTTGCAGAATAAGGATGAAGCAGATAAGCCCATTGATTTTATTGCTTTTAGTAAAAATTGGATTTCAACCTCACTCATAAAAAGCAAAGAGAC
>JBGVBD010000148.1:0-48928 GCA_045225255.1 Prevotella sp. | reverse complement strand
TGGCACGGACCTTCAATCATCATCGCTTACGCTCCATGTATCAACCACGGTCTGAAGGCCAAGGGCGGTATGGGTAAGAGCCAGGCTGAGGAGAAGAAGGCTGTGGAATGCGGTTACTGGCACCTCTGGCGCTTCAACCCCGCCCTCATCGACGAAGGCAAGAATCCGTTCTCACTCGACTCTAAGGAGCCTAACTGGGAGAACTTCCACGACTTCCTGCTCGGTGAGGTTCGTTACCTGTCAGTGAAGAAGGCTTATCCTAACGAGGCAGAAGAGCTATTCGCTGAGGCACAGCGCATGGCACAACTCCGTTACAAGAGTTACGTTCGCAAGACTCAGGAAAATTGGGAAGCATAATTCCCTACTCTATTACATAATAAGAAAGGAGCACCCTCACGGATGCTCCTTTCTTTTGTTACGAAAATTAATTATATGTCGAGTGTCTATTCATTCTCTTCAATCTGATTCATGATGTCCTGAGCAGCATTCACCGCCTTAAAGTGATAATAGAGACCGATGGCTCCACCAATAATGACACCTACAATGAGGGCAGAAGTCATAAACCAGGGGTTGACACCTTCCGGAGCGTTCTTCCATGCGAACTCGTAGCATACCCAGCAAAGCCAGGGGATGATCAAAGCCGGTGTTACGTAGTAGAGCCACTGGTCGTACTGCTTCTTAAACTTTGCCATCACGCGTGCTACCGTAGTGAAGTCATCACGCATGAAGTTCAAGTCATCCACAGGCTTGTGGATGTAATGGGTGGCAACGGCACTGACGATGACCATCAGGCAGGTGGCAATGATGAACGCCAGACTTATCGTATTGTCAAAACCCAGCAGCGGATAGAGTATCAAACAGATGGCGACACAGATATACTCCATACGTTTCGTACTGTTGATGGCACTCTTCTTCGCCTTCATCGTTTCACGCAACAGATGGTCACTGATGATTTCCTGTTTATTCAATTGATCTTTGAGAATAGCAAACTGATTGCGCATCTCTTCGAAATTCATTTCTTCCATAGTCTTGTAATTTTTAAGTTTTTACATCTTCTTCATTTGTTCCTTGATTCTGAAGAGTTTTACGCCCACATTCTTCGGGGTGAGTCCCATCACGGCACCAATCTCGTCGTAACTCATACCCTCCAGCCACATCATCACCAAGGCTCTGTCGACTAAGCCAAGTTTTCCGATGCGTTGATGGAGCATACGAACTTGCGTACTGTTGGCATCGTTGTCTTCGAAGAAGTTCACGTCCATAGTCAGAGGTACTTTCTTTACTTCTCTCTTTTTCTTGCGCTCTTGCAGAAGACATGTGTTGAGGGCAACGCGATAGATCCACGTGCTGATCTTACTTTCTTCGCGAAAACTATCAATGCCTTTCCACATGTTGATCAGCGTCTCCTGAAAGAGATCGTTCACTTCATCTTCATCGTGGGAGAACATGTAGCACACGGTATAGATAGTGCTCTTATGTTCCCTTACCAACTGGGCGAATTTTTCTTCTTGTTGTTTCATTTCTCTTGTTGTTTTAACCCTTAGATGCAAGAAACAATCAAAATATTACAAGATTTCTTCAAAATTTTTATATCCAAGTGAGTTTGCGCCATAAACCCTCCAACGGACCACGAGGATGACTGCTAAACCAATAACGGGCGAAACAATATTGGCAGATGACCATTGCCAAACCAACGAGGACGGCATAGGTGATGCCCAATTTATAATAACAGCCCAGACCATAGCCGCAGAAAATGGAACAGCCGATGACAGACTGTAACAGATAGTTGGTGAGACTCATGCGTCCGAAGATACACAGGTGATGAAGCACGTTGCGCACACCCTTAAAGGCATACCACGCAGATACCACTGCCGATACGATCATCAAAAGAATGATCAGGTTGTAGATAGGTTTAAGCCATAACTCTATACTGCCAAAGTCTACAAGACTTAGGATAATGACCAGTGACGCGGATACACAGAGGATGACATGCCAGATATGCAAGTTGCGGCCCTCATTATAAAATAATCGCTGTCTGCCTAATTGCATACCGAGGATAAAGAGACACAGCAACTGTGTCAGTCGTCCACTGAACACATTGAAGCGGAAATTCACTTCAAAACCATAACGCAGGTTGGTGATGGTATTTTCCCAGAACGTACCATGCTCATGTGCATTGTTGATAATCCCAGATATCTCATAGAAACGGGTATGGTCAATCTCAAAACCTGTCAGCAGACAGAACAGTTCTACGGGTTGAATAGCCAGCAGAGCGATGATACACCAGACAGCACATGATGGCAGATAACTGATGGGGATGAGTAGCAAGCCGTAGCAAGCATACAGCATGAGGATGTCACCATCGTAGAATGCCACATTGATAACACCAAATATGAACAGCAGACACATACGCCAGGCAAAGCGCCCTGAGAAATTATGTCCTTTCTGCTGTTGGTTGTCGTTCATGATGAAGAAACTCAATCCGAAGAGCATGGCGAAGATACCATACATCTTACCGGACAACAGCCATGCTAACACATCTGCCACCGTTTGGTCTGAGGGCAACGAATGAATGATCGTCTCTTGCGTGAAGATGTTGAAGTGCTCTACGGAATGATACAAGATGATGCCTGCCACTGCAATTCCTCGCAGGGCATCTGCAACATCGATTCGCGTATTGGGAAGAAAACGAGTCTTATACATTATCAAAGTAATTATTCACTCTTCGTTTTCTTCTGTATACGATTAGCAAGACCAATTGCACCAGTGGGACAGACGAGGCGACAGAGGTGACAGCCCACACATTTAGTACCCACGATACGGGGCTGGCGGGTGGTCTGGTCAAAGACAATTGCCTGATGACCGCCATCGTTACAAGATATCTCACAACGTCCACAACCAACACACCTCTCACGGTCTATCTTAGGAAAGACAATGGATTGGCGGTCAAGGTCTGAGGGATTCACAAACGTGGATAGTTTTTCACCTACCAGGTCAGACACCTGAGTCACACCACGCTTCATCATATAACGCTGCAAGCCAAGGATCAGGTCGTCGATGATGCGATAACCATACTGCATGACCGCCGTACATACCTGTACGTTACGACAACCAAGTTGAATGAATTCCAGGGCATCGCGCCATGTCTCTATACCACCGATGCCACTGAACTCTATGGGTTTGCCATAAGCACCGTTAATGACAGAACTCATAGCCATCTCAAGGATAAAACGCTGGGCTATGGGTTTAACGGCACGACCAGAGAGTCCGGAAATCGTTTTATAACCTGATACGGAAGACTCTTCGCTCATTGTCACACTCTTGATGGTATTGATGGCAGAGATAGCATCGGCACTGGCGAAGTAAGCAGACAATGCCGGATCATGCATGTGCGTGATGTTGGGTGTCATCTTGGGAATGACGGGGATACTGACATTACGCTTTACGCAGGCAGTATAGCACAACACTGATTCTGGGTTCTGACCTACGTCACTACCCATACCTGCAGTTTTCATCTGCGGACATGAGAAGTTCAGTTCGACGGCATCGACGCCAGCCGCCTCTGCCATCTTCGCCAGTTCTATCCATTCATCTTCTGTCTGTCCCATGATAGAGGCAATGACTATCTTCGTGGGATAGTTCTGCTTCAGGCGATGAAGGATGTCAAAGTCCATTTCAATGGGGTTCTCGCTCAACTGTTCCATGTTGCGGAAACCATAGAAGTCACCGTGAACGCCATTGTTATGGACAGCATCGAAACGAGGCGACACCTCTTTGATTTCCTGCTCACAGATCGTTTTGAAGAATACACCAGCCCACCCTGCTTCGAAAGCACGAGCCACCATCTCATAATTGGTACAAACTGCCGATGAAGCGAGGAAGAAAGGATTCTCACAGTGCAGTCCACAGAAGTCAATGGCAAGACTGGGAGGCTCACCTTGTACATAATCAGGAATGACGGCACGTAGCATATCCTTGATGCGGATAGACCAGTTATAGTGGATACACGCCTCTTCGGCACGTTCCAAATCGGCATCACTACAGTCGGCTATCCAACGAGTAGACAACCTGGGATTTTTAAAACGAATGGCACGAATAGCCCTTGCAGGATCGCCTGTCTGACAGGCTTTCGTACATGGTGCATCCTGACATAGCAGGCAACGACTCGCCTCTTCGTAGATATTTAATCGTTTCATAGGTAGTATTGGGGTTTTATTGTTATTCTATGCTGCAAAGATACGGATTAAGTATGAAAAAGTTGCAAGCAAGACAATATTTTTGTATCTTTGCAGGCAATATAAACAAAGAAAAACAATAAAACTATGAATAAGAACAAGAAATTCGTGATTACCATCAACCGCGAGTTAGGCAGTGGCGGACGTACCATCGGTAGGAAATTGGCAGAGAAGTTGGGTGTCACTTTCTATGACAAGGCTGTCATTCAGGGACTCATGGAGAAATACCATCTGACCGTTGACGAGATAGAGCGACTGAAGGCACAGGACAAACCTTCTTGGTGGAGCGAACTACAAGAACGCTGCAAGTCGCTGTTGAGCTCAGATCATCAGGAAAAGCCATCCACCAGTGCAATGTTCGAGACGGAACGGCAGATACTAGAAAGCCTTGCCCACGAAGAATCATGTGTGGTAGCAGGCAGGAGTGGTTTCCTGATTTTCCGCGAATGGAAGAATAGCGTTCACGTATTCATCCAGGCATCTACTGGTTATCGCATCGAGCGACTGATGAAGAAACATGGAATGAACTTCACCGCAGCCCTTGACACCATTGATGAGGTGGACGAAGGACGTGAGGCATACTTGAAGAAATACTGCGACAAATCACGCTACGATACTCGTAACTATGACATCGTCGTCTCGATGGACCGCCTGACCGAAGACGATGCCGTCAAGATCATCACCACTTATATCAATAGTGTGATGGATCTATCATGATTCCTTGATATAAAGGCACATCATAGTGAGGTCGTCGTTGGGCTCTGCCCCATCGCGATGATGTTCCACATCTGCCGCGATAGACTCTATCACCTGTCTGGCAGACTCGTAGTTACAACTTCTGAGGAAACTGAGCAGGCGCTCATCACCAAACAACTCTTGAGAGGGATTCTCTGCCTCGTTTAGTCCATCGGTATAGATAAACAGCGGTCGACCCATAATACTCTCTATCTCCTCTCCCTTATACTCCATCCCTGGATATAACCCGATGGGCACATTGGGGAACATCTCGATGAAGTCAGCGCCATGGTCACCACCACCAAGAACGGGAAAATTATGTCCTGCGTTACAGAAGTCAAGATGCCCCGTCTGTAGGTCAAGTAGTCCGAGGAACATGGTAACAAACATGCAGTTTTCATTATCCTCGCCCGAAAGGGCATCGTTAATACTCATACATATCTAAGCCAGGATAGAGGGGGAACTTGCTGGGTACCATCGACATCTGAATGTCACGGGCGATGCGCAGTTCGCTCTCCATGCGCTCCTTCACGATAGTGGTTTCTTCCAGTTGGTCGTAGGCTACCTTCAGTGCATCATGGGCTTTGTGTAATTTAAGATCGGCACGGTGGCGGAAGACGATGTAGATGACGAAAGCAATAATCAGTATCACCACGACCAAGACGGTATAGATCTGTCGCTGGCGCGCTGAACTTGCTTCCGCCTCCACAATCTCCATATCTCTCACGTGGATTGAATGCAGTTCGCTGGCGTCAAGGCGTCGGTTGTTGATGATAGCGGAATCGAGTACCTCACAAATCTGCCGCGCCGTAAGATCGATTAAGTCTTGTTGTTGGAGCATCTGGTGGGCACGATACTTCTTCAGCAAATAGCGCTGTATGTTGTCCAGTGAATAGCCGTTAAGTTCCTTCTGGAGATATTCTATGATGGTGGAATAGTTGGCTACAGCCTCATTCCATCGTTTAGCAACGGTCAAGTAGTCACTGGCATCGGTCCATCCCTCCATGGTATTTGAGAATCGTGTCTGCAGGTATTCCTTGTATGCAAGTTCCGCCTCGTTGTGACGTCCCACGCCCTCTAACGAGATGGCAAGGAATATCTTATATCTCGCCCATTGCTTATCAATATATTTTTTGTCGTCGACATATATTTTATTGTATTCCTGTATCAGGTTTCCCATGCGTTCTACCCATAACAGCCCTTTCTCATATCCTTTTGTATAGATCCATATATAGGTAATGTTGACAATACCTGCCATGGCATCGCGATAGGCTGTCTTCGAAGCTTTCTGTCGAATATTATCGATGTGCATCTGATAGGCTCGTTCCAACATGTCGATAGCCGAAGAGTCTTCCTTGTTGAAGTAAATCTGGCAGCAGCCAGCGAAAATCAGCAGGTTGGTATAGTCGCTGGTGGTGTCGCACTGGATTTTCTCCAGACGGTTGATGATAGGAAGCACCGTATGCAAGGCAGCAGCATATTCTGCGTAACGACAGAGTTGACTGGTAAGATAACTTGCCGACTTGGCATAGTAGACCAGGTCGTTGGCATCAGTAGAGTTTTCTGTGACCCTTATAGCCTCTTGCCAAAAGAACTCTGCTAATTCGCGCTGACCCAATTGGTAGTTGGCATATCCTTGCCAGTAATTACTCTCACCTTTGGAAATATCTCCCGCCTTTTCTAAACTGTCTGCTAAGGATTGTATTCTTTCATAGTCTTTTGCCTCAGAAGCTACTTTTATCATGTTGGCGGATTCGATACTGGAGGATTTTTTGATTCAACTATGACAACCAGTGAATGGCAACACGATGAACAGCAGCACAGCCACCGTCCAAGCAAGAGTCGAAATATAGGTTTTGTTCTGTATCATCTTGCTCATATACTTTTGGATACAAAAATACAAAATAAATTTTGAAAAAGGAACTAATTGGCTGCATTTTCAGATTTTCTTCGTACCTTTGACCCCATCTATTCTATTATAATAATAAAGAAAAGACAATGAGTGACATCCTGTTGTGGGCATTTAACATAAACGCTTGGGTCACTATCGTTACGGTGATTGTGCTGATGGGCGTATTATTACTGACAAAGGTACGTACCGACGCTGTCTTCCTGATAGCCATCGGTGTGATGTTTGTCACAGGTGTGCTTGACGCCAAGGAAGCATGTGCGGGCTTCAGTTCATCGGCGGTGGTTGTCACGGGTGTCCTAACTGTCGTGGTGGCAGGACTGCGTTATACTGGTGTGTTACAATGGATGTTAAAGAATGTCTTCGGATTACCCAACAGTTATCCCAAGGCATTGTTGCGAATGATGGTACCTGTGGCGATTCTAAGTGCCTTTGTCAACAACACGACGGTGACTGCCCTCTTCGGCAGTGTGGTGAAGCAATGGGCGAGGAAGCTCGGTATAGCACCGTCGAAACTATATATCCCATTAGTGTATGCCGTACTGATGGGCGGTGTGTGTACGCTAATTGGTACACCTTCGAACATCGTTATTTCCGATCTCTATGAAGAGGCTACAGGCAGAGAAATGAACATGTTCACTCCCTTTGTGCCTGGCGTGATATGTCTCGTGGTTGGTATGGTGTTCATCATCGCCACACGCCGATGGTTGCCTGAGCGTAAGGCACCAGAGACAGCCTTTGCGTCAACACTCGACTACACAGTGGAACTATTGGTACCCTCGGATAATCCCTATATCGGCAAGACATTGGGCGAGGCTGGACTCTTCCACGTGAAAGGAGGTCACCTAATAGAAATCTACCATTTCGACAACGTACAGTTATCCGTTAACGAGGATGAGTTCGTGATGGGTGGAGACCGCTTAATCTATGCCGGTCAAATAGACGAGATCTTTGAACTGAAAAAGAGTCACGGACTGGCTGTTGCCGACCATCACGTGTTCTCTCTCAGTGAGACGAACAGGAATGCCCAACTGCGCACCGCCTTTGTCACCTTTGGCAGCAGCCTCAATGGAAAGACCATCGGCAGTAGTACATTGGAACATGACTACAATCTGATACTGGTAGCGGTAGCACGGCGTGGCAAACGTATCGAAGAAGTACCACGCGAAGTGGAACTGCAAGCAGGTGACTCGTTACTCTTTGAGTGTCCACGTAAGATGAAGGCGTATACTGACCGCCTTTCGTCGCAGTTGCAGTTCACCGACTTCCAAGAGATGTTCACCATCGGTCAGAGTACCGTTGTTTCCGCAGTTATTATGACTGCGATGCTGGTACTCACCGCTCTGGATATCGTATCACTACTACAAGGAACAGTGCTGGCGGCTTTAGCAATGCTAATCTGTCGCTGTTGTACTATCGGTCAGGCGATGGACTCGCTCAACTGGCATGTGCTGATGAGCATGGCAGGGTCTATCGTATTGGGGACGGCGATAGAGAAGACGGGGATAGCACAAAGCACTGCCCTCGGCATCCTTGACCTGTTTGGCACGCATCCTATCGCAATAATGATTGCCGTATGTATAGCGGCAATGCTTGTCACCCAATTGGTTATGAACGTGGCGGTTGGTGCCATGTTCTTCCCCATCATGTATGAGGCAGCGGTACAAGCGGGCTACGAGCCTTTGACATTCCTCGTCGCACTGATGATAGCCGTCAATACCGCATACGCCACTCCTATCGGTGCACCCGCCAATATGATGGTCTATGGTCCTGGTGGTTATCGCTTCGGTGACTTTATGCGCATCGGTATTCCCCTAACAATCATCGAGACAATTGTCGGTATTGTCGCCGTCTGCATCATATTCCCACTAACACCATTGAAGTAAGAGGGAAAAAAGAAAAAATAGATGAAATAAACTTTTTTACGTCTCAATATAAAATTTTGCACATTTTTTTTGCGAATGTGCAGAAAAGGTATTACCTTTGCACAAAATTTTGAAATTTGTGCAATGAACGACATACCAAGTTTTAATTCCTATATTGTCAAATCGATCAAGGAAAACTGGCTGCTCGACGCGCTGACTGACTATAAGGGCTCCACGTTGCAATATCACGACGTAGCCCGCAAGATAGAGAAGTTACATATCATGATGGAGGCGGCTGGTATTGAGAAAGGTGATCGCGTCGCTGTCTGCGGACGAAACTCTGCCCATTGGGCAGTGGCTTTTCTCGCCACACTGACCTACGGTGCCGTTGTCGTACCGATACTTCATGAGTTTAATGCCGAGCAGATTCACAATATCGTCAACCATTCAGAATCGAAACTGTTGTTTGTCGGCGACTATGTGGTGAACATCATCAATCCCGAAGAGATGCCGAATTTGGAAGGTATCCTCAACCTGCCTGACTTCTCACTGCATACCTGTCGCAATGAAAAACTGATGGATGCCCGCGAGCATCTGAACCAATTGTTTGGTGAGAAATACCCCAAAGCCTTCCGTGCCGCCGATATCCACTGGCACGTGGACGAACCTGAAGAACTGTGTATGCTGAACTATACCAGTGGAACGACGGGGTTCTCAAAAGGTGTAATGCTACCCTATCGTTCATTGTGGGGCAATGTGGACTTCTGTATCACTCAGTTGGGTCCACTTTTGCCGAAATACAGTAAGATGTTAAGCATCCTGCCGATGGCACACATGTATGGACAGGCGATAGAATTTCTCTTCCCTTTCTGTTCAGGCTACCATCTGTTCTTCCTCACCCGTCTGCCCTCGCCCGCCATCATTGCAGAGGCTTTCAAGACGGTGAAGCCCAGTCTGGTAGTTGCCGTTCCTTTGATTATCGAAAAGATTATCCGCAAGCGCGTGTTCCCGAAGATACAGAGCAATGCCATCAAGATACTGTTGCAGATGCCTGTCGTCTCAAAGAAAGTAAAGGAGCGTATCTGTCAGGAGGTATATGCAGCTTTCGGTGGCAAGGCGTATGAGGTCATTGTAGGTGGTGCACCACTGAACCAAGAGATAGAACAATTCTTGAGGGACATCGATTTCCCCATCACGACGGGTTATGGTACAACGGAATGTGCCCCGCTGATTAGTTACAGCGACTATCATGATTTCGTGTCAGGCTCATGCGGAACACCCGTAAATCACATGGAAGTGAAGATTCTGTCGCGCGACCCGAGGAACATAGCCGGTGAGATTGTGACACGTGGTACGAATGTGATGTTAGGTTATTATAAGAATGAAGAGGCAACGCGTCAGGCACTCGACGAAGACGGCTGGTATCATACAGGCGACCTCGGCACGATGTCGGCAGACGGACATATCTTCATCCGCGGACGCTCGAAAAATATGCTACTCGGTGCCAACGGACAGAACGTATATCCTGAAGAGATAGAAGACAAACTCAGTTCTATGGCGATGGTCAGTGAGTGTATCGTAGTACAGCGTGGCGATAACCTCGTGGCACTAGTCTATCCCGATATGGACGAGGTAAAGGAAATGGGCTTTACAAGCACTGACCTGCTGAACATCATGGAACAGAACCGTCAGCAACTCAATGACATCTTGCCCCCCTACAGTCGCATACAGGCTATTGAGGTGCGCAAGGAAGAGTTTGAGAAGACACCTAAAAAGAGTATTAAACGCTACTTATATAAATAGAAAGATATGGAAAACGTACCCAGTTTTAACCAGATCATCCAGCAGAGCATCATCGACCATTGGGATCTCGATGCACTGACTGACTACAAAGGAGCAACTCTGCAATACCATGACGTGGCTCGTAAGATAGAGAAGTTACATATTCTCTTCGAGAACTGCGGTGTGAAGAAGGGCGACAAGATAGCCCTCTGTGGACGAAATTCCAGCCAGTGGGCAGTGGCTTTCCTTGCCACCCTCACCTACGGAGCCGTTGCCGTTCCCATCCTTCACGAATTTATGGCAGACCAGATTCACAATATCGTCAACCACTCAGATGCCAAGTTACTCTTCGTGGGCGACCATGTAGCCACACAGATTGATCCCGTGCAGATGCCTAATCTGGAAGGTATCATCAACAATCCAGACTACTCGCTGATGCTCTCGCGCACCGATAAGTTGACCTATGCCCGTGAACATCTGAATGAGTTGTATGGCAAGAAATACCCAAAGTATTTCCGTAAGGAACACGTACATTATTATATAGAAGAAAGTGGCGAAGAGTTGGCACTCATCAACTACACCTCAGGAACGACAGGTTTCTCGAAGGGTGTGATGGTACCCTATCGTGCCTTGTGGTCGAATTATGACTTTGCCAATTACGAATTAGGCAAGATCATCCAGTCGGGTGACCGCGTAATCTCTATCCTGCCGATGGCTCACATGTACGGTATGTCTTTCGAGTTCATCTTCGAGTTCTTGCACGGTTGTCATGTGTATTACCTGAACCGCATCCCTTCGCCAGCCATCATCGCTCAGGCATTTGCAGAGATTAAACCGAAAATCATCATCGCCGTACCACTGGTCATCGAGAAGATTATTCGTAAGAAGGTATTCCCGAAGATACAGAACAATCGCATGCGCCTGCTGCTCTCAATGCCTGTCATCTCGAAAAAAGTGAAGGAGCGCATCTGTCAAGAGGTGCTGAAAGCCTTCGGAGGCGAGCTCTACGAGGTCATTATCGGTGGTGCTGCTTTCAATCAAGAGGTAGAGTCGTTCCTGAGAAAGATAGAGTTCCCCTACACAGTAGGCTACGGCGCTACAGAGTGTGCTCCGATTATCTGCTATCGTGACTGGAACACCTTCGCACAAGGCTCATGCGGACGGGCAGCCTATCACATGCAGGTAAAGATCAACTCTATCGACCCAGCCAATAAACCCGGTGAGATTCTTACCAAAGGACTCAACGTGATGTTAGGCTATTATAAGAACGAAGAGGCTACCAACGAGACACTCGATAAAGACGGCTGGTATCACACAGGCGACCTCGGTACGATGGACTATGGTGGTAATGTATATATCAACGGACGCTCAAAGAACATGCTGTTAGGTCCTAACGGACAGAACATCTATCCAGAGGAAATAGAAGACAAGTTGAATTCGATGACGATGGTGGTGGAAAGTGTAGTCGTGCAGCGCGACAACAAACTCATAGGACTGGTTTATCCCGACTACGACGAAGCCAAGAATATGAATTTCAATGAAAAGGATATCATAGGTATCATGGAGCAAAACCGTATTCAACTGAACGAGCAGTTGCCTGCCTATGAGAAAATCGCAGAGATAGAAATCCGAAAGGATGAGTTTGCGAAAACACCTAAACGAAGCATCAAGCGATACCTATATACATAAATATTAACGGGGAATTTACTAAAATTCCTCGTTTTTCTTTGTTATTTCCTTACTTATTCGTACCTTTGTCGCGCCGTTGGAGGAAGCCCCACTTGTTGAGGGGTACCGACGGGTAAGATAAATTGCATAGAAATATGAAAGTACTAAAATTCGGCGGAACGTCCGTAGGTTCCGCGAAAAGCATTTTAAGCTTGAAGAAAATTGTGGAGACAGAGGCTCGGACGCAACCTGTCGTAGTAGTAGTAAGTGCACTGGACGGCATCACCGACAAACTGATCGCCACATCACAGATGGCCAAACAGGGTGACGAGCGCTATCGTGAGGAATTCGACGCGATGGTCAAGCGCCACCATCAGTTGATTGACACCATCATCACTGATGACAAAAAACGTGTAGACTTATTCAATAACGTAGACCAGCTCTTCGACCAGTTGAAGAGTATCTACTATGGTGTGTACCTCATTCACGACCTGAGTGAGAAGACTGCCGACACCATCGTTAGTTATGGTGAGCGTCTTTCATCGCACATCGTAGCTGCTATGGTGAAGAACGGTGTTCGTATGAACTCACGTGACTTTATCCGCACCTGGGACAAACAGGGTTTGCACGTGATTGATGCAGACTTGACAACGGAATTAGTAAAGGAGGCTTTCAAGGACATCAGTGACAAGAATGTATATGTTGTGCCTGGCTTTATTGCCAGAGACAGAGACACTCACGAAACGACTAACCTCGGACGTGGCGGTTCTGACTATACCGCTGCTATCATTGCTGCTGTCCTGAATGCTGAGGTATTGGAGATATGGACGGATGTTGACGGTTTTATGACGGCTGATCCGAAGGTTATCAAGAGTGCCTATACCATCAACGAACTCTCATACGTAGAGGCGATGGAACTTTGTAACTTTGGTGCAAAGGTAATCTATCCCCCGACGATTTATCCCGTTTGTGTCAAGAATATACCTATTAAGGTTAAGAACACCTTCAATCCTGAACACCCAGGTACACTCATCAAGGCCCAAATTGATGATGACCAGAAGCCTATTAAGGGTATCTCAAGCATCAAGGGTACCTCACTGATTACGGTGACGGGTCTCTCTATGGTAGGTGTGATTGGTGTCAATCGTCGTATCTTTACCACACTCGCCAATAAGGGCATTTCTGTATTTATGGTGTCTCAGGCTTCTTCTGAGAACTCTACCTCCATTGGTGTACGTGACGAGGATGCCGCTGCTGCAGCAGAGGTGTTGAATGCAGAATTCGCTAAAGAGATTGAGACGGGTGCTATGTATCCCATGCAGGTAGAGAATGGCCTGGCTACCATTGCTATCGTGGGTGAGAATATGAAACAGACACCAGGTATTGCAGGTAAACTGTTCGGCACACTTGGACGTTCTGGTATCAGTGTGATTGCCTGTGCTCAGGGTGCATCTGAGACGAACATCTCGTTTGTTGTAGACGGCAAGTTCCTGCGTAAGTCACTCAACGTGCTACACGACTCGTTCTTCCTGTCGGAATACAAGGTACTGAACCTCTTCATCTGCGGAATCGGTACTGTGGGCGGTATGTTGCTCGAACAGATTCGTACCCAACAGCAGTTCCTGATGCAGTCAAGACGTCTAAAACTGAATGTAGTCGGTATTTCCGATGTCGATAACTTCGTTCTTGACCGTGATGGTATCGATCTCGACAACTATGAGAAGATTCTGCGTTCTGGTTTTGCTGCCAATACAGAACACATGCGTGACGAGATTATCAAGATGAACATCTTCAACTCTGTCTTCGTCGACTGTACGGCAAGCCGCCAGATTGCACAACTTTACCAAACATTCTTAGAGCATAACATATCTGTAGTCGCAGCCAACAAGATTGCCGCTTCCAGCGACTATGACAGTTATATCAAACTCCGTCAGACGGCACGCGACCGTGGTGTATGGTTCCGTTATGAGACGAACGTTGGTGCAGGACTACCTATCATTGGTACCATCAATGACCTGTGTAACTCAGGTGATAAGATTCTGAAGATCGAGGCGATCCTGAGTGGTACGCTGAACTTCATCTTCAACGAGATTGCTGCTGATGTACCCTTCTCAGAAACTGTACGTCGTGCTAAGGAACAGCGTTACTCAGAGCCTGACCCACGTATCGACCTCAGTGGTACGGATGTCATCCGCAAACTGGTCATCCTAACACGTGAGGCTGGATACAAGGTAGAACAGGACGATGTGGAGAAGCACCTGTTCGTACCCGACAGCTACTTCGAAGGTTCTATCGAGGATTTCTGGAAACGTCTGCCAGAACTCGATGCCGACTTTGAGGCTCGTCGCCAGAAGTTGGAGGCTGAGAACAAGCGCTGGCGCTTTGTAGCTACGATGGAGAACGGCAAGACAAATGTTGCCTTGAAAGAGGTGCCTTACGGACATCCTTTCTATGGACTGGAAGGCTCTAACAACATCGTATTGCTCACCACCGAGCGTTACAAGGAGTATCCGATGCTCATTCAGGGCTATGGTGCTGGTGCAGCCGTTACTGCCGCAGGTGTATTTGCAAACATCATGAGTATTGCAAATATCTAAACCTCTATGAAGCATATCATCATATTAGGCGACGGCATGGCTGACCACAAGGTAGAACGCCTGGGTGGTAAGACCTTGCTGCAATATGCCCGTCCAGAATATATGGAGAAGTTGGCAAGAAAAGGCCGATGTGGTCGTCTCATCACTGTTCCTGAAGGATTTCCTCCAGGCTCGGAAGTTGCCAATACCGCTATCCTCGGCTATGACTTGAATAAAGTTTACGAGGGACGCGGTCCGTTGGAGGCTGCCAGCATTGGCTATGAAATGGCTGATGACGATTTCGCTATCCGCTGTAATATCATCACGATTGAGGACGGAAAGATTATCACACATAACGGTGGTAATTTAGAGACAAAGGATGCCGACGTACTGATTCAGTATCTGAATGAGCACTTAGGCAACGACCGCGTGAAATTCATTACAGGTATCCAGTATCGTCACTTGTTGGTCATCAAGGGCGGTAATAAGCACATTGTCTGTGCCCCACCCCATGATCATCCCAATGAAGAATGGCGCCCGTTGTTGGTGAAGCCTGAAGATGGTCTTGTAGGCAGCGATTATATCGCTGCTCAAGAAACAGCCGATCTTATCAACGACCTCATTATCAAGTCACAGGAACTGCTGACAAAGCATCCCTATAATATTGCCAAAGCACAGAAAGGTGAGCGTCAGGCTAACAGTATCTGGCCCTGGAGCGGTGGCTATCGTCCTTCGATGAAGACCCTGCAGGCACAGTATCCGCAGATTAAGAGCGGTGCTGTCATCTCTGCCGTCGATCTCATTCGTGGTATCGGGCATTATGCAGGTCTGCGTATCATTGAAGTGGAAGGTGCCACAGGATTGGCCAATACTAACTATGAGGGTAAAGCACAGGCTGCTATCGACGCTTTGAAGACCGATGATTTCGTCTTCGTACATGTTGAGGCTACTGATGAGGCAGGTCACGACGGTGATTTGGAACTGAAATTGAAAGCCATTGACTATCTCGATAAGCGACTCATCAAACCCATATTGGAAGCTATTGAGGAGATGCAGGAAGAGGTCTGTGTTGCTATCCTGCCCGACCATCCTACTCCCGTGGAACAACGTATCCACGTCAATGAACCTGTACCGTTTATCATCTGGTACAAAGGTATTGAACCCGACGACGTACAGCATTATGACGAAGAGAGTTGTGTCAGTGGCAATTACGGATTATTGCGATTGAATGAATTTATGAACGAATTGATGAAGATATGAAATATTACAGTACCAATGGGAAGGCACCGATTGCCGACCTGCATAAAGCAGTAGTCAAAGGTCTTGCTGAAGACCGTGGACTCTACATGCCTGAGCATATCAAACAATTGCCGAAAGAGTTCTTCGACACCATCGAGACCAAGAGCTTCCAAGAGATTGCCTATACTGTTGCAGATGCTTTCTTCGGCGAGGACGTAGAGGCAGAGGCACTGAAGAAGATTGTCTACGACACCCTTTCGTTCGACTGTCCTGTAGCAAAAGTCGAGGATAACATCTACACCTTGGAACTCTTCCACGGTCCTACCCTCGCCTTTAAGGATGTAGGTGCGAGATTCATGGCGCGTCTGCTACAGTATTTTATTCGGAGTAATCAGAATACTCAGAATAATCTGGTCAATGTACTTGTGGCTACCTCTGGTGACACTGGCTCGGCTGTTGCCAATGGCTTCCTCGGTGTCGATGGCATCCATGTTTACGTGCTCTATCCTAAAGGAAAGGTCAGCAAAATACAGGAGAGTCAGTTTACCACCCTCGGTAAGAATATTACTGCCATTGAGGTAGATGGTGTTTTTGACGACTGTCAGGCACTTGTAAAGAATGCCTTCATGGATGCAGAACTCAATGCTCACATGAAACTCACCTCTGCCAATAGCATCAACGTCGCCCGTTTCCTTCCTCAGGCATTCTACTATTTCAATGCTTATGCCCGCATGAAGGCTCTCACCTCTCACCTCTCACCTCTCACCTCTAATAATCTCGTGATGTGCGTACCCAGCGGTAACTTCGGCAATATCTGCTCTGCCCTCTTCGGACATGAGATGGGACTGCCCATCAAGCGCTTCATTGCTGCTAACAATGCCAACGATATCTTCTATAAATATCTGCAGACTGGCAAATATGAGCCCAAGGCAAGCATACAGACATTAGCCAATGCAATGGACGTAGGCGATCCCTCGAACTTCGCCCGTATCTACGACCTCTACGGTAAGAGTCATGAGCGTATTACCGCCCTCATCAGTGGTGCCACTTATAACGACGACCAGATTCGTGAGACGATGCGTCAGTGCTACAAGGAAACAGGATATATCCTCGATCCACATGGAGCCTGTGGTTATCGCGCCTTGAAAGAAGGATTGAAAGACGGTGAAGTCGGTGTATTCTGTGAGACTGCCCATCCCGCTAAGTTCAAAGATACTGTTGATGCCATTATTGGTGGCGACGTCGAGATACCTGAACGTCTTGCCGCCTTCATGAAGGGACAGAAACAAAGTGTAGAGATGACGAAGGACTTCCAGGACTTCAAACGTTATCTGATGAGCCGTTAGCGAACGGTCATGTGGAAGCAACCCTGCTTTACTTCATACTTGATATAACAACGTTCCTGCTCACGCATATCACGTAATACCTCGCACAACACCCACTTTAACGTATCATTGCGAACTTCCTGTTCTACAGGGTGATACCGATTGTAACAGATATCAAATGTTGTACCAAAGAGATGGCAACTGCGTTCCGTCGCATTGCCGTTTCTTCGGCGCAGTTTTTCTACATCTTCTTCTGAGCGAAGCACACTCGTCACGATAATCTGGTTTAAGGGAACACCCTTCACGTAGAGACTATCATAAAACGCCTGTCCGATATCTTGAAGCAACACGGCAGCACGAGGCACCAGATAAGGGATGCTACTATACAGCGGATCAATATGATAATATGGATTGGAGCCTACATACACCAGTTCCTTCTTACGAGCCTCTGCATCCTCACGGTTTCTCACGGGTGTCACTCCCCATTGTTCGGCAGCAACAATCTGTACCGCCTGACTATCAGGAAACGATGCTTTATAATCACGAACACCACGGATACGGTGTTTCTTGCCATTGAATATCGGCTGTTGACTCTTGGCTGTTGGCTCTTGACTATGAACCATTAACCGTTCACTATCAACTGTCGGTTGTTCTCTGTCAACCTCTGGGAATATCGCTCTTACAATGGCGAGAAGCGCCACTACAACGGCGAATCCAAGCAAATATCTATTCTTTGTTATCTTCATTTGGCTGCGAAGGTACACATTTTCTGGTAAAAAATCACGTAATTTTCCGAAAAAAGATGTAACTTTGCATCCATATTAGTAAATAACGTTATTTTGATAGAGAAGCATATTGTTTTAGAGGATATTGACCCCGTGGTATTCTACGGAACGGGAAACGCACATTTACAGATGATGCGAGCCCTGTATCCGAAACTGCGCATCGTGGCTCGCGATAATGTCATCCGTATCATCGGTGATGAAGAACAAATGGCAGCCTTCGAGGAGAGTGCCGAGAAGATGAGACAACATGTGTTGAAATTCAACGCACTACAAGAAGAAGATATTATCGACATTGTGAAAGGGCACCGTACGAAGGATGAAGTACCGGAAGGTGTCGTCTGCTATTCCATGTCAGGACGCCCCATTAAGGCACGCTCTGAAAACCAACAGAAACTGATTGATGCCTATGAACAGAACGACATGGTGTTTGCTGTAGGACCTGCGGGAACAGGAAAAACCTATCTCTCTATTGCCCTTGCCGTGAAGGCATTAAAGGAGAAAACGGCAAAGAAGATTATCCTTTCACGCCCTGCCGTAGAGGCTGGCGAGAAACTTGGATTCCTGCCAGGTGACATGAAGGACAAGATAGACCCTTATCTGCAACCGCTCTACGATGCATTGGAGGACATGTTGCCACAGGTAAAACTACAGGATATGATGGAAAAACACGTCATCCAGATAGCCCCACTCGCTTTTATGCGAGGCAGGACACTAAGTGATGCCGTTGTGATCCTCGACGAAGCACAGAACACCACGCCTCAGCAGATTCGTATGTTCTTGACCCGTATGGGATGGAACACGAAGATGATTATCACAGGTGATATGACGCAGATAGACTTGCCGAAGTCACAGCTCTCAGGACTGGTAGAGGCACTGCGTATCCTGAAAGATGTAGAGGGCATTGGCGTGGTAGAACTCAACCGAAAGGATATCGTGCGCCACAAACTGGTAACCCGCATCGTGAATGCCTACGAACGATTTGACAAAGAGAAACAAAACAAAGATAAAGATGAAAGCATTAACAAAGACTGACTTCAATTTTGAAGGACAAAAGAGTGTGTATCACGGAAAAGTCCGTGACGTGTATAACATCAACGACGACCTGATGGTAATGGTTGCAACAGACCGCATCTCGGCTTTCGATGTCATCCTACCGAAAGGTATTCCTTTTAAAGGACAGGTATTGAACCAGATTGCCGCCAAGTTCCTGGATGCCACCAGTGACATTTGTCCGAACTGGAAACTCGCTACTCCTGACCCTATGGTAACGGTTGGTCTGAAATGCGAGGGTTTCCGTGTAGAGATGATTATCCGTAGTATCCTCACTGGTTCTGCATGGCGTGAGTACAAGAACGGCTGTCGTGAACTATGTGGTGTGAAACTACCTGAGGGTATGAAGGAAAACGAGCGCTTCCCTGAGCCCATCATCACACCTACCACCAAGGCTGATGAGGGACACGACCTGAATATCTCAAAAGAAGAGATTATCGCACAGGGTATTGTCTCTCCAGAAGACTATGCTGTGATGGAAGACTATACCCGTAAACTGTTTGCCCGTGGTCAGGAAATTGCCAAGAAGCAAGGATTGATTCTGGTAGATACCAAGTATGAATTTGGTAAGCGTGACGGTAAGGTCTATCTCATTGACGAGATACATACCCCTGACAGTAGCCGCTATTTCTATGCCGACGGCTATGAGGAGAAACTTGCCAAGGGTGAGCCTCAGAAACAACTCTCGAAAGAGTTCGTACGTCAGTGGCTCATTGAGCATAACTTCATGAACGAACCTGGACAGGTGATGCCCGAGATTACCGATGAGTATGCTGAGAGCGTATCTGACCGTTATATCGAACTCTATGAACACATCATCGGAGAGAAGTTTGAGAAAGCAAGCGATAACGACGACATCGCCGCCCGTATTGAGAAGAATGTCAGTGAATATTTAAAATCCAGGAAAGCCTAAGACATCTTAGGACCACCTGAACTATCCTATAATATGTACCGACAAGAGACGATAAATCCATACGGTAGTGGAACGAAAGCTACGCAGGTAGAGCAGATGTTCGACAACATTGCTCCTACCTACGATACGCTGAACCATCGTCTCTCGTGGGACATCGATCGAGGATGGCGCAAGAAGGCTATCCAACAACTGGCACCCTACCAACCGCAGACGATACTGGACATTGCTACAGGGACGGGAGATTTTGCCATCCTATCCGCAGAAATGCTACATCCTTCCCGACTGATTGGTGCAGACATCAGTGAGGGGATGATGAACATCGGTAGGGAAAAAGTGAAGAAACAAGGATTGCAGAACATCATTTCCTTCGAGAAAGAAGACTGTACGGCACTATCCTATTCCGATGACAGTTTCGATGCTGTAACGGCGGCTTTCGGTATCCGTAACTTCGCAGACCTCGACCAAGGACTGAAAGAAATGTGCCGTGTCTTGAAAAAAGGCGGTCATCTGAGCATCGTGGAATTGACATCACCTGTCAGTTTCCCCATGCGACAACTCTTTCATATCTATGCACACACAGTACTGCCTATATACGGCAGGCTGATCTCTAAAGACCCTTCTGCCTACTCGTATCTCACCAAGACCATCGAGGCATTCCCACAAGGTGAACAGATGGTGGATATCCTGAAAGGCGCAGGTTTCAGCGATGCAAAGTTCAAGCGATTGACTTTTGGCATTTGCACCATGTATTTTGCAACAAAATAAGAAAAGAATTATGGACAAGTACGGTTTAATTGGCTATCCGCTCGGGCACTCGTTCTCTATCAGTTACTTCAACCAGCGATTCAAGGACGAAGGTATTGATGCTGTCTATGAGAACTATGAGATTCCCGACATTGACGCCCTTACGGAAGTACTCGACTCAAATCCTGAGTTGAAAGGACTTAACGTCACCATCCCTTATAAAGAGAAGGTGATGCCTTTCCTCGACAGTATCTCACCCGAGGCACGAGCCATTGGAGCCGTCAATGTGATTCGTGTGACACATCGCGGTAGTAAAATTGAACTGAAAGGCTTCAATTCGGATGTCATCGGGTTCACCAAGAGTATTGAACCGATGCTTGACAAGAAATGGCATCAGAAGGCTTTGATACTCGGAACAGGCGGTGCCTCAAAAGCCATTGACTACGGACTGAAGAGTTTAGGTCTTGAGACCGTCTTCGTCAGCCGCTATGAACGTCCTAATACCATTCAATACAAGAACATCACCCCAGAAGTCGTGAAGGAATACAATGTGATTGTCAACTGTACCCCCGTTGGAATGTATCCCAAGACTGACGAGTGTCCTGATCTGCCTTATGAGGCAATGGACTCGCATACCATCCTCTACGATCTAATCTATAATCCCGACGAGACGCTCTTTATGCAACGCGGCGCCCAATACGGTGCAGACGTAAAGAACGGATTGGAAATGCTGCTGTTGCAGGCGTTCGCTTCATGGGAGTTCTGGCATGAGAAATAATCCTTAGCACCCTCTTCCCAACAAATGAAATACGCAGAGAGAATCAGTCAACTGACCACCCAGTATAACGACACCATCCGTGCGCTAGAAAGTTCCTATAAGATGGAAAACAAGTCGCATGCTTTCAGGTCGTCGGCAAAACTAAAGCGTCAGTACTCGAAGCGCTATGAGACTTTGGAACGGGAGTATCGAAGAGAATGCAAGGACATCCTCACCAGTTATCAAAAAGCCAATCCCAAATGGGCAAAACGTCGCAAGATGTGGGAATGGGTCTTTTGGATTGCCACAATCTTCCTTTTCGGAGGCTGTTCGATGATGTTGGCTTTGGAAGATGAGGAGACAGAGTCTGTAACATCCAGTCTGCAGCAAAACACGCCCTACTGGAATGCGGATAATATTGAGATTCCCTATTTGAAGGATGCCACTCAATACGTATCAAATCCTGATTCCGTACTCTCTCAGGGAGCCGTAGATCGCATGAACATTACACTGCAACGCCTTGAGAAAGAGTTAGGTATCCAGTCAGTAGTCATTGTTGTTAACCATATCGAGAACGATGATCCTTTCCGTATGGCGCAGGATGTCGGCAACAAATACGGTGTGGGTATCGACAATCGCGGTCTGGTGATTGTTGTCGGTTATCTGGATCATAGCATCAACATGTCGCCAGGACGGAAATTAGAAGCCGACCTGACCGATGCAGAGTGTCATCGCTTGGAACAACAGTATGTCGTTCCTGCCATGCGTGCCGAAATGCCCGACAGTGGTATGATCTATCTTGCCGAGGCGGTCTACTCTACCCTTCAAAAAAAAGACCTGCCTGAGATGTCACAACTCAGCAGTCAGAGTGATGAACTCGACGATGAGGTTGTCGGTATCATGGGTGTCTTTTTCTTTCTCATCCTTTTCGGTGGCGCTTTCTTCCTCTTTCTCAACAACAAATACGTCTGGATGGGACTTATCGGTAGTGCCCATCTTCTTTCCAACCCCTTTGAGACCAGCAGCAGTAGCGGTTTCTACAGCGGTGGCGGAGGCAGTAGCCGAGGTCATAGTTTCGGTGGTGGCGGAGGCTTCGGAGGCGGTTCGTTCGGCGGAGGCTCTTTCGGTGGCGGCGGTGCTACGTCGAGATGGTAACACCAATCGAAATTGAAATAATGAAATAACGAAATAACGCTATAACGAATAAACTAAAAAATAAAAGAATTATGAAACTCAGTAAAGGACTTATCGCAATTATCGTAGTCATCGTCATTATCGGCGCATGGGCTGCAAGTGCTTACAATTCAATGGTCAGTGTACAGGAAAGTGCTACTACCGCTCTCGCTAATGTACAGTCTACCTATCAGCGTCGTGCCGACCTGATTCCCAACCTCGTGGAGACGGTGAAAGGTTATGCTGCTCATGAGAAGCAGACACTCGAAGACGTAGTGGCTGCCCGCTCAAAGGCTACGCAGATCACACTCGACCCAGAGAACATGACACCTGAGAAACTGAAGGAGTTCCAACAGGCACAGGGTGAACTCGGTAGTGCTCTCGGTCGTCTGATTGCCATTCAAGAGAACTATCCTGACCTGAAAGCCAATGAGAACTTCCGTGACTTGCAGGTGCAGTTGGAGGGTACGGAGAATCGCATCAACGAGGCTCGCAATAGTTACAATGCTGCCGTTCAGAAGTATAATGTTGAGATCCGTTCTTTCCCAAAGAATATCTTTGCCGGCATCTTCGGATTCAGTCAGATGACGAAGTTTGAGGCAGAGGCTGGAGCAGAGAAAGCACCACAAGTTAAATTCTAAGATATGACAGACAATCGTTATATGATGCGTGGCGTGAGTGCCGCCAAAGAAGATGTGCACAACGCCATCAAGAATATCGACAAGGGTATCTTCCCGCAGGCTTTCTGTAAGATCATTCCCGACATACTGGGCGGCGACCCCGAGTATTGCAATATCATGCATGCCGACGGTGCCGGCACGAAGTCGAGCCTTGCCTATATGTACTGGAAAGAGACGGGTGACCTCAGCGTATGGAAGGGTATTGCGCAAGATGCCATCGTGATGAATACCGACGACCTGCTGTGTGTGGGTGCCGTGGATAACATCCTCGTCTCTTCGACCATCGGGCGCAATAAAATGCTCATACCAGGTGAAGTCATCTCTGCCATCATCAACGGTACGGATGAGTTACTTGCCGAACTGCGTGAGATGGGTATCGGTATCTATCCTACTGGTGGCGAGACGGCTGACGTGGGTGACCTCGTGCGCACCATTATCGTCGATAGTACCGTTACTTGTCGCATGAAGCGAAGTGATGTTATCGACAATGCGAACATCCGTCCGGGTGATGTCATCGTAGGACTTTCTTCTACGGGTCAGGCTACCTATGAGAAGCGTTATAACGGTGGTATGGGCAGCAATGGACTCACCTCTGCCCGCCATGATGTCTTCGCCAAGTATCTGGCTGAAAAATACCCCGAGAGTTTCGACCATGCCGTACCCGATGAGTTGGTATATAGTGGCAAGTATAAACTAACGGATGCCGTAGAAGGTTCACCTGTGGATGCTGGGCAGCTCGTGCTCTCCCCCACCCGAACCTATGCGCCTGTGATTAAGAAACTGCTCGATGAGTTGCGTCCCGATATTCATGGTATGGTACACTGCACTGGCGGTGCCCAAACCAAGGTACTGCATTTTGTCAATGACAACTGCAAGGTCGTGAAGGACAACATGTTCCCCGTGCCCCCACTCTTCCGTGCCATCCACGAGTGCTCAGGTACCGACTGGCGCGAGATGTATCAGGTGTTCAATATGGGACATCGCATGGAAATCTATGTCCGTCCCGAGGTTGCCGAACAAGTTATCGCCCTCTCGAAATCGTTCAATATCGACGCACAGGTCGTCGGACATGTCGAGGAAGGCAAAAAGAGCCTCACTATCCAGAGCGAATTCGGCACATTCGAATACTAAGTTCAACATACAAACAAAGGGGAAGGCATCCGGTTGGATGCCTTCCCCTTTGTTTGCCCGTACCTTTCCACCCGATAGCCCGTACCTATCGACCCGATAGGTGCCGCCTATCGATGCGTTTGCTTGGGGGTATCTAAGGGATAGCCCCTACCTATCAATAAAACTTAAAATAACGACGTGCATTATTGTAGGAAATGTCCTCTACCATCTTGCCTAAGAGTTCGCGATCATCAGGCAATAAGCCCTTCTCGACATCGTTACCTAACAGGTTGCAGAGGATGCGACGGAAATACTCATGACGGGGATAACTGACGAAAGAACGGCTGTCGGTCAACATGCCTACGAAACGACTCAATAGGCCGAGCACGGAGAGGGCGTTCATCTGGCGTTCCATACCGTCCTTCTGATCGTTGAACCACCAACCGCTGCCAAATTGCATCTTACCGGGTTCGCCTCCTTGGAAATTACCAATCATCGTGGCAATCATCTCGTTGGCACAGGGGTTGAGCGTATAGATGATGGTGCGCGTGAGTTTGTCTTTCTGGTTCAGACGGTCGAAGAACCTAGACATGGCTGTGGCGGTGTTGAACTCGCCGATAGAGTCGAAACCGGTATCAGGACCAATCTGCTGGAACATCTTTGTATTATTGTCGCGGATAGCACCGTAGTGGAACTGCTGCGTCCAGTCGCTGTCGGCATCCATCTCTGCCATCACGGTGAGGAAACAATTCTTATATTGGCAGATCTCGAAATTAGAAAGTTTCTGTCCGCGCATCGCACGCTCGAAGATGGTCTCTATCTGCGAGTCAGTATATTCAGCATCATCAAAGGCGCCCAGTCCGTGGTCGGAAAGTTTACAGCCGCTCTCTGCGAAGAAGTCGTGACGCTTCTTCAGGGCATCGACCATGTCAGAGAACTTTGTGATGGTCATATCGGTAACCTTTTCCAACTGACGAACGTAGGCACTGAAGTCGGGTTTCTCGATGTTCATCGCCTTGTCAGGACGCCATGCAGGCAGCATGATGGGATCGTCGGGTGCCTTATGACGGGCATACTCAATATGGTTGTGCAGGTCATCCACGGGATCATCGGTCGTGCAGACACACTCTACGTTATAATGTTTCATCAGTCCCCGGGCAGAGTATTCGGGCTTTTGCAACTTCTCGTTACAATCATCGAAGATCTCACGCGCCGTCTTAGGACTCAATAACTTCTCGATACCGAAAGCCGTCTTCAACTCCAAGTGCGTCCAGTGATACAACGGGTTGCGCAACGTATAAGGCACCGTCTCTGCCCATTTCTCGAACTTTTCCCAATCGCTGGTGTCCTTTCCAGTGATATAGCGCTCGTCAACACCGTTGGTGCGCATGGCACGCCACTTGTAATGGTCACCGCCCAGCCAGAGTTCCGTGATACTCTTGAAACGATGGTCGTTGGCAACCATATCGGGTTGCAGGTGACAGTGATAATCGATGATGGGCAATTGAGCCGCATGATTGTGGTACAAATCCTGTGCTATCTCATTGTCAAGCACGAAATTCTTGTCGTTGAATGCCTTCATAAGTCGTATTGTTTTAGTATTCGTTCTTCTTGATTTTTGTGCAAATTTAATGAAATATTTCGGCTTTCAGAAATTATCTGCTGTCTTTTGAAGAAAAATTAACGTAGGCAATGGTGGAAGAACAAAGAAAAATATTTACCTTTGTAGCATTATTACTATATTAATCAAAATAAAGATGAGCAAAAGAGTTTTATTGTGTGCTGCACTGATGATGGCAGCGACGTTGGGAATCAACGCCCAAAAGCCGATGAGCGCTCCGAAAGGCGGCAAGGCTATCAGTGACGAGTTGATCGGTATCTTCTTCGAGGATATCAGTAGTTCTGCAGACGGAGGTCTGTATGCCGAACTGATTCAGAACGGTTCGTTTGAATACAGTCCTTCCGAGCGTGACGGATGGGGACCTGCTACGGCATGGAAAGTAACTCGCCCAGGTCACTCTCTCGGTATGTTGGAAATCCGTATGACCGACGGTTTGAACGCCAACAACCCCACCTATATGCGTCTGCATGCAGAGCGCACGAAGGAGTTTTACGACTATCGCGGCTGGAGAGGCTACGGTATTGAGAATGGCGGCTTCGACAGTATCTCTGTGAAGGCTGGTGAGAAATACGATTTCTCGGCTTTCTTCCGTAATATCGGTGATGCCAAGCAGGTACGCATCGCCCTCATTGAGCATCAAAAGGGTTGGCCCCCACGCAATCCCAAACTCTTGGCTGATGCCATCATCGACGTGAAGGACAATGCATGGAAGAAATACTCTGCCGTACTGACTCCCGACAGCACCACATCGAAAGCCGTACTGCAGATTCTCGTTCTCAACGACGGTGATCTGGATGTCGATATGATCTCGCTGATGCCACAGGATACCTATAAGGGACACGGTCTGCGCAAAGACCTCGCCCAGACACTTGCCGACCTGCAACCGAAGTTCATGCGCTTCCCTGGCGGTTGCGTGGTTCACGGTGGCGGTGACGGTTTCTGGGATACCTATCGCTGGAAGACCACCATTGGTCCGAAGGAGCAGCGTAAGGGTTTGAAGAACACTTGGGGCTACCATCAGAGCATGGGATTGGGCTACTATGAGTACTTCCAGTTCTGCGAAGACCTCGGTATGCAGCCCCTGCCTATCCTCCCCTGTGGTGTGAACTGCCAGGGAACGAACGGTGGTTGGAGCATGTTCCCCACACAGGCTCAGGATGCCTGCCCGATGGACGAGATTGACGAGTGGGCTCAGGATGCCCTCGACCTCATCGAATGGGCAAACGGCGACCCCGCCACTTCAAAGTGGGCGAAGATGCGTGCCGATGCCGGTCATCCCGCACCCTTCAACCTGAAGTATCTCGGATTGGGTAACGAAGAGAAGATCTCACCCGAGTTCGAGGAGCGCTTCACCTATATATATAAGAAGGTCATGGAGAAGTATCCTGATATCATCATCGTAGGAACAGCTGGTCCTGGTTCTCATCCCGGTAACGCAGATTTAGAGAACGGTTGGCGTATCGCTACTGATCTGGGTATGCCTATCATCGACGAGCACTACTATGAGCCAAACGCCTACTTCCTGAGCAGTCGCCAATATAACTACTATCCTCGCGACCGCAAAACAAAGGTGTATCTGGGTGAGTATGCCGCCAAGGACAAGAAACTCATCGACGCTCTGGCAGAAGGTCTCTACCTGTTGCACGTAGAGCAGAACGGTGACATCGTCGCCATGACCAGTTACGCTCCCCTCTTCGCCAAGAAGACCAATACCAACTGGAACCCCGACCTTATCTACTTCGACAACGACCGTCCATATCTTACCTGTAGTTACTACGTACAGCAGATCTTCGGACAGAGTGCTGGACAATACTACTACGGTGACTGCGTGACTATTGAGAATCCCGATGTCGCTCCCCGTTGGAGAGGACTGCCTGAGGGTCAGGAAAGCGGTTATCTGCAGGGACAGAGCGTCGTACTGAACGTGAAGACACGCCAGTTGTTTGTCAAACTCTGTAATGCTGGCGACCAAGCCAAGAAGGCGAATATCGACCTCTCTCGCTTCAAGGGTATCAAGACGGCTGTGAAGACGACACTGTCTGGTCAGCCTAACGACGAGAACAATTACGAGCAGCATCCTATCGTTCCGAAGAAAGAGACCATCAAAATGAAGAACAAGATGACACTCGACCTCGCACCATATTCGTTTGTCATGCTGCAAATCGCATTATAAAACCATTCTTTGTCAGATGAGAAGCAGAGTACTGCTGATATACACTGGCGGAACCATCGGTATGAACCGCAATCCGTACACAGGTGCCTTGGAGCCTTTCAACTTCGAGCACCTGCTGTATAACGTACCCGAACTGAAACAGTTCGACATGCATATCGATACCCACCAGTTTAATCCGCCCATCGACTCCAGTGACATGACACCTGCCAAATGGACAGAACTGAGTCATGTCATTGCCGACCATTACAACGACTATGACGGATTCGTAGTACTGCACGGAACGGACACAATGGCATATACTGCCTCTGCCCTCTCCTATATGCTGGAAAACCTCACAAAACCTGTCATCTTTACTGGTTCGCAATTGCCTATCGGGCAGTTGCGAACTGATGGCAAGGAAAACCTGATTACTTCCATTGAGATAGCCGCTGCCAAGGACGATGAAGGACACGCCAGAGTGCCCGAAGTGGGTATTTATTTCAATGGTCGACTACTGCGTGGCAACCGTACGACCAAACAGAGTGCAGAGGAGTTTAATGCCTTTGAGTCGTTCAACTATCCTCATCTGGTGGATGCCGGTGTGAATATTACTTATCATACAGACAGGGTGCTGAAGCCCAACTGGGACAAACCCATGAAACCCCATTTCCGATTAGACAATAACGTCATTATCTTTTCGCTCTTTCCTGGCATCCGTGAAGACCTGGTGCGCCATATCATCGCCACGCCCAACCTGAAAAGTATTGTGATGCGTACCTTCGGAAGCGGTAACGCGCCCCAGCGTCCTTGGGTGATGCAGGCACTCAGGGAAGCCACCCATCATGGTAAGGTGGTGATTAATATCAGCCAGTGTATGCAGGGCACCGTAGAGATGGGGCGTTACGATACTGGTTATCAATTGCAAGAGGTCGGTGTTGTCAGTGGCTATGATGCCACCGTTGAGAGTGCCGTCACCAAACTGATGTTTTTACAATCACACCATCAGGATCCCGAACAGATTCGCGAGTTGATGCGACAAAGTATACGAGGAGAAATAACGGATAATTAAATATATACAATTAAACTATTCCTTGTTCGTTAATTTTATCAGTATTTCAACATTCGACCGTTAATTTCAAATAGCCGTTAAGCAGGACTATTGAAGTGTTAAATTGCACCAAAAAGATACGACAATTTGACAGTTTACCAATTTTTGCGTCTATATTTGCACTCAGTTTCGAGCAACGACGTTAAACCGTCATGCGGACAAAACGTCAAAGAGATTGATAACATAAAACATTAAATTGTAAATAACAGAAAGATGAAAAAGATTGTAAAGAACTTAGTTCCTGCGGTTTACTTGATGGTAATCGCTTTTTCTGCGGCATCATGCAACAAAACACAAGCAGCGCAACCCGCAGCACCAGGACAACCCGTAGACCTGACTTACGCAGCAGAGAAGTCTCTTCCCTCTGTCGTTTATATCAAGTCGGTGATTAACTCTAAGGTTCAGACCGTTGAATACTCTGATCCCTTTGAGGATTTCTTCAGCGATCCTTTCGGTGGATTCTTCGGACGTGGACAAGGTAATAATAACGGTACACGCAAGCGTCAAGTTCAGACTCCAAAGAGAGCCGCTGCAGGTTCTGGCGTGATTATCTCAGCCGATGGTTATATCGTGACCAACAACCATGTAGTGGATGGTGCCGATGAGTTGACCGTCACCCTCAACGAGAACAGTAAAGAATATTCGGCTCGTGTCATCGGTGCCGACAAAACCACTGACCTTGCCCTCATCAAGATAGATGCTAAGAACCTGCCTGCCATCGTCATTGCCAACAGCGACGACGTAAAGGTTGGTGAATGGGTTCTTGCCGTCGGTAATCCTCTCGGACTGAACAACACAGTCACTGCCGGTATCGTATCTGCCAAAGCCCGTAGTATGGGACAGGGTGTCAGTTCAATGATTCAGACCGATGCTGCTATCAACCAAGGTAACTCTGGTGGTGCATTGGTGAATACCCGTGGTGAACTGATTGGTATCAACGCCATGATCTACTCGCAGACAGGCTCTAACATCGGTTACGGCTTTGCCATTCCTACCGCCATTGTCAATAAAGCCGTCGAAGACTTCAAGAAATATGGTTCTTATCAACGTGCTATGATTGGAATTCAGGGCAGCGACTTGAAGGCATATATTGACAATCAGAAGGATCAGGACAAGGAAGTGGAAGACTTCGGTACGATGGAGGGCATCTATGTGGCTAAAGTCGTTGAAGACGGTGCTGCTGCTGACGCAGGTCTGAAGGAAGGTGATGTCATCACTTCCGTAGACGGTCAGAAAGTAAAGCAGTTCGGCGATTTGCAGGCAATCATTGCTCAGAAACGTCCTGGCGACAAGGTTAAAGTGACCTATCTGCGCAACAAGAAGGAGAATACCGTTACAATGACTCTGAAGAACGAGCAAGGTAACACAAAGGTTGTGAAGAATGCTGATGTCGATGTATTGGGTATCGATGTTCGTCCTATTACCGACAGTCAAAAGAAACAGTTGGAAATCAACTATGGTCTGGAAGTACTGAAGGTGAACGGTGGAAAGATGAAGGATGCAGGAGTGCCCAAAGGCTTCATCATCCAAACCATTAACGATGAGCCGATGAAGTCATTCGACGATCTGCAACAGGTAGTGAAAGACGCTAAGGATCAGATGCTGGTCATCAAGGGTCTCTTCCCCACTGGCAAGCGCGGAGGCTTCGTAGTATACTTGCAAAACGAATAAGCGTTCTTCCCACACAATGAAAAAAAGTAAGGTATTATTTTGGTGATTCCAAAAAAATACCTTACTTTTGCATTCGGCTTATCAAAAAACGACTAAATGAGACAACTAAAAATCACCCGATCCATTACGAATCGAGAGAGCGAATCACTCGATAAGTATCTACAGGAAATAGGTAGAGAAGAGCTTCTTTCAATAGAAGAGGAGGTAGAACTAGCCCAACGTATCCGTAAAGGTGACCGTAAGGCACTGGAGAAGTTGACGAAGGCAAACCTCCGGTTTGTTGTTTCTGTAGCCAAGCAATACCAAAACCAGGGATTGTCACTTCCAGACCTGATTAACGAAGGAAACTTAGGACTTATCAGGGCTGCTGAGAAATTCGATGAGACACGAGGTTTCAAGTTTATCTCATATGCTGTATGGTGGATTCGTCAAAGCATCCTTCAGGCTATTGCAGAACAGAGCCGCATCGTCAGACTCCCTTTGAATCAGGTGGGTGCTGTTAACAAGATCAATCGTGAGGCAAACCGTTTCGAACAGGAGTTCGAGCGCCGTCCCTCAGCGGAAGAACTCTCTGAGAAAGTTGATCTTCCAGAAGAAAAGATTGACGATGCCCTGCATGTGAGTGGACATCATGTATCAGTAGACGCTCCTTTCATCGACGGCGAAGACAACAGTCTGTTGGACGTACTGGTCAACGACGATGCGCCAATGGCAGACCGCCAACTGGTGATGGAATCACTGAGAGCAGAGATTGCCAGCGTGTTACAGACGCTCAACGACAGGGAGCGCAAAGTGATTGAGGCCTATTATGGTATCAATCAACCAGAGATGACGCTGGATGAGATTGGTACGAAATACGGACTCACCCGTGAGCGTGTCCGTCAAATCAAGGAGAAAGCCATCCGTCGCCTGCGCAGTAATACAAAGAACAAAATGTTAAAAGCATATTTAGGACAATGAAGATTTTAAAGTATATCCTTTTATCCCTGTTACTGGCGACTACCATGCCAACAGAGATACAAGCAAAGAAAGTGATGAAACCCATCATGTATATGTTCGGTTTCTCGGCTTCCTTCCAAGATTCTATCATCTATATGACAGATGTACAGGAAGTAAAAAACGTATGGTATGACTCCAAGACGAAATTCCTTTTGGGCAGGGAGCACTATTCTTCTCAATTGAAAAACTATCTGGAGAATTCCATGCAGCAGCCCAATCGTGTCTGTGTCGTGATGTTTGCCGAAACACGTAAGGAAGCAGAGAAACTCTTTATCAAGATGCGCAAGGAATACACGATAAAGGCAAAAGGAAGATATGACGTAAGATATCTGACAACTGGAGAATTCAAATTCGAGACCATTGATATGAGTGATGAATAAAAAAGAGGAACTTGAAAGTTCCTCTTTTTGTTTATCCTTCATGATTGGCTTTCCATATCTTCATGCGTTCCTCTAACTGTGCATACTGATGGTCCTCAATAAAGGAGGTACAGACGCGCAAGCCTTCCTGATGGGAACCTGTCGTCACCAGACAGATGGCACTCACGCCGTAATACATCAGTTCAAGAGCCAATTGACCACTCGTCATTCCTTTATAGCCAATGGTGAAATAGAAACCATCGGCAACAGGTTCGTCAAGGTCTTTATCATAAACGATATGGAAACCGTAACGGCAGAAGATTTCCTTCAACTTACGGGCACGCTCACCATAAACACTTACCTCTTTGCGGAAGTCATACGTACCATCCGTAGCCGCCTTCAGCATCGCTGCCAATGCAAACTGTGCAGAGTGACTGGTTCCTGATGACAAAGCATAGAGCATACGTGTAGAGAACACTGGACCGAAAGACAGTCCTTCGTAACGGGCAGCCAAATCAGGATAATGACGATGGAACAACTTATCGGAGATACACGTCACACCGATACGCTCACCTGCATAACTGAAAGCCTTCGAACCAGAGATAAGCAGGATATAGTTGTCTGTATAACGTCCAACAGTAGGTTGATAAGGTGATTGGAAGGGTACACTCAAATCCTTACGGAAGTCCATGGCAAAGTAAGCCAAGTCTTCCATCACAATAGTATCGTACTTCGTAGCCAACGTACCAATGGTCTTCAACTCATCCTCATTCAGACAAATCCACGCAGGATTGTTGGGGTTCGAATAAATGAGGGCACAGACATTCCCTTTACTAAGATAACTCTCCAGTTTAGGACCCAGTTTCTCACCACGATAGTCATAGACATCAAAGGTCTCATATTTCACCCCCTGTACCTGCAACTGCATCTTCTGGACAGGGAAACCAGGATCGATAAAAAGTACTGTATCCTTCTGCTTGTCGGCCTGCGAACACGTCAAGAACGAAGCAAACGTTCCCTGCATCGAACCACTGACAGGTACACAACATTCAGGAGCCACATCCAAACCGATGAAAGCCTTCACAAAACGCGAGGCTTCCTGCTTCAAAACAGGGGCACCTTGTATGTCAGGATAACTATGGGCAATACCGTCTTGCAATGCTTTGATCTGTGCATCCACACCAACTTGAGCAGCAGGCAATCCAGGAATACCCATTTCCATCTTGATGAACTCTACGCCAGAAGCCTTCTCTGCTTTGGCAGCTACCTGCTTTACCTCACGGATAGTGGCTTTTGCAAAATCCTTGATACCTAAATCGGTAACAAGTCCGTCGACAATCTCTTTCTTAATTGGTGTTTCTATCATTTCTGCGCCTCCCTTCCAATGGCGAGAGCCTTAATATTTGCTTCCACGATAGCCTCACCCTTGCGACCGAAGACACGACGGATAGCATCTTCTAATTTCTCATATTCGATACCCAACGCCTTCTGGGCTGCACCCAAAAGAATGACATTAGCAGAACGGGGCACACCATGGTCTTTGGCAGTCTGTTCGATATCGAGCATAATAACATTAGGCAACTTTTCCAAATCTGCCTTAATTGTCTCAATCTCAGGATAATTAGGAATATTAACGAAAGGAGTACTTGATGTGATAATCCATCCCCCTTTCGAAAGGAAAGGCAGGTAACGCAATGCCTCCATGGGTTCCATCGAGATAATAACATCTGCCCCACCCTTCGGTATCAAGTCACTGGCAATGGGATTACTTGAGATACGGAGATTCGACTGTACGTCACCACCACGCTGTGACATACCGTGCACCTCTGCCTGCTTGATATACAGGTTCTCGTTCATAGCAGCCTCTCCGATAATAGTAGCAATAGAAAGGATACCCTGTCCTCCTACACCACAAAGTATAATATCTGTCTTCATGATTTACCTTTTTACTTTTTTACCTTCTTATTTTTTCTCTGCTGCTTTCTTCTGTTTCAGATGACGTTGCAATGTCTGCATACACTCACGACGCGGGATGATAACACTCACTCCGTGATAGTTGATTTCCTCACGAATAGTCTTTGTGATCTCTTCCATATTTTTAGGCAGGGGAACAACTACCTTCAAATGCTCTTCGTTCAATCCCAAACCCTTGCAGATAGCCTCAAACTTATTTGTTCCGGCAGAGTCCTGTCCACCAGTCATCGCTGTTGTCAGGTTATCACTGATAATAACAGTGATGTCAGCATTCTCATTAATGGCATCCAGCAATCCCGTCATACCGCTATGCGTAAAGGTTGAGTCGCCAATGATAGCCACAGCAGGCCATTGTCCTGCATCCGAGGCACCCTTTGCCATTGTGATCGAGGCTCCCATGTCGACACATGAATGGATGGCTTTATATGGTGGCAAGAAACCTAAGGTATAGCAGCCGATATCACCAAACACACGAGCATTGGGATAGTCGAGCAAAACCTGATTCAGTGCCGTATATACGTCGCGGTGACCACAACCCTGACACAGGGCTGGCGGACGTGGAGCGACATCTTCGCAGGGAGCATAGTTCTCACCGATTTCCATACCCAACGCCTTCTTAATCAAATCGGGATTCAACTCACCCGTACGAGGCAGTTCACCTGTCAGACGACCTTTGATGACGGCATTGCCTGGCATTACACCACGCACCTGATCTTCGATGAAGGGCTGTCCTTCCTCAGCAATCAAAACGAATTCGCAATCGTCTGTCATGCGACGAATGAGTTTCTTAGGGATAGGATATTGTGAAATCTTCAGCACAGGGAACGGGCATCCGTTGGGGAAGCATTCCATGAGATAGTTATAAGCAATACCGCTGGCAATAACACCCATCTCACGATCATCGGCATCGATATACTCATTATACTTGCTGTTTACAGCCATCTGCTCCAACAGCGGCTGCTGTGCCGTTACGATATCATTGCGCTTACGGGCAAAGGCTGGCAGTAACACCCAACTTGAAGCCTGAGCATCGTAGTTCAACTCATTCTGTTGACGTGGTTCGTCCTTCACATTGACCACTGCACGACTATGGGCCATGCGGGTGGTCACACGCATCAGAATCGGCAGATGCAACTGCTCCGACATTTCGAAAGCCTCCTGCGTCATGTCGTAAGCCTCCTGCTGATTGCTCGGCTCCAGTGTTGGCACCATGGCAAACTTACCATAGAAGCGACTATCCTGTTCGTCCTGTGAAGAGTGCATTGAAGGGTCGTCAGCCACCAATACGACAAGACCGCCATTCGTTCCTGTCATACCGCTGTTCACAAACGGGTCGGCACAAACATTCAGTCCTACGTGCTTCATACATACCATGGCACGTTTACCCATAAATGACATACCCAGTGCAGCCTCCATGGCTGTCTTTTCGTTAGTTGACCAACGACTATGCACGCCACGTTCCTTAGCCAGTGGCGACATCTGGATGTACTCTGTAATTTCCGTGGAGGGAGTTCCCGGATAGGCATATACACCGCTCAGACCTGCATCCAACGCACCCTGAGCAATAGCCTCGTCTCCCAATAAAAGTCTTTTCATATCTCGTTAGTTTAATATTCTGAGGTGCGAAGGTACGCATTTTTTCTGAAACAGCCAAAGATTATGTAAAAAAAAGGAGCCACAAGGGCTCCTATGAACTTGATTATTTAAAAAGGTCAAAACGTATAGGTCAGCGATGCCATAATCTGATGGCGGTTATCCTTCACCTCAACAGGATTACAACTGTTGGTGAGAGTTACCGTAGCACCCGTCTCGTCATCGATATAGGCAGCAGAGTAGTTTGGCATGAAGGGATAGAAATTACCCTTGCGCATACTGTACTGATAAGCCAGGTCGAGACGGAACTGGTCGAAGCTGAATCCTACACCAGCAGTGATGCGGTGCGTGTCCTTCCAGTTGACATAGTCGGTCGTTGAGGCATAGTAGACACCAGGGGAATAGAGTGTCTGGTCACGTACACCACTCTCTTTGTAGATAGGCGATACATAGTTGTAGCCGAGACGGAGAGCGATATTCTTGTCGGGCTTGAACTCAGCACCAAGTTTGATAGTAGAGACGCCCTTGAGCGTATTTTCCGTGTGGCGCTTCATCTCTGGGTCGGTAGAACTGTCCTCGGAATAGGTATCACTCCAATAGTCATACCTGTAGCCATCGAGGGTACGCATGTCGCAGGAACCATAGTCGGCATACTCGTAAACAGCACCAAGGGCGAGATTATTGCCGATGGTGTGACCGAGGCTCAGACCGAACTTCCAAGGAGTATTGAAGCGGAAGTCTTCCTTAGCGGCAGTTTCGTCGACATAATCACCAATCGTAGTATAGTTCTCTGTGGTCAGGCGATAGAATGTCGGTGTAGCGACAGAGGCTCCAATGCGGAAGGGTGACTCCTCGATAGGACGGAAGATAACACCTGCTTTTACGTTCATACCATAACCAGTAATCTTATGGTTGTCAGTAATCAACACATCGGTAATTTCCGTGCTGTTCAGCGTCTCATAATACTCGCTATAGCCTTTGTAATTGACGTAGTTAACGCCAATGGTCAGACCAAGATAGAGGCGGTTTTTGATGTTACCACTGATATTGAAATCGAACTCACCGATATAGCCTGTATGAGCACGGTCGAATTCATAGCCAATACCTGCATAATCATGTAAATAACCTTCATCATCCAGCACCATATTACCCTCATAAAGATCGTCCAACTGAGAGTATGCCAGAGGATATCTGCCAGTGAACAATCCATTCATGTCCTTCAACACCGTCTGGCGGTTCTGTGCCGAACCATTCAGCGCATTAACAGCAGACAACACATAGTTGAAGTTGCGATTCTTACGATAGTTAAACGCAAAATTGACAAAACTTGTCTTGCCAGAAGGTGAGGAATAGACAAAACCCATCTGGTCGAACGAGACGTGAGTCTTGCTACCATCCTGAAAACTCTTGCCATCCTCTTGAATATTCACACTCAAAGAACCTGAGAACTGGTTCTTGCGGAAGAGACCAATACCTGCGGGGTTCGTACCGATGGTAGAGATGTCTGCCCCTAAAGCATCCATCGCACCACCCATACCAATATAACGGGCTGTTCCGCTCAAATCTTCGGTTGCTAACGCTGCACCTGCATAGGTATCCAGTGTGGCAGCAACATCCTGTGCCTGCATCTGCATGGCTGTCATCGCCACTGCAGCGAATAAATATATCTTCTTCATAATAGCGTCAGTTTATAATTATTAATTATTAATTATCAATTGTCAACTATCTACGTCCACCGTAAGAGTGTCCGCCACCAACGGAACGACCTCCGCCAGAAGAACCACCACCGCTGCGGTCTCCGCCGAACGAGCCTCCGCCACTACTGCGACTACCACCAAATGATGTGGAATTATTATTGATATTGGTGGGAGTATTACGAGGAATAGTAGTGGTACGTGTATTGTTGTTGCGACGACCACCTAAATTACCGTTGCGATTACCACGCTGCGTCTGATTGTACTTGTGATGAGAGTATCCTGAACGACTCCATGAAGGTCTACCAGAACTATAGCTATAGTAACGGGGACCATACCAGCCACCCCAGTAGCCATAACGATAGTAATAGGGAGAATACCATGAAGAGTAATAATAAGGCGAATACCAAGGATCGTACCAGCTATAGTAACCATAATAGCCGCCATAGTACCAAGGAGAATACCAAGGATCATACCAGCTATAGAAAGAACTATAGTACCATGGTGACATCCAACGGCCATCACGATAGCCTGCCCAATAAGCTGCTGTCGGTGTATAGTCATCGAAACGGCTCATCCGACGGGTGTACTTATAATCATTCACCTCACTGAAAGCAGAATCGGGATAGACACCCTTTTCCGCAGAGAAGTCAATGATATCATTGCCTGCCGAGTCAATAGGGGCAACACGACTCCACGCACGGCGGTTGTATTCGTCAGCGCTACGTGTACTGCCAGCATAGTAAGTATTGGTAGGCATACCATACTTCTCTGCTTCCTTTGCCACGTTCTCCTTCGTCGGTACGAAGTAGAGATCGTCGTCCTGTGCCATCATCGTGATGGACATGGCTCCTAAGAGGACTGTGAGTAGAACTAACTTTTTCATATTCTTTTCCATCATTTTATGGTTTCACGTTGCAAAAATACAACGAATTTCAGTGCAAAATTAGGGAAAAACCCTAAACTGAGATAGGTTTTTCCCTATTTTTTGTAATTTTGCAGTAAATAATTAACAAAAGTATGAAGTATTACGAAGTAAATTTCATCATTCAGCCCCTTTCGCAAGATGCATGTGACATTCTGGCTGCTATGGCAGGGAATGCAGGTTTCGAGACTTTTGAAGAGACCAGCGAAGGACTGAAAGGCTACGTACAACAAAGTTTGTTTGACCAAGAGGCACTCGACCTGACCATCCAGTTCTTCCCCATGGAGAACATACATATTATATATCATATGGAGGAAGCCGAAGACAAAGACTGGAATGAGCAATGGGAACAGGAGGGTTTTGAGCCTATCATCATTGCTGATGGTAAAATGATTATTCATGACGGACGACATCTACCACTCACCTCTCACCTCTCACCTCTCACCATAGAAATCGATGCTCATCTTGCATTCGGAACAGGGACGCATGAGACGACCCAGATGGTATGTGCCACCCTGTTGAAGGAGCCCCTCAAAGACAAGAATCTCTTGGACGCAGGATGCGGAACAGGCATTCTTAGCATTGTCGCACTGAAACTTGGAGCAAAAAGTGTAACTGCCTATGATATAGATGAATGGAGCGCAGACAACACCCGTCATAATGCCATTATCAACCAGGTGGACAAACACCTTATTGCCCTCTGCGGGGACGCTTCCCTACTCGATACTATCAGTAAGAATTTCGACTATGTCGTGGCAAATATCAACCGTAATATTCTCTTACAAGACATGCCTCGTTTCCGTCAGGTGATGAAACCCAACGGAACTCTTATCCTCAGTGGATTTTATACGGAAGACATCCCCCTATTGGAAGCCAAAGGAAAAGAACTCGGACTCACCCTCGTACACCAACGGGAAAACAATCAATGGGCATGTATTGTGATGCGCGTACAATAAAAATATAGAATATTTTCCGTAGTTCATCATTTTTTTGTAACTTTGCATCGTTTTATTCGAATCAAATTTAAACTAAAGTATAATTATGCTTACACTGAAACTCATTACTGAGGAGACCGACCGCGTAATACGCGGATTAGAAAAGAAACACTTTCAAGGAGCCAAAGAAGCTATCGACGAGGTACTTGCTGTTGATAAACAGCGCCGTGAAGCCCAACAGAAACTGGATGCCAACCTGAGCGAAGCCAAGAAGATGGCAGCACAGATTGGTGGACTAATGAAGGAAGGCAAACGCGACGAAGCAGAGGCTATCAAAGAGAAGGTGGCAACAATGAAGGAAGCCAACAAGCAGTTGGAAGAGGCCATGAACAAGGCACAGGAAGAGATGACCCGCCTGCTCTGTCAGATACCTAACATCCCTTACGAGGAAGTACCTGAAGGAGCCGCCGCAGAGGATAACCACGTGGTGAAGAGTAACCTGAAGGAATGTACGGATAAGGATACCGTTGGCAATTGGGACGTGAATCCCTCGTTGGGCATCGCCAATCCCCTGCCTCACTGGGAACTCGCTAAGAAATACAACCTCATCGACTTCGACCTCGGTGTAAAAATCACAGGTGCTGGTTTCCCTGTTTATATCGGTAAGGGAGCCCAGTTGCAGCGTGCCCTCATCAACTTCTTCCTCGAAGAGGCTCGTAAGAGCGGCTATACAGAGATTATGCCGCCTACCGTTGTCAATGCAGCTTCTGGCTATGGCACAGGACAGTTGCCTGACAAAGAGGGACAGATGTACCACTGTGAAGTAGACGATTTCTATCTCATCCCGACGGCTGAGGTACCTGTAACGAATATCTACCGTGACGTGATTCTCGACGAGGCACAGTTGCCTATCAAAAACTGCGCCTATACCGAGTGCTTCCGTCGTGAGGCAGGTTCGTATGGTAAGGACGTACGTGGCTTGAATCGTCTGCATGAATTCTCAAAGATTGAGATTGTTCGTATCGACAAACCAGAGCACTCAAAAGAAAGCCATAAGGAGATGTTAGAGCATGTAGAAGGACTGCTGAAGAAACTCGAACTGCCTTATCGCATCCTGTTGCTCTGTGGTGGTGACCAGAGTTTCACCTCGTCTATCTGCTACGACTTTGAAGTATATAGTGAAGCACAGGGACGTTGGCTCGAAGTATCATCCGTATCTAACTTCGACACTTATCAGGCAAACCGTCTAAAATGTCGCTATCGCCGTGCTGATAATAAGAAGACAGAACTGTGTCATACCCTGAATGGTTCGGCTCTTGCATTGCCCCGTATCGTGGCAGCCCTGTTGGAAAACAACCAGACAGAGAATGGTATCAAGATTCCTCGTGCACTGGTTCCCTATACAGGTTTTGAAATCATTGACTAAATATTAATTACTTAAAACAATTTTATTATGAATAAGAACGAAAAGTTTGTCATTACCATTAACCGTGAGTTAGGTAGTGGTGGTCGTACCATCGGTAAGATGCTTGCCGAGAAATTAGGTGTTTCTTTTTATGACAAGGCACTTATCAAAGAGTTGGAGAAGAAGTTCAATTTAGATAAAGAGGAAATTGAACGCCTGAAGGGAAGTAAGACACAGTGGTGGCGTGAGTTCATCAACGCTGCTATGTACATGGGACAGAACATGAACGAGATGTGGTATTACCAGCGTATGACTGGAGATGAGTTCCACTTGACCACAACTGATGATATGTTCAAGGTAGAAAAAGAAGTCCTTGAGAAACTCGCAGAGGAAGAGTCCTGTATCATCGCTGGTCGATCTGGATTCTATGTGTTTGCCAATCACCCCAACCACCTCAGCATCCTGATTCAGGCTCCGATAGAGCATCGTATTGAGCGCATCATGAAGAAGCAGAATTTGAGTCGTGAGGAAGCAGAGAAAGTCATTAAGAAGATTGACGATATGCGTGAGACTTATGTGAAGAAATTCACTGGCACCTCACGTTATGACACCCGTAATTACGATCTCGTCATCTCTATGGATGGCAAGACCGAGCAGGAGGCAGTAGACCTGATCCTCCAATATATTGGATAATTATGAATAAAATTGTAAGAAAAGAACAATTCTCGGAAAAAGTATTCCTCTTCGAGATAGAGGCACCACTGATTGCCATGAGCCGTAAGGCGGGTAATTTCGTGATTGTGCGTGTCGACAAGAAAGGTGAACGTATGCCACTGACCATTGCGGGTGCTGATATTGAGAAAGGCACCATCACACTGGTTGTACAGATGGTAGGACTGAGTTCCAAGAAGCTCTGTGCCTTGAACGAAGGTGATTATGTGGCAGACGTAGTAGGTCCATTGGGTAACCCCACCCGTATTGAGAACTACGGTACAGTTGTATGTGCCGGTGGTGGCTTGGGCGTTGCCCCAATGCTTCCTATCATCCAAGCACTGAAGGCCGCAGGCAACCGCATCCTTTCTGTGATGGCAGGTAGAAGCAAAGACCTGATTATCCTTGAAGACAAGGTACGTGAGAGTTCCGATGAGGTCATCATCATGACCGACGATGGCTCGTATGGTGAGAAAGGTGTGGTCACTGTTGGTATTGAGAAATTCATCGAACAGGAACATGTCGACAAGGTATTTGCCATTGGTCCTCCTATCATGATGAAGTTCTCAAACCTTACGGCACAGAAGCACAATATCCCTTGTGAGGTCAGCCTCAACACTATCATGGTGGATGGTACGGGTATGTGTGGTGCTTGTCGTCTGACAATCGGTGGTAAGACGAAGTTCGTCTGCATCGATGGTCCTGAGTTCGACGGTGCTTTGGTTGACTGGGATGAGATGTTCAAGCGTATGGGTACCTTCAAGCGTGCTGAGCAGGAAGAACTGGAACACTATGAGGAACATCTGGTTTCTAAGGATGCTGAAAAAATAGAAAACTCAGAGAAATCAGAATATTCCGAAAAAACAGAAGCCTCTGATGACCCCATCGAGGTACTCACAGACCGCAGTGCAGCATGGCGCGAGGAACTTCGCAAGAGCATGAAACCCAAAGAGCGCACGCAGATTGAGCGTGTCGTCATGCCAGAACTCGACCCCGTCTATCGTGCTACCACTCGTACAGAGGAAGTGAATATCGGTCTCACCAAGGAAATGGCGATGACAGAGGCAAAACGTTGTCTCGACTGTGCAAAGCCAACCTGTGTAGAAGGCTGTCCTGTCAATATCAATATTCCGTCATTTATTAAGAACATTGAGCGTGGACAGTTCTTGGCTGCTGCCAAAGTACTGAAAGACACCTCTGCCCTACCCGCTGTCTGTGGACGTGTTTGTCCGCAGGAGAAGCAGTGCGAGAGCAAATGTATCCATTTGAAGATGAACGAGCCCGCTGTGGCTATCGGTTATCTGGAGCGTTTTGCTGCTGACTATGAGCGCGAGAGTGGTAACATCTCTTTGCCAGAGATTGCCCCTGCCAACGGTATTAAGATTGCTGTGGTAGGTTCTGGTCCAGCAGGACTGTCGTTTGCTGGTGATATGGTGAAGAAGGGATATGATGTGTATGTCTTCGAGGCACTGCATGAGATTGGCGGTGTATTGAAGTATGGTATCCCTGAGTTCCGTCTGCCTAACAAGATTGTCGACGTGGAGATTGAGAACCTTGCCAAGATGGGTGTTCATTTCCAGACCGACGTCATCGTTGGTAAGACCATCAGCGTAGAGACACTTGAGAAGCAAGGCTTCAAGGGTATCTTCGTAGGCTCTGGTGCAGGTCTTCCTAACTTCATGAATATTCCTGGTGAGAACGCCATCAACATCATGTCGTCGAATGAGTATCTGACACGTGTCAACCTGATGGATGCTGCCAACCCCACAACAGATACGCCGATCAACTTAGGTAAGAACGTATTGGTTGTCGGTGGTGGTAATACCGCTATGGACTCTTGTCGTACTGCCAAGCGCCTAGGTGGTAATGTCACACTCGTCTATCGTCGTAGCGAACAGGAGATGCCTGCTCGTTTGGAAGAGGTGAAACATGCCAAGGAAGAAGGTATCAACTTCCTGACGCTGCATAATCCTATCGAATATATTGCTGATGAACAAGGTGCCGTCAAACAGGCCATCCTTCAAGTGATGGAACTGGGTGAGCCAGATGCTTCTGGCCGTCGCAGTCCTGTTCCCGTAGAGGGTAAGACTGTCACACTCGATGTCGATCAGGTGATTGTAGCCGTAGGTGTATCGCCCAACCCACTTGTTCCGAAGTCTATCGAAGGACTGGAACTGGGACGTAAGAACACCATCGTGGTCAATGAGGGTATGCAGTCTGCTCGCTCAGAGATCTTCGCTGGTGGTGATATCGTACGTGGTGGTGCTACCGTTATTCTTGCCATGGGTGACGGCCGTCGTGCTGCTGCCCACATGGATGAATATCTTCAGAAACAATGAACGGGCTATATACAATCATTTTGCTCATACTAAGCAATGTGTTTATGACACTTGCTTGGTATGGGCATTTAAAATTACAGGAGACAGGTACGTCAAGCAACTGGCCGCTCTTCGGGGTCATCGTCTTTTCATGGATGATTGCCTTCTTCGAGTATTGTTGTCAAGTACCTGCCAACCGCATGGGCTTTGAGGGCAATGGAGGTCCCTTCACGCTGGTACAACTGAAAGTGATACAGGAATGTATCTCTTTGGGCGTCTTTGCCGTCATTGCCAATATCTTGTTCCAAGGGCAGAACCTGCACTGGAACCATATCCTCGCTTTCTTCCTGATTATCTGTGCCGTCTATCTTGTCTTTATGAAGTGATGGGATACTATGAATGTGGGACAACGACTTCAACGACGCTTCCGAAAAGCCTTACGTGACTATCGCCTTATTGAAGATGGTGATAAGATTCTCGTAGGACTATCTGGTGGGAAAGATTCACTATGTCTGTTGGAGTTCCTTGCCCGTCAATCAAAAGTATATCGTCCCCATTTCACCGTTGAGGCACTTCATGTACGGATGGAGAATATACAATATGAGACGGACACTACCTACCTGCAACATTTCTGCGATACGTTAGGTATTCCCCTTCATATTGTTACCACCCGTTTTGAGGCTTCTAACAAAAAGCCCGCCTGTTTCCTCTGTTCGTGGCAACGGAGAAAGCAATTGTTCAACCTCGCACAAAAACTGGGGTGTAATAAGATTGCACTGGGACATCATCAGGACGACTTGATTCATACAACCCTGATGAACCTCACCTTCCAAGGACAGTTCTCTACGATGCCAGCCTACTTGCAGATGGAGAAGATGCCACTCGCCATCATCCGCCCCTTGTGTCTTTGTGAGGAAGCAGATATCAAAACGTATGCAGAACAGCAAGGTTATGAGAAACAACTGAAGATATGTCCCTATGAGCGGGATACCAACCGCGCCACAGTCAATGAACTCTTCGAAAGGATGCAGGAGATGAACGGAGAAGCCCGTTATTCCATCTGGAATGCATTGGAGGAAGGTCATAAACTGGTGCAACGCCTGACCATCCTACTCTTACTGTTGATGACAACAATAGCCCATGCACAACAGACAGAACGTATAGAGTGCATGACGACGGCTACCCAGCGTATCATGTTCATCGATAGTGTAGTCGTCGATAAGAAGGATTTCCTTCGTGCCTACCACCTGACGGAGGAGGCAGGACGTATCGCCGACTATACTACGTTTTTCAAAAACAAAGATGGACAGTCTTTAACCTTCATGAACGCCCTGCAAAACCGTTGTTTCTTCTCACAGCCTGACAAGGGAGGGCATGCTGCACTCTTCTGCCGAGAGAATCAGAACGGACAATGGACGGAATCCACAGAGGTATTAGGAGTCAACGACTTCTATCAGTTCCAACGGATAGACTATCCTTTCATGATGCCTGACGGTATCACCTTCTATTTCGCTGCAGAAGGAGAAGAAAGCATCGGAGGCTACGACATCTTCATGACGACCTACGACAGGGAGGAAGGGCGTTTCCTCAAACCAGAGAACATCGGCATGCCCTTCAACTCAACCGCCAATGACTATCTATTTGTCATTGACGAATACAACCAACTCGGTTTCTTCGCATCCGACAGGAATCAGCCCGACGGTAAGGTGTGTGTCTATACTTTCGTGCCTGCGGAGAAATACCAGACGTATGATGACAAGCAATACTCTCAGGAACAGATTGCCGACTTTGCACGTATCGCTGCTATCAGTCATACATGGAACAACAAACAACAACTCAAAGAAGCGAAGTCGAGATTAAAACAAATAAAATCTTTCAAGAAGAAAGCACCACAAGAGTTCACCTTTGTCATCAACGACCATATTGTCTATCATCAATTGAAAGACTTCAAGGCAGCAGGCAACCAGGAACGTTACAACCAACTCATCAAGTTGAACCAACGTTATGAGCAGACTGTACTTGCTTTGGAGAAAGCCCGTATGTACTATCCGAAGGCTACGGCAAAGGAACGTGATGCCCTTTCTCGCGAGATTCTCGACAATGAAGACGTACAGTATGAGTTGTATACGGCTATCCAGCAACAGGAGAAAGCCATCCGTAATGCAGAGAATAACTATCTAACTAAAAATAAATAAAGCCTTATGAACAAAAGAGTTTTTCCACCATCAGAACTGATTATCAATAACGATGGCTCATGTTTCCACTTGCATCTCCGTCCAGAACAACTTGCCGACCGTGTCATCCTCGTAGGTGATCCAGGGCGCGTAGAAACAATTGCTGCCTATTTCGACGAGAGGGAATGTGAGGTAAGCAACCGTGAGTTCCATGCCATCACAGGTACGTATCAGGGAAAACGGATCACCGTTCAGTCGACAGGTATCGGATGTGATAATATCGACATCGTCATGAACGAGTTAGATACGTTGGTCAATGTCGACTACAATACCCGTGAGGAGAAAGATGAGCATCGTAGTCTCACCATCGTACGTATCGGTACCTGTGGCGGTCTGCAGCCCTTCACCCCTACCGGATGCTTCATTGCCAGTGTCAAGAGTATTGGTTTTGACGGACTGCTCAACTACTATGCTGGACGTAACGTCGTTTGCGACATACCCATGGAAAAGGAGTTCTGTGAACACATGAAGTGGGATCCCATCAAGGGTGCACCTTATGTTGCTGTGGCAGATGAAGAACTCATCGACCAGATAGCGCAGGATGATATGGTACGTGGCTATACCATTGCCTGTGGCGGTTTCTATGGTCCACAAGGTCGTCAACTACGTGCCGACATCGCTGACCCGCAACAGAACGAGAAAGTAGAGTCGTTCGAATACGAAGGCATGAAGATCTGTAACTTCGAGATGGAATCCTCTGCCGTTGCAGGTATGGCTTCTCTCCTTGGTCATCGCGCCATGACCTGTTGTATGGTGATTGCCAACCGCTATACCACGGAGATGAATACAGAATACAAGAATTCCATAGAAGTATTAATCCAGAAAGTACTTGACAGAATATGATAAAAGGTATCATCTTTGCCATTCTCTTCCTCATCCTTGCCGTCGTCATCTTGATAGGCAAAGGAGATTTCCTTATTGCAGGTTACAACACTGCCAGTGAAGAAGAAAAAAAGAAAGTTAACATTCACCGACTGCGTATCCTCATAGCAATCATCTGCGTGATTACGGCAGGCTTATGTTGTCTTATGGATTTCATCGGTGAGGATACAATCAAAACGCTGCCTGTTGTTGTCATCTATATTGCAGTCATTATCATTTTCATTATCCTTGCAAACACATGGGCAAAGAAAAGATGAACAATGATACGATATGTGCACTCGCCACTGCGACGGGTGGAGCCTTGGGAGTCATCAGAATCTCAGGCCCTCAGGCCTTTGACGCAGTATCAGCCATCTGTTCCGTACATTGTAGCGCTGTCGCTGCCGCCAATACCGTCCGCTTCACCCGCATCATCGACAAAACCTCAAACCTCATCGACGAGGTCCTCGTCTCCGTCTTTCATGCACCCCATTCCTATACGGGTGAAGATAGTGTGGAAATATCCTGTCATGGTTCCACCTATATTATTAATAAGGTATTGGAACTGTTGGTGGAGAATGGTTGTCGTATGGCACAACATGGTGAGTTCACCCAACGCGCCTACCTGAACGGTAAGATGGATCTCTCGCAGGCGGAAGCCGTTGCCGACCTCATCGCATCAACCAACAAGGCGACACATCGCCTCGCCATGAGTCAATTACGAGGCGGTATATCCACAGAACTCAGTCGCCTGCGCGAACAACTACTGAAACTCACCTCCTTATTAGAACTCGAACTCGACTTCTCCGACCATGAGGACTTGGAGTTTGCCGACCGTAGCGAACTGTTGACGTTGGCACAGAAGATTGACGACCATATCACCCATCTCGCTCAGACTTTCCATACAGGTAATGCCTTGAAGAACGGTATTCCCGTTGCCATCGTCGGAGCACCCAATGTAGGAAAGAGCACACTGCTCAATGCCTTAGTCGGTGAAGAGCGTGCTATCGTCAGCGATATACAGGGTACTACGCGTGATGCGATTGAAGACACCATCCAACTGGACGGCATCACCTTCCGCTTCATCGATACCGCTGGCATCCGCCATACTGATGACCAAATAGAGAACTTAGGAATAGAACGCTCGATGGCTGCTGCCCAACGTGCCCAGATCATCCTGATGATAACTGAGTCAGGCGTCCCCTACCCTGACATTCCCATCCGTGATGACCAGACCGTCATCCGTATCGAAAACAAGACGGATGCCTTTCAGGCTAAATTTGGAGTCGGACTTGATGAGTTACGCCAACAACTCGTGGATGCAGCACCTAAAGCCGCCGACCATGATGTCATCATCACCAACGCCCGCCATTACGAGGCACTCACCCGTGCCCACGATCATCTCCAACGCGTCCTCGAAGGAATAGGTGCCACAGAAACATCATCAGCGGTAGCAAACTCTACACCCTCCACTCTAAACTCTTCACTTCCCACCGACCTTCTTGCAGAAGACCTCCGCCTCACCCTCGACACCCTTGCCGAGATCACTGGCGGTCAAATCACCCCCAACGAAGTCCTCAACAACATTTTTAAGAACTTCTGCGTGGGGAAATAGGTGCCGCCTTTCCACCCGATAGGTACGAGCAAACGGGTCGAATAAAACCTACAGTTGTCGTGAGATTCGGGGATATTTTTATGAATTGTTTGGTGCTAAAAGAAAAAAGTTGTAACTTCGCAGGCAGAAACTATAAACAATAAAACTAAAACAGAAAGATAAATGAAAAAAATCGTAAGCCTTATCCCTTTACTGAGCCTTGCACTC
>JBGVBD010000147.1:0-1849 GCA_045225255.1 Prevotella sp. | reverse complement strand
TAGCATCGACTACAGGATCTATCGCAGTACCAGCCGCGAACGTCAACGTAGAATTGTATGCGGCGGCTTCAAACGAATTTGTACCGTCGGATACTGTAGAGAAGGCTTTGAGCCAAGTCAAGTCAGTAGACTTTATCGTATCACGAGTAACACTGATCTTTCCGTCAGTTTCGGATACCGCAGTAACGAACTTCTTAGACACCGCCGAATCAGACACATCTAATGAATCGATGGCCGTCCACACGCCCTTCGGAGTCACCGCACAAGTCGTACTTTCGTCTCTAGTATTGTTAGTAAAGATCTCAGAATCGAGCGTAGTGATACCAGCAACCGACGACGTCGCAGTAGTCACAGTCTTTGTCGTGAAGGTAACATTACCTTGTCCATCCTCAGTAATGTTAGACACGAACACCGTCGTATCGGATGCAGACTGGTCATCCTTGGTCGCCGTCAGCTTCAGCGATGTAATGTCGCCGTTGTCGTCAGTTACGATGGACTTATTCTTGTGAGTACTACCAAGACCTTGCAAATCGGACATGCTAGGCTGCGCCACATTGACCATCAGCTCACCATTGGATTTACGGGTCACATGGGTTACGTAGTTCTTATCAGTCTTCGACGACTTGACAAAGTCAGACCCAAGGCCAACATTCTTCTGGGCCTTTTCGCGACCGTCCTTTCCAATCACGTCGCCAGTCTGGTCGACTGTCCACAATATCGATGAATTCTTCTTAGCCATAGCGAAACCTAAACGTTACTACGGCTAGTTTATCATTTTTGGAGATATTCTTCCATCATGCGCTTGGCCACAACGCCTACAAGACGTTGCTCGTAACGGCCAAGGACTTTATCGGTCATCCAGATTCCGTCGTCGGTAGGGCGGCACCACGGAGCGGCAACGCCAATGTACAGCTCGTCGAATCCGATGCGATGTGCGAACTCGCCGACGTTGCGGAAATCATCGTAATTGTTCTTGCTCACCGTGTACATCAGTTTCGTAGTCCAGCCATACTGGGCTTTCAATCCCATCAAGACCGCCATGTTCTCCAGCCATCTGTCGAACGAGCCGTGCAGTCGGATAGATTCGTACACATCCTTTGTGGTTCCGTCGCACGATATATGCACACGGTCGACATGGCGCAGCACCCTTTCGTCGAGCGAACCCCAGAAATCCATGTCCAGCAAGGTTCCGTTGCTCATCAGAGTAATCTTGGTATCCCCGTCAACTGCGGAGAGAACCTTGCGGTAGATCGGAGACACGGCGACCTCGCCATCTCCGGCGACAACCAAGCGCTTCATCTTCCGTACATAGGACAGCACGGACTCGGACAACATATCCAAGTGCCACTTGCTCAACGGCTTATCGGACGGACGGCAAGTAACGCACCTCAAGTTGCACGAGTGGTCGAAGGACAGCACCATGGTCGACGGTGACGACAGCGCGGTACGGTCTCCGTTTCGGAACCTTATAACCTCTTCGGCAACATCCGGATCGATAGCGCGTAGTTCATCCTCGGTGACGAAGTCTGACTTCTGCGAGCACTTGTCGCAAAGCTCGTAATTGTCGGACGCTATCTTGTCGCGCCACCATTTCCACGTATCGGAATTCCATACCAAGACAAGCGGTGTACGGTATTCGTACGACACCAATGCGTGAACCTCGTCACGAAGCATGGACGAGCAGCACGGCGTAATCTGCGGGACAGTCACGTTCAGAGTCGTCAGCGGATATATGCAGAATTTCTTGCCCATAGAACTAAAATTACTATCTTTCCGCCGCACCGATAAACTATGCATGTATCATCAAGGACTCCCTATGACGATCAAGCAACAGAACTGGATGGACGAG
>JBGVBD010000146.1:0-2655 GCA_045225255.1 Prevotella sp. | reverse complement strand
TGAGTATTCCGGGACTCGTGACACCAGTGTCCGGGCCTTCGGAAACCAGCATTCCGGGAAATAGGAAACCGTGATTCCGATGCTTGGAAACCAACGATCCGGCAATGGAAACCACTCATACACTGCCTTAGAATTATGGTATGCGCCATCACGGCGTAAATAATTCTAAGGAGGTCGCTCATATGACCAAGTACCGAGAGATCCTGCGCCTGGCAAGTCTGGGTCTCAGTCAACAGAGCATCGCTGACAGTAGCGGTGTATCCAAGAAAACGGTCAACCGTGTGCTTAAGCGCGCCAAAGAGCTCAACATCTTTTGGCCGTTGGAAGCCAACGAGACCGATGCCGTCCTTGCGGAGAAGTTGTTTCCATCCGCACAGAAGCAAGTGTCATCAACAAAACGGATGCCTGACTTCAACTACATCCAGAAGGAGTTGCTTCGCAACGGAGTCAACAAAAAACTCCTCTGGACGGAATACCTGGAGGAGTGCCGCCAGTCCGGCGACGATCCCCTAATGTATTCCCAGTTCTGCTATTACATCCAGCAGGACGAACAGAAACGCCGTGCTACGATGCATATCAACCGAAAGCCCGGTGAGCAGATCGAGGTCGATTGGGCCGGAGATCCTGCTCAGATCACCGATCCGGATACCGGTGAGATCATCCCGGCATTTCTCTTTGTAGGCGTTATGACGTACAGCCAGTACCCTTACGTTGAAGCCTTTATCGATGAGAAACAGCGTGCCTGGATCACAGCTCATGTACATATGTATGAGTACTTCGGCGGTGTTACCCGTATCCTGGTTCCGGATAATACCAAGACAGCTGTGATCCATAACAATGACTGGTATAATCAGGAACTCAATACCATCTACCATGAGATGGCGGAGCATTATAACACAGCCATCATACCGGCCCGTGTCCGTGCTCCAAAGGATAAGCCTAATGCTGAGGGATCTGTGGGTGTCATCTCCACCTGGATCACCGCGGCACTTCGTAATGAACAGTTCTTTTCGCTGGCTGAATTAAATCAGGCCATCCGCAAGAAGCTGAAGGCATTCGTGAATCGACCCTTCCAAAAGAAAGAGGGTACCCGGTACGAGATCTTCCGCGACGAAGAACTGCCATTACTGGCCAAGCTGCCGGCTACCCCTTATGAACTGGCGGAATGGAAACAAGCCACCGTTCAGTTTAATTATCACATATCCGTTGACGGAATGCTATACTCCGTCCCTTACGAATTCATCAAACGCAAGGTGGATGTGCGGGTAAGCGACACTATCATTGAGATCTTTTACAATCACAACCGCATTGCCTCCCATCGCCGTTTATTCGGCCGCAAGGGGCAGTACAGCACCGTTACGGAACACATGCCGGCCGACCACCAGGCATATCTGGAATGGAACGGCGACCGTTTCCGTAAGTGGGCAGAGCGGATTGGAAACAATACTTGCAAGGTTGTTAACGCGATCCTTGCCTCCCAGAGGGTTGAGCAGCAATCCTACCGGAGCTGTATGGGGCTTCTGAAGCTGGCAGATAAGTATTCTGACCAACGATTGGAAGCAGCATGCCGAAAGGCGCTCTCCTATACAGCCAGCCCGAGCTACAAGAGCATTAAAAACATCCTAGCAGCCGGGCAGGACAAAACCGACACGGAGTCTCAGGCTCCCACTGCTGCATCAACTCAGAACAACCACGCCATTACTCGCGGCGCTGACTACTACAGGAGGTAAGTATCATGACCAATCAGAGTACCATCGATAAACTCATTGAAATGCGCCTGACATCTATGTCCGATGCCTTTATCACCCAGATGGATGACCCTAAGATGAAGGACGTTCCTTTCGAGGATCGCTTTGGTCTGCTGGTCGACATCGAATACAACAACCGCAAGAGCAACAGCCTGAAGCGCCTCATCAAGGGCGCTGGATTTGACCAGCCGGAGGCCTACATCGCCGATATCAACTATACTTCCGGTCGGAAGCTCAACCGCAGCCTGATCGAAAGACTGGCAACCTGTGAGTACATCACGGAACATCGGAACCTGTTCATCACCGGCGCTACAGGAAGCGGCAAAACCTACATGGCCTGTGCTTTCGGTATGGAAGCCTGCAAACAGCGTTACAAAACAAAGTACGTTCGTCTGCCGGACCTGCTCCTTGAACTCGATCTGGCACGTACAGACGGCAGCTACAAGAAGGTACAGGCAAAGTACGCTAATCCGGTCCTGCTCATCATTGATGAATGGCTCCTGCTGAAACCGACGGAGGCCGAACAGCACGACATTCTGGAACTGCTGCACAGGCGGAGAAAGAAGTCCTCAACGATCTTCTGCTCACAGTACGACCCCAGCGGCTGGTACGACCAGCTTGGCGGTGATGACAGCCCTCTTGCCGAAGCTATCCTCGACCGTATAAAGCACGATGCCTATAAGATCAACATCGTTCCGACCGATCCTGCCAACTACCGCTCCATGAGAGAGGTATACGGACTGGATCCGGCACTGAGCGAATAATGTAACCTATTAACTGGCGTCCCCATCCCGGAAAGCTATTTCTCCGGGATGGCGGCTCCGCCGCATAGATACCGGTTTCCTCAGGCCCGGACTTGCGGTTTCCAGTCCTCCGGACAGGCGGTTTCACCGCACCGGTATATCCA
>JBGVBD010000145.1:0-2967 GCA_045225255.1 Prevotella sp. | reverse complement strand
TTATTTGTATCTGTAGATGATACGACCCCTATCTAGGTCGTATGGAGAGATCTCGACGATAACTCTGTCGTCGGTCAGAACTCGTATGAAGTTGCGCTTTTCCATCTTTCCACACAGCCGCGCAACGACTGAGTGCCCGTTGTCGAGCACTACCGTAAAGAATCCGTTACCACGTTCCTCGGTGACTGTGCCTTCGACACTAATGCATTGTTCCTTTGCCATTCATTTCCTTCAATAATGATTTGATGTGGTCTTCGATATATACATATTCATAACTAATGCTCACCACGTTATCGTTCTTGACGGAAAGTACCAGCATGCTCGATCGGTTGCGGTAAATGTTGAAATTACGCCGATCGATGCTAGCATCTATGGAAATTGCGAAATCTCCGTATACGCGGCGGTTCCTTCCGTCGATCTTTCGAACCTTCGTCAGCTTGCCCACGGCTTCGACGGCGAGCTTTCGGAACGCCTCTTGGCCCAGGTTCAGGACAAGTCTATCGTGTATATCTGTCATTGATGCCATCGGAGTTCAGTTTATCAAGATGGCGTAAAAATTTGGAATTCAAATTTAAAAGTATTATATTTATAATCAGCTTTTCATCGAGTTGTGGATGAAAACACATGAAGAAGATCGCAGTACACGTCTGCTCATAGAGGAGACTAAGAAGTTTAAAATTCTTGGACGGGATGCAGAACGCAAACTGTTCGAGGAATACAACAGAATCAAGGATTTTCGCCGAAAACAAGAGATAAAAGCGGCTATAGTCCAGTCATACCTCAGATTCGTTCTCGCCGTCGCCAAGTCATACAAGAAGCAGAACGGACTCCCAATCAACGACTTCTACGCAGAAGGCAAGCTCGCCCTTCTGGAGGCTTTCGAGAAATTCGACTACAAGACCGGAACGAAGTTCGGTTCGTTCGCCGCCTACGAAGTCAAGCGCCACATGAACATGATCGTCAATAATTGCGACATGGTGCGTGTCCCCGTCAAGACGAGGCACGATGTCCTTGACGCGAAGAAGAACGGCGAGGCCGTGGACAAGTTCAAGTACGGCGTTCTGGCCGACAATGCCATAAGGGAGACAACCTCTTTCTCGGCGTATGTTGGGAACGATTCCGATCACGGCGACTGCCACATGACTGTTGGCGATACGATAGCCGCGTCCGACCAGACGGACAGCCAGCACGGCGACGATTTGCTGCGCGATTCCCTTCGAAATGTCATGGAAGACAACTTGAGCGCAGAAGAGAATAATTTATTACGAAGATTGTATGGCTTGGATGGCTACGAGGACACCGTCAGCGAAATATCCTCCGAACGAAGGGTCAGCAAGGAGCTTATACGCCGCATGCGTACCAAGGCACTTGCTAAACTGCGAGGGCTCCACGAAGTCGCCGAGTTGCGAGCTTCCTGTGGTACGTGATGGGTCTTTTAAATTTTATAACTGGACTGTTCCATGGCGACAAGGTGGAAGTTGAATATATAACTCAAAGGTCGAATATGAACGATACTCTAATTTTTACTGGTGAACCGGACTATACGTCAGTGATAAGCAATGGTTCCGCTGACGGTAGCGGAACTCCGATCAGCCCAAGGATTATCCAGCAGATGGCTCAAGAAGATGCGCGTCTTAACGCTTCGCATCCGATTGCTGGCCAGCGTCCCAACCGTGGTCGCGGTGTCGGCGTGGCTACGCATCAGCCGCCGCCGGGTGCGCCGATCAATCCGCCGAACCCGAACGGTAACTACGTGCAGCCAGCCAACTTTGGACAGTTCGCTGGCGGTTATAACGTGCAGCCTAACGTACCGAACGGCGTACCGCAAGGCAATTACATGCAGACAAATGTTCAAGGTCAGCCTCAAGGCGGAATCAACATTCCGATTAACGGCGCACCTCAACAGCAGAATATGGCCGCACAAGCTCCGGTCGGTCTCTTGGCCGAACCGTTCTCCGAACTTGTCATCACCGATACAGAATGTCATTTGTTCGTAGACCTTCCTGGCATTCCGAAGGAGAACATCGGTATCAAGCTTACGCAGAACAACGAAGTCGCTGTCACGTTCAAGCGCGAGACGCATGTATCCATCATGTCCGCCGAAGCGAGGACGACCCAGAAGAAGGGCACCAAGAAGAAAAAGGACGCTACGAAGTGGGCTGCACAAGTCAACATTCCAGAATATCTTCTCGGCGAGCACACCGTTGTATACAGTATCATGAAGCCTGTTGACGAGAACCGCATCAGCTGTTCGTTCGACCTTGGGCAGTTGCATGTGGTTCTCGGCTTCAGGACTCCGCTCGAAGGCAAGTCGATTGCGATTGGGTAGCGCTATGATGAGACTGTGCGATATTACAGATGAAATGGCTGCTGAAAAGAAGGCGGCTATCGTCGAGAGGGCGAACGAGCTCGAATGTGAGGTGTACTTCATTGACGGTATGGACAAGGCTATCGTCGGAACGCACTACACGAACGCAGGGAATGTAGTCGCGGTCTATGAACGTGGCTTGTGCCTCGAATGTCTTGCGCAGCAGTTCTCTGCGGATTGCTCTCATGACGAGGATCCGTATGAACAAGCTATCGATTGGTTCGAATACAATACGCTTGGTTCGCTACCGGGCTTGTACGAGAAAGCGCCGATGATAATCGAAATCCTATAGCAAAGAGGTCGCCGCAAGGCGGCCTTTTGTGATAAACTGTATGTGTTGATTACGAGAAATGTCTATGACGATGGTTGAAGTGATAAAAGAGATATGCGGTGACGACAAGCCGCTGTGCGAGGCGATCCTCGACTTGTACAAGCAAGTTCCAGACCGCACCACCTACGCGAGCGTCGGAGCGCGTCTATGGCGATGCATCCAGTCGTGCCATGAAGGAAGGCAGCTTGGCGCTATCCTTGCGCAGAAGGGCATGATGGTTCCGAAGGGTGTCATGATGCGTGTCGCTGGCGCTATCTTCCGTATCTAT
>JBGVBD010000144.1:0-35266 GCA_045225255.1 Prevotella sp. | reverse complement strand
AATACGTGAGAAGTGGGTTAAGTGTTCGAGCAACAGGTAACCCGCGCACTTCCCTTTGTACATCGGCATTTGAGCCCTATTGGGTTAACATATTAGGAGTTTTGCCGAAACACTCTTTTTCGTAAATTCCTATTGAAATCCTTGCGACTTTTGAAATTTATTCTTAACTTTGCGTTTACTAACTAAAACAAGAGATATGGCTAAAGAATTGATACTTTTGGCAACCGATATAATTCTTTGCGTTAAAGTAGGCAAAGATATACGCGAGAATCTAACTTTGCATCTGCTCGAACAAATATTGCCTATATATAGGATATTGGAAATATACAACATGAATTATACCTATCAGAGAGCCTTTGCTGTCAATGCATTAATCCATCGGTTATTTGTTGCAAATCAGAACTTGATGTGGAGTTAGATATCTTATAATACTACCAGATTCAATTGAGAACTAGGATTCATATGTATAATATATTACAATATCTAATAACTATAATGAAGACTATAATTTTGCTCCTAATGATGTTTGTCAGCCTTACGGCATGTAAAGAAAAAGCCGACATAAATAAACTTTATAATGAGGCAGAAGACAAAATAGAGTTAGAATTCAAATATGCAAATGTTGATGGTATTGACTATAGTGGTATCGATGGAAGGTATGTATATCATGTAGATTATGACAAAATACGAGGTAGATTCCATATTTGGACAGTTCGTTTAACAGATATGAGAATAAACGAAACCTTCAATTTGAGATTAAACAAGTTTCATTGCACAGAAACGCAAATATGTTTTCAGAATAGTAATACACGTATTATTATTGAAAATGCGGGAGACTATTATATTGTTCATGTTTTCAAATTGCATCGATACGGAAAATTTGATTCTCAATGGGAGAATTGGGTTACATTCCATAATTCAGACAAAAGAGTCTTTCCTTCAACACAGAAGAACAGTTATGGGAAAAACTCAGATATAGAAACTGCGATTTCTAGCAATAAAGAAGAAACGCCAGGGGCGATCTTAAATCAAAGGGTGTTCACCGTTGTTTATGCTATTTCTGATGATGGGTTTGTAAATATTAGAGAGCGACCCTCAAGCACGGCAAAGGTTTTGGGAGAACTACATGTCGGAATTGATGGTTTAGGTGAAGGAGTTTTATTGGAAAAGGGAGATAGTTGGTGCAAAGTAAGTGCTGGCAATATCATTGGCTGGGCATATACCAAATATTTAGGTTTTCAGTCATGGTATAAAGGTACAGGTGACTCAATCCTCATAGCGAATCTCCCTCAAACCACTATATATGAAAATGCCGATGTTGATGAAGATAATTACAAGTTTACCATTGTGGAGAAAGGAACCATCATATCTGATTCATTTAAGGACATGGGTAAATATTATGCTCTCTTTACAAATGGTACTTACCTATATGTGAAGAAAGAAGATGTCAAAATTGTTACAAAAATAAAATGAAAAACCTAAAAGATGTATTGAAGAATCCATTTGATGGATTGATAAGCGATGATGTAAAGGGCTTTCAACACAAATGCCAGGAAATAGCGCAGGAATTGTTTAGTAACTATTGCATTAAATGCAAAGATCGTAAATTCTTTTTTGCAGAAATAGAGTTTTACTATTATGAAAAAGGTAAGTGGGAAAAAGAATGGAACAAAGTAACATATGCGAGAAAGGGTTACAAAGCAGGAGAATTATTTTATCATCTTAGTGGTATAGACATTTGCTTTGAGAGTCATTATGGTAATGATTATGCAAAATTCGGTGGTATACTAATTAGAGCAATAAAAAATGAACAAGGACTTGTTATTGCAGGACCATTGAACTGTAAAGATGAGATACTGAATGCTTGCAGATGTGGTGAAATGGCACATCTTGAACAATCTTCCCCCATGCACAATATTTTGCCGATGAAGTCAACATATCGTGCTTTAGGGAAGGATGATATAGATGAGAAAAACGATCGATTGTGTTTCTATGATGGTCAGATTATTGATTGGGCACCAACGAAGGAAAGGTATAATACAAAAATTGGCAAAATAGAGCCAAAGAAAGGTTCATATAAAACCGATAGATTTAATCCCTAGAACGGACTATTTGGTTCTGGAGGGTAATTTTATGTTTTTGGTAATTCATTATTGTTTTCTTTCTCAGGTAAATCTGTGAATATATTCCAAGAACAGCAATTCAACGCACCGCCTTCTCGAATGATATTGTCACATTTCCATATTGGGTGGCATTCACATTTTGGATAAGCCTCAGCTATCTGCCTGAAAGCTATTCCTGCTAACTTGTCTTCCAACATCGGAACAAAGATGTGTTGACCCACGTGCAGGAAATTGAGATAAGCCCAACTCTTATCTGTATATGCATCATAATGTAGTTCGACAATTTCGAAATGAGGACTAAGTGCTGACAATAATTTCTCACGCAACGTCTTGTCAAAATCGTAATAGTTGTTGAGCAGTACGTATCCATTGCCCATATACCTCACCATTCCATCTGCATGCCCATATTCATCATACTTGTCTTCAGGAATTAGAATAATCTCCGTTTCTAAAAGTTGGTTTAATGTATCAATGAGTTTATTTCGTTGATAGTGGGGATTCTCCCTGATGATTTTATCAGTCATTATCACTTTGTTGCCACAACTAATGACATTGCCGCCATCAACGATTATGTCAGAGTCGATGACCTGTATGCCAAGTTCAGAAAGAATGGCAGATGTGTCTGGCTTGTATTCAGGACTATCTTGGAGGTAGTCAGGGGTATAGCAGAATCTGACGAACTTTTCTTTGCTCACTTGTACTGGCATATAGTCGCGCACCCAGATATGTAGTGGTGAAGAAGTGTTTGGTAATAACCCCCATTCTATTTCATAGTGATACATGAAACCAAGAAACCAATGTGTTGCATCTAAATAATGCTGGGAAGTCAATCCTTTAGCAATTAATACTTTATTTGTTTCAAAATTTGTAATCATAATAATATAAATTATTGATAATTAGATATTTAACCACAAAGCAAAGGTATTAAAAGGATTCTGTTTCACCAAAGATTTTTTGTTAAATCGAGGTTAAAATTTTCGAAGGAGTTATTATAATTGTTTTATAAAAATCTAATCTATTTATATATATTCGATTAATTATTGTTATTCCTTTCGCATTGGTCGATAATTGAAGTCGATACTTCTTGTTCATACTCATTTGCATTTGGTGAGCAGAATAGTTTTTAGTACCTTCGCGACTCGAATAGATTATCAACTATTCATCAACAACAATGGAACAAAGCAAAGAACAAACAGGCGAGATAGTGATGTACCAGCCGGATGAAACCATTCGGCTGGAAGTGAGAATGGAGAACGAAACAGTGTGGCTGAATCGGCAACAAATGGCTTCTCTGTTTGGTAGAGACGTGAAGACGATAGGCAAGCATATCAATAATGCTTTGAAAGAGGAATTATCAAACATTCCAACTGTCGCAAAATTTGCGATAGTTCAAATAGAAGGTAATAGGAAGGTTATTAGAGAGATTGACTTTTATAGCCTTGACATGATTTTGTCTGTTGGATATCGAGTGAAGTCGAGCCAAGGTGTTAAATTCCGAATGTGGGCTAATAAAATACTTAAAGATTATCTGCTGAAAGGTTACTCTGTCAATCAACGCTTTGAACAATTGGAGCGACGAGTATCAAAAACAGAGGAACAAATAGATTTCTTTGTCCGTACTTCATTGCCCCCAGTGGAGGGAATCTTCTATGAAGGACAGATATTCGATGCATACAACTTTGCTTCTGACTTGATTCGTAAAGCGAAGAAATCAATCGTTTTAATAGACAACTATGTCGATGATACGGTACTGGCTTTGTTGGACAAGCGAAAGAAAGGTGTCTCTGCTACCATCTATACACATATTGGTCAGCAATTCCAACTGGATATAAAACGCCATAATGAGCAATATGCCCCTGTGGAAGTAGTGAGTTTCAACAAGGCGCATGACCGTTTCCTACTGATTGACGACGAGGTTTATCATATTGGCGCATCTATCAAGGACTTGGGCAAGAAATGGTTTGCTTTCTCTTTGTTGCATGACATCACTGCGGATGATCTCAAGGAGAAATTGAAATAAGAGAAACGGTTAAAGATATGGACAACAAGAATGTAGAAACCTTAAGAGGAAGAAAACAGCCTTTTTTCACACAAGATCACAGGGGGACAGCCCCTTGTGAGGCAAATAACGATTAATGGTTAACGGTTAAAGGTTAAGGGTGATTTATTTTGTCGTTTCAGAAATTCTTCGTATCTTCGCAGTCGAAAATTACAATCATTAAAAACTAAAACAGAAATATGAAACTTAAACTCAAGTTTTTCATGATCCTCGCCCTCCTGCTCACCACGATGACGGCAGGGGCGCAGTATAGTTATACCCTCACACTGGATTACAACTATGAGGGTGGTGCCAGTCAAACAATTTCTAATATCGAGTCAGGTTCTACAATCGATTTGAGTAATGCCTCACTCATCCCCACCCGAATTGGAAGTCATACCTTCTATGGCTGGTCAACAACACAATATGGATCTGCTCAGTATGCAACAGGTTCAGACCATCAGACAAATAAAACAATTACCCTGACGGACAACCTTACACTCTATGCCATCTGGGACGATACGCCAATATCACGATATTACATCACACTGGATTTAAATTATGAAGGTGCTGCACCGAGTTCCCCAATACCTGTATCTTATCCTTTTGTTCATATACCAACCTCACCCACTCGTGTAGGTCATACCTTCTATGGCTGGTCAGTATTACCAAACGGATCTGTTGTATATCCACCTGGTTGTGTAATTGACCTGTCGGGAAACCTGACGCTCTATGCCATATGGGACGATACGACTATAGAATCATTCCCATTGATATACGACATTACCAGCGAGAGCCCCAGAACGGTAAAAGTCTCGAGTTATACTAGCGAACCAATTGGTACCTTAATTATTCCTTCTACCGTCACAATAGACAGTAAAGACTATGCTGTGACGAGTATTGGTGAAGAAGCCTTCCAATTCTGCACCGGTCTGACATCAGTCATCATTCCTGCCAGTGTGACGAGTATTGGTGAAGAAGCCTTCTTAAACTGCCATGACCTGGCATCAGTTGTTTTCTCCGATGGATTGATAAGTATTGGTGATAATGCTTTTAATAGTTGCACTAACCTTACTTCCGTCACCATCCCTGCCAGTGTGACGAGCATCGGAATTTGTTCCTTTGCTTACTGTGGATTGACAAGTATTAATGTAAACGCCTCGAATCCGAATTACTCAAGTGACAATGGCATATTGTTCAATAAGGATAAAACAACGCTCATAATCTATCCCCAAGGTAAAAACGCCACCAGTTACTCGATTCCTTCCACTGTGACGAGCATCGCCGATGTTGCCTTCATGGGTTGCAACGGCCTGACTTCAGTCACTATCCCAGCCAGCGTGACGAGTATTGGTGTCAATACCTTCGATGACTGCGATGGTCTGACATCAATTAACATCCCTGCCAGCGTGACGAGTATTGGTGACTGGGCTTTCGAATTTTGCGCCAACTTGGCATCAGTTACCGTTTATGCCACAGCAGTGCCGACACTTGGAATCGATGTTTTTGATTACAATAAATCAGGTCGCAAGATTTATGTGTTTGACAATTTAAAGAATACATATAAGTCGGCTGAAAGCTGGAGCGAATATGCCAGCGCCATCGAGTCAATAGACGACGTAACGGTAAGTGGTGTGACGGCGAACCAGAATCCTGATAAGACGACGGATAATTGGTGTACCTACTACCATCCGCTGGCTAATGTGAAGATCAATACAGAGAACGTGAAAATCTTCAAGGCTTCGCTGAGTGGTTCCTCTCTGACGCTAACCGAGGTCTCAGGCAACGTCATCGAGGCAGGACAGGCGGTAGTGCTGAAAGTCCCTGCATCAGGTGCTCTCAATATGGAACTGACATCTTCTGTAGCCACAGGTGATTTCTCAGGCAACGAGTTGAAGGGTACGACAGAAGCGTTGTCGGGAGCTGCTGGCAATATCTACGTGCTAAACTACACACCAACGAACGGCATGGGCTTCTATAAACTCAGTGCGGCGGGTTCCCTTGGCGCCAATAAAGCCTATTTGACGTACGACGGCGCTCTCTCCAACTTCTTCGGAATGGATGAGGAAACAACGGGACTGAAGTCAATTGATAATGGACAATGGATAATGGATAATTATTACGACCTCTCTGGTCGTAAGGTCGAGAATCCAAAGAAGGGAATCTACATCCACAACGGAAAGAAAGTTGCGATTAAGTGAGAGAAGAACTGAGCTTGCTCAAGTTCTTCCGAACGTAAGCAAGTTCGATGTGAAACATCAATGGAGGTTATACGATGAAGAAGATATATATAAAGCCTGAGACTGAGATTGTGAAGCTGCAACAGCTACAACAGATTCTTGCTGGCAGTGTCGATCCATACGGTATGAACACTGGCTTACAAGGCGAAGAAGTGCCTGGTGGTTGGTAATGTACCGTAAGAAGGAAGAAGTAAGAGAAAGGGGAGCTTTCGGGCTCCCCTTTTTTCTTAGAGTTCTGCGTCTGAACACTGGAAGGTGTTACCCTTCGAGATGTCACCCGTCTCAAGACCGAGTTTGAACCACTTCATGCGCTGTTTGGAAGTACCGTGGTTGAACGACTCAGGAACGGCATAGCCACGAGCCTTCTTCTGAAGATAGTCATCACCAATCACCTGTGCGCACTGGATAGCCTCTTCGATATCACCGTCTTCCAACGAACCGAAACGTTTGTTGTCATGATGTGCCCAAACACCGGCATAGAAGTCGGCAAGCAACTCCAAACGGACACTGAGTTTATTGGCTTCCGTCTGACTGACCTGTGACATCTGCTGATGAATCTTCTGAAGTGTTCCTGTGAGATATTCGACATGGTGTCCTACCTCATGGGCGATAACGTAGGCATAGGCGAAGTCACCATCGGCACCTAATGATTTCTTCATCGTAGTGAAGAACGAGAGGTCGATATACAGTTTCTGGTCACCAGAGCAGTAGAACGGACCCATCTGGGCAGAGCCCTGTCCACAAGCCGTCTGCACACCACCAGTGTAAAGCACCATCTTAGGAACTTGATACTGGGCACCATTCTGACGGAAAATCTCCGTCCATACATCTTCTGTACCAGCGAGGATCTGCGTAGAGAACTTTGCCAGTTCCTGCTCTTCCTCTGTGAACTCGCGCTGACCCTCCGTCACCTCTGTATTGCCTCCGAAGGAATTCTGCTGTACCTCCTGCATGACAGCACTCAGTGGGTCACCGCCTGAGAGCCATGCCATCAGCGCTACGATGATAATACCACCGATACCAAGACCGGCCTTTGCACCGCCACTCATACCACGGCGGTCTTCTACATTCGAACTTTCGCGTCTTCCGTCTAATCTCATAATTCTTTCATTTATTTGTCTTAGATTCCTATTTTCGCGTCAAAGGTAATCATTTTTATTCAAACACCACCGAATAGACGTATTTTTTTTCTTGATTGACCACAGTTTCTATCTGTTCGGTACCCTTCAACACCGTCTTCATGTCATTGCGAATACCCTCGCCAGAGAGTTTCATCACCGCCTCTTTCATCGTCCAGAAACGGATGAAGGTCTCGGCTGGATCAGGGGATTGTTCTATCTGTTTGATTTCTGCTTCGTTCATCGTATAACGGACAAGAGACTCCTTGTATTCACGGATACTCTCAACATCACATCCCACAGGACGATCACTCACAACACAAAGGACAGCCTCACGACAATGACTGAAGTTGAAATGGATATCTGGATGCCCGAGGATGTAAGGTTTACCATGTTCACCATATTCGAAGACAGGTTTCTCCGTGATGCCGTACTCCTTACGCAGTGCCTCACACAACAACAGATAGGCTGCCGCACAGGTCTTGCGTCCCAGTGCGTGTTTAAACTTCAACGCTTGTTCCCTTCGCTGGTCAGACAACAACGGTAATGTCGCCTCGAAGTCGAAATGGGCGATATCGTCATTCAGGTAAAGCATCAGGTCCCTCCTCTGCTTTGGGAATACGACGGTTGGGATTCTCCTTACCACCGAGGTCGATGAGTTCCCTACCCTTCTGTACTACACTCTGACGACCAGTAAACAGTTTATTACCTGCAGCCTCATACGACCGTTGTGTCTGTTCGAGTTGCTCACCGATCTTCTGATAACGCTGGATGAAATCACCCAGACGGTCGAGCAGTTGCTCAGCGATGCCAAACACCTTCTCTTGATTCTCTGCCTGTTGGTTCTGTACCCAAGCGATATGAATCATGTGAAGGATACCCAACAGGTTCTGTTCGCCTGTCACGAACACCTTCCGTTCAAAAGCCTCACGCCATAAGGTGGGGTCGTTGGCAAGTGCCAGTTGCAAGGAACTCTCGAAGGGTACGAACATGATCACGAAATCGACTGCCTCACGGGGTGCCTTGATATATTTGGAATAGTCCTTACGCGCCAGTTCCGTTACATGCGCACGAATCGACTTGATATGTTCCTGTAAGGCACGTTCCTTCTCTTCTGGGTCTTCCGCATTGACATAACGCTGATAGGCGACCAGTGACACCTTCGAGTCGATGACGGCATCCTGTCCCTGCGGATAGTGCAAGATGACATCGGGCTGCATCTCCTTCCCCGTTTCATCGTTCTTCAGTGGGCGACCTTGTTCGTCGCGCAGACGAGCCTGCACCTCGTAATGGATGCCCTCTGTCAGTCCCTGTGATGCCAGCAAGTCACCCAAGATGATTTCTCCCATATTGCCGCTCACCTTATTATCGCGACGTAACACGTTAGCAAGACTCTCTGCCTTCTCACTCATCTCACGACCTGTCTCCATCATCAGGCGTAACTGTTCCTTCAGCGAAGCCGTCTGTGCCGTATGGTCCTTGGTATTATCGTTGATGGCTTTGCGCATCTCACTGATTGCCTCCTTCAAGGGCTGTGTGATACCCGACATCGTCTCAGTGTTCGACTCCTTCAGTTTCGAGGCACTGCGTTCCAACACCTGCTGTGCCATCGTCATAAACTGGGCATCGCGTTTCTGTTGTTCCTCCTGTTGCTCGTCCTGGGCAGTCTCCAACTGTTGTTTCATATACTTCAGTTCCACGTCCTTCTGGGCATTCGAGATACGCAGGACGTCCATCCGACGATCCATCAACACGTAGAGCACTGCTGCTCCAACGAATAAACCTATAATAATATATAATGCTATCATCATGACTGCAAAGATAATAAATTATTCATAAAACATCGCTCATTGTTCCTCATTATCTGCATTTTCCATCTGAGTTTTCGACCAATTGACGAGATAGAGTTGCTCTGTGGCTCGTGTAAATGCCGTATAGAGCCAGTGGATATAGTCAGGCGTCAGCATATCGTCGGTCATGTACCCTTGGTCGATATATACATGTGCCCACTGACCACCCTGTGCCTTATGACAGGTAGCTGCATAGGCAAATTTCACCTGTAGGGCATTATAGTATTTGTCTTGTTTCAGTTTCTTCAGACGGTCCGCCTTGAAAGGAATATCGGCATAGTCCTCTAATACCGCCCGATAGAGTTTCTCCTGTTGTTCACGAGTAAGGGCAGGTGCCTCAGAGGTCAGGGTGTCGAGCATCGTCATTGCTGTCAACTCATAGTCGTCGTAGTCGGGAAAGGTCATCGTGACCTCTGCAAAACGGAAACCATACTGTTCGTGAACGTTACGTACCCGACGCACCACTGCCCTGTCACCATTGGCAATGAATTCGAAGGGCAGTTGGCTATTAGCAGTTAGCTCTTGGCTATTAGCTGTAATCCAATAATAATTGTTCTTCACAATCATCAGTTGGTCACCCGTGCACAGTTCATCTTCACGTCCTAGCACTTGGTTGCGGATACCTTGATTATAGATATTCGCCCGTTTATTACTGCGCGTCACGACGATGGTCTCGTCGAGTCCCACCTTGGAATAACTGGATGCCAACGACTCTATCAACTCGTCCCCTGGCACTATCTTAATATCCGAAAACCCTGCAAGACGAATCTGAGGAAGTGCGGTAGCAAACTCTCCACTCTCCACTCTAAACTCTAAACTCTGACGAATCCTTGTCGCATTAAACAAGATACCTGACTCTTGACTCTGACGAAGCACTTCATTGAGGTCGCACTCATGCACATGAAGATCGTAGGAACGCAATACTTCTGTCATCAACGCAGGACTCTCTTCTTCACCAACGGGTGGAAGTTGGGCACGGTCACCTATCAGCATCAGACGACAGTTCTTGTAGTTATAGACAAACTGGATGAGGTCATCAAGTAACATTCCTCCAGCAAACGGAGTATCAATGCCCCCCTGATTGGCAATCATCGAAGCCTCATCGACGATAAACAACGTATCCTGTGCCGCATTATAGTTCAGTTCGAAAGCACCTTCCAAAGATTTCTGACGATAGATACGACGATGGATGGTATAGGCAGGATGATTGGCGTAAAGCGAGAAGACCTTCGCAGCACGACCCGTTGGTGCCAGCAATACGATTTTCTGTTCCAACGATACCATCGCCTTGACAATCGATGCCGCCAGTGTGGTCTTACCTGTTCCTGCCGAACCACGCATCACCATCACCGCCTGTTCATGACGGTCGGTCATAAAACGGGCAAACACATCGATAGCATGTTCCTGCTCTCCTGTTGGTTCATAAGGAAAGGCACTACGGATGCGATATTTCAGTTCGTCGGTAATCATATTTCATGCAAAGTTACAAAAAACTCTTAACTCTTAACCATTAACTCTCAACTTTTTTGTAACTTTGTCCCCTGAAATGAAGACAAGCAATCGTATCACCAACGTAATCCTAGCTATCGTGGCAGTGGTGCTCGCCCTGCTCTGTGTGCTGAGTATTACCCAACATAACGTTTGAGACATGGCGGAGAACACCCCTATCAACAGCCGGCGACTCATCATCCGTTTGAGTCAGAAACACCTGTCGTTTGCAACGATAGGCAATGATGACAGTAGTCCTATCACCTATGAGCCCTACTTCCTGAAGGGTGGTGTATCGATGGCTGCCAACCTGCGTGAGGCATTCCGTTCACTGCCTCTGTTGCAGCAATCCTATACCCATGTGTTGGTGATGACAGACAGTCCCACGCTGATGGTTCCCACAGAACTGTTTCGCGAGGAAGAGCAACGTACCATCTTCATGCATACCTTCACAGGACACGAGCAGGATGAGGTTGTAAACACCGTATTGCCCGACCTGAACTGCGTGGTAGTATTCTCTATCAATCGTGACCTGAAACTCGTCATTGACGATCATTTCCAGCATCCCCACTATATCGCTGCCGTCGCTCCTGTATGGCGCCACCTGCATCAGCGCAGTTATATGGGTGTGAGGGCTAAACTCTATGGTTATTTCCACGACCGTCAATTGAATATCTTCAATTACGGACAGAACCGTTTTAAGTTCTGTAATACTTTCGATGCCCGTGATGCGCACGATTCCCTCTATTACCTGCTCTACGTCTGGAAACAGTTAGGATTACAGGCTGAGCACGACGAGGTACATCTTGTGGGCGATATTCCAGAACAAGACTGGCTCATGGAAGAGTTGCAGAAGTACATCAAACGTGTCTATACTATCAATCCTGCAGGCGACTTCAATCGTTCTGCCGTTACCCAGATTGAGGGTATGCCCTACGACCTGATGACACTATTCGTAAAGGGACGATGAGGATTATCACTGGAAAATATAAAGGGAGGCATTTCGATATTCCTCGTTCCTTCAAGGCTCGTCCGACTACGGATTTCGCCAAGGAAAATATCTTCAATGTGCTGAATGGTTATATTGATTTCGAAGGTGCCACAGCCCTCGACCTCTTCTCTGGTACTGGTAGTATCACGCTTGAACTGCTCTCACGAGGTTGTAGCCAAGTAGTGAGTGTAGAACTCGATCGCGACCACCATCGTTTCATTCAAGAGTGTCTCAATAAACTCACCACTCACCTCTCACCTCTCACCTCTCACCACTCACCCACCTGCATCCCCATTCGTGGTGATGTGTTCCGCTTCCTGAAGACATGCAAGCAACAATACGACTTCATCTTTGCCGACCCCCCATACGCGTTGAAAGAACTACCTACCATTCCAGACATCATTATAGAGAAGGGACTACTTAAGGAAGAGGGAATCTTCGTCTTTGAACACGGCAAAGACTATGATTTCTCGCAACACCCCCACTTCGTAGAGCATCGCTCGTATGGAAGTGTGAACTTCTCGCTCTTTAAAGCAGTGGTGACAACAGGCGAGTAAGACTTTCCCACAATCGTTTCATGAACTTCGGATGAATCCTATGGGGCAGATCGCCCAAGAGGACGGATTGTTCCTGGTCCTTCAGGAAGATATTCTTCATGCGTAATGCCGTTCCCTCATCATAGATAAAGGCATTCGCCTCGAAGTTGTTCTCAAAAGAACGAAAATCAACATTCGTAGAACCGCAGGTGGTCAATGAGTCATCACTCACCATCACCTTGGAATGTAGGAAACCCGTCTCATAGAGATAGACCTGGACACCAGCCTCATACGCCTCACGCAGATAGGAACGTGAAGCCCACTCCGTGAAACGGGCATCAGAGCGACGTGGGCAGAGGATGCGTACATCCACCCCTGCCATCGCTGCCGTCTTCAAGGCAAAGAGCACTGGCTCGTTGGGCAGGAAATAAGGTGTCTCTATATAAATATAACGACGAGCAGCCAAAATGACACGTACGAAGCCTTGCATAATCTCAGGATAGGGATTCGTGGGGGCACTGGTCACCACTTGCGCCAAACAATTGTTAATTGATAATTGATAATTGATAGTTGATAGTTGAGGATAATAGACCCGATCGGTGATAAGGGTACGATCCACAAAATACCAGTCGACCAGAAAGGCACGCTGAAGGGCATAGACAGCGCCACCGGAAATACGGATCATTGTATCGCGCCAAGGCTGTTCTCCTGTTCCCTTCACATAACGCAAGGCGATATTCATACCTCCGATATATCCCACCAAACCATCGATGATAATCAGTTTACGGTGGTTACGATAGTTCACCTTACTCGTAAACGAAGGGAAGCGTACAGGTAGGAATGCCGATACTTCAATACCTTCCTCACGCATCCTTTCAAAGAAGCGATGGCTTACTTTCCAGCAACCCACATCATCATAGATAACACGTATCAGGACTCCTTGTCGCGCCTTGTCTATCAGGGCATCTGTCACCAGTCGTCCCAAAGCATCATCCTCGATGATATACATATCAATATGGATATGATGTTTTGCCTGAGCAATGTCTTTCAGTAACTCAGGGAAGAACACATAACCGTCTGTCATGATGTCTATCTGATTATCTTTGAAAGGCAGCGAAAACGATTGGTTGACAAAAAGGTCGACCAACTGTTTCTGACGTTCTGGTACACGTAGGTTCTGCTGTTCCACGAATCCCAGCATCGAGCGTTTCGTCAACTGGTCGAGGGAACGCTGACTAACGAGTCGTTCCTTGCGATGGTTCACACCGAAGAAGAGATAGAATACCAGTCCGATGACAGGTACGAAGAGGATCACCAATGCCCATGCCATCGTCTTGGCGGGTTGTCGGTTATCCATCACCACGTGGATCACTGCCATTGCAATGACAATCCACATGAGGGTCACACCTGTGATATATAGTAGCGACTGCATAAGCGTTGACTAACGTCCTAACATTTTCCCGATTTGCTGGTATAACTCCAACAACGACTTATACTCATCCACGAGTGCCTTCATACGAATCTGGTCCTTCTCCGTATTCATCTTTTTCATGAGTTCTTTCATACGCTCATTCACGATGATATAACGGAAGTCGAGCATCAGATGTTCCACCTGATGGCGCAGTTCCTTGTTGGTCTGCTCCTTCTTGAAACTTCGTCCCAACTGATAGTTGTCTACTGCCAGGCGAGTGGCTATCTGACTGATCTCGATATCGGGATGCTGCGTGAAATAAGTCTCTGCCTTGAAACCCTCGTCACTCGAATGTTCCACAGCCTCTTGCAAGATACGGTTGTAGAGATCGTCGTTGAAGGCGAGTCCGTCATTGCCGAAATCAAAGGCGATATACTGGGCGACATTCATTTTAACATATCCTTCTTCCTGTGTCTCTTCATCTATGATAACCACATCACCATGACGGATAATCTGCTGGATGAGCAGTCGCTCCACCTCTGCCGTCTGCTCTTGAGGGGTATGCAAACCGATGGGGTCAGGTGTAGCAATAGTTTCCTGCTGCCGTTCTTCCCGTTCTGTCTCTTTCCGCTTTTCCTCTCTGTCGCCTGCAATATACTTATTGGTTTGCGAAATCAGGGTACGCTCATCCACATTCAGTCGACGGGCACAATCCGTGATATACTGTGAACGGACGATAGAATCAGGGATAACACTGATAGAACGGACGATGGAATTGATGGCCTCTGCTCGCTTGATAGGGTCTTTCACCCCCTTCAGCAACAGGTCGGTCTTAAACTGGATGAAGTCCGTCTGATGCTCCTCGATATACTCTTTAAACTGCTGGGCAGTATGCTTGCGTGCAAAAGAATCCGGGTCGTCACCGTCAGGCAACAGCAACACCTTCACTTCCATGCCCTCCTGCAACAGCATATCCGTACCACGCAGGGCAGCATGAATACCTGCCTCATCACCGTCATAGAGCAATACGATTGTCTGCGTGAAGCGATGCAGCAGACGAATCTGATAGACAGAAAGGGCGGTACCAGAGTTTGCCACCACATTCTCCAAGCCACACTGATGCATGGCGATGACATCCGTATAACCCTCCACCATATAGACGCATTCCTCTTTGACAATTGCCTTCTTCGCCTGATAGATGCCATAGAGTTCGCGCTCCTTATGATAGATCTCTGAGTCGGGTGAGTTCACGTATTTCTGTTGTACACCCTTCGTGGCTGCATCGAGTTTACGACCTCCAAATGCTACCACCTTGCCACTGACGTTCAGCCAAGGGAAGATAGCACGACCCGCAAAACGGTCATAGACACCACGCTCATTCTCAATACACAAGCCCGTCTTAATGAGATACTCATCCTTATATCCCTTCCTATGGGCCTCACTCGCCAGTGCGTCACGCTTATTCAGCGCAAAGCCCAATTGGAACTTCTTGATGATATCATCACGGATGCCACGACTACGAAAATACTGTTTCCCTATCGCTTGTCCGTCGACGTCGTTATTCAGAATATCATGGAAATACTGACAAGCCCACTCGTTGACGATAAACATCGACTCACGGTCGTTCTGTTCCTTCTGTTCTTCCACCGTCAACTCACGTTCCTGAATCTCTATATTGTATTTCTTCGCCAGCCAGCGCAATGCTTCCGGATAGGTAATCTGTTCATGCTTCATCAGGAAGTTGACGGCATTACCACCCTCACCACAAGTAAAACAATGACAGATTTGCTTCGCTGGCGATACCATAAACGATGGGTTCTTATCATCATGGAAAGGACACAGTCCCTTGTAGTTAACCCCCGCCTTACGCAGGTTAACGAACTCGCCTACCACATCCACGATGTTCACGGCATCCATGATCTTGTCGACCGTCGCCCTGTCAATCATACTTCCAAATGACGATTAAACATACTTTCATCTTAAATAATGTTGCAAATTTACCGATTTTCCACGAAAAAACAATACCTTTAACTTCGTTTAAGGTAATTATGCTCGAAAAACGCAAATTAATTTGCTTTTTTGCTCACTTAACTGTACCTTTGACCTTCGGTCTAAGGCTACTCACGCTCGAAAGAACAAAGAATATTTTGGTTTTTCTTTGTTCTTTGCTCGCTTATTCGTACCTTTGTGTCCAAATCCAAAACACTTAACATAAAACTTAAAAGAATAGGAACTTCTGTATATGAGAAAGACAACCTTGTTGCTTGCATTGCTGGCTCTGCTGCCACTGCAGGCGCAGATTTTGCATAACCTCGACATCCGCGTGGTGTTGAGCAAGAACGGTGATGCCCGCATTACGGAAACACGCCAAATGACCATTACCGACAAGGGTACTGAATGTTATATCGGATTAGGTAAAATGAGCCCAAGTACGATCAAAGACCTAACGGTGAGCGACGAAACGGGTCGCCAATACGAGAACATCGGAACGTGGAATACGAAACGAAACCGTTCGGAAAAGGCTGGTCACTGTGGCATTGTGGAAAAGAATGGCGGCTACGAACTTTGTTGGGGCATCGGTGACAGTGGTGAACGTACCTATGTCACCAGTTATACCATCACAAGTTTGGTACGAGGATACTCCGATGCCGATGCCATTCGCCACGTGTTCCTTGACAAGACTGTGACACCAAAGCCCGAAAAGGCTAAGGTAACTATTGAGGGTGCCGATGCATCGCTGGTATTCACACCCAAAGACTGCGGTGTGTGGGGATTCCAATTCGAGGGCGACATGCGTTTGGAAGACGGCAAGATGATTGCTGAGACTACTGAGCCTATGAGTTCAAAGGATGCCCTTTATATCATGGCTAAGTTCCCCAAAGGGATGCTTAGTCCTTCGGTTCAAGATACAGACAACACCTTTGAGCATAAGAAGCAATTGGCATTTGAGGGTAGCGACTATGGCGACGCCATCGAAGAGCGTGGCTTTTTCGGCACCGTGCTCGATATCATCATCGCAATAGTCATACTGATTGTCGGCGCTGCAGGCTTGTGGGGCTTATGGCTTTTCTTCCGAAAGTGTTACACAGGCTTTAAACGTAAGAAGCATGAGCACTGGGTGAAATCAGTCGATTACTTCCGCACTATACCCTTAGAGGGCAATCTGCAGGCGGCGAACGACATGCTGAACGCATTCAGTTATAAAGATGACTGTGACTATAAGCGACTGCTACAGGCCATGGTACTGCAGATGGTGAATGCTGGCATCTTCGCCGTGAGACCCGTGATGACAGAATCGGGCAAGATGCAGCAGCGCTTTGTGGTGCAGGACGTGCCGATGGACGTAGACCTGCCGCCTCTGACTTACAAGATTCACGACATTTTTAGCCGTGCTGCAGGCGACAACCAAGTGCTGGACCCCAAGGAACTGGAAACGTTTATGGACGACAAGGCGAACGCGAAGTTGATGCGTCAGTTCCTCGAACTGCTATGTACGAAGCGTAATGTCAAGTATTACGACAAGCACAAGGACGAGATGGCGGAGGTGTACGGATTCAAGCGATACCTTGACGACTTTACCACGGTGAACGATAGTAAACTGTCAGAAACCTCACGGTGGCGCGACTATCTGGTATGGGCAACACTCTTCGGCAATGCAGAGCAGTTGACGAAGGACATACAGCGAGTAAACCCCGAGTTCTTCAAGATGGATGAGGTAGCCGTGCAGATGTCGGGCGATAGCAACAACGTGGGTAGCGCAGTGCTATCGGCTGTCAGCAACGTATTCCTGATTCGTGAAGGCATCCTACGCAAACGGATGCTGGACAATAAGTGGCAAAGGAGACAGGCCAACAAGAGCAAGAAGCACCACAGTACCGAGGACCGTGACGCAGGTCGTGGCGGTCGCTCGTCGCGTGGCGGCGGAGGCGGCGACTTCACCGGTAGCGGAGGCGGCGGTGGCATCCGATGAGAAAGAATTCTATCCAAATTTATAATCATTAATTATTTAAGCATTATGAAAAAGTTATTGATGATGATAACCATGATGGTTATGACGTTGACGACCAGTGCGCAGGATGGTAATTGGACGTACAAGAGTGAGCCCTATGAGGGACTGATTGTCGTTCGCGACGGAAATGACATGTACGGCTTTATCGACGAGACGGGCAAGGTTGTGATTCCGTGCAAGTGGGAATATGCCTGCGACTTCTCTTGCGGCTTGGCAAAAGTGCAGAACAGCGACTTCATGTTCGGCTTTATCGACAAGACTGGTAAGGAGATCATCCCCTTCAAGTACGCGGAAGCCTATCCTTTTGCCGAGGGTCTCGCCGGCGTTAAGGATGATAGCGGAAAGTTTGGCTTTATCGACACGACAGGCCAGGTGGTGATTCCGTTCACCTTGCAGGATGCAGGTTTCTTCGAGAATGGCAAGTGCGACGTAACGGACGCTAACGGCAAGACCGTAACGATTGACAAGACGGGTAAGGTCGTGCAGTAACAAAGTGGGCACGGGTTCAGCCGCTTTATATATTAAATAATGTTGCAAATATGCCGTATTTCCACGAATTATTTGTTATTTTGCTCACTTAATCGTACCTTTGCACCCATAATTTCGAAATGATTTAAAATTTATGGCACAAGAAGATGTATTTAAGAAAATCGTGAGCCATTGCAAGGAGTACGGTTTTGTATTTCCCAGCAGTGACATCTACGATGGATTAGGTGCCGTTTACGACTATGGTCAGAACGGCGTTGAGTTGAAGAATAATATCAAGGAATACTGGTGGAAGTCGATGGTACTGTTGCACGAGAATATCGTGGGTATCGACTCTGCTATCTTTATGCACCCCACTATATGGAAAGCCTCTGGTCACGTGGACGCTTTCAACGATCCCCTCATCGACAACCGCGATTCCAAGAAGCGCTATCGTGCTGATGTACTCATCGAGGACCAGATTGCCAAGTACGATGAGAAGATCCAGAAAGAGGTAGAGAAGGCTCGCAAGCGTTTTGGTGACTCTTTCGACGAGGCAAAATACATGGAGACCAGCGAGCGCGTAAAGGAAGCGAAGGAGAAGCGTGATGCTCTTCATGCCCGTTATGCTGCTGCGATGCAGGGACCTGATCTCGAAGAGTTGAAGCAGATTATCCTCGACGAGGAGATTGTTTGCCCGATTAGCGGTACACGCAACTGGACAGACGTTCGTCAGTTCAACCTGATGTTCTCTACGGAGATGGGAGCCTCTGCCGATGGCTCCATGAAGGTGTACCTGCGTCCTGAGACGGCTCAGGGTATCTTTGTGAACTATCTGAACGTACAGAAGACAGGTCGCATGAAGATTCCTTTCGGTATCGCTCAGATTGGTAAGGCATTCCGTAATGAGATTGTCGCCCGTCAGTTCATCTTCCGCATGCGTGAGTTCGAACAGATGGAAATGCAGTTCTTCGTAGCCCCAGGCACTGAGTTAGAGTGGTTCCCCAAATGGAAGCAGACCCGTATGGCATGGCATCAGGCACTGGGCTTCGGTGCTGAGAACTATCGTTTCCACGACCACGACAAGTTGGCTCACTATGCCAATGCCGCTACCGATATCGAGTTCAAGATGCCGTTTGGTTTCAAGGAGGTAGAGGGTATTCACTCTCGTACCAACTTCGACCTCTCTCAGCATGAGAAATACTCTGGCAAGAGCATTAAATACTTCGACCCACAGACCAATGAGAGTTACACCCCGTTTGTCATCGAGACATCTATCGGTGTCGACCGTATGTTCCTCTCTATCATGTGTCATTCGTTCTGCGAAGAGAAACTCGAGAATGGCGAGACGCGCGTGGTATTGAAATTGCCCGCAGCCCTCGCACCTGTGAAACTCGCTGTGATGCCGCTGGTAAAGAAAGACGGACTGCCCGAGAAGGCTCGTGAGATTATCAACGACTTGAAGTTCCATTTCAACTGTCAGTACGACGAGAAGGATTCTATCGGAAAGCGTTATCGCCGTCAGGATGCCATCGGTACTCCTTACTGCGTCACTGTCGACCACGACTCTCTGAACGACGGTAAGGTCACTCTCCGTTTCCGTGACACGATGGAGCAGGAGCGCGTGAATATCTCCGACCTCGCCGCTATCATTGAGGACAAGGTAAGTATTGCAAGTCTGCTTAAGAAATTACAATAATGAATATCAAGCATTACATACTCGCAGGGCTCACCCTGTTCGCCTTGGCTTCTTGCAGTGAGAAAGACGATACTCCTGAGGAGTTTCCTGACTGGAAGAACCAGAACGAGAAATTCTTTGAGCAGGCATACCTCTCTAACGAGTACGACTTCAAACTCCCAAAATACTCGCTGGCGGGAGAGTCCTCTTCTAACCATACTGATTATATACTGGTAAAGGTCATCGATGAAGGTAAAGGCGAGACAACCCCTTATCTGAACGACTCCGTATCGATTCACTATGTAGGTTGGCTGATTCCTTCTACCACCTATAAGGATGGTTTCCAGTTCGACAAGAGTTATCTGGAGCCCTTCGACTGGGACACAGCCGTCCCCTCTTCCTTCCTGGTCAATGATACGAGAATTGGCTTTGCCACTGCATTGATGAAGATGCATCGTGGCGACCATTGGCAAATCATCATCCCTTACCAGTTGGGCTATGGTGCTTACGAGGCGGGCTCCAGCGGACAGATTCCAGCCTACAGTACGTTAAGGTTTGAGATTCGACTGGAAGATTTTTGGACGAAAAAGAAAGGTGACCGCGATTAACGCAGGTCACTTTTTTGCAAATATAACAGTTTAACGATATGCAGAAATACGCGGATTACATCAAGCAGATAGAGATTGACTCACTCTGGGGTGGCAGGAAACACATCGTGTGGAACCTCGACCCGAAGGTGAATGTGCTCAGCGGTATCAACGGCGTGGGCAAGTCTACTATATTAAATAAGGTGGTGAAGAGCGTCAATACCAATGGTGACATCATCAACCATCTGCTCAAGGGGGTGCATATCACGGCAGAGCCGGAGAATGCCACCCATGTACGCTTCGACATCATCCGCTCGCTGGACTCCAACCTCCAGCAGTCACTGGCTGAAGGTGAGGGATTCCTTCGGCAGGCACTCTCTGCCTTGGCAGGAGTGGGAGGCGGTTCTCTGTTGGATATCCAGATATACAACCTCCAACGTAAGTACCTCGACTATCAGGTAAACATCGGCAACCGCATCATCGCTGAACTGCAACAGGGAAATACCGACGCTGCCCAACACCTATCGGAACCCAAGAAACGCTTCCAGGACATCGTCGACGACTTATTTAAGGAAACAGGCAAGAAGATAGTACGTACGGAGAATGAGATACGTTTCACGCAGATTGGTGAGACACTCCTTCCCTATCAACTCTCCAGTGGTGAGAAACAGATACTCGCTATCCTGCTCACTGTTCTTGTAGAAGACCAGCAACCTTACGTACTCTTTATGGACGAGCCTGAGGTTAGCCTCCACATCGAATGGCAGAAACGCCTCATCGACCTGATACAGGAACTGAATCCCAACGTACAGATCATCCTCACCACCCATTCTCCTGCTGTCATCATGAGCGGTTGGATGGATAAGGTGACCGAAGTATCGGATATCACTATGTAATTGACAATTGATAATTATAGGATGCCCAGTAGACTGAAGGATCATCTTAACAGCCGCTATTTCGAGGCAGCCAACCAGTTGACCTCCAAGAAGGCAAGACGTAGGATAGTAGCCTATGTCGAGAGTTATGATGATATCTACTTCTGGCGCACCGTCTTGAGTCGTTTCGAGAACGACAAAATGTATTTCGAGGTGATGCTGCCCTCCCATCAGAAACTGGAACGTGGCAAGAAGTCCGTACTGATGAACTTCATCAAGAGACGTATCGGTCAGGACATGATAGCCTGTGTCGATGCCGACTATGACTATCTGATACAAGGCGTCACTCCCCAGTCGAAGAGTGTGTTGGAAAGTCCCTATGTGTTCCACACCTACGCTTATGCCATCGAGAACCTTCAGTGCTATGCGCCCTCTCTCCACGATGTCTGTGTTGCTGTTACGCTCAACGACCGTCGCATTTTCGATTTCAATGACTACCTGACACAGTATAGCGAAGCCATCTTCCCGCTCTTCGTCTGGTCGGTCTGGGCTTATCGCACTGGCAATCATAATGATTTTTCTCTCTCCGACCTCGCACGTGTCATCGATCCAGGTGGCTTCAATGTCTTCGACCCGCAACCATCTATCGACCACCTGCGCCAGAAAGTCAACCGCAAAGTCAAGCAACTACAGGCGGAATATCCCGACAACAAAGAACAGTATCTACAGGTGAAAGCCTCTATCAAGGAATTGGGCGTCACCCCACAGACCACCTATCTCTATGTGCAGGGGCATTCTCTCTTCGACAATGTCGTTGTTCCCATTCTGAGTAAGATATGCAATCGTCTGCGTATGGAACGTCAGGACGAAATTTCACGCACAGCCCGCCATCATACCCAACGTCGCAACGAAATGTCGTGCTATGAGCATTCCATACAAGACATCCGTCAGATGCTCAAAAAGAACAACGGCTATACCCTGTCAGAACCCTTCCGTCGCATCCAAAACGACATTGACCACTTCCTGAATCCCACCACCGATTAGGATTACTTCTTATCGTAGGCGTGGAGAGGATAGTCGATGGTGAAATGAAGGCCACGACACTCTTTGCGCTCGAGTGCCCAACGCGTGATGAGGTAACCGACATTGATCATGTTACGGAGTTCGCAGATGTCACGGCTCGCCTTGACACGTTTGAAGAGTCGTTCTGTCTCCTCATAAAGCATATCAAGACGGTCCCAAGCACGATGCAGACGAAGGTCTGAACGGACGATACCCACATAGTTGGACATGATCTGGGCGACTTCCTTGACGGATTGTGTAATAAGCACCTTTTCCTCGTTGGTCATCGTTCCCTCATCATTCCACTTAGGTACATCCATATTGAAGTCGTATTCGTCAACATGCTGGAGGGAGTGTTTGGCAGCGGCATCGGCATAGACAACGGCTTCGATGAGGGAGTTGGAAGCCAAACGGTTGCCACCATGCAGACCTGTGCAAGAACACTCGCCAAGGGCATAGAGACGCTCGATGGAAGACTGTCCGTTGAGGTCGACCTTGATACCACCACACATATAATGGGCAGCAGGACGAACGGGGATATAGTCGGTCGTGATATCGATACCCATCGAGAGGCACTTCTGATAGATATTGGGGAAGTGATGACGGGTCTCTTCCGGGTCTTTATGTGTCACATCGAGACAAACATGGTCGATACCATGAATCTTCATCTCCTTATCGATGGCACGAGCCACAATATCACGGGGAGCCAATGACAGGCGCTCGTCGTACTTCTCCATGAAAGTCTCACCCGTAGGCAGTTTCAGGATACCACCATAGCCACGCATCGCCTCCGTGATGAGGTAGGCAGGATGTGTCTCGTTGGGGTTATGAAGCACGGTGGGATGGAACTGTACGAACTCCATATCGGCTACCGTTCCCTTGGCACGATAGACCATCGCAATACCATCACCTGTAGCAATGACGGGATTAGAGGTGGTGAGATAGACAGCACCGCAACCACCTGTACACATCACCGTGACCTTGGCGAGATAGGTATCTACCTTCGGCTTGTCGGGGTTGAGCACATAAGCACCATAACACTGGATATGGGGAGAGCGGCGTGTGACACGTACGCCTAGATGGTGCTGGGTGATGATCTCTACGGCAAAATGGTTTTCCTTGACTTCAATGTTAGGATGATTCCTGACTGCTTCCATGAGTCCACGCTGAATCTCAGCACCTGTATCATCGGCATGGTGGAGAATACGGAACTCAGAGTGTCCGCCCTCACGATGAAGATCAAATGAGCCATCATCCTTCCTGTCGAAGTTGACACCCCATTCCACCAGTTCCTGAATCTGTCCAGGGGCATTACGTACTACCTGTTCCACTGCCTTGCGGTCGCTGATATAGTCACCCGCAATGATGGTATCGGCAATATGCTTGTCGAAGGTGTCTACCTTCATATTGGTTACAGAGGCGACACCACCCTGTGCAAACGACGTATTCGCCTCGTCAAGCGACGTCTTGCAAATCATACAAACCTTACCCTTGTTGGCACGGGCAATCTTCAACGCATAACTCATTCCGGCTACGCCAGCGCCGATAATCAGAAAATCGTACTTATAAACCATTGCAGTAGTATATTTTGCTGCAAAGATACGAAATAATTGATAATTGACAATTGAGAATTGAGAATTATTTCGTAAATTTGCGCATCAATTATGGACAGACTTAAGATTTTACTTTTATTATTAGTGGCTTCCGTCACCATGATGGCACAGACGGAAGAGCCCGATACTTTCTGCGTGGACACGATGGAGGTGGCACTCCCGTGGCCGCAGAATATCCAATATAGACTCGACTCACTGATGCAGTCGAAATTGTTTGAAACTTCTATGGTAGGTATGATCGTCTACGACCTCACCGACGACTCCGTACTATATAAAGTAAACGAACGACAGATGATGCGACCTGCCTCCACGATGAAGCTCATCACGGCTATAGCAGCCATCGACCGCTTGGGAGGTTCCCATCAGTTCCGTACCCAACTCTACTATAAGGGCGAAATCAACAACCGTACCCTCTATGGTGACCTCCATTGCGTGGGAGGCTTCGACCCCCGTTTCGACCGTGACGACATGAAGGCCTTCGTAGAGAGCGTGCAGCGAATGGGTATAGACACCATCCGAGGACGCTTGGTGGCAGACAAATCGATGAAGCATGCCGACCTGTTGGGCGAAGGCTGGTGTTGGGATGATGATAACCCCCAACTGTCGCCCCTTTCCTTAGGAAGAGACATCGCTTTCTTGGAGGCTTTCGCACACGAACTGTCGGAAGGAGGCATCATACTCGCCAGCATCCATCTGGCAGAGAGTACACTGCCCAAAGATGCCGCTATCCTCTGTACGAGGACACACAGCATCGACCAAGTGCTACAACGGATGATGAAGAACAGTGATAACTTCTATGCCGAAGCGATGTTCTACCAACTGGCAGCCACCAGTGGGAAACGTCCTGCCCATGCAAAAGATGCCGCTAACGTCATCAAACAACTGATTAATAAGGTGGGACTTGGACATAATCCCTATCGCATCGCTGATGGCAGCGGATTGTCGCTCTATAACTATGTATCGCCAGAACTGGAGATGCGCCTACTACGCTATGCGTATCGTAACTCACATATCTATTCCCACTTGTTGCCCTCATTACCGATAGCAGGGCGTGACGGTACACTGAAAAGCAGGATGAAGGGAACCTTTGCCGAAGAGAATGTGAAGGCAAAGACAGGAACGGTGACAGGCGTATCGGCTCTTGCAGGTTATTGCACAGCCGCCAACGGTCACTTACTCTGTTTCTCCATCATCAATCAGGGTATTATGAAACCTGATCCAGGACGTGCATTCCAGAATCGGGTATGTAATGCGCTCTGTGAACCATAAGAAAAATTGAAGAATTGAATGAACCATATAGCATATAATATATGAGAAAAGAAATTTTTACCTTATTCGTTGCTGCTGCTATTAGCAGTCAAGCACAAAAGTCTATGGAACTCTCCGCTACGGAAGTGGCTCAACGCATGATGCCTGGCTGGAATCTAGGCAACACCTTAGAAGCCGGAGGTGGTCAAGAGCAACTCTTTAAAAATACTGCAGGACTGAATGCCGAGACCTTCTGGCAGGATACGAAGACAACACAGGAAATCATTGACTATGTCAAGGCTCAGGGTTTCCGTTCCATCCGCATCCCTTGTGCTTGGGTGATGGGACATATCAGTGATGCCGACAACATCACCATCGACCCCGTATGGATGAATCGCGTGAAGGAGATTGTAGACTATTGCATCAAGGCCGATCTTTATGTGGTCATCAACCAACATTGGGATGGCGGCTGGTTGGAGAATAATATCAAGGATGAGACACTGATACCGAAGAACAAGTTCATCCTCAACAAGATATGGCAACAGATAGCGATAACCTTCCGTGATTACGACGAACGACTGCTCTTTGCAGGCCTCAACGAGCCTAATGCCGAGACACAGTCGGCTACGAATAATCTGTTGGTCTATGAACAGGAATTCATCAATACCGTCCGCCAGACGGGTGGTAACAATGCCCAGCGTATCCTGATTATCCAAGGTCCATCTACCAATATCGACCATACTTGTAACTTCATGACAAAACTGCCTGAAGACCCTGCTGAGCAGCGACTGATGATAGAGGTACACTACTATGCTCCTTGGCAATTCTGGGGTATGGAGAAGGATGAATCGTGGGGTAAGGTGTTTTACTATTGGGGAAAAGATAACCACGTCAGCGGTTCGCAGCACAATGCCACTTGGGGTGAGGAGGACTATGTAGAAGAGGAGTTGGAGAAAGCCAAGAAACAGTTTGGTGACAAGGGTATCCCCGTCTATATTGGAGAGTTTGGTGCCAACTGGCGCACAATGCCTGCAGGCGAGAACCAACAGAAGCATAACGCGTCTATCCAGACGCATTACCGAGTGGTGATGCAAAAGGCTATGGAAAAGGCTATGGTGCCAGTGGTCTGGGACACCAACTATCGAGGCATGCCGTCAATGACGATTATCAATAGGAATAATCTCTCCATCTTCAACCAATATATGTTGGACGGTATTCATGAAGCCATGAAGGCTGTGGGTATCCCCGTGACGGGTATTCAGAATGTACAGATACGAAAACTTGCTAACAAGGCTATCTACAATTTGCAGGGACAGTATGTTGGAAACACCCTATTGTCATCTCTGTCCTCGGGTATTTATATCCAAAACGGGACGAAATACGTTGTCAGATAAAGACTCTTAAACTCCAGAACAGTAACGCTCGAAGGCATCACGGTAGGCGTCCGTGACGCGGATAATCTCATCACCGATATAGACGCACATATTCCTATCTACCGTTCGTATCTTGTTTAATCGGACAATATAGGAACGGTTGATGCGCATGAAGGTATCAGTAGGCAGACTGTCCTCAACGGTCTTCATCGTCATGTGGGTAGTCAATGGAATACGCTCGCCTTCAAGGTGGAAACGCACATAGTCTTTCATTCCCTCAACATAGACAATCTGGTCGAAACTCACCTGACGCAGTTCACCGTCAACTCTAATAAACATAGATGTTTTGTTAGTGGTGAGAGGTGAGAGGTGAGAAGCTAGAGGTGAGAGGTCTGACTGAGTATGCGAGAACCATTGTTCGGCTTTCTCGACAGCAGCGATGAACTTATTATAGCGGATGGGTTTCAACAGGAAGTCGAGGGCACTCACCTCGTAACTCTCGAAAGCATATTCCTTGAAAGCAGTAGTGAAAATCACCTTCGTACCCTCTGGCAACATGTGAGAGAGTTCCATGCCGTTCATGTCGGGCATCTGAATATCCATAAAGGCAAGGTTGACAGGATGGTCCTTCAACCAGGCAAGTGCCTCCACGGAGTCGGTAAACGAGTGTTCCAACTGCAACTGGGGCGTCTTGGCAACATACGACTCTAACAACTTGACAGCCAGAGGCTCGTCATCAACGATGATACAGGAGAGGGGAGACATAGTTTAGAGTTTAGAGTTGGATGGTGATTTTAATCTTATAGATATTATCCTCGAGGGATTGCTCCCACGTATATTTGTCTTTATAGATGAGATCCATACGACGCTGGGTATTCTCAATACCGATACCAGAACCACTACGGTCTGCATCCGTCTTGGGGAAATTGGTATTCTCACAGACAAACGTCAACAGGTTATCGTCAGTAGTCAGTGAGATATCAATACGAGAGTCGCGCCCACTGCTGACACCATGTTTGAAGGCATTCTCGATGAGGGAGATGAACAATAGCGGAGCGATTTCCAATTGATAATTGATAATTGACAATTGATAATTGACAGTTGTCTTTTCGTTGCAACGGAGTTTCATGAGTTCTATGTAGTTGCGCATAAACTCCATCTCTCCCTGCAAAGGTACTTTCTCATGACGCGTCTCATACATGGCATAACGAAGCAAGTCGCTCAGTTGGGCGATGGCATCCTGTGCCTGGTCGGCATCGATTTGTACAAGTGATGAGATATTATTGAGCGTGTTGAACAAGAAATGGGGGTTCAACTGGTTTTTCAACCATTCCAACTCTGCCTCCGTACGCTTCTGATGCTCTTCCTTTAGTTGTCGCTTGATGTTCTGGGCACGATAGAAGTGATGTACCAACCACGCAATACTTACCAACATGGTATTCATGAGGATGTTCAGTATCGACGTTGAATAGTAACTGGTCACTGCATAACGCTTCATACGTTCATTGGGAATCCTGTCCATGAAACCAATATCGACACCAAAGTAATGCCATACCAGGAGTCCGACGATGATAACGTTACCTATCCAGAACAACCAACGACGATTCCGATAATAGCCTAACGGAATCAGGAAAAAGGAATTGATGAAATAGACAGCGGAAGGTATCCACATGATACGAGCAGAGAAACCAATGGCTCCGAAGGCTTCGCTCCAACTATGGTTAGCAGCGAAAGCGGAGATGGCTGGTACCATTAGGAACACCAGCCATACTGCTACTTGCAGTCCGTAGAATGTAATGTCTCGTTTTGTAATATTAGCTTTCATGGGTGCAAATATACGATTTAGAGAGTAGAAAACCAAATTTTATTTGACTTTTCTTATTATTGCTGGGGCATGGTGCCGTTGCCAGTATTGCCAGAACCTACACTATTGATCATCTCACCCTGTGACTGTTGCTCGATGAAGTCGTTCTGTACACGGCTGACGTGCTGTTTTGCCTTTGTCTTCGAGTTGCCGAAGGTATAGCTGACTGTGAAGGTAACACCGTAAATGGGAACCTTTACCTTGTTATGGCTGGTGAAGTTCTGACCACGGTTGCTGCTCTCAATCATAATACAGCCACCGTCGTTGAGACCTGTCATTGCAGAGAGGCTCAGATTGAGTTTGTCGTTCAGAAGTGACTTCGACAGACTTGCTGTCAACATATTGAAGCCGCCGCTCCATCCCTGCAGGGTATAGTTTTTGGTAGAGGCAATGGCGAAGGCACTGAGTTTCAGATCCCAAGGCAAGGTCTGCTGTACGCCAGCCATGATATTAGCAGTCCATCCGCTGTTACTCTGATTGAGGGCATCACTACTCAGGGTGACATAGTTCACACTACCATTCAAGAAGAGGCGGGTGTTTTTGGTCATCAAGTAGTTGACGTAGGCGTTCATGCCCGTCTGATGGCTCTTCACCACGTTACCGTAGGTCGTGTTCAACAAGTTTTGGTCGTCATAGAAACTATACTGCGAGATACCGTTGTCGGTGAAGTTGTGATGCAGATTGAGGTTGAGCATGAGCTTCGAAGTGAACATATTATAAACCAGTGACACGTTATGAGATTTCTCTACGTCAAGGTCGGCGTTACCATAACTCAGGGCAATGGGGTTGGTCTTGTCGACATAAGGGTTCAAGTAAGAGATACCAGGACGAGAGATACGCATGTTATAGGTCAGACCAAGGTTGCTACCTGTACCGAGGTTATACTGGAGGCTAGCGGTGGGCACGAAGTTTCCATAACTCGTCTTGAAGTCCTGACCGTTACCAAGTTTATAGTCTACATCCTGCCAAGTATATTCGTAACGGATACCAACCTTGGCACCAAACTGGTTCCACTTGCCTGTATATTCACCATAACCAGCCAAGATGGTGTTCTTGTACTCATATTCGCTACTGGTACTGGGGTCGTAGACTTCTTTCAGATAGTATTTAGCATCAGAGGTAGCATTGTGGAGCTGTAACTTGCTACCCAGACTCAAGGTCTGTCCTGTACCAAGGGGCATGGTGTAGTCTACCTGGAAGATATGGTTGGTGGTCTTGTCCTTATTCTCCGAATAGCGGCTCGTCAGATCGATATACTCTGAAGTGGTGCCGAAGTTGTTGGTCATCTCTGTGGTAGCAGGGCTATAGTTCAACTGATAGGTCAGAGCCAATGACTGGGTACGCTCCTTGTTGAAAAAGCGCTGGTAGTCGAGGCTACTGCTGAGTGAGGTACGTGAGTTCTTCATCTCAGTAGTGCTTCCATAATTGAAACCTTCTCCATAAGGTACTCCGCCTATCGTGGTGAGTGTGGTTCCATTGCTCTTTATCGACATACTATTAATGGAGGCTGTGAAATTGAGCATGCTCATATCGTCAAGCTGATAACCGAGAGTCAGACTTCCCATCGTGAATGGAGTCTTCACTTTATTATCTGAGGTCAGGATCTGCGAAGTACCATTATCCTGAATCTGTTCCATTTCAGTGGTGGTATTACCTGGCGTGTTATAACTTGCCATCACGTTAGCACTGTAGGATAGTTTGCCTTGTTGACCACTCAGGAAAGCACTTCCACCCAACTGACGGTTACCTGCAGTAGCACGGACTGTACCATTATAGCCGTTCATGCTGGAAGCACCACCCATAGCGGCTGTAGCCTCCTTGTTCATCACGATGTTCAGCACACCAGCAGCACCTTCTGCATCATACTTGGCACCAGGATTTGTTACTACCTCAATGCTTTTGACGGCACTGGCTGGCATACTCTTAAATACCATCGAAGGATTGCTTGAGAACATCACATTGGGCAGACCGTCGACATACACCTTAAAGGAAGAGGAGCCGTTAACAGAGATGTTATCCTGTCCGTCGACTGTTACCATAGGTACCTTACGCAGCATATCAAGAACAGTATATGACTTCGAGTCCTCGTCCTCAGCCACATTGTAACTCATCTTGTCGACTTCCATCTTCACCAACGGCTTCTGGGCTACAATCTCGACACCTGCTAACATCGTGGCATCTTCTTTCATAGCGACATTACCGAGGTCAATCTGATCCTGTCCACTGAGGGTAATCTCACGACTGGCATCCACCTTACCGATACTACTCATCTGTACGACATAATTACCGTTGCCGGCAATCTCCTGACTGAAACGACCGTCAAGGTCGGTCACACACATAGCGGCAGGTTTCTGAGCACCTTTCTTAAAGATACGAACGGTAGCATAAGGCTCACCTTCCTGAAGGGTAGCGTCTACCAATACACCTGTAACCACTGTTTTCTGTGCCATCATCACTGTTGCGATGAAACTCAACATGATTGTAATAACTGATTTTTTCATAATGCTATTTTTTGTTTGTTTTGATTTCTGAGCGCAAAAGTAGAGCGAAAAACAATGCGCACCAACTCACTTTCGACGAAATGCCCCCCGTCTTTCGACGAGATTCAAGAAAAGTTCATAGTTAATAGATAATAGTTCATAGTTTTTTCGTAATTTTGCACTCCGAAATGAGTTTTACGACTACCATATTGAGTTGGTTTAGGGAACACGGAAGGGTGTTACCTTGGCGACAGACACGCGACCCGTATGCGATATGGCTATCGGAGATTATCCTCCAACAGACACGTATCGAACAGGGGCTGCCGTACTGGGAACGCTTCATACATCGATGGCCAACGGTAGAGAAACTCGCCACAGCCTCAGAAGACGAGGTACTGCGTGAATGGCAAGGACTGGGCTACTATAGCAGAGCCAGGAATCTGCATACAGCCGCCAAGCAAATCGTAGAGATGGGTGGTTTTCCACGTACACTGGAAGGTATCAAGCAACTCAAAGGCGTAGGCGACTATACCGCTGCTGCCATTGGGAGTATTGCCTTCGACCTTCCTGCCGCTGTCGTCGACGGGAATGTCTATCGGGTACTGGCACGTCATTATGGCATCAGCACACCTATCAATACGACAGAGGGTAAAAAGGAGTTTACGGCATTGGCACAAAGCCTATTGCCTCTCACCTCTCACCTCTCACCTCTCACCTCTGATTACAATCAAGCCATGATGGACTTCGGTGCCATCCAATGCACCCCGTCAACCCCACAATGTCCATCCTGCCCATTACAAGAAACCTGCATCGCTTTGCGCGAGGGCAGAGTGAATGAACTGCCCGTCAAACAGAAGACGCTGAAGGTAAAAGAACGCCATCTTACATACGTATATATAAGGTATCAGGGCGAGACCGCCATCCATCGTCGTGGCGAAGGTGATATCTGGCAAGGACTCTACGAACCTTGGCTAACAGACAAGGTTCCGTGTGGCGCTACTCTGTTGCGCCAGAACGTCAAGCACGTCCTCACCCATCGTGTACTCTATGCAGACTTCTGGCTTTGGGAACCCGACCAGAAGCCCGTATTACCAGCAGACTATCTATGGATCAAGGAAGCGGATATCGACCAATATGGTGTACCGCGACTGATAGAAATACTCCTTAACAATTTAAAGAAATGATCAATATTGCCATCTTTGTATCAGGAAGTGGAACGAACTGTGAGAACCTCATCAATTACTTTGAAGGTTCTGAAAAATACCATTGTGCATTGGTTGTCAGCAACAAGCCTGAGGCTGCAGCCTTAGAGCGCGCCCAAAAACTGGGTATCGAGACAGCAGTGGCTCCCAAGCCGCAGTTGAACGATGCCGACTTCATGATGCCGTTGCTCCGCCAGTACGACATACAGTTTATCGTCTTAGCAGGTTTTCTACCCCTCATTCCCAATTTCCTCATCGATGCCTATCCCCGTCGCATCATCAATATCCACCCTGCCCTACTACCGAAATATGGTGGAAAAGGGATGTGGGGACATCATGTGCATGAGGCAGTGAAGGCGGCTGGTGAAACAGAGACCGGCATGACCGTCCATTATGTCACACCTGTCTGCGACTCTGGTGAGATGATTGCACAATATAAGGTGGCACTGTCACCTGAGGATACTGCCGATGATATCGCTGAGAAAGAACACCAGTTGGAAATGCAGTATTTCCCCCAGGTCGTAGAAAAGGTTCTTAACGAAACATTTCATGGCTAATCACAACGATTTAGGAAGATGGGGCGAACAGATGGCTGTAGACTATCTGGAACGGAAGGGCTACACCATTTTGGAACGTGACTGGAAAAGCGGTCATCGTGATTTAGACATCATAGCACTGGATGGCAACGTGTTGGTTTTCGTAGAAGTAAAGACACGCATCAACCGTCTATTCACCGATCCTATTGAAGCAGTGGGATATCAAAAGATTCGCAACCTGCAACAGGCTGCGAATCATTATGTGAAATATCGTCATGCCGACTGCGATATCCGTTTCGATATCGTCTGCGTCACAGGTAACGACGAATCAGAAGCGGAGATAGAGCATATCGAAGACGCTTTCTAAAAAGAAAGCCTATTTGCACTCCCCTTCTCCGTAGATATATCCCTGCATGCCATGGGTATAGTCGTAAATCTCTTCCGGACGGAAGAAACGAGCCAACTCAATAGCAGCATTTGAGGTAGAGTCGGAAGCATGAACGATATTCTGTTGATTGCTGACAGAATAGTCTCCACGAATCGTACCAGGAGCCGCCTCACGACCATTCGTCACACCCGTCATCGTACGTACCACCTGCACGGCATCAACGCCAGAGATAGCCAAAGCCACTACTGGAGAAGCCTGCATAGAGGCAGCCAGTGAGGGGAAGAAAGGACGGTCTACCAAATGTGCATAATGCTCACGAAGAATCTCGTCACTCAGTTGCATCATCTTCATTCCAGAGATACGCAGACCACGACGCTCAAAACGATTCAACACCTCGCCAATCAATTGACGCTGTACACAACTCGGCTTTAATAATACTAATGTTGTTTCCATATTCTTTTGGTTATTTGTTAATAGATTGTTGCAAAGATATCAGTTATTTTTCAAAAAACACCATAAAAAAGGATATTTTTCAAGGTAAAACTGGTGGATTTCTCAATAAAGCCTCTTTTCGACATGAATGAAGCCTTCAAACGGGTCGAATGTAGGCTACTTTCATGATGTCCCAAGGCTTGGGGCAAATAAAATCAATGCAAACATAAAACTGCATATAATTCTGACGTGTTTTGAATATTTATTCTTCGCAAACAAAGGAATGCCTTCTGTCGATTTCTATTGCGTCAAACAACAGAACGAAGGTTTGCGATTTTTTTCGTTGCGAAAATTTTCGCATAAAGTTTCTGATTTATTTGGAAGTTTCAAAATAAAGATTTATCTTTGCGAAAAATTTAGAAAATATGACTAATCCATTTAAGTTTGGCGTACTTGTAGACAACGAGTTTTTCACCGATAGGGTCGATGAGTTAAAAGAAGTTCTGATGTCTCTGAACAGCGAGAACCACTTGATACTAATTAGTCCACGAAGGTTTGGCAAATCAAGCCTTGTTAGCAAGGCTGTCAAAACATCGGGTCGTCCATGCATTTCTTTGAATATGCAGAATATGTTGAGTGTTGATGACTTTGCTTCGAAACTATTGCGCGAATTATTCCGATTATATCCAATAGAGCGAATCAAGCATCTGATGACTCACTTTAGGATTATACCCACGATTTCCACTAATCCAATGACGAATATGCTGGATGTCTCATTCCAACCAGTTGTGAACAGTATGGTGCTTTTGGAAGATGCGATGGCTTTGATAGAAAAAGTTAGTTCAGAGGATAAACGGCTAATAGTGGTGTTCGATGAATTTCAGGAAATTATGAATATCCGAAAAGGCTTAGACAAGCAGTTACGTTCCATCATGCAGGAGCAAGAGCATCTGAACTACATTCTGTTAGGAAGTCAGGAGTCGATGATGACAGAGATTTTTGAGCGTAAGAAGTCGCCATTCTATCATTTTGGTAAAATGATGCATCTGGACAAGATTCCCTACGATGATTTCAAAGCATACGTTTCTGAACGTTTGCCATTGAATAATCAAGAGGAATTGAATGGTATAGTAGATGAAATACTTGCCTTTACAAGTTTACATCCCTATTATACCCAGCAATTGTCGGCTCAAGTCTGGGAAATGATGACATACGACAATCTCGTAGACGGAGTAGTCAATGAAGCCGTGAGTAAGATTGTACGTACTCACGATTTGGACTTTGAGCGCCTATGGCTGAATTTCAATCGTACGGATCGTTCCATCATGCTTAGTCTGAGTAAGGGGAGCAATCCTTTGCAAAACCGCCAAGTCGCGACGAGTACATCATTTAGCGGCATAAAACGACTCATGAAAGCAGGCTATGTAATTCGTGTTAATGACTACGAGATTGAGGACCCATTCTTTAAGGAATGGATTATCAGGTTTTGCGCATAACGGTATATGTACGTTACATGTTCGAGCAACTCCTAGCCCGCGCACTTCCCTTTGCACATCGGCATTTGAACCCTATTGGGTTAGGACGTTAAGAGTTTTGCGCAAGTTCTGTATCAGAGTAGTATCCATATCTTGAATCAGAAACATCGTTTTGATGCTTGGT
>JBGVBD010000143.1:0-38172 GCA_045225255.1 Prevotella sp. | reverse complement strand
ACGCTTACCGTAAACGAGAGACTTCTCTGGCACGGATGCAGTAATATCCTCGAACGTGCCAATAATCTTGTGTCTTTGACCCGGAGTAACGGGTTTTAATTTACGTACTGCCATTTCTTATTTAAATATTGCTATAAAAATCAATAGAATCGCCCTCTTTCAAGGTAACGATTGCCTTCTTGAACGCGTTCTTCTGTCCTCTCACGAGTCCAGCCTTTGTATAGCGGCTAGAACGCTTACCAGCGTAACGGAGCGTGTTCACACTCTCTACAGTCACATTATACTGAGCCTCGACCTCTGCCTTAATCTCCAGCTTGTTTGCCTCAGGCTTTACGATGAAACCGTAAGTCTGGCGTGCAGGCTTTGTATAAGTATAGATGGTCTTCTCCTTCTTCTCGTCTGCCTTACCCTTGCGCTTGACGGTATAGCTAAACGTCTCAGCCTGGGCACCCAGTCTCTGGGCAGCCTTCTCATTGCGGGCACGCAGTTTCTTCTCGACAGAAGACTTCTCAGTAATATTGTTCATTTTCTCTGAAATCAGAGGCTTTATAATAAAACTCATAATCTTTATCCTTTATGTTATTACGTTATTACGACCTCTTTATCCAAGCACTCCGTCAATAGCCTTCAACGAGTTCTCGGTAATGACCATCACGTCAGCGTTCAGCACCTTGTAGGTGTTTACGTTGGCAGCAATGATGCACTCAGCCTTCTGCAAGTTGCGAGACGACAAATAGACGTTCTTGTTTGCTTCGGGCAAAACCATGAGAAGTTTCTTACCCTCCACCTTCAGGTTCTTGGTCATGTTCAAGAACTCTTTCGTCTTGGGTGCGTCAAAGTTAAAGTCCTCAACCACGATGATGGCATTCTCCTGAGCCTTGTAGGCAAGAGCAGACTTACGGGCAAGAACAGTTACTTTCTTATTCAGTTTGAAACGATAGTCACGGGGTTTCGGACCGAATACGCGACCACCACCACGCAACAGGGGTGAGTTGATATCACCATGACGGGCACCGCCGCCGCCTTTCTGACGACCGAGTTTGCGTGTAGAACCAGAGATCTCACTTCTCTCCTTCGACTTAGCTGTTCCCTGACGCTGATCAGCGAGGTAACGCTTCACATCCAGATAAATGACGTGGTCGTTAGGTTCAATTCCGAAGATAGATTCGTTTAACGTAACCTTTCTTCCGGTCTCCTGACCATTGATATTCAATACGTTAATTTCCATTGCTTACTTCTGAATTAAAACAGTTGAACCATTACAACCAGCGCAACTACCCTTCACGAGGATAAGATTGTGCTCTGGTATTACCTTTAACACTCTCAGGTTCTGCGTTGTAACGCGCTCGCCACCCATGTGGCCGCCCATACGCATACCCTTAAACACCTTGGCGGGATAAGAACAAGCACCGATAGATCCCGGTTTGCGGGCGCGGTCGTCCTGACCGTGTGTAGCCTGACCTACACCACCGAAACCGTGGCGTTTCATAACGCCCTGGAAGCCCTTACCTTTTGATGTACCTACCACGTCAACGAAATCAGCGTCGCTGAAGAGTTCCACTGTGATAGTGTCACCGAGGTTGTGCTCCTCGTCAAACTTGAACTCGGCCAAGTGGGCCTTTGGTGTTGTACCTGCTTTCTTGAAGATTCCCTGCATAGCTTTGGTGGTGTTCTTTTCCTTCTTCTCACCAAAAGCCAACTGAAGGGCTTCATAACCGTCTTTCTCAACGGTCTTCACCTGAGTAACAACACAAGGACCAGCTTCGATAACAGTGCACGGTACGTTCTTACCGTCGGCACTGAAAACGGATGTCATTCCGATTTTCTTTCCAATTAATCCTGGCATTTCAGTTTAAAATTTAAAATATTAATGTGAATATATTCGTTCTTTTTAAGTGGTCTTTGCCTTTTCGCGCTCACAGAAACCCTTAAAAAGAAACGTCCACTACTTCTAAACTGAAGGTAAATCGCTCTTTTTCAAGGTATTGTTAGCCGTCGAGCCAGCGCAATACACACTTTAGCGGCTGCAAAGGTACACATAATAAATAACATACGCAACCCCGATTCTTATCAAAATAACATTATTTAAGTTTTTTTAATGATGAAAACACAAATAGCACAAAGGACAACACGCCCTTTGTGCTATTCATTATTACTTTGCTCGGAACAGAATTACCCGATATACTTAACGATGAGATCGACCACCTCTTCTTCGCTCTTACCATCCATCGTGATAACCAAGTCGTAGTTGCGAGTATCGTAGCGTGAAGTGCCTGTGTACTTATTGACATAGTTCTCACGCATCTTGTCCACCTTCTTGATAGCCTTCTCTGCATCCTCATGAGAGAGCCCCTGCTTCGTCATCACACGCTGGATACGACGTTCCATCGGTGCCTGAATCAAGACACTCAGATGATTGGGATGTTTTTTGAATACGAAGAAGCCACAGCGACCGGCAATGACACACGACTCATCTTCGGCAATACCTTCCAATATCTCTTTCTCGGCACGGAACATCTCTTCGTTAGTCAGCAATTCGGGTTCCTCACCTACGACTGCCTGGTAATAAGGTGCTCTGGCAAGTCCGCTGCCAATAGCGACTACGCGTCCGAACTCAGACCACCAGTTATTATTCTGTCCCTTGAGTCGTTCTATCTCCTCTACTGTGAGATGATATTTCTCTTCCAAAGCCTTAATAAGCGCCTTGTCATAGAAGGGAACACCTAACTTCTTAGCCAATTTCTCACCGACGGTACGACCGCCACTACCCAATTCACGATTAATCGTGATGACAAATTTCTCGTTCTTGTTCATATCTACAGTTTTACTTTATATGTGTGCAAAGATACGAAATTACTTTGTATTCTCAAATTTTTTCTTTTGTTTTTTTAAATTAAATCAGAAGGCAAAGAAAGTACGGACTAATGACTCTTCATTGTTTTCACCCTTATTGACTGTCTTGCTGACGGGCATGAACTTTAAGCCATTACTGTTGACAAGCAGGGCGGCAGCCGTTGTACCGTTGTCGTCACCCTCGTTGGCGGTCCATATAAGGGCACTCTCGGGAAGTTTATCGACACCAACAGCACTCAACTTGTCGAGGGCATCGTTAATCTTCTTGAAGGCATTCGCATTGTTGAAGTAGGTGTTCCACGCTGGCGTGATGCCTTCAGCCTGCAGACCACCCAACCCGTTGAATAATACAGCATACCACTGTGGGGAGGAGGGCATGAACCAGTTGGTGACGAAACTGGGTACATTGACATTGTAATGCCATCCTGCGTAACAGGCGGGATAACTCTCTGCTGGATTGAAGGTGGGCGCACCAGTAATGACATCCTCACCATTGGTATAGATGGCAGCATTGAAACCACTCGAATTGATGACAGTACTGCTATACTTCATCGTAGCATCGTCCTTAGCCACGGTTACACCGACAAGTTGTGTGGAGGCAGCCTCCTTACCCCATTTCACATTCGTGGTGGCATTCTTCAGCGACATCACCAAACCATGGAAGTTCTTCTCCGTTCCTATGGCTCCATATTGTGACAGTTCTGCACTCTCAGTAAGGGCGCTGGAACCTGCAATGGGATTTGAAGAGGCATCACAGTTTAGGTAAGCGATAATGCCGATAGGTGTTTTCCCTGCCTCGACATTGGTGCTGAAGGAACCGTCGCTATAGAAGATGTCACCCAACTTAGCCTTGGTATAGTCGGGCATCACCGTGAAGCAACTACAGTCGGAGATGCCTTGGACCTGTGTGCCGTTCATCTCAACATACGGTGTGGCATAAATGACCGCAGAACCTCTTCCGACGGCAGTCGCCAGTCCGTTATTGTCGACGGTGACAACTGTCGGATCTGTACTGTGCCATATAGTGCCTGATGCAGCGTTTACTTCATCCTTATGGGAGTCAGAGTATAGTTGTCTGGTCTGCCCCTCTACGATGAGACTGCGTGTGACGGTGTGAGTCGTGGTGAAGTCTGGTTGGTCAGCGATACGTGTGACAGCAACAGGCACTGCCTCATCAACGTTAATCACACATTCCTGCTCCTCTGCGAGATGGTTCGTGGATGCAGTGATGGTGGCGAGACCGGCACCGACAGCCGTCACCTTACCTGTCTGGTCGACAGTGGCTACGTCAGGATTGCTGCTGACAAAGGTGATGATAGCCGACTTTCTCGGATTGCCAGCAACAAGTTTGGCGGTCAGTTGAGCGGTAGCACCTTTAGCGAGATGTAGGTTGTGTTGGTCCAGACTCACATAGGCAGAGTCAACCTGAAGGGCTTGTCGCTTACAAGTAGAAGCCAGTACCGCATAGTCGCGTACATCGTCGAAATACTTAACTTCACCACTGATAGGAGAACTGATATAAGCCTTCGAGTAAGCCATCAGGATGTTTACACCAGGACCGTTAGCCTGTATGTCGAACGAACTTCCTGCAATGAAAGTAATCGTGACGGCATCGTTGAAGTTTGCTCGGTTCTTGTCAGAGAAGAATCCTGTGATAAGATCCTTGTTATTGAGACTGCCACTGGCATTTGACGCATTGGTCACACGGACTGTAGAACGAATGGAGCCGCCGTCAGGGATGACGATATCACGATTGTCGGCCTTAATCTCGTAGACGCCTGACAATTCCTTCAGGACCTTGACCTCAATCGTATCGGAAACAGTAGGTGCGGCTTCAACGATTATCAGACACTCATTGCTGTTGTCGGGGTCTTCCTTCACTCCACTGATAATGCCCTGAGCATTTATTGTTGCTTCCTCAAAAGTACTGTTGATGGCACGCCAAGTGACAACGGGCGACTGTACACTGGAAGGTTCCCAGATGACACCCAACACATAGTGCTGTCCTTCTTCCAATAAGAGTTTTTTACGGGCACCTCCAGTAGCAGGTATCCATGCACCCATATTCTGGGCATATCCCACGGGGTCGATGATGGTAACCTTGGTAACCGGTGAAATGTTTGTGCTTTCTTCTTCCGTCTTACATCCCACAAGCAGTATCAGCAAGCAGGCAGAAATCATTAGAATAAGATTCTTTTTCATTATAGTCAATATTATATCATTTACATTTCCTACTAATCAATCTTCTCGATGAACTGTCCTTGCGGATTGAAACGCACATCCTCATCGTTCGAGAGTTCTATCTTGAAACCGTATGGCTTCTTGCTGAGTTTCGTAATCACGTCCTCAGGATGGTAAGTCTTCACATACTGAAGGATAGGTTTGGGGACAAGCGTAGAGGGGACTCCCGTCTTCTTACGACTCACTCTCTTCCATTCTCCTTGCATGGTGAACTCTATCTTTGTACCGTCGTTGAGCAATACACTGTATTCCTTCCCGTCATCATCGTCATCATCTATCTCCACGAGGACAACAGTAGAATGGGGGAAGTACTTGTCAATAAAAGCCTTTGAGTGCGGGGGAACTTTCTCGTCCATGCACGCTGTCATCAGCAATATTGCCAAGCACCACAGTACTGTCTTTTTTATATTCTTTCTCATATATGATTCGTTATTGTTCCATTACGTCGGCAATCCTATCAGCATTCATACTACGGGCGCTGGCATCGAAAATCTCCTTGTAGCGTCCGCCCTGTTTGTAGACATCATCTGGTTTTCCACACTCTACTACTCTACCCTGCTCCAGCATATACAACTGGTCGGCATCAACAATCTGTCCAATGTTATGCGAAATGATAATCACCGTACGTCCCTGCTTAATCGCATCAAGACTCGACTTAATCTGCTCGGTGGCAATAGCATCAAGACTCGCGGTAGGTTCATCAAGGATAATAATCGATGGATTCTTGATAAACATGCGGGCAATGGCGACACGCTGCTGCTGACCACCGCTGAGGCGCAGGGCATTGCTCTCAAAGCCTTTGGGCAATGCCATCACTTGATCGTAAAGGAAAGCCTTACGAGCCGCATTCACCACATCATCGTGGGTTGCCTGTGGATTACCGTATTTGATATTCTCCTCGATAGTGCCGTCGAAGATATGGTTCTTCTGCATCACCAGTCCGATATGCTCACGCAGCCAACGGGTATCCCATTCCTTGATTGACACACCGTCAAGACAGATTATACCGCTGTCTGCATGATAGAACTTGTCAAGCAAGTTGACCACAGTACTCTTACCGGCACCACTCACACCTACCAAAGCAGTAATCTTTCCAGGTTCAATTCGCATCGAAACATCATGCAGTGCCTTCACGCCGTTTGGATAGGTAAAGTCGACATGCTGCAATTCAAAGCATCCTGTCACCTCAGCAGGATGATAATCGCCCGTCTCTTCCACGTTCTCCTCACCTTCCAACAGTTCGAAGAGCCCTTCCGAATAAACCAAGGCATCGTTCAGGTCGTCGTAGATACGGTGCAGTTGACGGATGGGTGCGCTGACATTGGAAAAGAGCATTACATGGTACATAATCTTACCTATCGTCATTCCCGGATAGTCAACAAGCACCAGATAGGCGGTCAGGATGATGACAAGTACGGTACCTATCTGTTCCAGGAATCCCTTCAGACCGGAATAGAAATAACTCTGCCTGCGGGTACTCAGTTGCAGGTTCGTCACCTTGTCCTGCACACCAGCCTGTCGACGAGTCTCTATCTCTTCGCGGTTAAACGACTTGATGACCGAGATGCTCTCGATGATATTCAGGATATTCTGGCTGACTGCTTGCTGTCCGTCAAAGATAGCGCGACGCCCAGCCCTCATACGCTTTGCCTGGATATAGGTGACATAGAAATAGATGGGGACGATACACAATGCCACCAAGCCCACATAGAAATTAGCGGCAAACATCAAAATTAGTGCAATCACGGCACTACCGAAAAGGGGCAGGATTTCGACGAAGAGGAGATTTACCGAACGGCTCAGACTGTCCACGCCTTTGTCGATGCGCGACTGCAACCTACCAGCCTCATTACCTGTCGTCGTAAAGAACGCCATCCGATAGGTAAGGATATGTCTGACGACCTGCATTGATAAGTCACGACTGACGAGGATACGCATGCGCTCTCCGTAATAGCGGCGGAAGAAGTTAACCACCGTTGCCAACACCTCTTTACCTAATAGCACAACACTGATGAGGGTTAGGATATTCATGGCACTGCTCCATGACAACGTAGGTTGCTGGTCGAGAATATTAATGGCATCTACGGCACGGTCAAGCACGATAGCATTCACCTGTGCCAACAATGAACCTATCAAGGTCAGCAGCAAGGTGATGATGACCAGCCAGCGGTAGGGTTTCACATACCGTAAGATGTGTTTCAATAACTTTCCGATGCCCATGATCTCTTTTTATTCTTGACCTGATTACATGAACCTCTTAGTCGTCCTAATTATCGTAGGGATAGATTCGCCACCGCCATAGGGACTGTCATTTAGCAATTGACATGCCCTGATAGGAACAATATTCAGAGTGGGCTTTTGATATACTTTCTTTTTCATACGTATTCACGCTATTATTTCTTCATCACTTTCTTTCCATTATCAATATAGATGCCCTTGCGGGTCGGTTTTCCACTGAGTTGACGACCTTGCAGGTCGAAATAGCGATGGGTACCGTCATTGTTGATGACATGCAGGATACCATCGCCCTCGTCGGGGATATCCGTGTCGCCATCGAAACCGTCTGCAGGAAAATCGACGATAGAGTCATCATCGCCGGCAATGAATTCCTGATATACCGGCTTATAAACATTATTACCCAAGAACTCCTTGGCGCAGAACATAGAGCGGAAGGCGCCCCACCAAGCCTTAGGTGTGTCAGGGCGTATACGTTTGAAGTACCCATCCTTCTGCAGACTATAGGCAAACAAAGCAGCAGCATCGGCGCTCTCTATCTTTGTGAATGTTCCACGCCATAGGCCTTTGAATATATCTTCGTCATTATCATAGACCTTTAGACCTTCGTCTAACTGACTGGTGAGTGTGACGCGATGGGCATTGAGACTGATCTCTCCCTCATTGACCACCACCAGATAGGCATGACCAGCCTTCAACACACCACCGTGCATGCTATTGGAGAAGATGAACTCCTTATTGTCTTTGATGAAATAGAGCTGATACACATTCGCCTTACCTTGCACCCAATTCTTGATGATGTCCAAGTCGTAAGGCAGACAGATGGTATAGGCACGGCTGCTATAGGTGCCGTCGCCATTGTCGGTGGCACGGAGCACACGGTCATAGGTGAGGTTGACAATCTTTCCGTCATACTTTGCAAATGCCTCGCTATTGTCGCCAGTATCAAGAAGCGAGACGACAGGCGATGCCATGAAGTAGCCTGTCTCAGGATTCGCCATCCTGCCGTCGAGGGTAGTTTCTGAATACTTATATTTCACGGCGCCTTCCAAACGTTCGCATTTGCCAAACATATTGACAGAATTTTCGACGCTCTCCCATGAGTTATCACACCAGAGGGTACGGAGTTGCTCGCAATACATAAACATGGTGGTCATGTTCGTCAGTTTTTCGATGTTGAAATTGTTGAGATCGAGTTCCGTCAGTGCCTTACACCCAGAGAACATGTCTTGCATCGTTTCAACATTGAACGTCTTGAGTCCTGTCACGTCGAGTGTAGTGAGGTGCTCACACCCAGCGAACATTTTTTCCATCGTCATGACATTTGACGTATTGAAGTGACTCACGTCGAGTGTGATAAGATTGGTGCAATTCTGGAACATCTCCGACATATCCGTCACAAAGTGAGTGTTGAAGTGACTAACGTCGAGCGTTGCCTGTTGGCAATTGGTAAACATGCCCTTCATGCTGGTAGCACGACTGGTGTTCAAGTTTTCCAAGCCCTCAATGGTTTGAATGCCTTGATAGGCATGCAGTCCTTGGGCAAACCAGTAACTGCAACTGGTAGGACGGGCCATGAGGAACGAGGGTTCGATGACCACTTTCTTAAAATCATAATCATACCATGCGGGCTGTCCGTCGCCCGTATTGGTGGCATCGTAAGCGGTAGAGCCGTCGGGTGCCGTATCACTGCCTTGGAAAGTCAGGGTGCCATCACCTGACTTGACTGCCACATAGTAAGGATAGTCTCTCCACAGATAGCCATCCTGTCCGGCGTTAGCATATTCCTGGGATGTCTGGTTGGGATCATACGTCTTGCCATATTGTCCGACAATACTGGTACATCCCTTGAACATCTCTATCGGCCGGGCTGACGTTCCCGTGTCCCAGTCCTTGCCAATGATAATCTTCTTCAGGTTGCTACAGCCTTCAAACATGCCAAACATATAAGAAACACGATGCGTATCGAAGTGACTGAGGTCAAGTTTAGTGAGCGACTCACACCCACCGAACAACTTGAACATCGATTCCACCTCCGAAGTATTGAGGTATTCCAGTCCTGCGACGGTGTTCAGATAACGGAAGCCATAGAACCATCCTTCCATAATTCTGGGACGTGCATTGTTGAAGGAAGGGTCGAAGTCAACCACTTTGACTTGCTCGGCGATGGGACTCCATAGGAGATGTCCGAAGTAATCATCATCTGTATTGTTGTAGGCACGGTCGACAAGCCACCACGGCATTCCTTCTGCCTCGGCGGTCAAGGGCAGTCCCTTGCGGAAGGTCAGCGTATCGTTCACGAGTTCGGCACGATAGCCCATACCCGTGGTAAACTCCATGGTCTTGTCGGTTCCTGTACTGGTAAAATAGGAACGGAAGGGGAGCAGTGTCGAAGGATTGGTATAAGACCACAGGTCATCGTCGTCCAGACAGAAGTAGTTGAGTCCGTTTTCCGCCTGCGCCTCTTTGGTACCAATCATGGCGTATGGACTGCCGGCTGGTTTGAAGTCAGAATCGGCGGTCTTCGGTTTGAAGACGACTTGGGCATCGGTGCCCAAGGGTAAGGATTCCTGCGCTACTGTTACGAGACAAGGCCGCCATGCCTCAATCGTCTGGCTCTCTGTCATCGTGACAAACTGCAGACCGTCGCGCTCTTGAATGCTGGCAGGATAGAACACATGCGAAGGACCGTTCAACTGGATACTGTAAGGCAGGCAGACGTTATAGCCCATGGGTTCATAGGCTGTTTTTTGATCGATAATGATTTCATCGCCGATATAGTCAAGACTTCCTTGGGCGGTAATGGTGACTTCACCGTCCTTGTCGACATCAACGAGTTGTGCCTTCTCAACGGCAATAGCACTGGCAGGAGCAGTGAGCGTACGGTCGTAGATGACACCATCGTTGCAAATGATGGTGGCAGTGCCAATGGGCAGTGCACCGAAACCGGTGGTAAAGTTGTCGTCTATCCATACCTTCGAGGTCTCATATTCCTTGCTGGTGTAACCGTTGGCACTCAGGTTGAGGAAATCCTTCGGCTGGGCGGTGCGTGAGAAGAGACGGTTCACGGGGATGTCGTCGGCGGTAGTGGCGTTGAAGCAGTACGTGACCTTGTTCACTTCCACTGGGAAGTAACTGCCATAGATGTCGGGTAAGGGGTACTGACCCTCGGCGTAAGTCCACTGCCTGCCGAGGATGCCAGCCATGAGGAGCGTCTTCATGTCGTTCTCGCCAAGTGTGAGTTGTTTCGGCGAGCCGTCGGTATCAATGATGTCGATTTTATGGCCGGCAATGGCTACATCGCTGTCATAAACCATAAAGTCGGGAATGGTGTAGTCCTTGAAGACATCTTTCGAGGCATAACTGCTGTGCATCTGGAACTGTTCACCGTCGGAGCACTGGGCCACGAAGGGACGTGCCACCTCAAGGAAATCACGGAAGGGTGAGGAATACACGTCGGGGAACTCCGTCAAGTCGACAGTCACACCGTAGTTGCCGATGACGGCACAGTGCCAGGCATTGCCGCTGGCAGCCAGCCCCACCAAAGCCCCCGCCTTGACGCCGAGTTGCGGATAGGGTTTCATGTCGATGTCCTTCACCACGCAGTCGGTGATGCTCATACCAGGCGTGATGAAATGGCCTATCAGTGTTCCCATGTACTGTCCACCCTCCACGGTACAGTTCTCCACCCACACGTTACTCAACATGAAACGGCCCGACTCGCCGACAACGATGGCACTGTAGCCCGTCGGCGTGGGGTTCATGCTTTTGCAGTTGCGGAAGGTGACGTTCTCAATAAGGCCACCACCATAATGTGCGATGAAGGCGGGGCAGTCGTCACTCTTCACGGTGAGACCCGTAATGGTGTGGCCCTGTCCGTCGAAATGGGCGATGAAGGGTTCCTCCTCGCTCAGTCCCATACCGTGGCTCCACGTCACTCCCGTCATATCGATGTCGTTGGCAAGCACCACATCACTAATATACGCCATGGCGTTGCCTAGTTCAGTGCGGTCACGGAGCAGGGTAAGGTCGGTGGCATCATAGACGTAGTACGTTCCCTGCCCAAACTTCACATTGGGGAAGAACCTCCATCCTTCGGCCTGCGCATATTTTTCCTTGTTGGTCACGAAGAGTTGCTTGTCGTAGCTGTACATCAAATCGTCGCCCGTGATAGGACGGAACACGTCGAGGCCCTCCCACTGGGCAGGCTCGTCGGCAAGGCATGTCACTGTCTTCAAGGCATCGTAGCAGCTGGCGAAGGCGCCGGCGCCGATGGTCTGTAGGCTGATCGGCAGCGTGATGTCCTGAATGCTGCTGCAACCGATGAAGGCATACTCCCCTATTTTCTCAGTGTTCTCCTGGATGTTGACCCCCGTAATCCCATTACACAAACGGAATGCCAACCGCGACACTTCCACTACCTTGTAGGTTATGCCATCAATTGTCACCTCGCCAGGGATGGTGAGCAGTCCGTTACTCTCGTACTGTGAAACGCAGGCATTACGTCCGTTACCCACAGCAACGGTGTTGTCGCTCAGCCGAAGGAATTCGGCTGTGACTTCCTTGTCGCCTATTCTCAGCGTACCTTTCATGATCTGTGCACTCGCTGTCAGGCTCAGCATCAGAACTGTGATGATGGAAAATATATATTTTTTCATTGCCGTTCAAGTTTTAAGGGTTCTACCATTCCGTTATACTTCCTTTCTGTTGGTTCTTCCAGTCCAAATCACACAGTTGTTTCTTCGCCCTGAATAACTGTATAGAAAATTTGAGGATAACGTCGCTTAACTCGCCTTGGAAGAAGTCTGTACCTGCATTGTTATGGTTATCTATGTTCGAGGTACGCAATACAGACCAAGCTCCAAAACTGTTTTTGGCACTGGTGGCATTCACGAAGGGTACTACAGGATCCAATTTCGAATGATATAGCAGGATGGTATGCTGGGGTGTCCACCCCTTGGTCATGTCGTTACTGGCAAGTGCAAAGTGAAGGTCTTCCATCACGCCACGCTTAGTAGGCAAAGGAATACCGGCGGCATCAGTGAAGGTCGACTTGTTCTGGTCATAGATGTTCTTGAAATATTCGTAGCAGGCATCGTTCATCACGTCGCGCAGCATGACTTTGCCACCATGTGCTGCTTTCAGACCATTGTCTATGTCAGTTGTCGTCTTCTTCTTACTTGCTATCCAGTCCATGACACCTGTCTCCAGAAACTTGGGACGAAAATATTCCAATGCCTTGTGTCCGGTCATGAAAGGATTGGTGTCCAGCATGCCTTTCACGATGAGTGGCAACACCACAGGCATATTCATGGACTTACCTGCTAAGTCGTTCTCCATGTAGTACATCAGTGTCGCCATGGGGTCGTAAGGACCGTCGCCACAGAGCGAGCCCACAAAGTGGAGTTCGTTTACCAATCCGTTTTGCTCGATGAAACGGTGGGTAGCAAGAGCCACGGAGCCTCCTTGTGAGTAGCCGCAACTAATCGTGCGGAAGTCGTCACGGATGGAATGGCGGATGTCCTCCAATCCTGCATCGTTCTTATACAGGGCGATACCATAGCGTGTTCCATCAACCACTTGTCGTGCCGTCAGTTCTTGATACAGATACGGATGCGCCCTATCTTTCGTTGAGCCATATCCTTCGTAGTCAGGTATGATGACCAGGTTATTGTTATAGGAATCTTCGCCACTCATCACCTCGGCAGTAATACCCACAACAGCCCATGTGACTACCCCTATGATTGCTAGCGGAGCAGCAATTGGAAAAGCGACAACACTACCACCTGCAAAACTTAGATTGGAAGCCCATCCCAGTTTTACCTTCTTGCCTGCCGCCATTGACATCAATGCCCCCCAGTCGCTAGTGTCAAAATTTTTGGTACGGGCAGAAGGACGTTCGCTGTCGGATGCAATCGTGACATGTGTACCGATGACCACGTCTTGCACCTGATCAGCAGATTTTGTGGGACATGCGACAATACCCGAGAGTGTCACTGGTTTTCCGTTGGCATCTATCGAGGGATATTCATACGTAAAAACATTGTAATGGAATTCGCACAACCAGCCTTCCCTGAAAGTTCCTTTCTGTTCGATGGGTGACACTCGGCGAGAACCTTTTTGAGCCATTACCTGCGCACGAAACTTCTCCTTGATGGCATCAGCCTGAGCACGGTGTCGTTCTGCCTGCATTTCCAAATCACCATCGGACTTCCAGAGGATATACGACTCCGCTGTCACCATCGTATCCATCTTATGGCTTTGCTCGTTCTCGACCTTCCATAGCATCATATCCGATGCCATCACGCCGATGTCGGTGATACGGGCATCACTTGCTTTTACGGTCTTGGGAATATTGTTAAAACCTTCTGTCTGTGCTGTCATACTTGCTGCACCCAAGGTGAGCAGTACCGACATGATAATTGTTTTCGGATTCATATTGTTTGTGTTAGGTCTTTATATTCGGGACAAAGATACAATTAAGTGAGGAGAAAACCAAAAGAATTTTGAAAAATGTATGCTATTTGAGTTGTTTCACGGGGAAGGTGAAGTAAGTGTCGGGGAATGGCTCATCCTTCAAGGTGAAGTGCCACCACTCGGTGTCGAAAGGCTTAAAGCCATGGCGGAGCATCGCCTGACGCAGAATCATGCGGTTCTTGAACTGTTCGGGAGTGATACTGCGTTTCGGATTGGCAGGACTCTTTGAATTGTCGCCAGTATATTCACCTGTCTCCGGATTGCCACAGAAGTCGGGATGGCTTTCGGGACCGAACCAGTCGAAGGTTCCGCCCATATCAAGTTCCTTCTCCGTCGCCATGTCAAACAGCGTCAGGTCGAGGGTAGAGCCACGCGTATGACCGCTCTTTTCCATGATATATTCCTGATCGAAGAGCACACTCTTGTCGAGGTCGGGATAGAAATAGGCCTTCATCAGCGTGTCGGGGAGATTCGCTGCCCAGCGCACAAAATGGTCAACACCCTTCTGCGGACGGTAGGCATCGTAAATCTTCAGACGGTAGCCCTGTTGAATGACATCATCGCTCACTGCTTTCAGACTATCGGCAGCCTGCTTGGTAAGCAGTGCCGTAGGTTCCTCATAGCCGTCGATACGGCTACCCACGAAGTTATAAGTACTGAAGTAACGGATTTCCAGGATGACATCGGGCACCACGTCAGTGATGGTCACAAACTGACTGCTATCGTCAGTAGGACTCACTACGGGATTCTCCTTACCATCCTTGGAGCAAGTGAGTACACATACACCACAAATGATAATGATGAAGAAGACGGCAAGTGCCCACAGTTTTGACTTGTTCATATCTTATGTTATTATTTTCTGGTCAAAGGTACGAAGATTCTTTTAAACGACAAAGAAAAAGCACAAAAAAAGGAGCCCGAAGGCTCCCGATTCGTTAGAATACACCGTATGGATTTAATAAGCATACACCAGCCCGTACTTCTCGTGGAGTAGTCGGAGGGTGCCGTCAGCCTTCATCTGGGCGATAACGGCATTGACAAGGGTGAGGAGGTCGTCCTGACCTTTACGCATCAGTACACCGATTTCGTTATGGTTGAAAGGCGTTTTTAGAAGTGGGGCAGCAAGACGCGGGTCATTTTGTATATACCATGGTGCTTCCGTGATTTCAGTAATCATCACGTCGGCATAGCCCTCTGCTACCTGATGGGGAATATCCTCGTTCTTGTCGTAGACCATCAGCGTGGCATGTGTGAGATTCTCACGGGCGAACTTCTCATTCAATCCGCCGGGGTTCACCATTACGCGCACCTCGGGTTTGTCTAAATCTGCTAACGACTGGTAGCGGTCAGCCTCTGATGCCCGACAGAGGAAGGTCTTGCCATTGACCAGATAACCGTCGCTCATCAACATGGTTTCTTTTCGGGCATCAGTAATCGTGATGCCACCGATGGCGAGGTCGAAGGTCTGAGGCTCGGCTAACACATCGGCTGTCAATGTAGGCCATGAGGTCTGAACATACTCTATGCCAACACCGATACGCTCGGATATTTTCTCCGCCATCTCAATGCCGAAGCCCCAGTAATCACCAGTTGCCTCGCGATACGAGAGCGGTCGATAGTCGCCTGTGGTTCCCAACAGCAACTTGCCACGTTCCCGGATGCGAGTGATAGTGGGCTGGTGAAGCTTGCGCCACTCCTTCGCCCGTATATGGATGTTCTTTTGCAGGCACTCGCTGTAGAGCCACGGCTCACAACTATGGATATCACCCACATTGATGAAGCCTTTGTAGGCGGGATACTCTGAACCACTGTAACCACTGACGACGAGTACATGGTACTCGGGGGAGAGGGTGACGGTAATGGTGTCGTGTAGAATGGCTGGTGTAGCATCTGTACGCCAGTTCACGGGGTTGATTCCTATACAAGTGGCTGCAATGACAGGCTGAATGTATTTCACATCCTTCACCGTATTATAGCAGATGGTGACACCCGTATCCATCTCACCTTTTGCTGCCTTGATATGGTTGGTTTGTAATGTGTCTTCCGGTGTCACCTTATAGCCCAAGACGTAGGCTGCCGCCAACTGACTGTATGTCTCGTCGCTCATGTGCTTCAACAGTTCCACTACGGCGATACCACCCTGACTGAATCCTGCAATGATGAGCGGACGACTCTGGTCGCGATGGCTCTGAAAGTAGTCGAATGCCGTACAAACATCATCCATCGCCATGCGGACACGATTCTGGGTACTGTCCTGATTCTGCATCATGAATGCCTCTATCGTCGTGTGGCGGTAGAAAGGTGCATAGAATCGGTTGCCGGGTGACATATACGCTGCCACCTTGTTGATTTCCGTTGCCATGTGCTCACGATGAATAGGGTTCCACACATCGGCATAGTGACAAACAACACTGTCTGCCGTCTTCCAATCCTCTTCCCACGTCGATACGACATAGAACACATCGGCACCCGTACCAGTAGAGTCGTCCTCCACTGTAATCCACATGGTAGCATCATGATAGTCGGGAACCTGAGGGATATGCTGAGCTACACACATGCCACAGGTGGTGAAGAGGATGGCGACAATCGACAGCAGGAATTGCTTCAACGAGTTCATTCCGCTGCCCATCTTCAGACTTTTTGGAGTGTGTAGTTTGATGTTCATATGACAAGTTTATTTTCTTACTCTATCTTACCTGCAGTTATTATTATCGTTTTACGTTAATTTGTTAATACCATTGATATTTGCAAAAGTACGAAAAATTTATGAAACTTCCAAATGGAGAGCAAAAAAAGGAGCCCGAAGGCTCCGAGTTTGGTGCCGCCTATCCACTCGATAGGTACGAGCAAACGGGTCGAAAGGTACCGCCTATCCATGCGAAAGGTGCCGCCTATCTCATAGAAAAGTGGTGGGTTTCTGTATTATTTTATTGTAAAATCGCCATATTTTGTTACTTTTGTTACTATTTTGTTACCGACAATTCTCTGATTATCAAATAGTTTTGCAAAGTAACAGAAGTAACATTAGTTTTTAAAATTTCATGTAGAAAAATAGGAGAGAATAAAGCCTCTTTTCGACATGAATAAAGCCTACAAACTGGTCGAATGTAAGCTACTTTCCAGGTGTCCCAAGCCTTGGAACAAGACACTTTTTGGCAGGGTGTGTGAACGCGTTCATAACCGAGGTTAAGAAGGACCAAGGACAAGAGTTCAAGAGGAAAGAAATATCCCCGCATCTCACGACGCAGGGATACAAAAATAATCAACTATTCATTATACAAACATAGATGTTTTTTTCTTTATTCTTCATCTTGTATAAATCCAATCTTCCTTCTGGGCTTAGGTTCTTTGGATTGCAATTCGGCAAGAGCAAAAGGTAGATATTTTATATTTAGTCCACGCTTGATGTCCAAGGTGCCAATTTGGCATCTTGAAAGTTCATCACGAGTTACTTCAAACATAAAGTCATCTCCTTCAAATCTTTCAATATTACGCCGAACTTGGCGCTTTAATTGAGAGGTCTTTACCCCATATAATTCTGCCAAATCACTGTCCAGCATTACGCGCTGACCTCGTATCTCATAGATTTTACTCTGAATTGTTTGTATTTCATTCATAATTCTTCTTGAATAGTTGATAATCTATTCGAAGCGCGAAGGTACAACATTTATTCCAACTCACCAAACGCCAAATCAATATGAATAGACGGAATCCCCTTCTATTATCGACCAACGGGAAGGGAATAACAAAATTTAATCTTGAACCACTAATCGCAATCTCCTTGCCCTCTGTTAAGGCTAATCTATCTTATGGGGCTATAGCCTGAAACCGAAGTAGAGTCGGGAAAGCCATTTTGAATTACGGACGTTCAGACTCTCTTTATCGCCAATTCTACAGTAGTTGTAGACGAAGGAAATACCTGCAAACTTGTTACTGCCTATCTGCTTGACAACGGCAGCCCGGGCAGTGACAATTATTTCGGGAAAGCGGTAGTGCAGAGAGGTTTCGGTGTCACCTGTCGTAAGCGATGTATTACTATAGACGATGAAGGTAGGCAAAGCCGAGATATGAAGCAGCCAACCCTTTCCAGGTACGTAGTTATAGCCATAGCCGGCACCAATGCCGATATTGGTCATCTTGAAGTCCATTGGCTGACTGCCTTCTTCATTCACCTTGCCATGTTGTCCCTGTCCTGAGGCGGCAAGCAGGAAACTGCCTGCCGAGCGACGCTGGATATAACTATGGGCAAAGGCAGCAGGATAAGAGAAACGGCGGTGGTTGAACACATAGTAGGCATTGACGTTCAATGTCCGTAACTTGAACATATCTTCCGACGTAGTGATGTCTCGTCGTACGCCTTCTACCTCGCGCCATCCCTTAAAGTTACTGGCATCCTGATAGGTGATGTCGAAGCCAAAACGTTTGCCATATGAACGGAAACCTAACTCATAGTCGTGGTACCTACCCAGCAACTTGCCTGGGTTGAGCGACAGGTTGAGCGACATTCCCAAATAACTCACACCCACACTGACCGTCGATTTATAGTCTGCTTGGAGTTTCGTCTCGAAATGCTGTCCGTTGTCCGTTCCCGTTGACCTTATCCGTGCCCCCGACACATTAAAACGTCCTACCAGTGTCCATTTCGTCTGTGGACGAGTGACATAGTTCGTGTCGATATTGGCACGCCAGTATCTCACCGTCAGTACGCTGTCCACGAAACGGTTGAGTTTATAGACTTTCTGGGCAGAGGCATGCAGCGTCCCTGTCAACAGCATTCCAACTAATATTACAACGAACAAAGGCTTTCTCATACTGATACTATTTTAAAAAAAGGAACTCACACTTGAAGCGGAGTTCCTTTCTTTGTATATAAACAGGAATCTGTTACTATACCTTGATCTCTACCTCAACACCGCTGGGGAGTTCGAGCTTCATCAGGGCATCAACAGTCTTGGCTGTTGAGCTGTAGATGTCAATCAGACGCTTGTAGTCTGACAACTGGAACTGCTCACGAGCCTTCTTGTTAACGAAGGTAGAGCGGTTGACGGTGTAGATACGCTTGTGAGTTGGAAGGGGGATAGGACCGCTGATGATAGCACCTGTGGCCTTGACAGCCTTCACAATCTTCTCTGCTGACTTGTCTACGAGTTTGTGGTCGTAGCTCTTCAGCTTGATACGAATTTTCTGACTCATAATCTTTACAATTTAATAATTTAACTATTTTACTATTGTACTCCGCTAAAGAGTCATTTGCTCAACGGAGTGTTAAGGATGGAGCGGCAGAACCGCTCCATACATTTTTCTTTATACTAAGTCGGCACGGCCCTTCACTTCCTCAAGCACTGCCTTAGCGAGAGCGCTTGACAGTGGAGCGTGGTGATCGTACTCCATAGAACTGGTGGCACGACCAGAAGTGATGGTACGCAGAGCGGTTACATAGCCGAACATCTCTGACAGGGGAACCATTGCCTTAACGACACGGGCACCGCTGCGAGCCTCGTCCATACCCTCTACCTGACCACGACGCTTGTTCAGGTCACCAATCACGTCACCCATGTTCTCCTCAGGAGTAACAACCTCGAGTTTCATGATAGGCTCCATCAGCACGGGCTTAGCCTGAGCGCAAACGTTCTTGTAAGCCATTTGAGCAGCAATCTCGAATGAGAGCTGGTCAGAGTCAACGGGGTGGAATGAACCATCGACAACGACAACCTTCAGTGAGTCTACAGGATAACCACCAAGGATACCGTTCTTCATGGCAGCCTCGAAGCCCTTCTGGATAGAGGGGATAAACTCCTTAGGAATGTTACCACCCTTCACCTCGTTGACAAACTGCAGACCACCATTCTCCTTGATGTTCCAGTCGTCATCAACAGGACCTACATTAACGATGATGTCAGCAAACTTACCGCGACCACCTGACTGCTTCTTGTAAACCTCACGGTAACCGTTGACAGTCTTGGTGATGGCCTCCTTATAGTTAACCTGGGGCTTACCCTGGTTACACTCTACCTTGAACTCACGCTTCAAACGGTCGATAATGATATCGAGGTGCAACTCACCCATACCAGAGATAATGGTCTGACCACTCTGCTCGTCGGTACGAACGGTGAAGGTTGGGTCTTCCTCAGCAAGTTTAGCAAGACCGTTGTCAAGTTTGGCAACGTCAGCCTGAGACTTAGGCTCAACGGCGATAGAGATCACCGTGTCGGGGAAGGTCATAGATTCCAGTACGATGGGCTTCTCCTCGTCGCAGAGGGTATCACCTGTACGGATATCCTTGAAACCTACACCTGCACCGATATCACCAGCGTCGATAGACTCCATAGGAATCTCCTTGTTGGAGTTCATCTGGAACAGACGACTGATGCGCTCCTTCTTACCAGAACGTGGGTTGTAAACATAAGAACCGGCCTTCACGCTACCAGAGTAAACGCGGAAGAATACCAGACGTCCCATGTAGGGGTCGGTGGCAATCTTAAAGGCAAGGGCTGCTGTTGGCTCGTCCTCGCTGGGCTTGCGACCCTCTTCCTCCTCGGTATTGGGGTTGGTACCAGTTACCACCTCTACGTCTACAGGAGCAGGCAGGAAGGCACATACATAGTCAAGCAAAGGCTGTACGCCCTTGTTCTTATAAGAAGAACCGCAGATCATTGGCGTGCACTCCATCGCGATGGTACCCTTACGGATAGCTGCGATAATCTCCTCCTCTGTGATAGAGTTGGGATCGTCGAAGTATTTCTCCATCAGTGCCTCGTCATACTCAGCAGCAGCCTCGAGCAGTTTGTTACGCCACTCGTCGCACTCGTCCTGCAGGTCGGCGGGAATATCCTCAATGTCATATTCAGCACCCATGGTCTCATCGTGCCACAGGATAGCCTTCATCTTAATTAAGTCGACTACACCCTTGAAGTTCTCCTCAGCACCGATGGGCACCTGAATGACTACAGGATTGGCACCAAGGATATCGCGCATCTGCTGTACTGTCTCGAAGAAGTCAGCACCAGAGCGGTCCATCTTGTTCACGTAACCAATACGCGGAACATTGTATTTATCAGCCTGACGCCAAACAGTCTCAGACTGGGGCTGTACACCGTCAGCAGCACTGTAGGTGGCAACGGCGCCATCGAGTACACGCAGTGAACGCTCCACCTCAGCGGTGAAGTCAACGTGTCCCGGAGTGTCAATCAAGTTGATCTTGAACTCCTTGCCGTTCCATTTCCAGTTACAAGTAGTAGCAGCACTGGTAATAGTGATACCGCGCTCCTGCTCCTGAGCCATCCAGTCCATGGTGGCGGCACCATCGTGTACCTCACCAATCTTGTGCGTCTTACCCGTATAGAAAAGGATACGCTCCGACGTGGTAGTCTTACCAGCGTCGATATGCGCCATAATACCGATATTACGGGTCAAATGTAAATCGCGATTTGCCATTTCTTTTTACTTTCCTTAATTAATCTTTTTACCTACCTTAGAATCTGAAGTGAGCGAATGCACGGTTAGCCTCAGCCATACGGTGCATATCCTCCTTACGCTTGAAGGCACCACCCTGGTTGTTGAAGGCATCCATAATCTCAGCCGCCAACTTGTCGGCCATAGACTTACCACTACGCTTGCGAGCGAAATTAATCATGTTCTTCATAGAGATACTCTCCTTGCGGTCAGGACGGATCTCAGTAGGTACCTGGAAGGTAGCACCACCGATACGACGGCTCTTCACCTCCACCTGTGGGGTGATGTTGTCGAGAGCCTGCTTCCAAATCTCAAGGGCAGACTTCTCCTCGTCCTTCATCTTAGCCTTGACGTTCTCAAGAGCAGAATAGAAAATCTCATAAGAGACAGACTTCTTACCATCGTACATCAGATGGTTCACAAACTTTGACACCTTAGTGTCGTTGAAGACGGGATCTGGCAAGATCACCCTCTTCTTGGGTTTTGCTTTTCTCATTTTTGTTGTTGTTTTGTTGTCTGCTTGGGGCTGTTCTTTCTTGTTCTTCAACGCTCTCACATGAGCATTTACTCAACCTGTCTATAACAATTCTCCAGCAAAACAGTTTTACTTATTTCTTATTTTTTGCCTTACGATTCAAGGCGATGTCCTGATAGGCTTTATAACCCTCTCCGGTTATTATTTCTTAGCCTTAGGACGCTTAGCACCGTACTTCGAGCGACGCTGAGTGCGGCTTGCAACACCGGCAGTATCCAATGTACCGCGAACGATGTGATAACGTACACCAGGGAGGTCCTTCACACGACCACCACGCACCAGAACGATGCTGTGCTCCTGCAAGTTGTGTCCCTCTCCGGGAATGTAACTGTTGACCTCCTTTTGGTTGGTCAGACGAACACGGGCTACCTTACGCATAGCCGAATTAGGCTTCTTCGGGGTCGTTGTGTAAACACGAACACATACACCACGACGCTGGGGACATGAGTCCAGCGCGGGTGATTTGCTCTTGTCAACGAGCACCTTTCTGCCTTTTCTTACCAATTGTGAAATTGTAGGCATAATTGTTTGATTTTTAAATTATTATATTATATGTATATATTCAACTTGACATCATGCGCCCTCATCACAGGTCGCTTTTGGGCTGCAAAGGTACAAACTTTTCGTAAATCCACCTAATTAATAAGATAAGAAAAAACACTTACCTTATGAAAATTAACATAAAATAAGTGTTTTTAGATTAATTAACTGCTATTACGCCTCACCTTTACCCACATTAAAGGGGGAAATGGTACGTGGGTCCTTATTCGGAATCTGAATTTGTCCGAATTCGCGCTCATATCTCATGATATTTTCCTGCAAGGCACCTAATAGTCTTTTGGCATGTTCCGGAGCCAGTATGACACGGCTCTTCACCTGTGCTTTCGGCACGCCAGGCAGCACCCGTGCGAAGTCAATCACGAAGTCACTACTCGAATGTGTGATAATCGCAAAGTTGGCATATTCGCCCTGTGCCACTTCCTGTGGCAGTTCCAGTTGCAGTTGATTCTGCTGTCCTTTCCTATCGTTGTTGTCCATACCTTATTATAATATATAATTCATTACGAGTGCGAAGGTACAAAAAACAAGGCAAATCACCAAAATAATTCCCATAATTTAATAGTTATCTAATATCTGCTTCAGTTTCTCACGTTCTCGCTGTTTTTTTGACTTACGCTTGGGAAATATCTTTTCGATTAAATAGCCAATGAAGGACAATGGATTAAAACCAATAGTCATGGCACCACCTATCTGACTCTTCCGTTGTTCTTCCAACCAATGGCCTTGATATGCCAACTGCATGTCCTGCCGCAATTTGGGTGTCATAATATTGATGGATACAGGTGGTTGGTATTCTTTTAGTTCCATGGGGTCAACGATTGCGTCCGACGGGGATAAAGGACGAACAGACATACTATCACCAGATTCCGGTTTAAGCGGTTCATTGCGTAGCCACTCCTCATAATCAGCCTTGATAGAGTCTGACAATATACGATTCCTATCATCATCATAAACCTGTGCCCTCACCGTGACGGTCAGGGCAAACAGGAAGAGAGTTGTTATGAATAATCTATTACTCATCTATCTAATGATAGTCCAAAATATATTTGACGGCGCAAAAATAAAGCATAATCTCAAGAAAGAAGCAGAGAAGAACCTTATAAAATCTTACATATAATTAAATTAAGATTATCTTAAAGTATTTTTGGTTATCAAACCTTTCATAACACCAGATTATACATAAAATAAGGGCAAAAAAGAAGTCTCCAAATTTGGAGACTTCTGATATTCAAAGCATCAACTTACTATTTTCCTGTAGTAATCGGAACCAGTCGGAAGGTGAAAGTACGATCTTTATAGGGCACTTGATAGGGAGACAAGGCAAGTCCCCATGTGCTCCAACTATTGACACCACCGACACCAGCATGTGCGCCATCGATACAGAGGTTGGTGTACTTCGACTTAGGTACTTGTGGAGAATGACGCTGTGACTTCTGCCCATTTGGCTCGTCAAGGTCATCGATGGCATAATGCAGGGCAGAGACTGAGAATGGTCCCACAGACTCAATGCGCATCCCTTTTCCATTGTCTATCGTCTGGTTCCACCAACGGACATCAGACTTCAGACCTGTCTCTTGTGGTCGGATATAAGGATAGAACTGTTCGTCGGCAGTCTGGCTATAGATACCGATACGCTGTGACAGTTTGCGGTCGCTATAGTTCTCTATCGGACCGCGACCATAATACTCACTGCGATCCATATCGTAAGGCAACTGCATGACCATACCGAAACGCGGCATCCATGGCTGCTTCGTATCTTTGTCTGTCTGCATCTGCTCCACCACTTTGACACTTCCGTCACCGCTGATCTGATAAGCCAATGTCAACTGAGCCTTCACGTCAGGCATGTCATAGACGGCAGTCACTTCCACACACGGATGCGGTTTCTTCACTTTCTTCACTTGGAAAGTCACCAGGGTCAATGTAGGATTCCTCCATACCTTATTGTCTTTCTGGAAATTAGCGCCTAATTCATTATCAGTAAGAGGACGCCAGAAGTTAGGACGTAACGTACCGCCCTGGGCAAGGATTTGTTGTCCACCCACCATATAGGCTACCATGTTGCCTGTGCGCTTATCAAATTGGATTTTGACAGCATTATTGGAAATGGTCAACAGACTATCACGTTTGTCGTCCTTCACTTTGAGCGAAGGGAGTTTTCCTGTCGTTCCATCATGTGCAAACATTCCTTCTTTCATCGTCAATTGCTGATAGGCAACAGTCTGTCCTGCCGTCATTAGCGGTTCTGCCTCCTTTAGTTTATAATCAACATTCAAAAGATATTCTCCTTCCCCTTCGCAACTGCCCAATGGCAACGTCACTTCAGTAGTACTTTGCGGAGAACAATCAATCTGACTAACCTGTCCTGTCCGAACTACCTTCCCGTCGCGCAATAATGTCCAATCCATCCGATAGTTGCTCAGGTCGCGGAAGAAATACTCGTTACGAATGAGCAACTTACCCTGGGTAATGTCAACAGGTTCTGTCCAGATATTCTGATACTCATAGCCCGTCTCATACATGTGAGGATTAGGCACACGGTCAGGGCTAACCAGTCCGTTACAGTTGAAGTTATTGTCCGATGCATCGTATTTGTTATAGTCGCCGCCATAGGTATAAATATCACGTCCCTCTTTGTCTTTGCCGTGCAGACCCTGGTCGACGAAGTCCCAGATGAAACCACCTTGGAACTTCGGATACTTACGTACCAAGTCCCAGTATTCCTTCATGCCACCGCCGGAATTACCCATAACGTGATTATATTCACACTGGATGAGGGGCTTCTGTTTCCTATTGTCTTTCGAATAGCCCTCACAATGAACCTGTGCCATATACATCGGACAGAAGATATCTGTATTTGCGCCCTCACCAGCAGCCTCATACTGGATAGGACGACTGGGATCCTGTTGTCTGATCCACTGATAAGCAGCGGTAAAGTTCTCACTATCGGCCGTCTCATTGCCAAGACTCCAAATGATGACACTGGGATGATTGAAGTTCACTGCAATGTTATGTTGGTTGCGCTCTACAATTTGCTTTCTGAAGATAGAATCCTTCGAAGGCGACGGGTTTTGATAGAGGAAGCCATGACTCTCCTGATTCGCTTCAGCCACCAAGTAGATGCCATACTCATCACAGAGGTCGTACCATAGTGGGTCATCAGGATAGTGACAGGTGCGCACGGCATTGATATTGAAACGCTTCATCAACTCAAGATCCTGAATCATACGTTCACGAGAAACAACATAGCCACCGTCAGGATCCATCTCATGACGATTGACACCTTTGATATAGATAGGTTTACCATTGACAAGTAACTGGGCTTTCTTAATCTCCACCTTACGGAAACCTACCTTCTGCGTAATGACCTCATTACCGTATTTGACTACTAATGTATAGAGATAAGGAATCTCTGCCGACCATTTCATTGGGTTCTTCACCTGAAGCATCACCCCACCCTGTTTGGGCTGTGACTCTTGCCAAGCCGTCATCTCTCCACTGGCTACTTCCTTGCCATCAGCATCCAAGAGATGAAGGGTTGCAGAAGATTGTCCTGTTGTCCATACTTTGATATCCAACGTACCATCTTCGTAGTTGTTAACCAAATCAGGAGTGATACGAATATCTTGAATGTGCTCCTTGATATCCTGTGCATAGAGATAGCACGAACGAGCAACACCACTTAAACGCCAGAAATCCTGATCCTCATGATACGAGCCATCACACCAACGGAAAACTTGGAAGGCGATAAGGTTCTCACCACTATGAATATATGGAGTGATATCAAACTCTGCGGCAATCTTGGAGTCTTCAGAATAACCCACATACTTGCCATTCACCCACAGATACATGTTGGATGTAACAGAACCGAAATGGACAATGACTTGTTTACCATCCCAGTCGGCAGGAATATTAATGATACGACGATAAGAGCCGACATGATTATCCTTGATAGGTACCTCCGGCGGATTGTTCTTGAAATGACCGCGCCAGGCAAAGCCTACATTCACATATTCCGGGTCGCCATAGCCGTTGAGTTCCCACATGCCAGGCACAGGCATTGTCGTCCATCCCTTTTCGTTATAATCAGGAAGATAGAAATCCACAGGACGTTGATCGGCATGTTCTACCCACAGGAAACGCCAGATACCTTCTAAGGACAGGTAATTAGCAGAACGTGTCTTGTCACCAGTAAGAGCAAGCGTCTCCGACTCATAGCCGAAGAAACTGGTATGTTTCGCCAGACGGTTGTATTCGTTTACTTGCAGATCATGCCATTCCGTCATAGTGGGCTGCTGAGCAGTGGCAGTGAGAACGATTCCTGCCAGCCCAAGGGTCATCAAAAATTTCTTCATCGGTTCTTTGTCATTACATTATGCCTACAAAGTTACGAAGAAAAAATGAAAGCAAGAAAAAACCGCCATTGCATTTTTTCGCAACAGCGGTTTTTTATCATATAGGTATCAATTTTTACTGCTCATCCAGAATAGTTTCCTCAGCAAAGTCGAGGACATTCTTCTTGTTAGCCTGCATACGCTCGTACTCCTCCTTTGAACCAACGATAATCTTATCGAATTCGCGGAGACCAGTACCAGCAGGAATGAGGTGACCTGCAATCACATTCTCCTTCATACCTTCCAGCGTATCAACCTTACCACGAATGGCTGCTTCGTTGAGCACCTTCGTTGTCTCCTGGAAGGATGCCGCAGACATGAACGACTTCGTCTGAAGAGCTGCACGAGTGATACCCTGAAGAATCTGTGTAGAAGTAGCAGGCACAGCATCACGAACCTGAACAATCTTCATATCACGGCGCTTCAGCATCGAGTTCTCATCGCGCAACTTACGTGCTGTCACAATCTGACCTTTTTGCATATTCTCAGAGTCTCCGGCATCGATAACCACTTTCTTACCCCAGATGCGGTCGTTCTCTTCCGTGAAGTCGAGTTTGTCGACAATCTCCTGTTCCAAGAATGAGGTATCACCTGGATCGTTGATCTGTACCTTACGCATCATCTGACGTACGATAATCTCGAAGTGCTTATCATTAATCTTTACACCCTGGAGACGATAAACGTCCTGAACCTCGTTAACGATATACTCCTGTACGGCCGTCGGACCCTTAATAGCAAGGATGTCGGCAGGTGTGATCACACCATCTGACAATGGAGTACCAGCACGAACGGCATCATGCTCCTGTACCAGAATCTGCTTAGACAGTGATACGAGATACTTACGCTGCTCACCTGTCTTCGAAGTAACGATAATCTCACGGTTACCACGCTTTACCTTACCCATCGTTACCTCACCATCGATTTCAGATACAATAGCAGGGTTAGATGGATTACGAGCCTCAAACAACTCGGTAACACGAGGCAGACCTCCGGTGATATCACCACCCTTAGCGGCTGCACGTGGAATCTTCACGAGGGTTTCACCAGTCTTAACGGTCTGACCGTCCTCAACGACTACGTGACCACCTACAGGGAAGTTATAAGTTCCGATAATCTCACCATTAGCACCAACAACATCGCAGGTAGGAACCCTTGACTTATCCTTCGACTCAGTAACGATCTTCTCTGTCAAACCAGTAGTATCGTCAGTCTCAGCACGGAAGGTAACACCCTCAATGACATCGTGGAACTTCAGTGTACCAGCATATTCAGTAACGATAACGGCATTGAACGGATCCCACTGAGCAATCTTATCACCCTTCTTCACGGTGTCACCACTCTTGAAGTAAAGAGAAGAACCGTAAGGCACATTCATCGTAGAGAGTACGATCTTGGTATGTGGGTCAACGAAACGAACCTCACCCAGACGGCTGACTACCATCTCACACTCACGACCATCCTCATCGAATGGTACTGTACGTACTTCCTCCATCTCCAGCATAGAGTCGTTCTTGGCTACGATGCTGGCATTAGCGGCTGCGTTAGCAGCCACACCACCGGCGTGGAACGTACGAAGTGTCAACTGTGTACCTGGCTCACCAATAGCCTGAGCAGCAATCACACCAACGGCCTCACCCTTCTGTACCATACGACGGGTAGCAAGGTTACGACCATAACACTTCATGCAGACACCATGTTTAGACTCACAGGTGAGTACCGAACGAATCTCGACACTCTCGATAGGTGAATCCTCGATAGCCTGTGCGATAGGCTCTGTAATCTCCTCACCGGCAGCAACAATCAGTTCACCAGTAGAAGGATGGATAATATCATGTACAGAAACACGACCCAAGATACGCTCGTAAAGTGTAGAGATCGTTTCATCGCCATTCTTCAAGGCGGTGCAGACCAGTCCACGCAGCGTACCACAGTCTTCCTCATTGATAATCACGTCATGAGATACGTCTACCAGACGACGAGTCAGATAACCGGCATCGGCCGTCTTCATAGCGGTATCGGCAAGACCTTTACGGGCACCGTGCGTAGAGATAAAGTACTCGAGCACTGACATACCTTCCTTGAAGTTCGACAGAATCGGGTTCTCAATAATCTGAGCACCTTCAGCACCTGCCTTTTGGGGCTTAGCCATCAGACCACGCATACCAGAGAGCTGACGAATCTGGTCCTTACTACCACGGGCACCAGAATCGAGCATCATGAATACTGCGTTGAATCCCTGGTCAGCCTCTGTCATCTCCTTCATCAGTACATTACCGAGGTCATTATTGATATGTGTCCAAGTATCGATAACCTGATTATAACGCTCGTTATCCGTGATGAATCCCATGTTGTAGTTCTCAGTAATCTGCTGTACCTCAGCATTACCCTTCTCTACCAAAGCCTTCTTAGACTCTGGGATGATGATATCGTCAAGGTTGAATGACAGACCAGCCTCGTAAGCCATACGATAACCAAGGTTCTTGATACCGTCAAGGAACTCACAAGCCTCAGCGAAACCAACATTCTTAATCACGTCAGCAATAATGTCACGCAATGACTTCTTAGAGATGATACGGTTGACATAACCTACCTCCTTTGGAATGATACCATTCACGATGACACGGCCTACAGAGGTCTCAACCATGTGCTTCACAGGTTTGCCGTCGATAATATCATCAACCATCACCTTCACCTGAGCATGCAAGTCACACTTACCCTCATTGTGGGCAATGATAGCCTCCTCAGGACCATAGAAGGTCAGACCTTCTCCCTTGGCACCTGGACGGATCTTAGAGATATAATAGAGTCCGAGCACCATATCCTGTGAAGGAACGGTGATAGGAGCACCATTGGCTGGATTCAGAATATTGTGACTCTGGAGCATCAGAATCTGTGCCTCCAGAATAGCCTCATTGCTCAAAGGAAGGTGTACAGCCATCTGGTCACCATCGAAGTCAGCGTTAAATGCCGTACATGCCAATGGATGCAACTGGATTGCCTTACCTTCAATCAGTTTTGGCTGGAAGGCCTGGATACCCAAACGGTGAAGTGTCGGGGCACGGTTCAGCAGAACGGGGTGACCCTTCATCACATTCTCGAGAATATCCCAGATAACCGGCTCACGACGGTCAACAATCTTCTTGGCGGACTTCACCGTCTTCACGATACCGCGCTCGATGAGCTTACGGATGATAAACGGCTTATAGAGCTCAGCAGCCATCAGTTTCGGCAGACCGCACTCGCCCATCTTCAACTCAGGACCTACAACGATAACGGAACGGGCTGAGTAGTCAACACGCTTACCAAGCAAGTTCTGACGGAAGCGACCCTGCTTACCTTTCAGTGAATCAGAGAGAGACTTCAACGGACGGTTGCTCTCGCTCTTGACAGCACTGGACTTACGGCTGTTATCGAACAAGGAGTCAACAGCCTCCTGCAACATACGCTTCTCATTACGCAGAATTACCTCAGGAGCCTTGATCTCCACCAGTCTCTTCAGACGGTTGTTACGAATGATGACACGACGATAGAGGTCGTTCAAGTCGGAAGTAGCGAAACGACCACCATCCAGTGGTACCAACGGACGCAACTCAGGAGGAGTCACAGGGATAATCTTCATGATCATCCACTCAGGACGGTTGATACCCTTCTCCACACTGCTACGGAAAGCCTCTACTACCTGCAGACGCTTCAATGCCTCGTTCTTACGCTGCATAGAAGAATCGCTGTTAGCACGGTCGCGCAGTTCGTATGACAAAGAGTCAAGGTCAAGACGGATCAGGAGGTCATAGATAGCCTCAGCACCCATCTTGGCAATGAACTTGTTAGGATCGCTATCGTCCAAATAGTCATTCTCAGGAGAAATCTTATTGTCAACAATATCGTTATACTCTTCTTCAGACAACAGGTCGTACATATTAGAGCCAATGGCATCATTGCCCTCAGCATCCTTCTTACCTGCCATCACACCCGGCTGAATTACCACGTAACGCTCGTAGTAGATAATTGCATCGAGTTTCTTGGTGGGAAGACCGAGCAAATAACCAATCTTGTTAGGAAGGCTACGGAAATACCAGATATGGGCAACGGGTACAACGAGTTCGATATGACCTGTACGCTCACGACGAACTTTCTTTTCTGTTACCTCTACACCACATCGGTCACAGACAATACCCTTGTAACGGATACGCTTATATTTACCGCAGGCACACTCATAGTCCTTCGTCGGACCGAAGATGCGCTCACAGAACAGACCGTCACGCTCAGGCTTGTAAGTACGATAGTTGATGGTCTCCGGCTTGGTCACCTCACCGCATGAGTTCTCGAGAATCTCCTCTGGTGAAGCCAGACCAATAGTAATCTTTGTAAAATTACTTTTTATCTTTGAATCTTTCTTGAAAGCCATATTTCAATATAACTCTTAATTCTTAACTCTTAATTCTTAACTCGATTAATCCATCTTGATACTCAATCCGAGACCCTTCAACTCATGCAGCAATACATTGAGTGACTCAGGAATACCAGGAGTTGGCATCGGCTCACCTTTCACGATAGCCTCATAAGCCTTAGAGCGACCTACCACATCATCAGACTTGATAGTCAGAATCTCTTGCAGTACATGGCTGGCACCGAATGCCTCCAGTGCCCAAACCTCCATCTCTCCAAAACGCTGTCCACCAAACTGAGCCTTACCACCAAGCGGCTGCTGGGTAATCAGACTGTACGGACCAATAGAACGAGCGTGCATCTTATCCTCAACCATGTGACCGAGTTTCAGGAAGTAGGTGATACCTACTGTAGCGGGCTGGTCGAATTGCTCACCTGTCTCACCATCATACAGATGAGTAGAGCACAGACGAGGCAGGCCTGCCTTATCAGTCCATTCTGCGAGGTCATCAAGTTTTGCACCATCAAAGATAGGAGTAGAGAACTTCACACCAAGGCGCTTACCAGCAGCACCGAGGATAGCCTCAAATATCTGACCAAGGTTCATACGAGAAGGCACACCCAGTGGGTTCAATACCAAATCTACAGGACGACCATCCTCCAAGAACGGCATGTCTTCCTGACGTACTACCTTAGATACAATACCCTTGTTACCATGACGTCCGGCGAGCTTATCACCCACACCAATCTTACGTTTCTTGGCAACATATACTTTTGCCATCTGCAAGATACCTGAAGGCAGTTCATCACCAATTGTGATAGCGAACTTCTTACGCTTCATCTCTGCATCCAGCAACTTGAACTTCTTCATGTAGTTGATGATCAACTGGGCAATCAACTGATTCTTGTGCTCGTCGGCTGTCCAGTTACTGATCTGTACATCACCATACTCGAGATTCTTCAATGCGGTAACAGTAAACTTACTGCCTTTAGAAATAATCTCTGCACCAGTATAGTCTTTGACACCCTGTGAAGTCTTACCCTTCGTGAGTTTCATCAGTTTCTCAATCAGGATATCCTTCAAGTCGTCGATCTTTGCCTCATGCTCTTCGTCAATCTTTGCCAACAAAATCTTATCCTGCTGTTTGGTAGCACGAGTCTTCGTAGCACGAGTAAAGAGCTTCTTGTCGATAACAACACCAGTCAGTGATGGGTTGGCCTTCAGTGAAGAATCCTTCACATCACCAGCCTTATCTCCGAAGATAGCACGGAGCAACTTCTCCTCAGGTGAAGGATCGCTCTCTCCCTTCGGTGAGATCTTACCAATCAGGATGTCACCTGGTTCTACACGGGCACCTACACGGATCACACCGTTCTCATCCAGGTCCTTGGTAGCCTCCTCACTGACATTAGGAATATCAGCTGTGAACTCCTCTGCACCACGCTTCGTCTCACGAACATCGAGTGAATACTCATCGACATGAACAGAAGTAAGAATATCCTCACGAACAATACGCTCGTTCAGTACGATAGCATCCTCATAGTTATAACCCTTCCAAGGCATATAAGCCACAAGCAAGTTGCGACCCAAAGCAAGTTCGCCATTCTCGGTAGCATAACCCTCAGTAAGGATATCACCCTTCTTCACGCGCTGCCCTTTCTCACAGATAGGACGCAGGTCGATGGTCATGTTCTGGTTGGTACGACGGAACTTCGGAATACGATACTCCTTCAAAGCGGGTTCGAAGCTTACAAACTCCTCATCCTCTGTACGATCGTAAAGAATACGGATGGTAGTAGCATCAACATAGTCGATAACACCTTCACCCTCAGCAGTAATCATCGTGCGAGAATCCTCACATACCTGCTTCTCAATACCAGTACCAACGATAGGAGCCTCATTATGAAGCAATGGAACAGCCTGACGCATCATGTTCGATCCCATCAACGCACGGTGAGCATCATCGTGCTCCAAGAACGGAATGAGTGATGCGGCGATAGAAGCAATCTGCTGTGGAGACACGTCGATAAGATCGACATCCGTAGGAGGTACTACAGGGAAGTCGGCATCCTGACGACACTTGACAACAGGACGAATGAAGGTTCCGTCATCACGTAAGGGTGCATTACCCTGACCGATGATATGATCTTCTTCCTCCTCGGCAGTCAGATATACTACATCATCATTATTAAGATTGGCAATACCGTTCTCTACCTTACGGTATGGAGTCTCGATAAAGCCAAGTTCGTTAATCTTAGCATATACACAGAGTGACGAAATCAGACCGATATTAGGACCTTCAGGGCTCTCAATCGGGCAGAGACGGCCATAGTGTGTATAGTGTACGTCACGTACCTCGAATCCGGCACGTTCACGAGACAGACCGCCAGGACCTAAAGCCGAGAGACGACGTTTGTGAGTGACCTCAGCAAGTGGATTGGTCTGATCCATGAACTGTGACAACGGGTTGGTTCCGAAGAACGAGTTGATCACACTCGAGATCGTCTTGGCATTAATCAGGTCTGTCGGAGTAAATACCTCGTTATCGCGAACGTTCATACGCTCACGGATGGTACGGCTCATACGGGCCAATCCGATAGAGAACTGATTACTCAACTGCTCACCAACGGTACGTACACGACGGTTTGACAGGTGGTCGATATCATCGACGGTAGCCTTTGAGTTAATCAACTGAATGAGATACTTGATAATCTCAATAATATCCTCTTTCGTCAGGACGCGAACATCCATCTCAGTGTCCAGACCTAACTTCTTATTGATACGATAGCGACCTACATCGCCCAAATCGTAACGCTTGTCAGAGAAGAAGAGGTTCTGAATAACCTCACGGGCACTGGCATCATCTGCAGGATCAGCATTACGCAACTGACGATAGATATACAATACGGCTTCTTTCTCGGAGTTACTGGGGTCTTTCTGCAGTGTATTGAAGATGATAGAATAATCCTGAGCTACAGACTCGTCCTTGTGAATCAGGATAGTCTGAGCACCGCTTTCCAGGATGTCATTCATATTCTCCTCGGTAATCTCTGTCTCACGCTCCATGATTACCTCGTTACGCTCAATAGATACAACCTCACCAGTATCCTCATCGACGAAGTCCTCGTTCCAGCTCTTCAGTACACGGGCAGCGAGTTTACGACCAAGAGATTTCTTCAATGAGGCTTTGTTGACCTTTACCTCCTCGGCAAGTTCAAAGATCTCAAGGATATCCTTATCGTTCTCGTAACCGATGGCACGAAGCAACGTGGTAACAGGCAACTTCTTCTTACGGTCGATGTAAGCATACATAACATTGTTGATGTCAGTAGCAAACTCAATCCATGATCCCTTGAACGGAATAATACGGGCACTATAGAGCAGTGTTCCGTTAGCATGAATGTTCTGACCGAAGAATACACCTGGTGAACGGTGCAACTGAGACACGACGACGCGCTCAGCACCGTTGATAACAAATGTACCATTGGATGTCATGTAAGGAATCGGACCCAGGAACACATCCTGAATCACGGTTCCGAAGTCCTCATGATCCGGATCCGTACAATAAAGTTTCAACTTAGCTTTCAAGGGTACACTATAAGTCAGTCCACGCTCCAAGCACTCATCTATCGTGTAGCGTGGCGGATCAATATAGTAATCCAAGAACTCAAGAACGAAATTATTACGTGTATCGGTGATAGGGAAGTTCTCTGCGAACACCTTATACAAACCGTCATTCTTGCGTTCCTCAGGTGGTGTATCCAACTGCAGGAAATCTTTGAATGACTTTAATTGCACATCAAGAAAGTCCGGAAACGGCATCGGATTCTTGACACTGCCAAAGTTTACTCTGTTATCAACTAATTTTGAAGCCATATATTATTATTTGTTTCTAGAAAAGACAAGAAAAAGGCTAAGAACCTCCGACTGGGAAGTCCTTAACCTATTCTATTTTGGTTGTGCTTAAATTACTTCAGCTCAACAACGGCACCAGCCTCTTCGATAGCCTTCTTCAGGTTCTCGGCCTCGTCCTTAGCCATACCCTCCTTGATAGTAGCGGGAGCACCATCAACGAGATCCTTAGCTTCCTTCAGACCCAGACCACAAGCCTCCTTAACGGCCTTAACAACCTGGAGCTTGTTAGCACCTACCTCTTTCAGAACTACGTCGAAAGAAGACTTCTCTTCAGCGGCCTCAGCGGCACCTGCAGCAGCAGGACCAGCAGCAACTGCAACAGCTGCAGCAGCGGGCTCAATTCCATACTCGTCCTTCAGGACTGTAGCTAACTCTTGTACTTCTTTAACTGAAAGGTTTACCAACTCTTCAGCAATAGCTTTAATATCTGCCATTTTATTTAAATTTTAATGTTTTTAAATGTTAATTGTTATACTTTTCGCTTATTTGTTACGCTCAGCGATAGCGTCAAGCAGTCCATGGATCTTACCACCAGCGTTCAGACCAGATACGACAGTCTTGATAGGAGACTGCAGCAAAGCCACAACATCGGCGATAAGTTCGTTCTTGCTCTTGATTGAAACCAGTTCATCAAGCTTGTCGGCACCTACGAAGAAACCTTCCTCTGCATAAGCAGCCTTCAGGGCGGGGATGCCTTCTTTCTTGTATTCCTTCAGCAACTTGGCGGGAACGTTTGCCTGCTGTGTGAACATCAGGGCAGTGTTTCCTTTCAAGCAACCGTAAAGGGGTTCAAAATCAATCTCAGAAGCTTCGAAAGCCTTGTGCAGAAGCTTGTTCTTCACAACGACCATCTTAATCTCGCTCTTGAAGCACTTGCGACGAAGGTCGCTTGTCTTCTCAGCATTCAATCCAGTAACGTCTACCAGATAGAAATGAGGATATTCTTTCAGCTTCTCTCCGAGTTCTACAATAATAGTATCTTTTACTTCCTTTTTCATTTTACTAAACTTTTACGGAGTTATTCAACTGATTTAGGATCCACCTTAATACCTGCACTCATCGTGCTTGAGATGAAGATACTCTTAATGTATGTACCCTTGGCAGCAGCAGGCTTCAGTTTAATGATAGTCTGAATGAACTCCTTAGCGTTCTCATAAATCTGATCAGCAGTAAAGGTCACCTTACCGATTGACGTGTGCACGATACCGGCCTTGTCAACCTTAAAGTCGATCTTACCCTGCTTAACCTCTTTCACTGCCTTAGCAACGTCCATAGTGACAGTACCACTCTTTGGGTTTGGCATCAATCCACGAGGACCGAGCACACGGCCCAAGGGACCGAGTTTACCCATGCATGAGGGCATTGTAATGATAACATCAACATCAGTCCAACCACCTTTGATCTTGTTGATATACTCGTCAAGACCAACGTAGTCGGCACCAGCTTCTTTAGCAGCAGCTTCCTGATCGGGAGTACAGAGAGCGAGTACGCGTGTTACCTTACCAGTTCCGTTCGGCAGCGAAACAACGCCACGAACCATCTGGTTGGCTTTACGCGGGTCAACGCCCAAGCGTACGTCGATATCCAGTGAAGCCTCGAATTTCGTGGTGGTGATATCCTTCACCAACTGTGAGGCTTCCTTCAAAGAGTATGCTTTCCCTGCTTCAACCTTATCAGCTACTAACTTTTGATTTTTTGTCAGTTTACTCATTTTTCTAATTGAAGTTATTTGTTATTTACCAGGGAAGTCCCCTTTTACAGTGATACCCATACTTCTTGCTGTACCGGCAACCAGCTTCATAGCCGACTCCACGGTGAAGCAGTTCAAGTCGCTCATCTTATCCTCAGCGATTGCACGTACCTGATCCCAGGTAACAGAAGCAACCTTCTTACGGTTAGGCTGAGCAGAGCCGCCCTTAATCTTAGCAGCCTCCATCAGCTGGATAGCTGCGGGAGGAGTCTTGATAACGAAGCTAAATGACTTGTCTGCATAGTAAGTGATAACGACAGGTAATACCTTACCAGCCTTATCCTGGGTTCTGGCGTTGAACTCTTTGCAGAATCCCATAATATTAATACCCTTCGAACCCAGAGCAGGTCCTACTGGGGGAGAGGGATTCGCTGCGCCACCTTTAATCTGTAATTTGATTAATCCAGCAACTTCTTTAGCCATTTCTGTAAATAATTAATTTGATTCTTTATATAAGCCTTGGGAGTGGAAGCCTCCTGCGACCGTATATATAGAACAGACGTACCGTAACTTACGCCTTATTCTTTCTCTACTTGTGTGAATGCTAGTTCCAACGGAGTCTTTCGTCCGAAAATCTTCACCATCACCTTCAGTTTGCGCTTCTCGGTATTCACCTCTTCGATGACACCACTGAATCCACTGAAAGGTCCATCCACCACTTTCACTGTCTCGTCGACAGTATAAGGGATATTGATTTCTGCACTCTCAATTGTTGTCTCTTCTGCAGTACCTAAAATACGATTGATCTCCGACTGGCGGACCTCCTGAGGATTGTCCATGCCACCCAAAAAACCAAGAACGTTCGGAATAAAGCGAAGCATATGTGCTACCTCACCCTGAAGGCTTGCCTGAACGAGCACATAACCTGGCAGGAAGAGTTTCTCCTTGATCACGCGCTTACCGTTACGAAGCATGGCATACTTCTCTGTAGGGAGCAGAACTTCACCTACATGAGCATCAAGGACATCGTTGTGCTTCTTGGCAGCCTCGATGAATTCCTTGACTTTGCCTTCTTTTCCGCTGACGGCACGCAATACGTACCACTTCATACCTGTCTCAGACATCTTCTACTTTCGAACGTTTAGTTAGGATAAATTGAACTCATGGCTGCCTTGAATATAACATCCATCAGCCATACTACTACTGCAATGATAAGAGAAGCCGAAAGTACCAACACAGCACTTTGTGTCAGCTCCTTACGTGTCGGCCAAGTCGTCTTATGTGCAAGTTCGTCGTAACATGCCTTGCAATAATTGATAATCTTCTTAAACATACTATTAGTATTTTAGCACGGGAAGGAGGACTCGAACCCACGACCCTCGGTTTTGGAGACCGATGCTCTACCAACTGAGCTATTCCCGTAAAAAAGTTC
>JBGVBD010000142.1:0-3330 GCA_045225255.1 Prevotella sp. | reverse complement strand
AGCTTTGAACGTATGACCTTATCGACTTCGACTCGGAAGTCGTTTAGAAACGCAGTGAGAAGCTTGTTGACTCTCACCGCACGGTCTGTATGTGTGTTCTCGTACAAAGCCGTGACGGCCTCCGTGACCGGAGTCTGCATTTCGATGATGTCGTAGCCGTCATATCCGAATTTCTGGGTGTCGGCCATGCCTAGCTTCTTGTATAGCGCCCTTGCAGCGTCGTTGTGGTTGTTGACGCTCAGTGCGATCGGCTTTCCGCCAGCTTGCGACTTGACATATTCCATTAGCTTGTTGGCGGTTCCGGTGCGTCTGCATTCCGGCCTCACGAACAGCAAGTACACGTACATGCGACCGTCATGTGGGCCATAGATGACTATTCCGTTGCCGTCGGTAACTGCATTGAATGTTCCGTTGGCGACTTGCTCGATGAACTCTTTGTCTTCGTTGACGATTGCTTCACGGTTGCTATCCCAGTCGCCACGCATCGTGTGCTCGGTCTCCGACGCCATAGAGACAAATTCGGAAAGTTCTTCTGGGGTAGGTTTCCTGATTGTGCCGTGTTGCTCATAAAGGGCCTTGACGGCCTCGATCAGAGGACTTGTCGGCAGCGAATTGAGATATGTGGCGAAGTTCTTCATGCTCGGTAGTTTATCAGTTGACTGGCATAGGCGTATTTGCTATATTTCGGGTCACACAAAGGACACAACTATGTTTGACAACCACACTAGGGTAGACGTCGACAACGACGTAGAAATCCATCACGAGGCGAGGGCGCAAGTCCTGAGGCTGAGCCGTGAACAGAAGAATAGCTTAATCGTACACTGCAAGGTCGGCGACCAAGTATGGCTGGGGCTGTTCTACGAGAGACCTTTCTTGAACAAGCACATGCGGTCAAGGGCGGACGTCGAACCGATACGTATCTATGAAGACGGCGACACTTTTGACTATCGGTCTCCCATCATCACTAAGCAAGCGGTCGTCGTCCACCAAGTCAGCCTACTCGACAAGTCCAAGATGGCGTTGGTGGAGTACAGCTGGGACGAAACAGCGAAGGAAGATAAATGATCAAGAAACTGAAACATTGGTTCCTCAAGCCTGGTAACGAGCTGCTGCGCTCGGTGGTGTGCTTTATCAGCATGGTGGGCATGGTTATCGACATTCTGTGGGTGTTCTCGATGCCGAGCGACGAGTTCACGACTGCGACGTTCATCGGCATCACGTCCACGTTCGTCCTACTGTTCATTTCGTGGGCGATTCTGAGCTACATCATCGAGCACGACTCTTAAAAAGGAGATTAAATATGTCATTACCAGATGATAGTTATGCTAGTCGACGAGTACTTCGAGAACCCGACTATTGGAAATTACGGGCCACTGGTTGCCCATGGAAACCAACCAATTTAAAGAATGTTGTCGTTGAAGATCTGCTTAAAGGTGAAGATGTTTCTACACGCGGTCTTCTCGGAGAAGGTTCATTTCATCCGAATGGATGTTCTGGGTGTGTTCTAATGCCAGACGAATACATTTTTGGTATCCGTTGCGATCATCTTATCTGGATTGCTGGCTGGCATGAACAGGTCGGACTTCCGCATACTGACGAAGAGTATGACGAGAGCGAAACCGATTGTGTTTTGCTGGTAGCTAATCATAAAGGAAACCTTCGTGTAGCGATCTTGTATGAAGTGGAAGATATAACTGTCGAAGAACCGTACAAGATTCCATATAACGAATAGGAGACTGTATGATAAGAAGTAAAGACCAGTGCAAGACCGAAGAAGAATTGCGTAGGGAGTTCTTCGATACAAGGACGCCGGAGGATCCGGCCTACTACTCTCCGAAGATACTGGATCTCCACGATTACCATACTGGGGAGATGCTTACCAAGCGCGGAAAGGAAATCATGAAGCGTCTCCGCGACATGGACTGGAAGGAAGTCTTGCGCGAGTACTTGCGTAGCTGGATCAAGGGCATGCAGATGCTCCACGTCGTCTCGACCGACTTCAACACTGGCAACAGCTCCCCGGCCCAGTACTGCTGGCATCCGTACGGCTACCTCGATGTCGCCTTCGACAAGCTCCGCGAAATGGTCATTGAAGGCCATCCGACGCTGAAGAAGACGCCGTGCAGTCTGATATCGCGCTTCTCGTGGATTACGGTCGAGCGCAACCTCGGTTACGGAAAGAAGGTGTCCCGCACGATCAACTTGGCGATCGAGTTCGGCATCCCCAGCCACAAGCGCGGCATCAACTACAAGTGCAAGGTAACTACGTACGGCGACAACGGCTTCTACGACGAGTTCGTCCAGTACGCCAAGGATCTGCAAGCCGAAATGGAGACCTTCAAGAGCGAACCGCTGCTCAAGACGGACTTGCGTCCCTACGACACTTATCCGGACATTGCGTCCTACAAGGACAAGAGAGACCAGCTCGGTATCGTCAAGTGCTACATCCTCTACGACACTGTCGGCAAGCGGAAGAACTGCAAGTTCCGCCAAGGGTTCATCGACGCCTACAAGGACGCGAGGGACTTCTGCAAGGCGCTTCCTGACCTCAACTTCGCCGTGTCTCGTGACGCTCTCTACTACAAGGGCAAGAAGTACACCGCAGACGAATTCGACCGTATGGACGACAAGATTCCAGACGAAATCAGGTATGCCAGCCATCTTGCCGAGGACGTCCTCCTCTACAAGTACGGACTGCTCGACACCGTGCTCGACCACCGTTTCGACAAGGCGACCGAAGTCCGCCAGTTCATCTGGCACTGGCGAGACCATCTCCACCAGCCAGTTACCGACGACATCAAGGCTTGGGTGGATAGGTGGGTTCCGAAAGACCGTCAGCACTATGTCTACATGGATTAGGGCGTTATGACACCGGACGGACTTATATCGCTATTGAAGGATCAAGGGTTCACGCTTGACGGCGACGAGTATAGGAAGGATATACTCGTCTTCCGTCGTAACGAGGCCGAGAAGCGGTTCGAAGTTTACTATATTGGGAAGGACGGCACCAAGGATACTCCGGTTTTCTGGTACGACACCTTGTACAAGGACATGAAGCGCAAGGTCATCGAGAACTTCGTGACGAACTTGTACGACGCCATCAAGACTTTCGACGAGAAGTGACATGAAGAACGAGTACACTAAAGAAATCGACCGCTTATTCGAGACCTACGGCCCCGACAAGAAGACCATTCTCCTTTTCAAAGGTGAGCGTAAAGTCTTTACATGGGACTATTATTACTTCAAGGGGTCGGAAGCCTCCAAGTTGTGGAACGCCATCGATCCAACCGATGCGTCACTGTCCATCCAGTTCGACCGAGAGAAGGAAGA
>JBGVBD010000141.1:0-4265 GCA_045225255.1 Prevotella sp. | reverse complement strand
CTCTTCCCGACGATGAAACCCTTAGATACACCAAAGGACAAGAATGGTGTACAGAAATCTGAGGATGCTGCAACAACAGAAACGGCGTCTGAAGAGGCTCCGGCGGTGAATGCGAACGATCCTTCCATGCCGATCTTCGATGCGAAAAAGCCTGACTTTGCAAGCCTCGTGATTGAGCCGCTGTTTGAGGATCTCGTCGATTTCGAGACCTTCTCCAAGTCCGATTTCCGTGCCGTGAAGGTCAAGGACTGCGTTGCCGTTCCCAAGAGCAAGAAGCTCCTTCAGTTCACTTTGGACGACGGAACCGGCACTGATCGCACCATCTTAAGCGGTATTCACGCCTATTATGAGCCGGAAGAGCTGGTCGGAAAGACCTGCATCGCCATCACGAATCTTCCGCCCAGAAAGATGATGGGCATTGATTCCTGCGGTATGCTGATCAGCGCCGTTCACAAGGAAGGCGAAGAAGAAAAGCTGCATCTACTGATGGTCGATCCGAGCATTCCGGCAGGCGCAAAGCTGTATTAAAAGTACACCATAGCATGTACTCTTTTGCCGGAAATACGGTATGTACTACATTGCCGCTTTTTCGCCGAAATTCACACAAATACACCATAAGTACACCAAAGTGGCTGTAAGTCACCGCAAGTCCCCAAAATTGCACATTTTCACCAAGAGCTCCGATTCAATTCGGGGCTCTTGTCAATCCAGCAGCTTTGCGTTAATGGATGGAATACGATGATTTGCAGTATAATTCAAGCGAAATATTTAATTGACGCATTAAGGCTTCCTCACTGCAATCAACGGCAGGTGTTAAATGGCATAATGACAAAAATACCTCTGAACATTGTTGGTTCAGAGGCAATACCTCAAATTATACCTTGCATTGCGCCGATGTTAATCTGCGTTGCTTGTGGCAACGGACCTGCCGGGCGTATCATGACTGCGAAAGGAGGCTTTTGCCATGTTAAGTGAAAACATTAAGACAATCAGAAAAGCAAAGGGCCTTTCCCAAGAAGAACTCGCAGTTAAGCTGAATGTGGTTCGGCAAACGATTTCCAAATGGGAGCAAGGCCTGTCTGTTCCGGATTCTGAGTTGCTGCTTGCGTTATCTGAAGCACTTGAAACTCCCGTCAGCACTTTGCTTGGAGAGGCAGTTACAGAGCCGGAGGCAGATAATCTGAAAGCAATATCTCAAAAGTTGGAGGTGATCAACCTTCAGCTTTCTAAAAGGCAACAGTCACGCAGGAAGATAGCTCATTGGCTTTTTATCTCAATGGCAGTTGTGATCGTAATCATCACAGCGATATTATTTTACCTAAACAGCCCTTACTTGGGATGGAATTACAATGACCCTGAAACGGCAGTTCTTGGGACTGCTTTCCATTCCTTTGAATGGGTATTTGTCCGAGTTGCACCGATCGTACTCATTGGGGCAATTGTTGGAATCATCATGACGAGGAGGAAAGACAGATGAGAAAAAAGATGAGTATTCTGCTTTTCACACTCCTTGTCATGTTGCTTGCAGTCAGCATGTCCGGCTGCAGTGGGTCAGATGATGCACCGCCGCAGGTAGCGGAAGACGAGATTCTGCTGATAATCCAATTGGATTTGAAAGAAGACATTGGACTGCTGATCCTCGATCAAAACTTGGACGGCGTTGAAACCAGCGGAGGTATTTCTAATGCTGACAAATCCGATCTGAAGAGCAATGAAATTGTATACTGGACGCTTCACAAGCAGGAATATGAAAACCCGGCAGACTCGGTGGGTCTGTCTGTTCGATTCAGGGTCATCACGGAATACTGCGATCCGAACTATGAAAACGACTATCCTGAAGAATATACGGTTCTGCTCGATCCGATTTCTTTCAATGCGGATTTTCGTGAGACTTATCACATAACTATAACTGGGGACAAGGAAAACGGCTACCAGGCGTCATTGGACGAGACTTGATATCGAATGCTACGGCAATGTTGATGCACTAAGTCAGAAATTTTCATTGAGACACATTGTTGAGGCGCTTCTGAGCAATTGCTTAGGGGCGCTTTTTTGTTATCATTACTCCTCTTCAGCTCCTGCACATTTCATATTTTCAGCCATTCCGGGTACACTGTGTCCATGAAGGAGGTGCAGCCATGGGACAAAGTTTTGCTGAAATGCATCCGGAACTTGCCTCTGAGTTTTCGGAACGAAATCTGCCGCTGACGGTTTCAGATATTACATACGGATCAAACAAGAAATACTGGTGGATCGGCAAGTGTGGACATGAATGGCTTGCAAGTCCTAAAAGCAGACATTCCGGCGAAGGTTGCCCCTATTGTGCTGGGATGAGGGTACTGGAAGGTTTTAATGATCTTGCATCCATTAAGCCGGAGTTGGTCGATGAATGGTCTTCGGAAAATGAGCCGCTAAAACCCAACAATGTAAATGCCGCATCTCATCGAAAGGTAAAATGGAAAGGCAAGTGCGGTCATGAATGGACAGCAGAAATACGCGCAAGAGTCAAAGGGACAGGCTGTCCGTATTGTTCCAATAATAAAATCATGCCGGGGTTTAACGACCTTGCTACTCTTCATCCAGAACTGGCAAAGGAATGGTCACCAAGAAATCTTCCCTGGACACCGGACCAAGCTCCAGCGGGAGCGAACAGAATGGTATGGTGGCGGTGTGAGAAAGGCCATGAGTGGGAGACGCTTATATCCACCCGTGCGGGAGGAAGCAAGTGCCCATTCTGTAGCGGGATCAAGCTGTTGAAGGGATTTAATGATCTGAAAACAAAGCAGCCTGCTCTTGCTGAGGAATGGTCTGAAAGAAACCTTCCCCTTCTCCCAGAAGATATAAACGAGAAGTCTCGGCTGAATATTTGGTGGAAATGCAGTACCTGCGGTTATGAATGGCAGTCCGTTGTCCATACCCGTGTGCATGGAGGCCCTTGCCCTGTCTGTGCAAATCGTAAAGTAAAACAAGGGGTCAATGATCTTGCCACCACAGATCCGGACATTGCAAGGGAGTGGGATTATACAAAGAATGAAGGAAGTCCCGCTACTGTTTCCAGATACGCAATGAAAAGAGCTTGGTGGAAAGGCTCTTGCGGTCATTCATGGAACGCCTTTATATATAATAGGACCGTGAACGGAGAAGGCTGCCTTGAATGCGAAAAAGAATTTAAGTCCGTACTGCCGCAGTTGGCTGTCCTGTATTATGCTGGGAAATATGGGTTAAAAGTAAAGCTGAATGATGAAACGGCCATTGGCATTCACCTGGATACATACATTCCATCCGTCGGAATTGCTATAGATACTGGAGGAATCCGTAATTCTAAGATCGGAATAGAAGAATACGGAATCAAGCGATTGCAGTGTAAGAAGCGAGGGATCAAGCTATACACAATAACAGAAGGAAACGTGCCAAATGACAGATACATCATTCCAAAAGGGAACTCCTCGATAGATCTACTTAACGCAGTTCTCACCGCATTCAAGCGATCTAATATATACATTGAGGCAGAGCCTGAAAAGGACGTTGAGACAATTCGGCGGAACTATCTCTGCTGGCGTTATAAGAATAGAGAATAAACTCACTCAGCACATGACCCCACAAGGATCTTAGATGGATTCTTGTGGGGCTTTTTTTATTTCCGAAAATTTTTTTGAAGACAACCCTGAAAAACAGGGTCTCAAATGGCTTAACTAGTGAAGGGACTTCTTCCTCTCTGAGGAAAACCCCTTCGCTGAACCTTAAAAATTGAATATACAGGTCATCAAGTACGTTAATCAAACTGATGAGCCGTGCAGCATGTACGCTCTTGCGAGAATCCAGTGCTGTAAATATCGGGTTGCTCCCGATATGGCCATGACAGGTTTGAGGACAATGATACTTCCCTATGGGGCTGGCGGAGAACCCGGCAGAGGTGAGACTCCTATGAGACCATGAAGCACATGGTCGCTTGATGACTTCCTATAGCGCAGAGGGCGTTGAGAACAAATACTGCGCTTTTACATGATCCAGAGCTTAGTTTAATGGGTCGTGAATTCTAAGAAAGGAGGAAAACGCATGGAAAACTGTAAAGTGATCGCTATCACGAACCAGAAAGGCGGCGTCGGTAAAACGACTACTACAGTTAATCTCGGCGTGGGCCTTGCAAACACCGGAAATAAGGTCTTGCTGATTGATGCTGACCCGCAAGGGAGCCTCACGGTGAGTCTCGGTGTAAAAAACCCCGACGAGTTGGATGTGTCGCTATCTACGCTCATGCAATCGGT
>JBGVBD010000140.1:0-3768 GCA_045225255.1 Prevotella sp. | reverse complement strand
CGGCTTTCCATCGTCCGAATATTGTGAATTGTATGTCATGGTACAATACCGGCCGCAGAAGCGCTCCGGCTTCGTGCACCATTTCCGCCCCTTGTCCGGATTGCACCAGTAAATTTTCATCCTGCTGCCATCTCCTTCCGTTCTTCAAGAAGATGTTCCTTGACCATCTGCGCCCATTCGTCAACGAACTTCCTCACTTCGTCCGCTGGCCGTGAATCGTGCGCACCGTAACACTGGCGCACAGTGTTTCTGTCGAGATCATATTCGACCGTCACAAATGGCACCGTCTTATGATCCGCATTCCGGACAAATGCGATAAAGGTCTTTCCGTCGGCCATCTTCTTGTCATATCCCATCTTTCCGACGCAATGATGCAAGATGTTTCCCTCCCTCACAAGGTCCGCCGGAGTCCTCGGAATGACGACGCAAAAAGCAGCTGCTTCCGTCTCGCACCATTTGAGGCTTTTTGAAACCTTGTCAAAGTTCCGATACAGAAGCCTTTTCTTCTTCCGGTCCTCTTTGGCCATTTCCGCAGCCATCTGATCGGCTCTCATGTCATGCATCCTCCGGAGATCGTTCGGAAAAGCGTTCTTTGTGTCCGTCAGGTCGATATGGAGATATTCGCACGCGTGGATATAATCGGCATAAAAATGAAAAATTCTTCCTTTCTCGTTCTCCCACAGATAGTCATGGATCCGTTCCGCCGAGAAGCCTGCCTTTAAAACCGGCCCTCCTCCAAGCTGCCTCACTTCCGTCACGAGCCGCCTGTGTTCGGACGCTTTTGTATAGGCTGCTGCCACATCGTAAGAATGTGCCTTATATGCGTCAATGATTGCCTTTGGTCCGAAACAGTTCACATGCAAAGCGTCTTCCCTCGGAAATCCGCGAAGCCATTTTCGGAACTGGCCGTCTTTTTTTGCCTTGTTGATCAGACTCTTCGTCGGCATGATTCCGATCCGGCCGAAGAACTCGACTCCCGGATTGTCCTTGTACAGCCTCAGATATTCGATGCACGGAAGGCCGCGCTGCCATCCGCAATATTTGAACTCCTCCACTTCGAATATCTTGTCGACGTTCACAATGTCGAGCCATACACCCGGAATGTCACTGACAGCGCATTCTCTCCATGACATGTCGACAATCTCATTGTCGGCCGGAAACCAGCAAAGCCATCCGTTCATCGGCTGATAATAAACATGTCTGATCAGCATCAGGCTTCCGCCGATCCATTCCCTCATGCACTCGAAGAGATGCGTTCCTGAGCTGCGGTTGCTCTTGTATGCGAATGTCCTTGCAAGAAGTCCTCCGTTCTCTCCCTCTTCAAACCATGTGAGCCATCTTGTCGAGCAATGAGTGCCTCCGATCTCCTCGGCCGCCTTTCTCACTTCCTTTGGGATCCTCATTTCCTTCCACGGCACGTTCGCCGGAACGACTCTCGGCATCATGTTTCTGCACATGTCACATTCCTCCCAACAGGCTGAAGAAATCGAGCTGGCCGGGAACGTTCTTCCTGTCTTCACGCTCTCGGATCTTCCGTTCCTCCGCCGCTTTCTTCTCGGCTTCCTTCTCGGCCTTTTTCTTTGCCTCTTCCTCCTTCAGCTTCGCGTGCTGTGCTTCGAGCTGCTTCATGTACTTTTCGTGCGTCTCCTGATCAGTCTCCTTCTTTTCGTTCTTCGCCGTCTCTGGCTTAATGTCGTCCTCTTCGAAGAAATGCACCGCCCATCCGAAGACTTCTTTGTCCTCGATGCATGCGCAATTGTTGACCGCTTTCTTTCGCGCCTGGCTCGTGATGTATGACCAACAGTCTTTCATGGTCTTCTTTCCGCCGTTGATCCGTTCAACGAGCGAATCGCTTGCATTCTCTTCCAAATATGCCAGGACGATTTCCTGATTGTTTCCATCTGCTGCCAAATTCAACCTTGCCATGTTCATCCTCCAATCCGTTCCAGCAGCTTCTTCACTTCCTGTAATTCTTCTGCTGCCGCATCCATTCTCTTCATCGCCTCATCATACGCTTGCTTTGCGCTCTCATACTTATGCCGCTTCTCCGTCGCGTCGTTCGTCGCGAAGTCAAGCCGAGATGTCCGCTCTTCAAGCAGCGCCTTTAGAGCGCTAACAATAATGCTGTTTTCCTTCGCGCCAAATCCTTGACCGTATACCTTTACAGCGTTCTTGCGGTCCTCTTTCCGATTTTCTCCGAAAGCCTTTGCAAATTCTTCGTCCGGGATAGCAGCTTCCGGCCGTCCGTCCCACGGACACGCTCTGTAATCGAGCAGCACTTTCTTCGCCTGACTCGCATTACACTGGCCAAATGCCGATATCCAGCTTCTCAGGTTTGCAATGCCGTGATTCTTTCCGCCCTTCTGAAGTATTTCAAGCGCCTTTGCAATATGCTCTCCGTTGATCTTATAAACTCCGTTTTCAAAGAGCAGCTTTCTGATCTCCGCCGTGCTTGTCGCATGTGTCTGCGCCATGATCTCAATCTGTTCCTCCGGATCCTTCGCAAGTTTATAATCCTGGATGATCATGCTTGCGTCTTCGTTCAATTTATTGCTCATTTCGCTCTTCCTCACTTTCCAAATCCTTCAATCCACATGTCCATGACAATCATCAGCTTCACGTCTCCTTTGAACTCCTCGGAAATCTCCGAACAGTTCAGAATCCCTTCGCGAAGCACCGACTTGTCACATATGAATTCAAGAATGTCGTTGTTTCCTTTGCCGTACTTGTTCTGCTGATTCTTTGTGTCTTTTGTCTGTTTAACGTCCGCCAGGACGCACAGAAGGACCGCACCGTTTACCATGACCACATCAACACACCGGCCGATATGCTCCGGATGAGCGCCTGCCCAATATGTGCCGAGCGCGACGCAATACCGGTCGAAGCCTTCCGGATCCGTAACGACGCGGATTCCGTTCTCCGCCGTTTTTGCAACCTTCTGAAGCCTCGCCTGTGCGCTCCCAGGCACGTTATACGATGTATACCAAGTAAGCGGCTTGCATTCATGTCCCGGCTCCGCTTCCTTTATCGTGCTTCTTTTCGGAAAATATGCACGATATGCTGAAAGTTCCCTTGTAGGAACGGCCGTCGGAGACGGAGTGACCGCAGAAGACGGAGTGACCGTCGGAACGTCTGTCGGCCCTGCTGCCAATGTTGGAGTGGCCGTCACGGAAGGAACTTCTTTCTTTCCGTCGTTCTTTGGAAGCCTCGCCAGTATGACGATGCAGATTACAATCACGATTCCGACTTCAAGCATTACGGCCATCAATCCGAGATTGTCGTCATCCTTCTTCATCGTCCCACTCCTCGCAATCTTCAATCCTGATCTCGTCGTCATCGCCCCAAACGATCCGGAGGCCAGTTATCTTCTCGATATGTTCGAGCTGCTCGTTGATGCTTACCTTGCTATTTAACGCGCATGCATATTTGAGGATGTTATCGAGGACGCGCTTCAGACGGTCCCTTCCGTAACCCTCTTCCCTGAGTGCCAATGCCGCCCAAACCATGCAGCACCTTGTCGCGTTCGCATGCGATTGCTTCAGGACGTTGTTCACGGCCTTTGCAAAGTTATTTTTTGCCATTCAATTCTTCCTCCCAAAATCCGTTTAATCCTTTTGCGATTGGACACTGTTCCCAATTGGCAGCGCAAACGCGCCGGACATAATCCTTCATTTCCTTCGTGCCTCGGAAAGCCATCCTTGACGTACTGGCACCGTTCACACCCTCGCAGCATACCTGAGACACTTCGAATCTCTTGAAATACGGACA
>JBGVBD010000139.1:0-7243 GCA_045225255.1 Prevotella sp. | reverse complement strand
TTCCATCAGGGCTGTGGGGGCATTGCCAAAGGCAAAGAGAGCTTCAGGATGTTCCTCTACGGCAAGACGGATACCTGCCTGTGTACGAGTGAGGAGCCTCCCCCCACCCCCCTCCAAAAGGAGGGAGGGCTTGGTTAGTTCTTCCACACGTGGGTCGTTGAGGTAGCATTTCGCCTCAATGCCTAAACGTTGAAGCGCTCCCTTTCGGATACCGCTAGTCACCATCGTGACATCAGTGATGATGGTTTTCAGTGTTCCGTCTTTTACCTTATGATATAGTGTCTCTACTGCCCCTTTATCCGTATAAAGAATGTCTTCCATCTCAAAATCGGCAGTAGTATGAATCGCATGCAGTAACGCCCACTTGTGGTCAAGGGGATAATCCTTCTTCAACTCACCTGTAATGGTGCGGAAGGATTCTATCATGATGAGCCTCCCCTTAGTCCCCTCCAAAGAGAGGGGAGACTTTGTGTAATATCCGCGTGGTGTGATAATCTTATCATCAGCAATATAGGACTGTGAGTTACCAATGAGGATAACGGTAAACATATCGATATCCTCAGGGTTGAACTGGGCGAGGGTAGTAACCTTCACCTCCTGTTCCTCACGACCTGCCTGACGGACATAACCTACTGGTGTTTCTCCAGAACGCTCATGCAGGAATATCTCTTGCAGACGATAGAGCTGCCAATAGCGTTCATGACTTTTGGGGTTGTATACGGCTGTCACGAAATCACCAGTGGCAGCCGCCTTGATACGTCGCTCGATAGTTTCCCATGGAGTCATCAGGTCACTCAGGGAAATGATGCACATATCATGTCCGATAGGGGCACCCAATAATGAGGCGGCCTTCTGGAAAGCAGAGATTCCTGGTAAGGAACAGATCTCTATATCCGTCCCTCGCTGCTTCCTCATTTCATAGATGAGTGGCGCCATTCCATAGATACCAGCATCACCAGAAGAGATGACGACCACCGTCTTGTTTTGTTCAGCGAACTCAAAGGCTTGCCGGGCACGTTCCCTTTCTTTCTTCATACCCGTATCGACACACTCACAATGATCCTTGATATACGGTTGGATAAACTGGAAATAGTATTTATATCCTACAATGACATCAGCCTGTTGTACTGCCTCCAGTACAGCGGGTGTGATGTCTTCCATGCTACCAGGTCCTATGCCTGCAATGATAATCTTTCCCATATTGTCGTCAAAGGTACGAATAAGTGAGTAAAATGCCAAATAAATTACTTAAACTTAACTTTCAGTCCAACCACAAGCATACGCCCAGGGGTGTAGAGGGCATATTTCCTGTTAGCTGAATCAATACGGCGATCTACCTTGTCGAAGAGGTTGTCAATACCGATACAGGGTTCGAGTATAACCCATTTGGCACAGTCGATGGTATGGGTAGTATGGAGATTCCATAGTCCGAAACCTGGTGCGTCTTCATAGTCTGGATAATACGTCTTTGACTGCAGTTTGCCGTTTATGTTGACATTGAGCCGATACTTTCCCCATGTGTGGTGATAGTTAGCAGCAATGGTAGCAGCATGACGGATGCTGCGCTCCAATAGTGTCCATTCCTCTTCGCTCTTAGTACGGGCATAAGTATAGGCATAACTTGCCGAGAAATTGAAGCCTTGGAAGAGGTTTACTGAGATATCCGCCTGAATCCCCTTGACGTCTCCCTCATCACTATTCTGATAGAGTGAGTAGCGTTCGAGCTTGGCAGCCTGATCAGCGGTCATCTCAGGGAATTCTTCTTGGAGCATCCTTAGAGTGTTGTCGTCAACATTAATATTCTTACGCACCACCATATCCTTGATACGGTTGAGATAACCTGTTATGCTCATGGCAATGAACTGGGTACGGTATTCGGCATTCAGGGAGAAATAATGACTTTTCTCTGGTGCGAGGTCCTTATTGCCAAAGATAATCTGTGGTTTCCCACGATTCACAGAGAAATAGTGATAGTAGAGCTCATCCAGTCCAGGTGCACGGAATCCTGCGGAGTAAGTAGCACGGAATCGGAAATCGCCAGGAGCATACATGACAGTGACCTTGGGAGTAAGACGCTGGTTGAATGTCTCATGGTGAGTCAGACGTAACCCAAGTGTCGCTGTGAAGTCCTTGAGAAATTTCATCTCATGCTGTGCATAGGCAGCGATGTTATAGACATGTTCTTCGATATTCCCGGAAGATGCCGTGAGGTAGTCTTTATGCCAGTCTGCACCGAAGATGGTCGTAGAGTTTGAGGATAGTCCGAGAATCGCTTTCACTTGTCCTTCCATGGAGCGTTGTTTCTTAGACTGTACATAGTCTCCAACGGCATAGTCCTTGGTTTCTACATCGTATTCCTTGCCATAGCGGAAACAGTCAACGGTGAAGTCTGCCTGTATAGAGTTCCTGTTGTTAAACTTATAAATGCCGCCGATGTTCCATCGGAAACCTTTATAGCGCATCTCATAGTCGGTACCGCCAGGGATATCCTCTCGTGTCTCTGGACGATTCGTTATCTTGTATGAGTAGTCTAACCCTGCATGAAGCGCCAGATGCTGCGTAGGGTTATAGGTGAATTTCTGACTGATGACACTGGAGCAATAGCCAGTGAAATAGGGTGCAATGGTTTCTTGTGTCTCGGTATCAGAGCCTTTCACATATTCCAGGTTATTGTTCTGGTAACTGTCGGCACGATTGTGCGTGAAGGAGGTATAGGAACCGATATGCCCTTTATAGATATCTAATCCGACACTCTCTGTCAGGATTCCGTGACCACTGACTTTGAGGTTGTTGGTGATACTGATTACCTCGTCTGTCGGCTGGTCAGTGATGATATTGATTACTCCGGCTATGGCATCACTGCCATAGAGTGATGAGGCTGCCCCGTCAAGTACTTCGATGCGTTTCACCCTTGACATATTGATACGGCTCAGGTCGATATTATTCGAGATATCACCTGATAGTTTCTGTCCATTGATGAGGACGAGGATATACTTGTTGCCTAACCCATTCAGACGCAGGAAGGTACCCATGGAGTTGGGTGCCATCGATGCCTGGGGCATCATACGTATCAAGGCATCATCGAAGGTGGTAACACCCTGTTCGCGAATCTCCTGACTGCTGATGACATGTACAGGAGTGGCTGTGCTTTTCAGTCGTTGGTGATGACCGGAACCAGTCACTACCACAGGATTCAGGCTATACGTGCGGCTCACCAGTGATGAGTCGCGCTGTTCCGTTTGATGGATTTGGGCGAAAGCGGCACTCCCCGAAAGGAGTGCCACGAAAATAATAATACCTTTTTTCACTTTTCACTATTCACTTTTCACTCCTCTGGATACATAGAGTGGTATGCGTCCTCTAAGAACTCAGCATTCTTGGTGTGATTGATCCATACATTCAGAACACCTGAGAGTTCCAGCAGACCCAGTGGGTGTTTTCCAGAAATGGGAACGATAGGTTCATAATCTGCATGTTTGAAAAACTCATACCAGCTGACATCCTCGCTCTCAGGAGCCATCGGTTTCCAGTATTCCTCTTCGTCTTGTCCTTCTAATGCACCACCGGCCATGTCGTTGTGAGCATGGTCACCTGCGATAGACATTAGAGCGTGCAGATAAACCTTACCGCTGTTGATACCTTGTTCCTGCATACGTGCCATTACATCCTGCTTGTAGTTGTCGGGCATATCGACAGTACCAACGAAATAGTTGGGGCTGAATTTCTGCAGTTCCTCTTCCAGCTGCTCGTAGCGGACGTTAGCCTTGAAGGTATCGTAGTTGTCGGGGTTACCGTGACCCATGAAAGCCACAACTCCCTGCTGTGTCTCAGAACTGTAGAGCGCATTCAGCTGCTTGGCAACCTCAGGAACATCTACTTCAGGATTGTTTAGCAGAGGCATGCCGAGGAAGATAGCCTCGTTTTCGGCTAACTTCTCAAGATACTTGTCGTCCAAGTGTGCATCCCCAATGTAACCATTGTTCATGAATTTCTTGACGCTGGCAACCACAGCGGCAAACTCCTCACCCGGAATAACCTGCAGCGACTGTACATAAATCTTGCTGTACTTGGCAGCACCGATGGCATGTAACAGGTAGCGAGGCTCGTAGTAGTCGCGCTTCACGATGTTACCATTGTCATCTACATTCTCACCTACGCTGGCGCGGTTGATGCAGATATCGCTCGAGAAGCATACATAGACGTCAGCCTGTGGGAAAGCAGCTTCATAGGCTGCCTTTGTCTTGTCGAATGCAAGGAAAGCATTGTTCCAAGTAGAGCCGAAGGCTACCAGCAACACGGCGACATCCTTTCCAGACTTGGCCTTCTGCTCGGCCACCATCTTGTCGTTGACAGAGAACTCGGAAATGATGTTCTCTACAGTTTCATTTTTGTCGTCACTGCTACATGCGGTGAAGACTGGGGCTACCATTGCAAATGCTATTGCAGCCACTAAGAGAGATTTAATCTTCTTCATAATTACTGTTTTGTTTTGTTGAAATTGTATGTTTATTAACTCGTTTTCCGAAATTGAATTTGATGCTGAAAGTGCCATAAACTGTCGTCCCAGAGGTGTTGTTTCCAAGGTGATAAGGGCGCATGGTACGATCCACATAATTGAAGATGTTGTCTATTCCAAATTCTAATCTGTAAGCCAGCATCTTGTTCGTCTTTCCAAGGTCATGTGTGGTGTTGATGCGCCATATCTGGAAGGCTTTTCCATCGCCATTATTCTCATAGTAGCGTTTGCTGCTACCACGACCCGAGAGGCTGATGGCTAATGAATAACTGGGGCTGAATGTATGACTGAACATAGCCGAAACGTTCCATTTATGATAGGCAGTTCCATCTATCACAACGGTATTCATCTTGTCTTTGTGCTCGTCGTAAAGATGGGCTTTTGTGTCAAGGTAACTATATGCAGCATTCAGCGTCAGGTCGTTCATCGGCTTATACGACATCGTAACATCTACTCCACAAGTTCTGGCATCATCCATATTCTTATACATACGTGCCTGAACATTACTACTGCCATCGCCAAGATAGGCGGTAGTGATGCCAGCAGGAATCTCACCAGGAGGAACGTTTACCAGCGCAATCATATTATCGAGCTTGTTCAGATAACCTGTGACTGAAGCTGTCACCTTTCGTCCACGATACTCTGCATTAGCCGAGTAATAGTTGCTGGTCTGAGGACCCAGATTGGTATTACCGATATTAAAGAATGTGCTACTGCCCATCACGTGCAGATAACGATAATGAAGTTCTTTTACAGTAGGCGTCTTGAAACCTTGACTCCAACCCAATCTGAATCGGAAGTCATCAATAGACAACATAGCGCTCACTTTGGGAGTCAGACGGAAGCCGAAATTGCGATTCTCCACCAATCGGAGTCCAGCTGTAATATTCAACCATTTCAGCATATCAAACTCGTCTTGTACGTAGAGAGCCGACGTTCTATCACTGGCTGTGCCTGTTTCAGTCCTGTCAGGGGCTTTCAGATAGTCATAGCGGTATTCTGCACCTGCGCTCAGCGTATTGTCATAGAGCAGATAGAAGATGCCCTTCAACTGTCCCATCACGCGCTGTTGGTCGCTCTGCAACTTGCTCTGTCCTGGCTTCATCAGTACAGAATACCATTCGCCGTCCATATCTCCGTACTCTTCACCTTTCAGCAATACATACTCGTATGTGCCTTTTGTGTAGTCGTAATAATAGGCGTGCTTGTTCCAGTCTATGTCGAGTGTGATGATATCCTTTTTTCCGCCAGGATTCCATTTCCCGCCTACCGAAGCTGATGAATTATTGTATCGCAAATCGTAAGTATAGACATCACAACTGGGATGGGTACCGTCCTGAGGGCGACAGATGTTCTTCTTATAATAGGTACCCTCAGCATATAGTTGGGTGTTAGGTGACAGTCGGTATGTGATACGTTCGGCTATCTGCCAATTGCGGAATTTATTCACCGTTTTGTTCTTGCTGTCAGTCAGCACCATAGCTTCGGCATATTCTTCAGTCGTATTCTGCCAACCGTCATTACGCTGCAACTGGAAGTTGGTTTGCGATGAGAGTTTTCCTAACGTAAAAGCTATGCTGTTATGCTGGCGAAGATCATTGTGCGACCCGTAGCGAGTGCTATTGTCGGCATAGATTCCTTTCTCACTATGTTTCTTGGTAATAATATTTACAACACCAGCCATCGCATCGCTGCCATAGAGCGCACTCTGTGCTCCCTTTACGATTTCTATCTTCTCAATGTTGTGCGGATCAATCAGTCCAAGGTCGTTCTCGCCACCCACATCTCCATGAATGCGTTTGCCGTCGATAAGTATCAGAATATAGCTGTTTCCTAAACCATTGAGCTGCATCTGCGAGCCCATATCACCCTCGGCAAAGGCAAACGATGCCGTCAGACCTGCGAGGATGTCCTCCAGGCTCTTGCCGCCGTAGTTGCGCAGCATCTTCTGCGTAATCACCTCTGTCTGCACAGGGGCATCCTTCAACAGATGCTGCGTGCCAGTACCTGTCACCACCACTTCTTGTAAACTATCAGTGCGCCAAAGGCTACGGGTAGGCGAGCCTTGCTCGGGAATGACATCCGTCTGCGCCCATGTACCAACAGCCAACAGCCAAAGGCATAAAGCCAATCCCTGTCTTCGTTTCATCATTCTTTTTGCTTTTCCGTCACCGCATATTCCTGTGCGTGCGTACTACTTTTAACTATTAAGGCAGGTCTTCTGACTTTCCCCAGTCTGTTTTACCTTCCCGATGATTTCAATTCTTCAATTTTTCAATTTTTGAATTCTTCGTCATCAGTGGCGTTATACAAACAGGCTTTCTTGAAGGGGGATTACAGCTGCAGGTACAGTTCCGGACTCTCACCGGATTCCCTTACATCAGGCGGCATCAACCGCCAGATTACCATATCTGGGTGCGAAGATACAAACTATTCCCGATATTTGCAAATAATTATACAATAATTTTGTGGAATCTTAAAAAATTCATACTTTTGCATTTGATGAAGGCATTTTTGATAGCGGCACCACATAGCGGCTCGGGCAAGACGACGATTGCCCGAGGGTTGATGGCGTTGCTGACGCAGAAGGGCTATCGGGTGCAGCCATTTAAATGCGGTCCAGACTATATCGATACGAAGTTCCATACGGCAGTATGTGGAAGACCGTCGGTGAACCTCGATACCTTTATGGCTACACCAGAACATGTGAAGGAGTTGTTTGTCCGC
>JBGVBD010000138.1:0-4073 GCA_045225255.1 Prevotella sp. | reverse complement strand
GATTTACGTATATCATTCTAGTGGCTTACTGGTGTATAAGTATGATTCCAACTGGTATACGCCTTCGGTGACTTCCAAGACGATTGGAGGCAATACTTACAATTATATCACTATTGACTTGACTGCTCTATCCACTGGTACGTTCAGCTTGAAACGTAATGAAACTTATTTTATACGAGTGAAACACGCTAACAACAACGAGAATCACTATTATTACAGAAATGGTGGAATTCTTGGTATAGTTGGCTACACGACGGCGACGATCAATACGCCGTACCAAAAATATGACATTTCCTCGTTGACGTACGACGGAATAAAGAGTAGTGAGACGGATATGTTGTCCGTATCCACCGAGAATCATTTTGCTCGGTATACAGGCCCTTCGAACTGTTTCTCGTCTAACAACGTGTACAAATGCAAGACTACGTTCACGTATGATGGAAGCACATCAAGTGATGTTGACTTGCTTGCAATGGCCGATGGGGTTATTGCAACGTATACGGGTGCGTCTGGCGCGTTGAATCTTGGAAACCGCCCATACAAGAAAAATGGTGCGGCTATTTCGGTGACGGTAACGGATAATCCTAGTGTTATTTATACGGAACTTGATTCTACTAAAGTATTCAAGTATACTGGAAATAATTCAGCTGAGATATTTATAAAGGATAGATTTTATCGTTGCACCAATCCAATGACTGTTACTGATGTGATCACATCCGCACCGGATCCGGCCAATGTGCGTGTCGGAAATATTTATTTTGCGACGTCGGGAATCTATCATGATGACCACTCGTCTGGTTGGACTGGCCCCGGTTTTTATCAAGTTACTGGCATTGATTCTGGAAACGACAACCGTTATACGGTGGCTAAGCAGAATAGCCCAGTGACGGATGTTAGCGCCGATATGGCGGCGAAGTTGACTGAAATAAATAATAATAACATATCTACGTATTATGACAGTATGGTTTCAACTGATCTGACTGGGGTTACTATAAACACTGATCATAAGCATGAAATTCTAATGGGGGCATGATGATTTACATTCTAAAGAAGGATACGTATAGCTTCGTTGGCAGATACGACAACATGAAGTTTGCCAAGGAAATGCTTACTAAACAACACATTGATGAAGATGATTGCATCTTCACGGAGGAAATCGGTATGAGATATGTGAGCCGAATCGCTACTGTCGATGGCAAGATGGTATATATGAACAAGGAATTCTGGACGAAAGAGGCTCCGGAAATCGCGAAGTACTACGTGAATCATACGGTGTATGATGTCTTCGATATTTCCAAGCCAGAAGGCGAACGTACTCCAGTGTCATTAGACCGTTTCAAGCGCGAAATGAATCAGAATATCGACATGATTAACGCCATGGACGGAACGGCTGGCGAGATCGAGTACAACATGGACGTAGGAATGCAAATCATTGCGCTTCTTCGCAAAGAGTGCATCGATACCGTACTGAATTCGGTTACTCCAAACATGATATTGTATAAGACACGCGATATAGTATTGGCGCTTGTGTCTGGATCGTTCCGAGAAGCGAAAGGACTCGTGGAGGCGATGGAACCCGATGAGTTCTTCACCGAAGAACGCATTCGCAAGTATGCCGACATGCTAGCATCAGCTGACGCAATTACCTACCTCGAACAATAATCCGCGTTTAAAAAGAAAGGCCGCCGCAAGGTGGCCTTTTATGTTATTCGTGAAGATCTTTTGTCCAGAATAGTGTCGGCTGTCCGTAAGTGACTCGGCATTTTAGTATGTAGTCGCCGTCTTCCGTTGGAAATTCTGGAATATGCAAACCGGGAACGTCTGGAAGCTCGATGTCGCACCATTCTCCGCTGCTGCTGAGAACCTTTCCTTCGTCGCCTTCTTTAGGCGCTGGTACGAGGCCGTGCTTGGTTCCGTCGAAGTCGGTCATACCTTCGGTGGCGAGGCCGAAAGCCTTCATGCCTTGATATGTTCCTTCTTGGACTATCAAGGTTTCCGGCGTCAACGACAGAACGGTTATGTTGTCTACAACTTGTGTGGTTCCTGGGCAACAAGGGCCTGGGAAGAAGAACGGTGGAGGTGGCGGAAATCTGCGCGGAGGATCGGTCGGCACGAGACGAGGACGAGGCCCCGGTTTCGGCGGTGCGCTTGGACAAGGCGGTTCGCCTTTTATGACGGATTTTACAGTGAGTTTTGCCATAATCATGCCCTTTAACTTGCTATCAGTTTATCATTTTAACAGCATCTGATCTGGTATAAAAGTTGACGATTACGATAAACTATCATACAAGGAAATTTCGGAAAGGTCTCCCACTATGGATCTCTCTCAAATCACAGCGAATCTGCAGATTATATCGTCTTTTTTGGTCACTGTCACGGCCTTGCTGACAGCCATCATCGGACTTATCAAGCCAGTCCGTAAGTGGTTCATCAACCAGTTCCGCGCATACAGCAACAAGGAGACGAACGAGCGCATCGACAAGATCGAAGTCAATGTGGACAAGATCAGCACGTTCATCGACAACGTCGGCGAGAAGCTTACAGCGAAGTTCGCTCGCGACGCCGCCGAACAGCAGTTGACCAAGGAAGCCATCAAGGCGATCCTCCGTAACCAGATGCTCGCCAGCTACAACCGTTCAGAGGAACGTGGATACATCGGAGACTGGGATCGAGACAACTTCGAACAGCTGTTCAACATCTACACCGAGCTCGGTGGAAATTCCTACATGCATACGGTGCATGAGAAGGTCTTGCTCATGCCGCGTGTGCCAAAGGCAAAGAAGAAGACCAAGAAGAAATAGGAGGATTGCACATGGGTTGCCGTTGCAAACATAAAGTTCCGCCTCGTCCGGTTCCGAGACCGCCTGTAGTTCCGTTTCCGCCGTTCATGCACCAGACACCGACATACGTCGGCCCAGGCTGCTGTGGCTGGCATCTGCCTCCTCACTACTGGCATCCGTTCATGTACGGCCCTTGCGGATGCTTCCCTCATTTTCCGCAGCACGGCCCTTCGCAGTACACGCCGTCGCACCTCTATCCGAACTTCTTCAACGTATGCGGATGGCCGAGGTTCATTCCGCCGTTCCCCATCTTCATGCCGAACCAGCCAGTGCCTAGACCGTTCACGCCTTGCATTCCGTTCGACCCAAGACTGAGGTGGTAGTATGTATCGCTATAACGACCCAGTATTCCCTTGCTGCGGACTTCCGGATCCACCAAGTCCTAGCTATCCGTCTCCAGGCATCGCTCCGCCTCGTCCAGAGCCTTACTACGGCACTTTGAAGATCGTGGAGCACCATCCTACCGATGACGGCAGATCGACCGCTGTACGCTACGCAGATGGGCGCTATGACGTATTGCCGAACGCTTGCCTACTTGAACCGGGGACTGGAATAAATAACGGCCCACGGTGTCAACCATGGGACGATATTAGGGGAGATATTTCTGATTCAGAAGGAATGGACTTTCCGAACTTCGCCTTCAACAACTCCGACTGCGGAGCGACCTTCTAGTTTACTGGTGTAAATATCGAGTCGAATGTTTCCACGTACCCCGGTTCTTCAGCCGGGGTTTCCTTTACCACGTCTGGAAGGTTTGGACGTGCGGCTACGCCGTGTGACACTGGGCCGAGGTCTACGTCCTCGCCAGCGCGGATCTTGTCGAGTACGCGGTATGGGTTCTCTCCGTTGACCGTGAAGGCTTCTGGGCCCATGTCGCCGAGGAATACCGTGTCAACGTACTTGTCGAGTTCTGGGTTGGGGTCTGCCTTGTACTTGGATGCGTTGTTGAATTCGAACTGCTGGGTTCTGGAAAGCACTGGGTTGATCTGTCCGGTGTACGGATCGTTCCTTGCGGCCATGCTGTTGAAACGTGCGATGACGCTGGTGTCCATCGGGTTGGAGTTCTCTCCGTAGCCTCTTCCGAAGCATATCATTGTTGGTAGCTCTACGCCCTCGTTTAGGGCCTTCTTGGGCGACTTTACGCCCTCGAAGCACTGCATGCCCATGACCTCGTTGTACTTGGCCTTGGCTGCGTTAATGCGTTCTTCTATCTGTGCCAGCTGCTGTGGGTCT
>JBGVBD010000137.1:0-3155 GCA_045225255.1 Prevotella sp. | reverse complement strand
AGCACAGCCAGTCCGCCATCCTTCGTATAGGCATGTTGCAGGTCACGGATACAGCCGTTGGCACGATCGGTATCGAGCGTACCCCACTCTGCCGACTGACTGCCCATCTTCGTAGAGAAACGGTTGCCAGGGGCACTCTGGTAGATACGGTTGGCATCATAATCCACTCGTCCATCGGTGATACAATACTTATCCATTGCCTCACCAATCGTCATGCCATCTACACGAGGTGCCGACTTCTCGATGAGTCCACCCTTAGATAACTCGTGCATGATACCTAAGATACCACCAGCACGATTACACTCCTGTACGCTGTATTTCTGCGTATTAGGAGCCAGTTTACACAGACATGGTGTCTTACGACTCAAGGCATCGATATCGTTCATGGTGAAATCGGCACCAGCCTCCTGAGCCACAGCCAACAGATGAAGCACAGTATTCGTACTTCCACCCATTGCGATATCCAATGTCATCGCATTGAGGAAAGCCTGACGGGTAGCGATATTTCGAGGCAGTACGCTCTCGTCGCCATCCTGATAGTAGGCAAAGGCATTCTTCACAATCTGGCGCGCTGCCTGCTTAAACAGTTCTACGCGATTGGTATGGGTAGCAAGGATAGTACCATTACCAGGCAATGAGAGACCAATTGCCTCCGTCAGCGAGTTCATCGAATTGGCGGTAAACATGCCCGAGCAACTACCACAACCAGGACAGGCACAGCCTTCTATCTCCTTCATCTCCTCATCCGTAACGGAAGGATCGGCACCCTTAATCATCGCCGTAATCAGGTCGGCATTCTCACCACGCCATTTTCCAGCCTCCATAGGACCACCAGAACAGAAGATCGTGGGAATATTCAGTCGCATGGATGCCATCAGCATACCAGGCGTCACCTTATCGCAGTTGGATATACAAATCATCGCATCCGCCTTATGCGCATTCACCATATACTCTACCGAGTCGGCAATGATATCGCGTGAAGGCAGTGAATACAGCATACCGTCATGACCCATTGCAATACCATCGTCGATGGCTATCGTATTGAACTCAGCGGCATAACAGCCCATCTTCTCTATCTCTTCGCGGACAATCTGTCCAATCTCGTGCAGATGTGTATGACCAGGCACAAACTGGGTAAAAGAATTGACGACGGCAATGATCGGTTTACCGAACTGCTTTTGTTTCATACCTGTGGCAACCCAGAGTGCTCTGGCACCTGCCATTCTCCTACCTTCCGTGCATACCGCACTGCGTAATGGATGTTTATATTGCATATCTATTAAGTTACAATTTATCAATAATAAGTTGCAAAATTACGTATTTTATCGCAAAATGCCAACAAAAAAGCAGAAAAATTAAAAAAGGAGCCCTTAGGCTCCCCTTTATCGACTTCTTACATCTTACTTCTTACATCTTACATCTTACATCTTACATCTTACTTCTTACATCTTACATCTTACATCATTTAAAGGTATGAACCACCAAGGCGTTATACATGCCACCAAGGCGATTATCAGCAGGCATAAAAGACACCAAAGGATACATCCAATATTCATAACTACCTCCTTTGTTATTTCTTTTAGAAAACAAATTATTCTTCTGCCGCCATATCCAATTGCATGGGGATTTCTTTAGCTTTTGCAGCAGTTCTAACCATTGGGGTATATTCCTCGATGATATGGCGCCAATCGTTGGGACTCATACCAGGATAGCGCTCTCCAAACACTTTCTGTACTTCAATCTGCAACTCGCCATCACTGATGGTATTATCCATCTGTAGGCGATTGTAGATAAGGTTACGCAATTCCGTATCATCCTCCACGTAGATCAATCTGGGAAGTGACGACTCGCTAGTGTTCAGGAACTTACTCAGATAAGCCTTCAGTTTATCGATGACTGTCTGCTTCTTGTCGTTACTCTCAGGCAGGAACGGATTAGTTGGGGGAAGTATCTTGGCGATACCTGTACCTGTCTCTGTCACGTATCCATCTGAGAAAGCACGACGCATAAAGGCCTCTGTCTCTATCTGTTTCAGATGTTCCTCGTCAATGATTTCCTGAAGTCGTTTTCGCTTCTCCTGTTCAATGAATCGTTCCCATTCGTCGCCCACGTCAGCACCCTTCTGAGGTGTCATCTTATCAATAAACTTCTCTATCAGGTCGCGCTTGTCCCTCATGTCAGGGCTTGCATCTACCTGTTTCTGAATCTTGACAATAATCGTCTTATCCTCACAGTTCTTGTCGTGATATTGCTGAATGAGTTGCAGGATATAGTGGATATTAATCTGTACCTGCTTCACCAGTTCCATTTCAAACACGATATCATCTGTGATGTCTTCGCGTTCGTGTTCTTCTGGCTTACGACGGAATTTCTCATAGAGCGTGTTATACCAGCCGAGATAGTCCTGATAACGCATATCATCCACTATCAGCGCCTCTCCTGTGAAGTCATCGAAAGCATTCAGGATATTACGCAGTCGCAGAATCTCGCCCATCAGTCGTATAAAGGCTTTCTGCGCCTCTTCGTCGATGATGGTTGGAATCTTCTCCACAGGATAGAGTGTCTGCAGTTTTTCAATAAGTGCCGTATATGGCTCGTGTATGTTACCCTTCTCGTCCTCATAGCCTTCGCTATAGTATTCCTCATACGACTTCATGAATACCAATCCAGATGCATTCTCGTCACCAAAGATGGAAAGGCTCTTATTGGTTGCATCCTCCAGATTACGGAAGCAAACGATATTACCGCAGTTCTTTACGGCATTCAGGATTCTGTTCGTACGGCTATATGCTTGCAGAAGTCCATGCATCTTCAAGTTTTTGTCCACCCAGAGTGTATTCAGTGTCTTGGCATCAAAACCAGTCAGGAACATTCCCACCACAATCAGGATGTCAATCTGCTTGTTCTTCATTCTCAGCGAAACATCCTTATAATATGATTGGAACTGCTCACTATCCGTGCTATAACTGGTATTTGGCTCCCACATCATATTATAGTCCTTGATAGCCTTCTCCAGTGCGGCGCGGCTCTGAATATCAGGCGCTGTACCTACATCCTCAGGATTCTCGTCGCCTTCAAAGCCCCATTCGTCAACTTCCTCTTCGTTGGCATTGAAGGTATAGATGGTGGCTATCTTCAAGTTAGGACTCTCTGGC
>JBGVBD010000136.1:0-3394 GCA_045225255.1 Prevotella sp. | reverse complement strand
TCAGACCGTAGACAAATCGGATTTTGGGAAACGCCAAAATCCGATTTTGTCTTTGTTTGGAAGATATATATCAAAAACATAGTGGCTAGCCCTCTCAGGCCGCCACTACTCGCGTTTTCCTTGTGTTCTTTATTGGAGTTATTCCAAGGTGCTTTAGAGTTCGCACCAATTTCTTTAAATTCATGCATGCAAAGGTTAGCCCCACTTTCATTTCCATGCGAGGCTTTCCAACTAATTGTGTATATCTCATACCGTGGAACTCTTTTGCGGTTCCAAAGTTTCTCTCAATGGTTTCTTTTCGCAGCTGGTACAATTCCCTCATCCCCTTCGTATGGCGGATATCTTCACATATTTCCATGTAAGGTTCCCAAATATGCCGGGTTACCGTTTTAACATGGTCTTTGTTTTCCGTGCACTTATGAAGATTGGGGCAATTGGCACAGTGCCATGGTCTGCTTTTGTATTCTTTGTACCCTTCCCGGTTTGTCGTTTTGTAGTCTAATATTTTATTTTCAGGGCATATGTAGCAGTCATTAAACTCATCATAAACGTATTCGTATTTCGGAAAAAACTCTGCTTTCGTCATAGGTCTTTTGTAAGGAAAGACCGGGATAACGCCATCATCTAATAGAAGCTTTGCAATTGCAGGCACTTTGTAACCTGCATCCGCAATAATTCTTTCGGGTCCGAATTTTATCAGTTTGTCATAAAGACCTTTAAAAGTTCTGCTATCGTGCTCGTTCCCAGGAGACACGGTGTAACCAAGTACCCATCCGTTTTTGTCGCAAGCTGTTTCAACAGAATATGCGAACACTTGCTTGTGTTCTCCTTTGTGAAACCAGCCACTGTCAGGATCGTTAGTGCTGGTTTTTCTTGTCTCCACATTGCCGGGACCATCGTCATCGTCGTCTGAGTTATCCTTTTCTTTCAATGGCTTTTTCCCGTGTTTCTCTCGGTCTTTGTCAATTTCTTCCCTCAGTTGTTTCTCGTAAAATAGAGCTTCTTTTTCAAAGGGCTTGTCCTCAAACTTGTTTCTGTTTGCTCGTGCTTTAACATGGGTGGCATCCACAAAGATGTTGGTTGTGTCAACCAAGCCGTATCGGTTGCATTCCTCCAGAATATGCATGAAAATTTGCTCAAATAGATCAGTGCCCTCAAAACGTCTCACATAATTCTTCCCGAAAGTGGAGAAGTGTGGAACCGGATCCTGAAACGTCAGCCCCAAAAACCAGCGGTACGCGACATTGACCTCTATCTCTTGTATGGTCTTTCTCATACTGGGAATGCCATACATATACTGAATCAGGGGAATCTTTATTAAAGTGACAGGATCGATACTGGGGCGCCCTTTCTCGAGAGAATACCGCTCCTTGACTAAATCATAAATAAAGCTCCAATCGATTGCGTTTTCGATCTGTCTCAGAAGATGATCCTCAGGCACAAGGTCATCCATGCACAGAAACTCGATTTGCTTCCTGTTTTTTTCGGGACTTTGAGTCATCATAGTGAGCACCTCATTTAAGATTTGTCACTATCATTATACCACAAAAGCGCCAAAAAACCGCGTAGATTAGCCGTTTTTTGTTATTTTTTATCCGCAAAACAAAATCCCAACGTGGAAAACACGCTGGGGTTTTGTCTACAGTCTGAAGGCTCCTGCCTCTGGCAGGAGCCTTTTTCGTTAGTCGATAGAAAGTATCACCAGCAAGTGCCCTTGCTCGTGCGTCACTTCCGCGTACGGGGCGCCGGCGGCGACCTCGTTCGAGACGCCGAGGGTGGTGTCCGGCGTCAGCGTGTGGCGGTCGAGCGGGTACTTCGCGCCGTTGATGGTCAGCCCTTCGACGGGGCCGCCGTAGGCGATGAGCCCGAAGTAGTAAAAGCGGTTCACGGGTCCGCCCTCCGGAAGGGCCGTCCCCTGCGCCGGGACCCGGAACGTGCCGGGCGCCTTCAGGAACACAAGGTTCTGCCCGTCTTCGAAGCAGAGGGCCTCGACCCGCGGGTCGTCCACGTACTTCGCCAGCATGCCGAGGTTGCCCATCGAGTGGTCGAAGCGGCCGCCGAGACCGCCGAGGACATGGATGCGTGTGAAGCCTTTGGAGACGGCGAGGTCGATGGCGGCCTCGCTGTCCGTCATGTCTTTGACTGAGGGCAGCACGACGAGGCCGGAGGCCGCCGCCCGCTCCGCTTCGGTGGGCGGGGTGCCGGAGTCGTAGTCGCCGATGAGGTAGACCGGTACATCGCCCAAAAGGTGCAGGGCTTCCGCCACCTGCAGGCCCTTGTCCGCGCAGATGATGGCGTCATACGCTGTGGGGTCGATGTGGAGCCGGTCCGCGCTGTCGATGCGGGACGTCACGATGAGGCAGCTGCCGGCCTTTGCTTCGGTACTCATGGAGGCACTTCCTTTACGAAAAGCCGCCGATCGGCTGACCGGCGGCTTGGTTCTTACCATTCAGAGCGTCTGAACTTCGGCTCAGATGCCTTTTTTCTTCTTCGGCTTCGCGACGGCCTTCTTCTGGATGAACGGGATCAGGATGGCTTTCGCGGTATCCGGGACACCGAGGGCCATGAGCTTCACCATGTCGACGACGGTGCCGCCGTTCAGGAGGGTGATGATGCCGTCGCCCATGTTGTCGGACAGGATGCCCTTGGAGACCTTGACCATCCGGTTGATGGGCATGGTCTTCACAAAGTCGACAACGAGCTTCTTGTAGATCTCCGGAACGAACGGGATGGAGCCGAGCATGTCGAGGAAGTTGTTGACCGCTTTGCCGGGCTTGCTGGCCGTAGCGTCCGCGATGGCGTCCGCCTGGGTCAGGCGCAGGTCGCTGGAGTCGGGCAGGTACTCGTCGAGGTCATAACCAAGGACATTGTAGAACTCGGTGTCGGAGACTTCGGCGATGTTCGCCTTGAAGTAATGCGGCGCGAAGTCAGCGTAGTTGCCCTCTTTGGAGAGGTCGTCCGCGGACTCGATGTCGATGTCTGCGCTGAGGCGGATGTCTCTCGAGGAGGCACCGACCATGACTTTGTAAGTACCGGCTTCGGTGACCCACTTGTCGAGGTCCGCGCTGAAGTACTCGAACGCGGTCGGGTCGAGGCACAGCTCCACGGTCTGGGTCTCACCGGGCTCGAGGGAGACTCTGGCGAACTCCTTGAGCTCTTTCTTGGCGCGATATACCTTCGAAGCGAAGCATGCACCGACATAGACCTGCGCGATCTCATCGGCCTTCATGCCGCCGACGTTCTTGATGTTGAAGCTGACTGCGACGTTGCCGTCGTCGGTCTTCGCGACCTTGAGGTCGGAGTAGTCGAACTTCGTGTAGGACAGGCCGTAGCCGAAGGGGTAAGCGACTTCCTTCCCGGCGGTGTCATAGTAACGGTACCCGACGAAGATGGA
>JBGVBD010000135.1:0-2620 GCA_045225255.1 Prevotella sp. | reverse complement strand
GCTGCTGTCCAGTTCTTACCTTTTACCTTTGGGATGATGAGTTTTCCATTGTTGGAACCTAAGATAGCTGCTGCCTCGCAGACACTTGGTGTACCCACATGTTTCTGAACGGTATCGCTGGGATTAGGAACATCTATTTGTGCGAGTTCTTCGGCTGTATAGAACACTACCTCTTCATCGTATTCATCTTCGAGCATCTTGCAGAATTCCTCACCTTCTTTCACGTCAATGGTGCAATATTTATGTGCACAAGGTAAGATACCCCTATCAGCAAAAGCATCGTCAATCTCATCATAGATACTGATATAATCATCTGGATGATGTGACAAGCCAAATCCTATCGTTCCCACCATTGGTACAAAATGCAGATGAAGCATCCCTTCTGGTGCATAACGGATGAAAGGTGAGACGATAATCAATAACTTATATTTCTTTGGGTCAGCCTCAGTGATGTCATTGATGATAGTCACATGTTCGGGCAATGTCTTTTCAAGATAGTCTGTTCCCTCGTCACGAGCCTCTAATAACAAGGCGGTGGGTTTTTTGTTCACGAAGGCAAAGATACAATCATTCATGTCATAGATATCACTGGCAACAGGCCAGCCGAAACGTTTCTCGAGAGTATCTAAAGCCCATAGTCCAGTATTATCGCTTTGAGTAGTGATAACTTCTCTGGCACCAAGGATACCGGCAATCTCTCGTGTCAGGTCGTTGGCTCCACCGATGTGTCCGCTGAGTACTGAAATAACATGCTGTCCCAGAGAGTCAATACAAATCACCGCCGGGTCTTCGTGCTTGTCTTTGATAAAAGGTGCAATCGTACGTACACAGATTCCCATGGCACCTATAAACACGAAGGCATCGAACTGTTTCCATTGCTTGCTAACATCTGTGCGACTGATTGTTTGGGCATGGAGTTCACGCTGCAAAGTATTGGCAATCCCTTGACCTGCTTCGCTAATCGGTATAATGGCTATCTTCTGCATCGTAATATTGTGATTGGGTGATTCTCGTTGAGTTGTATTCTGATAGGTGTATCTTGGTGGAGTCCTAATGCTATACAAGCCTCGTCCCATAGTTGATGACTGTCTGTTGTTACCTTGGGGGCAATGACACTATTCATCACGATGACGCCATCAGGAGCGAGTATAGTCAGAACCTTTTCCATGACTTCCTTAAGTCGTCCTCCATGTCCTCCGATGAAGACGGCATCAGGAGCCTCTCCACGTCCCCCTTCTAAGGGAAGGGGAGATGTGAGGAAGTCACCGATATGGATGTTGATACCTGGGGCACCAAAACGACGCATGTTCTCTTGGATGATGGCTTCACATTCAGGACGAATCTCGAAAGCCTCTATCTGAAGATGGGGAAACTGCAGACGGGCTTCAATAGAGACACTCCCTGTACAGAATCCGATATCCCATAACACTTTCCTCTTGGATAGTTCAAGGGCTTGAAGTGTCAACAAACGGACAGGCATCTTCGTAATCATTTTCTCACGACCATCAAGAAGTGTGAATTCATTATCAGGAATACCGAATGGGTGAGGATGCTCCTCCGTTTGTTGTAATATGACACAATTCGGGTTGGTATAGTCAGTTCCGTCGTCATATCGACTTACACGTTCTGTCCTGTCATTGCCAAGATTCTCACCGATGGTCATCTGGTAGTTGTCATAGCCGTATTCCATCATTCGTTGATGGATGGCATGAGGTGTCTTATGCTTATCTGTGAGACAACCGATGAGCGGATATCCCTTGATGAGTGCTTCATCCAGTTTATCCCACGGACGACCTGTCAGGGAGACGATATGCATGTCGTGATAGGGCATGACAAGACGATGAGCCAACATCTGTAGGGAATTAAAAGTAGGATAGACCTTCAATTCCGCATCAGGGAATTCACGTTGTAATGTGTTTGCGAAACCGAAGAACAAAGGGTCGCCAGAGGCGAAGACGACGATAGGCTGTTTGCTGTTAGCTGTTAGCTGTTGGCTTTGATATTGTTCGAAGACGGCATCGAGGGGAACGGTGATGTCTATCCATTCAGCCTCTTCGGGTAATAATGGAGCAACAATCTCATGATGACGCTTGCCACCAGAGAATACCTTCCCTTGCTTGATAATCTCCATCACCTCAGGAGGAAACCAAGGCTTCGGATTATCCGTGATGCCTATAACAATAAATCTCAATTTTATAATTATTACATTTTATAATTGTCTAATTATTACATTTTATAATTGTCTAATTTTTACATTTTATAATTGTCTAATTTTTACATTTTATAATTGTCTAATTTTTACATTTTACAAGTCTCTCCCTGGTTTCAACTGTGCTGCATCATCAAAGGTAAGGATAGCATTACATAGCGTGGCAGCAAGATTACTACCACCTTTACGACCCTCAACGATGACTTTGGGAATACTCTTAAAAGGCTTCACCATGTGTTTCGATTCGCAGACATGAACGAAACCGACAGGAGCAGCAATAATACCAGTAGGATGCGCCTTGCCCTTGCGAATCAGGTCACAGAGTTCCATCAGGGCTGTGGGGGCATTGCCAAAGGCAAAGAGAGCTTCAGGATGTTCCTCTACGGCAAGACGGATACCTGCCTGTGTACG
>JBGVBD010000134.1:0-8447 GCA_045225255.1 Prevotella sp. | reverse complement strand
TGGAGTTGTTCAGGCTATCCGCAGTGTAATGGGACGCGGAATATCAAATAAAGAATCGTTATAACGAGATATCGAGATAACGTTATAACGAAGTTTTTTAAGAACACAGCACAGGGGGACATTCCCATGTGTTCTATCTCCTTACTCTTCTTAGGGGTTGAGTAGGCGTCTGTGGTTGTGGACGCGGTCGGAAGTTCCCTGGGTTATCACGGTCTCCCCATACCAATGCTTTTAAGAGTCCACCGAGGGGAAGTTCTATCTTGGAGTCTCCAATTTTGATATAGGGATTGACAATAGGCTCCGTGACCCACTTACCGTTCCAGGGATTGACATAGCGACGTACTCCCACGTTGGCACCAAAAGTCTTGTTGAAACGGATGTCCGCATAACCACCGTATGTGGAGTTGTTTACAAAGGGACTCATGGCAGGACCTACTTGCAGTTGATTGGCATAATAGTAGCCGAAGGCATGAAGTGAAACGGTTTCGCTGAGGTCGTAACCTATTGTTCCACCATAACCATATTGGGTGGATAGTGTGTGCTGCCAAGGCATCCAATACTTATTGGCGAGAGCAGAAGCCGTGAAATGCCAACGTCCAGCCTGTTGATAGAGCGTCATCCGTCCTGTTTCTATATTCATCAGTCCAGGCATTTGGTCTGTCATTCCATAGAATCCCAATGAAGCCCCCTTCCATAAGTTTAGTCCTGTAGCCCCTTGCTTCGTCAGTTTGGTGAAGTTCATGAGTTGGGGACTCGTTTGTTGTGGCAGTTGAGGTCCTAATGGATTAATATGAAAATGAATGGAATCCATTGACAAATGGCTGTTGACGTCAATGGGCGGTATATCTACTTGACTAGGCGGTGTCAATTGACCGTCCATTTCTGTCTGCGCCATTGTCTTAACAGACAACAGCAGCAACCAAAGCCCTATCATGCAGAGTCGTTTCATAATCATGCGCAAAGGTAAGTCTTTTGTCCACAATCATGTCTATTCGTTTGCACGATTTAACTTTATATAGGTTTCATTTTTCAAAAAGCTTTATTTCAAACTGAAAGTATCTTCTCAATCAACGGAACGTACCAGGTGTGGACTTCGTCGGCTGTTGGGGTATGACCACCAGGGAAGTGAAAGGAATGGGTGTAATGTTTAAGGAATAACGGCTCGAAATGAGCCAGTGTGTCCTGTTCGCCAAAGAGTCCCCATATGTGTTCTTTACCATACGGCGTACAGTTTTCAAACTGATGCAGTTCCATCTCAACGAATTCTGAAATCAGTTGTTCGTCAATGATGAAGTCTTGATGACCGTCTTGACGAAGGGATTTGTATTGATGTGTTCCTATTCTCGACTTCAGAAACTCTGTCATTTGGAAATGCGGATTACCCAACAAGGCGGGGATGCCAATCTTTGGGGCTATCATCTGTGCATAGAATGAACCACAACTATTACCCACTAACATATCGGGCTTTTCATGGTCGCATAGTTCCTTGATAAAACGAACAGCCTCCTGCGGATGCATCGGAAGGTCGGGTGTCAGTACTTCTACCTTATCCCTGAATGCTTTTTGCAATGCCATCGCTGGTACACATTGACCACTGGCATAGAACCCGTGAAGGAATATGATCTTCTTCATTTCTTTTTCTTTCCGAGTATTAAGCCCTTTTCTTATTTGATAAGTTTCTGTATCTGCTTGTCGGTAGCATCGGGAAGCAGTGTCTTGAAGTGTGAGAAGAGGCGTTCGAATGACTCTTCTGGTGTGCGTGAGCATTGGCATGCCTCACGACCATAGAGTTGTTCGGGGGTGGTAAGCAACGACCAACCCCATCCGTATTGCCTTCCGTGTTTATCGGTAGGATAGACAAAATCCTCTGTTACGATGTAGCAGCCCATCTGCAAACGGGTGATATAACCATCGAACTTGCTACGCATCTTAGGACCTGTGAAGCCACAGGCAGCACGCAGTTCGCGAGTAATCAGACTGCCATGCTCTTGCAGAGTAAGCAGGATGGCTTCTTCGATAGAGCCTTCTTGTGGTTGGGGATGCTGACTACGGCGATAGTTATAGAAGTCCTGCCACCACTGGCGACTGATAAATCCTGCCTTTTTATCAAAGAACTTACCATAGACAACATTACCCTCCGTCACGATAGGACCTTTCCATTTCCATAACGGCCAGTCCCATCCTCCGTCAGGAAGCATCACATAACGACAGTCATCACTGACCATCTCTTCTGCCGAATAGCCTCTGATGCCACTGTCTAACAGCGGCAGGAACCCTATCTCTTGAATCAGTTCCATCAACTGTGCCTGACTATAGATCTCTGGATGCTTCATATTCTGCCTTCTTGTATTTAATGGCAAAGATACAGATAATTCTTGAAACAGCAAAACGAAGAAGGATTTGTTAATCTTTCATAACAATAAGTGTGTGACTTTTTACTTTCTCCTTGGACAATCGTCAAAAGCGAAAACTAATTCTTAAACATTAAATATTTATTTTATGAAAAAAATTATTCTTTCATTGATGGCGTTCACTAGTTTGACGGCATTTGCTCAGTTTGGTGCTCCCAGACAGAACCCCACAGTTCCTTCAGTTACTGAAAACGTGACAGAAGACTTCAAACCTGCATCTACCAATCAGGAAGGTAAGCAGTATCCAATGGTCAATTCACAGCGTATGGTTCGTGCACAGATTTCTGCACCTAAGGCTACTTTTGTCGGACTCGACATTGCTGGTAAGATCTATGAGATGAAAAAGGATGAGAACGGTGTATGGACTGGTACTTCTGAACCTCAGGACGAGGGTTTCCACTACTATCAGTTGAATATCGACGGTGCTTCAGTGCCCGATCCAGGTAGTCTTTACTACTATGGTGCCAGCCGTTGGGGTAGTGGTATCGAGATTCCTTCTGCCGACCAGGATTTCTGGCAGGTAAAGAATGTGCCGCAGGGTACTATGAGTGAGGTTTTCTATTGGTCAACCTACACGGAGAAGATGCGTCGTTGCCACGTATATCTGCCTGCAGAGTATTTTACCAATCCTACTAAGAAATTCCCCGTTCTGTATCTGCAGCACGGTATGGGTGAGAACGAGTATGGATGGGCAGAGCAGGGTCATACCGCTCAGATTATGGATAACCTGATTGCAGAGGGCAAAGCTGTTCCCTGCATCATCGTGATGGATAATGGTCTGAATGCTCGTCGTCCTGGTGAGCAGCCGATGGGCTTTGGCGGTCCTCGTCCTCAGGGTGGTCAGCGTCCACAGGGTATGCCTCAGGGTGGTTTTGGTGGTCAGCGTCCACAGGGTGCTCCTGGTCAGCGTCCGCAAGGTGGTCCCCGTCCAGGCGGCTTCGGTGGCTTTGGTGGTTTCTCTGAAGGATTCAAGAATGTGCTCTTCAATGATATTATCCCAATGGTTGAGAAAAACTACCGCGTGATTGCCGATCCTCAGCATCGTGCTTATGCCGGTCTTTCAATGGGTGGTATGCAGGCTCGTGAGATTACACTTGGCAATCCTGAGAAGTTTGCTTATGTAGGTTCTTTCAGCAGTGGTCCATGGAGTGTTGACCAGGTGAAGGCTTCAGAAGGTTTCGCCAAGAACGTGAAGTTGCTCTTCATGAGTGGTGGCGGCAAAGAAAACATGGGTTGTGTTGAGGCAGCCAAGAATATCAAGGAACAACTCGGTATGAATGCCGTAGGTTATGAATCTCCTGGTACTGCCCACGAGTGGCACACTTGGCGTCGTAGCCTGTATCAGTTTGCCCAGTTGATGTTCAAATAAAGAGTTACATCAGGAGTCGCTCAAGCATGGGTATCTCAATGCGTCCGCGATAGAGTGAGAGTAATCCTTCCTCTTCCATTTGATTAAGTGCCCGTGAGATATCCAGACGGCTGTCGTTCAAGTGGTCAGCCAATTGCTGCATGAGGATATGGAAAGTCTTCGGACCAGCAGGATACTGACAGTGAGCGAAAAAGAAATAGATAATGCGGTCACGCAATGATTTAGGACTGGTGCGCCAAGGATGGCGTGCCAGTCTTTGTATTTCTGTCGCCATGAGGTTAAGCATGTTCAGGCGGAATACCAGTTGCGTCTCTAACAGAAGCATCACTTCCTGTTTGTCGATGGTGATGAGATTGACATCTGTCAGAGCGGTATAGGTACATTTATATATCTGACGGATACCAAACAGTCGTTCGGGTTCTGGAAGATGGGGTGCCGACAGACGCTCTACGACCGAATATGCCTTATTATCTCCATAGCGCTCCGTTTGGAGGGTGCCGTTAATCAAGAAGGTAAGACGATTGCAAGGATCTCCTGCATTGATGAGTCGTTTACCAGCCGGATACTTGTGGAAACCAATCTTGGTATGTGTCACTACCTCCATCAGGTCTGCATGGCTCATGCCCTGAAAGAGCGTGAACTGCAAGAGTTTGTCATAGAGATGAAGGGTAGACATTATTTTTCTATTTTGTTTTTGAGTGAAGGGGAGTACCAGACAGCCGACTTGTTATTGTCGTCGTTATAGATGATATATGCCATCAGTTCAGGATGCTTGGCGAGAATTTCTTTCGTCTTTTCAAGTCCCAATACCATAAACGAGGTAGCATAGGCATCGGCAGTGGTACAATCGTTAGCCAGTACAGTGGCAGATAGGATATTATGCTGCACAGGATAGCCCGTCTTTGGGTCGATGGTATGCGCATAGCGTTTATCACCTTTAAAATAGAATCGTCGGTAGTTGCCGCTGGTTGCCATCGCCTTATCAGTAACATTCAGACAGGTCTGGTATTCATTGTCTATCGACAGCGAATCGTCATTAGGTTTGATGACCCCAATCTTCCAAGGCACTCGCTTGGGACTGATACCAGAGATGACAATCTCGCCTCCAATCTCCACCATGAAATTCTGAATACCCTTGGACTTTAGCAACCGTGCTACTATATCTACACCATAGCCTTTGGCAATAGCAGAGCAGTCGAGCATCACACGACGGTCTTTCTTTTTGATGGTATTTCCTTCTGCCCAAACCTTGTTCCATCCAACGAAATGCAGGATAGAATCTACTTGTTGGCGAGTGGGTGTCTCTCCACTCTTGAAACCAAAGCCCCAGGCATTCACCAACGGGGCAACGGTAATATCGAAGGCTCCATCCGTCTCTTTGGATATCTCCATTGCTTTGTTGAACACTTCCATGAACATCTCATTCGCCTCTCCTCCGTTCTCGCGGTTGATGCGTGAGATGACAGACTGTTCGTTAAACATAGAGAGGGCAGAGTCTACCTGATTCAATGCTGCCTCTATCTCTTTCTTCAAATCGTCATTTGCCTGGAAGGTCAGATTATAGGACGTCCCGAAGATGAGTCCTCTTACCGTTTGATAGGGCGTAGAATGCTGTTGTCGAATAATGAGTATGGTGCCTATAATGAGCAGTGCCAAGAATGGCAGTTGCCACATTAATTGTTTCTTTCGGTTTTGATCCATAGTTTTAGCTTTGTCGTGATTTCGTTATAACGTTATAACGTGATATCGTTATATGTCGATGATGACATTGAAGTTGGCAGCAATCTGGTCTTTATCGTTGACGCCGAAACCAGGTACATACCAAGTCTCTCCTATATCACCTTCTTTGTGATGAATGCGCCGTTTATAGCGTACGTTCCATCCAAGATGTAAAGGTCCGAATATCTTGGCATCGATGCCGAAGACGACTTCAAACCAATGCATAGAGCATTTCATACCCTCTACGCCGAAATCAGATGTCGTGAGCCATACGGGATCTTTCAGTCCATTACGTAGAATATCTACCTTATAGGAAGTGAAAGCATAGCGCAATCCGCCATACAGACGGTTGGCAGCATGTTTGTTTTTCATCAGGTTCAGGTCGGCACCAATACGGAAGTAGGGGGCTGTTGTCTTGTAGGTGATGCCTGTCACCTCGTCGTTCTCACGATTCGCCTTACCGATACCGATCTCTACTATCGGAAACCACTGATCGTGCAGGTTCAGTCGCAACGCTCCTTCGTATTCACCATGGTCACTGAGCATCAACATGGCAGGTCCTACAAGGTCGAACGATACAGCAAAGCCTCGGAACAAAGGTATCGAGTCTTTCTCCATGCGGAACAACTTCAGTTGCGCATGGGCTGATGAGGCTACCACAAGCAACACAAGACTAATAACGAGCCTTGAGATATAGGTAGAAATGTTCGGACGTTGCTTCATAATTGACGGTAGGGTTGTTGATCACGATGGAATCGATGATATGATGAGTGCTACGCACATCGGTCAATCTGTGGAAGTAGGATGCCTGACAGTCGACAGACTCGAAGTGAGGATAATTGTCCTTTTTCAAGTAGACGGTATCACGATAGCTGTTACCCAGTGTGTCAAGCAGGGTGAAGAAGAGCGTGTCTTCTGGTTGGGTATAACTGATGGGAATGTCAAAGGTTGACTTGCCTGTTATCCTGTCCAATAAGGTGTCTACTATTTGGTCGGCACGTCGTGTGGTGACAGTCAGTGAGTCTACCGTCAGCGTATCCGTTGTGCCATTAGCCTTTAGTAGTCCATACACCGCATATACGCTGTTCTGTACAGGACAGTCGATAGAGGTGCAGGCACCAATGGCGATAGCCGTGAAGACAAACAGTATTATTTTCCGCATCTGATGTTCTCTTCTATTTGGTATTCGTTACGTCCTGCACTATTACGGCTGATGAGGTCGCCTAAGAATCCAGCGAGGAACAATTGCGTACCAATCATCATCATGGTCAGGGCGATATAGAAGTAGGGCGAGTCAGTAACCAGTCGCATGGGGATATGGTGATAGAGTGCCCATGCCTTATCAATACCCAGCCATAAAGCAGCAAAGAAACCGATAATGAAGACGATGGTGCCTAAGAAACCGAAGACGTGCATGGGTTTCTTGCCAAATGTTCCTAAGAACCACAGTGTCAACAGGTCGAGATAGCCATTTACGAAACGGTTCCATCCCATGAACTTAGATTTGCCATACTGACGCTTCTGATGGTGAACCACCTTCTCGCCAATCTTGCTGAAACCAGCATTCTTCGCTAAATAAGGAATGAAGCGGTGCATCTCTCCGAATACCTCGATATTCTTCACCACCTCACGACGATAGGCTTTCAGTCCACAGTTGAAGTCATGCAGGTTCTTGATACCGCTCACCTTACGGGCAGTAGCATTGAAGAGTTTGGTTGGCAACGTCTTCGACAAAGGGTCGTGACGCTTCTGCTTATAGCCGCTTACCAAGTCGTATTTCTCTTCTTTGATCATCTTGTAGAGTTCAGGAATCTCGTCGGGTGAGTCTTGCAGGTCGGCATCCATCGTGATGACAACATCACCTTGTGCCTCTTTGAAACCACAATAGAGGGCAGGGCTCTTGCCGTAGTTACGACGGAACTTGATACCTTTCACATGTTCCGAACGGGCTGCCAACTCCGTGATAACCTCCCACGAACGGTCGGTAGAACCGTCATTGACGAAGATAACTTCAAACGAGAAAGCATTCTGTGACATCACACGCTCTATCCAGTCGTAGAGTTCTGGTAACGACTCGTCTTCGTTATATAAAGGTATGACTACTGATATATCCATAATGTTTCAATATTTCAATTCTTCAAACTTCTTACGTTTTTCTGCATCACTGCCGCAATAGGCAGCCCCAAGATAAATCCTGTGATGATATTGAGGGTGAGCATATTCAGGGCATAGTCTATCGGACGCAGTTCCGACAATGTCTTCAGACTGTCGTTGACATCTTTTTCCATTCCATACATCTGTATCATCTGTCTTCCTTCTGCCGACTGAACGGTCTCCATCATCTTACTCAAGAGGAACCCATGATCCAAGAAGGCAAAATAGAGGAAGACAGCCACAGCAAACAAAATGCCGGCATAGAAGAAGATCAATACCGTATAGGCGTAACTGCGTGAAAAAGAGATAATACCTTCACGGGCATAATCTCGGAAATGACGCAGTCTACTGGCAGCAAAGAAAGGCGACCCGAAGATGAATACCATTGCTGCCATTCCTAACATCGGATAGGTGAGTCCTTGGATATAACATACGAGGGCTCCTATCCACATGAGTGACAGCAGTGCACCGTCTTGTCGTGCAAATGCTTTCAGTTGTATATATTCCTGTGGTGTCATTACGGGTGCAAAGGTAGTGCAAATCCATTGAAATGCAAAGAAAAAAGTCGTTTTTCTTTGTGTTTCTCTTTTTTCTTTGTACCTTTGCAGCCGCAAAATGGGCAAGTCCTGTACGGCCAGCTCCCTCGGAATCCTCCAGGACGGGAACGTAGCAAAGGTACTTGGTTGTAGCGGCGCGATACAGTCAGCTTGCCCACCCGCCTCTTTAGCTCAGTTGGCCAGAGCACGTGATTTGTAATCTCGGGGTCGTTGGTTCGAATCCGACAAGAGGCTCAA
>JBGVBD010000133.1:0-15333 GCA_045225255.1 Prevotella sp. | reverse complement strand
AATTTATCTCTGTGGCTGATCTTGGCGGTGGTGAGGATACGACGGAACTACAAGAATTGAAGAATGGAAGAATGGAAGAATTGAAGTACTACGACTTACAGGGTCGTCGTGTGCTCAAACCATCGAAGGGTATTTATATTCAAAATGGCAATAAGGTTATTATTAAATAAGAAATGAGAAAGAATAAAACATACATGATAGGCAGACTATTTGCCTTGTGTTCATGTCTTCTGCTGACACTGAGTGTTTCAGCACAGGATTGGGAGACCGTGAGGGACAGTGAGGACTATATCTACGGTGAAGGCTATGGCAAGACTGTTGCCGAGGCTGAGCAGAATGCGTTGTCTAACTTGATAGGTAAGATTGCCACCACTGTAACTGGTGAGGCGCAGACTTCTCTGAAGATGCAGAACAGCAATGGTAAGTTAGACGAGGAGTCACAGTTCACTCAGTCGGTGAGTACTTATTCGCAAGCGACGCTGACCAATACGCAGCAGCAGATTCTGCAGAAGGAGCCAGAGGCTTATGTGGTGCGCTGGATTAAGAAGTCGGAAGTGGAGAAGATCTTCGAGTCACGTAAGCGCAAGGCTGTCGACATGGTAGAGGCTGCTATCAAGGCAGAAAAGAAAGGTAAGGTGGACGATGCACTGCGTAACTACTATTGGTCGTTGACGCTGCTGAAATCACTACAGCATCCTAATGAGGTGATGTATACCGATGATGATGGTGACGAACATGTGCTTACCAACTGGATCAGAGAAGAGATTGATGATATCTTCGACGACCTGAAGGTGATCTACGATGGCCGTGAAGGCAATGATGTCCATTTGGCAATTACTTATAAAGACAAGCCTGTGAACAGTATCGACTATAGGTACTGGGACGGTCAGGTATGGAGTGCTATCTATAGTGCCAAGGATGGCTGGGGCGTTCTTGAGATGACACCAGGCTATGAAGGTTCACAGGTACAGTTGAAAATTGAATACGAATATGCTGGTGAGGCAAAGATAGACAAAGAGGTGGAAATGGTATTGAATGCCGTTAAAGGTACACCGATGCCCGATGCATTCTTTAATGTGAGGTTGGAGAATAAGGAGAAACCGAAGGAGAGGGCAGAGCGCCAACAGAAGATGGCGTCGGAGTCGTTCACTACCAATAGCGTAGAGATGATTGCCCCGCCTAAGGCACTTGAGAAAAAAGACAAGGATGCCTCTAAATATATGAAGACCTTGGAGGCGGTGGTGGATGCCATCAAGAAGAAGAACTATGATTCGGTACGCCCGTTCTTCAGTGACGGTGGATGGGATATGTTCACCAAGTTGATGAAGTATGGAAAGGGTAAGGTGCTCGATTCATCGGACATCCGTCTCTATGACGACAATGGTAGCATGTTGGTACGTGGACTGCGTATGTCGTTCTCATTTGCATCGGGTGTCAGAAAGTCGTTTGTAGAGGATGTCGTCTTTGCATTCAATGATGACCAGAAGATTGACAATATCGCTTTCGGATTGGGTAAGACTGCCGAGGACGATATTCTGAATAAGGGTGTATGGGAAGAGAAGTCGCGCTTTGCCATCATGAACTTCCTTGAGAACTATAAGACTGCCTATGCACTGAAGCGCCTCGATTATATCCGCTCTATCTTTGATGACGATGCCGTCATCATCACTGGTTCGGTAGTAAGTAAGGCAAATAAGAACGTGAATATAGAGAACCAGTCTTCTATCAGTCAGGAAGGTAACCTGATTATCAGGAAGAACCGCCAGACAAAGGACCAGTATCTTGCCAACCTGAAGCGTTGCTTCGAGCGCAACGAGTTTGTGAACATCAGGTTCTCTAATAATGATGTTATTAAGATGGGTGCGGGTGGTGAGTCGTATGCTATCCAGATTCAACAGGATTACTATTCCTCTACCTATGGTGATAAGGGATATCTGATGCTGATGGTTGACATCAACCAGCCCACCAGACCACTGATTAAACTAAGAACCTGGCAACCCGAGAAAGATCCCGATTTCGGACTTTACGGACCAGGCGACTTTTAAATAAGATAATATTATTAACCAAAACATTTTAATTATGAAGACAATGAAATTTTTTGTAATGTTGGTTGCGCTGTCATTCTCTATGAGCGCAATGGGTCAGAGTTCTGTTCAGCAGAAACTGAAAGAAAACAAAACAGCCTTGAAAAAGGAAGAAATCTCGAAGGATGCCAAGAAAGAGGCCAAACGACTGAAGAAGGAAGGATGGACAGTGGCACCAGGTGGACTGCCCTTGGAGAAGCAGGTTAATCGTCTGTATATGTTTACAGAACAGGTTGACGACGATATGAATCAACTCTATTACGATGGTATGGGTCGTGCTACGGCAGAGAACTTCGCTGCAGCACAGATTCAGGCAACGGAACTTGCCCGCATGGATTTGGCAAGCAAGATCAGTTCTGAGGCAACGGGTATTGTAGATAATCTGGTAGCCAACAAGATGCTTGCTGACGATCAGGCTGCTTCTATCACCACAACGATGGTAGAAAACAAGACTATCTTCTCGCAGAAGTTAGGTCGTTTGCAGACACCTATGGTTGTTACCCGTGAACTTCCTAATAGAAACAAGGAAGTGATGGTACGTGTCATCACCAAGGCATCTGCTATTCAGGAAATTGCAAAAGAAGCCATCCGTGCCGAATTGGAAAAGGACGGCAAAGAGTTGAGCGAAGAACTGAAGGCTTATTTGGGTAAGGATTAATGGATAGACTCTGGAGATACTTCGTCGTAACGATTCTCTCATTCTGCGTGGTGGGAATCTATTTTCTGGCGGCTTTCAATCTGAAAGTCTTCAACCCTGTTGCTGAAATCCTTGACGACTACTCGTTTACCGACTTTTACTATAAGTTGCTTGACGGGGCAGGCGATAGGGATACCAGTCGTATAGTGACCATCGTGGATATGACGGAGTTGACCAGTCGTCGCGATTTTGCAGACTTGTTTATCGGCGTTGACGCTCTCCATCCAAAAGCGGTGGGCGTCGACGTTGTATTCGAAGGCTATAAGGAGGACGTATTAGGCGATACGATGGTTGCCGTCGCAGCCCGCGCAGTGCATAACTACGTCTTCTCTTACAAGATTATCGACAGTATGGATGGAGAGACTGTACACTCGTTCTTCACACCCAACGACTCGGTTACTGAGGGCTTTACCAATATGCCTCGCCAACTCTATGGCGGCATGAAGCGCAGTGTGAGTATCGGACGTGATGTGGGAGGAGTGGTACAACCCTCGTTTATCAAAAGGGTAGCGGAAATCTATGCTGGACAGGAACTTGTACCATTAGAAGACAAGGACTTGAGTATCAATTTCTCACCGAAGTATTATAACATCGTGTCTTACGATTCCATCAATGAATACCGTGACCTGATAGAGGACCATCTGGTGTTAATTGGTGCAATGAAGGAGGAAGGTGATATGCACTATACGCCGCAAGGTAAGATAGCCGGTGTCGAGTTGCTTGCCTATGCTGCCGAGACGATGCTCATGCAGTCGGAAATCAAGCACGCTTCTATAGGCGTTACGGTGGTGGTATCGTTCATCATCGTATTCCTGTCGGTCATCCTGTTGTCTTCGTACAAGCGTTTTACTAGAAGTAAGAAAACACTGATGCATGTCATCTTGTCGACCTCTCTGATACGAGGTCTGCTGGTATGTCTCTGGTTGTCGCTGATTGTGTGGATTACCTTCATACTCTTCTGTCGTTACAACTACAGCATCAGTCTGGTGATAGCCATGTCTGCAATAGCCCTTATCTATATAGCAGAGAATTTGTATGATACCGTTAGGGATACCATATTATTTAAGAAACAAAAGAATCATGAATCGTAAGAAGATCATTGCTCTGTGGCTGTTTCTGCTCATTCCTTTGACGATGATGGCGCAGAAGGACAACGTCTCGTATATCGTTTCCAAAGTGACTGGACGCGTGGAGGTGATAACACCGCAGGGGAAACAGAAGGTGGAGAAAGGTGACGTGCTGAAAGCCGATGCCACCATCAACGTCTCGTTCAGTGGTTCCATGACCTTGTTGGCCGAGAACGGCAACAAACAATACGTTATCAATTCCCCGGGTAAAGCGAAATTAGCATCGTTCTTAGCCGATAAGCGCAACACAGTGCTTACGCTGACCGAGGACTACGTGAAGTCAGTAGTGGCACAACTGCGCAAAGAAAAGACGGCAAAGGTTCGTCGTCATAGCGACCCTGCCACAGTTACCCGTGTTCCGGCTATCAAGGACTCACTTTTCGTTGTTGAGATTGTCAAAGATTCAACGATGAGTGAGAAACCTGATACCACACAATGTCAAAACTAAAAACATCATAGACTATGAAAAGAAAAATTGTTATTATCCAATTGCTGATGCTGGTATTAGCACTGCCCATGCAGGCTCAGAATAAGAATTTCCGTAAAGACTTCGATGATTTCAAGAATAAGGCGAAGAAGGAATATTCTGATTTCCGCAAAAAGGCACTTGCAGAGTATGCCCAGTTCGTCCGTGAGGCTTGGGAAGAGTTTGGTGCAGAACCGCCCGTTCAGATTCCTGAAGAGGAGAAAGTAGAGCCGATGGTTGTGCCTGGCTACGAGGAAGAAACCGCATCGTGGTTCAGTAAACTGTTTGGCGGCGGTAAGAAGGACGCCAAGGCTGAAGCCGAGAAGAAGGCAAAGAAAGAGGCAAAGAAAGAGGAGAAGAGAAGAAAGCGCGAACAGACTAACAAGAACCTCGTTGTTCAGCAGGTTGTCGCTGCCCCTGCTCCTGCTCCCAAACAACCAGAACCTCTGTCAGAAGTAGTTCCTGTGCCTGAGCAGCCCAACGACTATATGGCGTTCGACGTCTTTGGTACGCAATGTCGTGTACGTATTGGTAAGAACTGTCATGTCCGTCTTACAGGACTAACTGGTGACGATGTTGCTGATGCCATTGGTGAGTTTACGAAACCGCAATTCGACAACATGCTTTATGACTGTCTGCAGGAGCGTAAGAACCATCACTTCTCTGATTGGGCATATTATCAGATGTTGCTCTCATTGACTGACAAGTTCTATGGCAAGCATACCAATGAGGGAACGTTGGTTCTGGGATTCCTCTATTCTCAGTCGGGCTATAAGATGAGATATGCCCATGATTCGAATACGCTTTATATCCTTGTAGCCAGCCAGTATAATATCTTCAAGAAGTCGTTCTTCTATGTGGAAGGTGAGTGTTACTATCTGCTCGACGATATCGATGACGGTGCTAAGTTGGCAGTCTGCAAGGCAAAGTTCCCCAAAGAAAGTCCTTTGTCACTTCAGATTTCTGCCATACAAGATTTCACAGACAATCCTACAGTTGAGCGTACTATTACCTCACCGATGAATCCAGATTTCAGTTTCACGCTTACGTCGAATAAGAACTATATTGATTTCTATAATACTTATCCTTCGTCCTATACCGACAATAACTTCATGACACGTTGGGCGATGTATGCTAATACTCCTCTGGAGAAAGGTATCACGTCACAACTCTATCCGTCTATGAAGGAGAAGTTGGAAGGTATGACGCCTCTTGAAAAAGTACAGCAGTTAGACTGGTGGGTTCAAGGAACAGTGGATATCAAACGCGAGAAATCTGATCAGGAGTGCTTCCTGTATGCATTTGACGAGGATGTATGGGGTGCTGACCGTGCTTTCTTCGGTGAAGAGACATTCTTCTATCCTTATTGTGATTGTGAGGACCGTTCTATTCTCCTTTCTCATTTAGTCAGAGACCTTGTCGATCTGGATGTTGTCTTAGTCTATTATCCAGGACACTTGGCTATGGCGGTTAATTTCCCGGAGGATGTTCCTGGTGATCATATCATGGTAAACGGTCGTAAATTCATCGTATGCGACCCGACCTATGTAGGCTCTGATGTGGGTGAGACGATGCCCTCTATGAAAGATAAGGAAACAACAGTCATCCTGTTAAAGAGAAAAGCATAAAAGAAAAGTGGAACTCAAACGAGTTCCACTTTATTTATATCCTGTTCCATCTCACAGTAGTGGCAGGTGAGTATGCCGTCCACTACATGGAAATGTGTCTGCATCGGTTCGTTATTCGTGATACACTTCGGGTTATTACATTTCACGATGCCCCGTATCTCTTCTGGAGTACGTACGGTCTTTTTCTCCACCACCTCGAAGTCGTGAATGATATTCAGCACGATATTCGGTGCGACAACGGAGAGCCGGGAAATCTCTTCATCGGTAAACCATTTGTTCTCTACCTTGATAATACCTTTCTTTCCCAGTTTCTTGGAAAGGAAGTTATAGCCGATAGTGACGGGCGTCTCCAACTCGGCGAGCTTAAGCAACTGAGCCACCTGATACGTCTTCTCAGATGGGATATGGTCGATAACGGTGCCGTTCTCAATGGCGGCGACGAGCATTTGGTTCTTATTCATAACTTCAGGTGCTTTACTTAATGATCGTTTTGTCTTTCTTCACTTCATCCAGACTAATGCCGAGGACATCGCAGAAGATAGCCTCACGGGCAAAGAGACCGTTGCCTGCCTGTTGGATATAGTAGGCATGGGGATTATCGTCCACATCATAGGCAATCTCATTGACACGGGGCAGCGGATGCAGGATTCTCATATTCGGCTTGGCAAGACGGAGCATATCGTTATTGAGGATATACACGTTCTTCACGCGCTCGTATTCCATCAGGTCAGAGAAACGCTCCTTCTGTACACGTGTCATATAGAGGATGTCCGCATCGGCAATCACCTTCTCATTGAAGGCAGTATGCTCTTGGTACTTGATACCATGTTCCTTGCAGTAGAGTTTGTATTCATTGGGCATGGCAAGTTCCTTGGGGGCAATGAAGTGGAACGTAGGATTGAAATGACGCATCGCCATAATCAGTGAGTGTACCGTACGTCCGTATTTCAAGTCACCTACCAGATAGATATTCAAGTTATCGAGTGTCCCTTGGGTCTTATAGATGCTATAGAGGTCGAGCATACATTGAGAGGGATGCTGATGGGCACCGTCGCCAGCATTGACGATGGGCACATCCGTCACCTCAGAGGCATATTGTGCAGCACCTTCTATGAAATGTCGCATGACAATGACATCCGCATAGTTCGCCACCATCGAGATAGTATCCTTGAGCGTCTCACCTTTTGTACCGCTGGTAATCTTCGGGTCGGCAAAACCGATGACACGTGCACCCAGACGATTGGCTGCCGTCTCGAAACTCAATCTGGTACGGGTGGAAGGCTCGAAGAAGAGCGTTGCCACTACGCGTCCTTTCAGTAGTTCACGGTTGGGATGCTTCTCAAACTCTTGTGCCATCTCAATCATATAGAGAATCTTCTCACGCGTGAGATCTGCGATGGTTACAAAGTCATGCTTTTCCATATTGTTTTCTTTAGGTGTTGATTTATCATGGCAAAGGTACGGCATTTTTTTGACATCTGAGCAGTTTACGTACATTTTATTTTGTATTTTACCTAATTTAGACTAACTTTGTGCCCATAAATAAGAAAAGTCATATCGAAATGGATATCAAAACAGCAGAGTTTTCGTTGAGTGCCCCCATGGTGAGTATGTGTCCGAAAGACACAAAACCAGAGTATGCGTTTATCGGACGTTCGAATGTGGGGAAGTCGAGTTTGATTAATATGCTGACCAATCACGGGAAACTCGCCAAGACATCGGCAACACCAGGAAAGACGTTGCTCATCAACCATTTCATTATTAATAAGGAATGGTATCTGGTTGACCTCCCTGGCTACGGCTATGCGAAACGCTCGAAGAAAGAAGTGGCAAAACTCGATCAGATGATCCGCGGGTATATCCTACAACGCGAGCAGTTGGTGAATGTCTTTGTATTGGTGGATATCCGTTTGGAACCTCAGACCAACGACTTGGAGTTTATTCAGTGGCTCGGAGAGTCGGGTGTTCCCTTTACCATCGTCTTTACCAAAGCTGATAAGTTGACGGCAAATAAGGCAAACCAGAGTGTGGAGGTCTATAAGAAGAAACTGTCAGAAACTTGGGAGGAACTGCCCCCTATGTTTGTAACGTCGGCAGAGAAGAAACAGGGCAGGGACGATGTCCTGAACTATATCGAACAAATCAACAAATCTCTATAACCATATCCCTATGATTCCCTACGTTGACGTACAGAACCTATCGAAGTCATTCGGTGCTTTAAGGCTGTTTTCCAATATCAGCTTTAGCATCGGTGAAGGACAGAAGGTAGGACTGATAGCGAAAAACGGAACGGGAAAGTCGACGCTTCTATCTGTATTGGCTGGTAAGGAGGGATACGAACAGGGTGAAATTGTCTTTCGTCGTGACTTGACTGTCGGCTTTCTGGAACAGTCACCACAGTTCGATCCTGAGGAGAGTGTGCTGGATGCGTGTATAAGGTCCCCTAAGTTAGGGGACAACAGGGGTATGAACAAGGTCTCTTCAGACCCCCAGCCCCCTAACTTAGGGGGCATGGAAATCGTACTAAAAGCCAAACAAGTACTGACGCAACTGAAAATCAGTAATCTGGAGCAACCGATGGGACAACTTTCAGGTGGACAACAGAAACGCGTGGCTCTCGCCAATGTGTTGTTGATGGAACCTGACCTGCTGATACTCGACGAACCTACCAACCATCTTGACTTGGAAATGATAGAATGGTTGGAAGGATACTTGTCAAGAGGTAATCGGACGTTGTTGATGGTGACACACGACCGTTTCTTCCTCGATAGGGTATGCTCTGTCATTATGGAACTCGACGACCAGACCATCTATACCTACAGGGGGAATTATTCTTACTATTTGGAGAAACGACAGGAACGTATCGATAATAGAAGGGCAGAGATAGCTCGTGCCAACAACCTCTATCGCACGGAGTTGGAATGGATGCGTCGCATGCCACAGGCTCGAGGACATAAGGCCCGTTATCGCGAAGAGGCGTTCTACGAGTTGGAGAAGGTAGCGAAGCAACGTCTCGAGGAACGTCAGTTGCGTTTGAAAGCCAATAACGTATATATTGGTACGAAGATATTTGAATGCCAATACATTTCGAAGCATTTCGATGATATCGTTATTCTCAAAGACTTCTACTATAATTTCTCCCGTTTTGAGAAGATGGGAATAGTGGGAAACAACGGTACGGGTAAGTCGACGTTCGTCAAGATGTTACTCGGACAAGTTCCTGTAGATGAGGGACGTATCGTGATTGGCGAAACTGTTCGTTTTGGTTATTTCTCACAAGAAGGCTTGCAATTCAGGGAAGACCAGAAGGTGATAGATGTCATCACGGCTATTGCTGATTATGTGGACTTAGGAAGTGGTAAGAAACTCTCTGCCTCGCAACTCTTACAGTATTTCCTTTTCACCCCTGAACAGCAATATAACTATGTCTATAAACTCAGTGGCGGTGAACGTAGGAAACTGTATCTCTGTACGGTGTTGATGAAGAACCCCAACTTCCTTGTACTCGACGAGCCTACCAACGATTTGGATATCGTGACGCTTCAGATATTGGAGGAATACTTACAAGACTTCCCTGGATGTGTCATTGTGGTGAGCCACGACCGTTACTTCATGGATAAGGTAGTTGACCATCTGTTGGTTTTCAAGGGACAGGGCGTCGTCAAAGACTTCCCTGGTAACTATACGCAGTATCGGGAGTGGGAGAGGAGTTTGCCCCCTGAGTCAGGGGGCGACAGGGGTCTGAAGAAGGGGAAGAAAGAGAATTGTTCAACCCCCCAACCCCCTAACTTAGGGGGCAATAACGCACATCGTCGTCGCATGAGTTATAAGGAGAAACGGGAGTTCGAGCAACTGGCTCAAGAGATTGCTGCCTTGGAAGAAGAGCAGCATCAGTTGGAAGAGGCACTCTGTAGTGGTAAGTTGAGTGTGGAAGAACTGACGGAAAAGAGTAAACGGTTGCCGTTGCTCAAGGAAGAATTAGACGAAAAGTCTATGCGGTGGCTGGAACTCTCTGAAATTGAAAGTTGAAAGTTGAAAATTGAAAGTTGAAATGATACAACAATATCCATCACAACTGTTAGAGAAGGCAGTACAGGAATTTTCGAAACTGCCTGGCATTGGACGCAAGACCGCCCTACGACTGGTATTGTATCAGTTGCGCCAAGACCCAGAAGAGGTGCAGGCTTTCGTGGAGGCTATCGGAAAGATGAAACTGGAAGTCCATTACTGTCGTCGTTGCCATAACATCAGCGACTCCGACCTTTGTCCCATCTGTGCCGATCCTCGTCGTGATGCCTCTACAGTCTGTGTGGTAGAGACGATCCGTGATGTGATGGCGGTAGAGAATACGCAGCAGTATCATGGTCTCTATCATGTGTTGGGTGGCGTTATCTCTCCGATGGATGGGATAGGTCCTGCCGACTTGGAGATTGACTCTCTGGTGGAGCGTGTGGAACAAGGTGATATCCGTGAGGTGATACTGGCACTCAGTTCTACGATGGAAGGTGACACTACCAATTTCTATATCTTCCGTAAACTGGCTCCCTATGATGTAAAACTGAGTATCATTGCCCGTGGTATCCCCGTTGGTGATGAATTGGAATATGCTGATGAAGTGACACTCGGTCGCTCGATTCTTAATAGAACTCCTTTTGAAGGAAAATAGCTTCTCACCTCTCACCTCTAGCTTCTCACCTCTAAAAATAAAGATATGAATGCTGAAACATTACAATTTATATTGACGACCCTGATGGAACTGGCGACCTTGGCGTGCGCCTATCTGGGTTTGCGACTCATCAAGTGGAGTTGGCAGCGACGTATGTTGCTCATTGTCTTGCCCCTGCTGGCAAACATCATTCTCTACCTCGTTTATCGCACCACGCCCTTCTTCTATCTGGGCATCGTACTCTTGATATGCATTCCTTTCGTATGGCCAAGAAAAAGTTAACCATCGTCATCGTCAGCTATAACGTACGCTACTTCTTGGTACAGTGTATCGATAGTGTCCGCAAGGCTTTGGAGGGTCTTGACGGAGAGATTATCGTTGTCGATAACTGTTCAAAGGATGATACGGTCAGTTATCTGCAAGAGCATCTTCCTGATGTACGCCTCATTGCCAATCAGGAGAATGTCGGTTTTGCACGTGCCAATAATCAGGCGATTCGTGAGTCAGAGTCGGAATACGTCTTGTTGTTGAACCCCGATACGATTGTCTCTGAGGATACCATTCGCAAAAGCATAGCGTTCCTTGACGCCCATCCGAAAGCGGGTGGGGCAGGTGTGCGGATGCTGACGCGTGAGGGAAATCCTGCGCCAGAGTCACGACGGGCTATCCCTACGCCTTGGGTGGCAATGCTCAAGATGCTGGGTTTCACACGTCGTTACTATATGAGCGACCTGCCTTGGGACGAACCTTGTCAGATAGAGGTAGTCAGTGGCGCCTATTGTATGCTGCGACGTCAGGCTTTCGACCAGATAGGACTGTTGGATGAAGACTATTTCATGTATGGTGAAGACATCGACTTGTCATACCGTATGATTCACGGAGGTTGGCAGAACTGGTATCTGCCTTACGACATTATCCATTTTAAGGGAGAATCGACGCAGAAGTCTTCGTTCCGCTATGTCCATGTGTTCTATCAGGCGATGCTTATCTTCTTCCGTAAGCATTACAGTCATCTGAGTTTCCTCTTCTCGTTGCCTATTCAGGCGGCTATCTATTTCCGTGCCATCCTTGCCTTACTACCCATGTTGGGAGGCAAGTTGCGCCGTTTCGTCAATCCACGTAAAGACTATGGAGAACAAGATTAAACTGAGAGCAATGGAGCCCGAAGACCTCGACATCCTCTATCTGATAGAGAATGACAGCAGTCTTTGGAATGTCGGAGCCACCAATGTGCCGTATTCCCGTTATACGCTCCATGAGTATATGGCGAATGCCAAGGATGATATCTATGCCGACCGTCAGGTGCGCCTGATGGTGGAAAATGAAACCGAGGAGGTGGTAGGCATCGTGGATGTCGTGAATTTCGACCCTCAGCATCAGCGTGCCGAACTGGGTATCGTCATTATGAACGACCACCGTCGCAAGGGCTATGCCACTGCTGCCGTAGAGGAAATCCTGCGTTATGCCTTACGCATCCTGCACCTCCATCAGCTGTATGTCATTGTCGATAAGGAGAATACGAATGCCTTACAGTTATTCCGGAAGATGGAGTTCCAGGAATCAGCGCAGTTGGCGCATTGGCTTTATGATGGACGCGACTATCATGATGCCCTGCTTTTACAGAGATTTTTATAACTTTTAACAAAAATAGTTTTGCAGAATCGTTTTTTCTGTCTACCTTTGCACCCGCAAAAGAAAAAGACTGGTGCGTTAGTTCAGTAGGTTAGAATGCCTGCCTGTCACGCAGGAGGTCACGAGTTCGAGTCTCGTACGCACCGCAGAAAGCTCATTGAATCAGGATTCAGTGAGCTTTTTGTTTAACTAACCCCAAGCGATATGAAACGAGTATTATATGTCATCTTAGCAGTCGTTGCCTGTCTTTCTGTTCAGGCGCAGTCGAAACCTGGAATCTCTATTCTCGGCGATTCCTATAGTACTTTCAAAGGTTATGTGTTGCCCGACAGTAATTTTGTGTGGTATCCGCAGAAGGTGGAGAATAACGACGTGCAGGATGTGCAGCAACTCTGGTGGCATATCCTGATTCGTGAACATGGTTATCGCTTATGTCAGAACAATTCTTTCTCTGGGGCTACCATCTGTCATACGGGTTATCAGCAGGAAGACTATAGTGACCGTTCGTATTGTACACGCTTGAACAATCTGGGTTCTCCAGATATCATCCTTGTGTTTGGCGGTACCAACGACTCATGGGCACATGCACCCATCGGTGACTATCAGTATGCTGACTGGACGAAGAAAGACCTCTACCAGTTCCGTCCTGCGATGGCGTATCTGTTGGCCAACCTCCAGAACCGTTATCCTGGCACGGAGATTTACGTCATCATTAATTCAGAACTGTCGGAAGAGGTAACGGGTTCGATGAAGACTATCTGTGACCGTTACGGTGTGCCTTATATCCAACTGGTGGATATCGAAAAACAGTGGGGACATCCTTCGAAGAAAGGTATGCGTGCTATTGCCGATCAAGTGGCAGCAGCATTGAAGCACTAATAGCCTTCGCGTATTTTGATGCCTTTGATATAGCCAACAATACCGGCTATAATCAGTATGACACCTGTCAGCAACATGCCGTTGGTGGTATGGTGCAGAAGATAACTGACGAGCAGTACGAGGGTGCCTGCGACAATCATCAAAATCCCTATCAAAGGTATATATTTCTTCATATCTCTTTGTTGGTTGCAAAATTAAGCATTAACGAGCGAAAAAACAAAAGATTTTTGAGTTTTTTCGTTTAAACCTTTTATACGCTCGTTCGTCTAAAAGAATATTATATGAAATACCTAAACAACTGTACAATTGTTTTATATCACTAACAAAACATTATGAAAAAATTATTTATGCCTCTTCTGCTCATGGTAGCAGTCTCTGCTTATGCAGACAACAATCCCGTGTTAACGATTGAAGGAGGTCAGGTACAAGGCGTGTTAGCCGACGATCATCCTGACGTGTTTGTTTATCGTGGCATTCCTTATGCTGCTCCTCCCATCAGGGAGAACCGTTGGAAGGCTCCTCAGCCAGTAGTGCCCTGGAAGGGTGTGAAGATCTGCGATACCTTCGGTCGCCCGAGTTTTCAGGCTATCCAGTATCCTGGTGGCTACTATACGGAGTGGGGTTATGGCAAAGAGGCAGGTTCCAGTGAGGACTGTCTGTATCTGAATGTATGGACCAAGGCTCCTGGACAGGTGAATAAGAAACTCCCTGTTGCCTTGTGGATTCACGGTGGCGGCTATCGTGAGGGCTTCGGCTCAGAGCCTGAGTTCGACGGACAGGAGTGGGGCGCTAAGGACGTCGTACTCGTCTCTATCAACTATCGTCTGGGTGTCTTCGGATTCCTCGTACATCCTGCTCTGACGGCAGAGAGTCCTAATCATGTATCTGGCAACTATGGTATCCTCGACCAGATTGAAGCCCTGAAATGGATTAAGAAGAACATCGCCCAGTTTGGTGGCGACCCCAATAACGTGACAATCTTCGGACAGAGTGCCGGTGGTGGTAGTGTACGTACCCTCTGTGAGAGTCCTTTGGCTCGTGGTTTGTTCCACAAGGCTGTTATCATGAGTGCTCAGGGATTGAGCATTCCCGATGCCAATGGTAATATGATGGGTGGACGTTACAGTGGTGGTACTTTTGCCGATGCTGAGAAGAATGCCAAGAAGGTGTTCGACTGGGCAGGTCTGACCGATTTGCAGAAGATGCGTGCTGCATCTACAGAGACCATCTTCGCGCTCAATACACTCTATCACCAGATTAACAGCGACGGACAGCAGGGTGGCGGCCCAATGGCTGCTATGTTCAGGGGTCTGCCCTTCATGCCGATGATTGACGGCTATGTCAGCAAGAAGAGTTTCGACGATGCTACCCGTCAGGGCACGTTGGCAGATGTTCCTTATATGATTGGTTTCACCCTCAACGATATGGGTAATATGGCTCCTAACATTGCCGAGTTCTGTAAGGTTCGTGCAGAGAAGGGCGGCAAGGCATGGGCTTATGAGTTCGCTCGTCCGTTGCCCGATGATGGCAGTCATCCTGAAGTCACTCAGCGTCTGCGTGGTGCTTTCCACTCCAGCGACCTGTGGTTTGTCTTCAAGAGCCTCAAGCACTGCTGGCGTCCTTGGACCAAGGGCGACTGGGACCTCTCTGAGAAGATGCTCACTGCATGGACTAACTTCGCTAAGTATAGCGATCCAAACGGTCCGAAGGGTGGGGTATGGCAGCCTTGCACAGCCCAGAATCCTAAGTTCATGGTCTTTAAGCTCAACGATAAGGATGCCGAGGCATCTGTCTATGGTGAGCCAGAGATTGCACCTCAGCCACAGGGCTTCCCCTTCGGTGGTCCTGGTGGTCCTGCCAGACCTGCCAGACAATAATTCAGAAATCAACATCAAACGTGCGGAATTTCCTCCGCACGTTTTTTTGTTCCTGCACACAAATATATTACTTTCATTGGCTAAGTATATTATTTTTGAGGTAAAAGTAAGCTACTTTCGATGCGAATTCAATATACTTTTTACTCTAATGCCTCCTTTCACTTAAAGGAATGCCTCCTTAGGGGGTATTCCAAGCCCTGGAACAGTTTGTCCCAAGCCTTGGAACAAACTGTTCAAAGCATCCGGACAAGTGATAGAAGGCATTCCTTTGTTTGCG
>JBGVBD010000132.1:0-37559 GCA_045225255.1 Prevotella sp. | reverse complement strand
ATTACCTGAGGGTTCTGACCTGACCGTAGTTGAGGCAGGCAAGAAATACAGTTTCACGGCAACGGCTGAAGAAATTGGCGTTGCTGAATGGGAATTCAAGTTCCGTCCTAACGAACTGTGGTTAGGCTATGGCGAATTCAGCTACGATCCCGAAGCTCCCGAATGGCTCACAGATAAGGGTGGCAACTTCTGCGTCAACTTCACAGAGAGCAATATCGAGTCTGTTACTTTTACACTCACATGGGGTGGTGGCAAGAGTGCTAGCAAGAATTGGACGCTGAAAGCCGAAGCAACTTTTAGCACTGGCATCAAGAGCGTGAAGAACAATACTAAGAATGCTGTTATGTACAACCTGCAGGGTCAGCGCGTACAGGAAGGTTTCCGTGGTGTTGTTATCATGAACGGTCGCAAGGTTGTGATGAAATAATATCCCTCTTCACATAATCAATAGACGGGCATCCCATAAAGATGCCTGTCTTTTTATTCATAAAAATGAAGTCATAATGCAACCGTTTGCACGTTATATAATGTTTTATTTAGGACTTGATTGATAGCATGTTAGCGGAAAAGAACTATATTTGCAGCAGAAACCAAAAACTAAAAGGAAATGAAAAAGATTTACGCAACCCTTTTATTGTTTATCGCCACGCTGACAGTCGCTGCTCAGGGATGGCCAGAGAACTATGATGGTGTGATGTTGCAGGGATTCTATTGGGATTCCTTTACAGATACCAAGTGGACAAAACTGGAGTCGCAGGCAGATGAACTATCGCAGTATTTTGACCTGATTTGGGTGCCGAATTCGGGCTATTGTAATACAACGTCTAAAAATATGGGCTATCATCCCATCTATTGGTTCAATCATAAGAGTGCATTTGGTACGGAAGATCAATTGCGTAGCATGATTAACACGTTCAAGGACAAGGGTGTGGGTATCATAGAAGATGTGGTCATCAACCACCGTGCCAGCGTCAATAGCAATTGGCTAAATTTCCCCAAAGAGACTTACAAAGGGGTGGAATATCAATTGACGGCAGCGGATATCTGTAAAGATGATGAATCGAAGGACAATGGTTATACTCCTTCAGGCGCAAAAGACACTGGTGAAGCATGGGGTGGTGCCCGTGACCTTGACCATACCAGTGAGAACGTACAACAGAATGTAATGGCGTACGAGGACTTCCTGCTTAATGATTTAGGGTATGTAGGTTTCCGCTATGACTTTGTGAAGGGTTTTGCTGCTAAATATGTGGGGTTATATAATACGACGGCGCAGCCAAAGTTCTCTGTCGGAGAATGCTGGGATGGAAATAAGACCGTCGTAACCAACTGGATTAATGGTACGAAAGTAGATGGAGTCATCCAGAGTGCTGCTTTTGACTTCCCGCTGAAATACTACATCAACGACGCCTTCTCTCAGGGTAAGTGGAGCCGTCTAAATGGTGGCTGTCTCGCCAATGACAACAACTACAAGCGCTATGCGGTGACCTTTGTTGACAATCACGACAGTGGACGCTTTGGCGACGCTCCCCTCTACGATAATATTGAGGCTGCCAATGCTTTTATCCTTACGATGCCTGGTACTCCTTGTGTCTGGCTCGGTCATTGGAAATCCTATCCTGCTACCATTAAGAAACTCATTCTCATTCGTAAGGCGGCAGGCATTCATAATCAGAGCAATATTCTCTCGAAGAGTGCATCAACGAGTGGCTACGTGCTTAATGTAGAAGGTACTAAAGGCAATCTGTTGCTGTTATTAGGCTCAGCAACTGCATCTACAGAGGGTTACAGATTAGCACTCGAAGGTACAAACTTCAAACTCTTTGCCACTAATAATGTCGACCTCACAGGTCTCGAAGACATTGGCGAAGATCCTGCTTTCACTGTTCCCTCTTTCTGTAAAGTGGGTGACGGCGAGATTTGCGCCTTCTTTGAGATACCTGATACCTATAGTAATATCAAATGCTGGGCATGGAACGATAAGTGCAACTTCACTACTGGCAAGTGGCCAGGAGCCAGTTGCTCCCTTTTAGGTACTCGAGGAGGTAATAAAGTATATAAATGGAGTTGGAACGGTAAGGCATATAAGCCTAATACCACCACCGAGATGACACCCGAGGGAATTCCTGCACAGATTATTTTCAATAATGGTGGTAGTGACAAACAGACTGCTGATCTCACTTTTGTCAATGGTGGTTATTATGTTGAGCAAGGTACCCTTCGTGCTGTCGTTGGAGAAACTACAGGTATTCTTGATGTAAGAAGTAAGAAGGAAGATATAAGAAATGGCTGGTACGACCTCAATGGTCGCCGACTCTCTGGTGAGCCGATGCGTAAGGGAATCTACATCTACCAAGGCAAGAAAATACTGAAGAAGTGATTTGGTAATAATATAGAGATTAATTGATGAAACAGGAAGGAGAGCCTATTCGCTCTCCTTCTTGTTTTTTCCTTCGTTCATATATTCGCGAGGCGACATGCCATAGAATTTCTTGAAGATAGTAGAGAAGGAGGCGGCATTATTGAACCCGCAGGCATACATCACTTCTGTGATGTTCATGTTCTGGTTGGCAAGCAGGTTGGCTGCCCGTTTCAATCGGATGTTGCGAATGAAGTCATGAGGCGTCTGACCTGTGAGTTCCTTCATCTTTCGATGCAAGTGTACACGGCTAATACCTACCTCGTCAGCTATACCGTCGACACTGAGGTCTGAGTTGTTGATGTTCTTGTTAATGACGTTCATGATACGCTCCAAGAGCTTGTCATCTGGTGATTTCATACGTACCTCGTCGACCTGCTGTTCGAGTTGGTCGTTACGTCCGTATTTCAGACGTAGCATGTGATGGGTATGGATGAGGTTGACGATGGTACGGCGCAAAATCTCCATATTGAACGGCTTGATGATATAGGCATCAGCACCTGTCTCCAAGCCTTCCAACTGATCTTCGTCACGATTCTTGGCAGTGAGCAGAATGACGGGAACATGGCTCAAGGCAGGATTCGACTTCACTTTCGAGCAAAGGGTCTTGCCGTCCATCTCTGGCATCATGACATCGGTAATGACAAGGTCGGGAGTGGTCTTCAGTACTTCCGAGAAGGCCTCCTTACCATTTTCGCAACAAACGACCGTATAGTCTGTCGACAACTCGTTGTAGAGGTAGTCGCGTATCTCACTGTCGTCTTCCGCAATGACGATGCGCTGTTGGCGGTTGATCTTTAGAATCTCAGGCTTTTCCTGTTTTATGGTATCCTCAGTGATGTCATCATCTAAGAGGTTGATGGTCTGTAGATTCTCTTCTGCCACAGGAATCATCTCCTCGGGTTTTAGATGGGCATTGCCTAACGGGATGGTGACTACAAACTCACAACCCTTGCCATCGCTGTTGTTGTGGGCACTAATAGTACCATGATGCAATTCGACGAGTGAACGTGTCAGGTCGAGCCCGATGCCTGTTCCCACCTTACGGTCGTTGATGCTTGACGGGGTCTGGTAGAAACGATCGAAGATACGGTCTAACTTATCCTCTGGTATCTTCTCACCATTGTCATAGATGGCGATGGTAGCGTTCTGCTCGTCGTGAGTGATACGGATGCGGATATTGCCGCCTGTCGGTGTGAATTTGAAAGCATTTGAGAGGATATTCACAATGACCTTGTCGAAGTTGTTACGGTCAATCCATACAGGCAACTCCTCTGTGTCGTGCTCATATTCGAACTTGATATTCTTCGTCTTCGCCTGTTGTTCGAACAGCGTATGGATGTCGCCTGTGAAGCCAATGAGGTCGGTCTCACTCATGTGCATCTGCATCTGTCCCTTGTCGATCTTACGGAGGTCCATCATTTGGTTGATGAGACCTAAGATACGCTCGGCATTGCGGCGGATAGTCTCATAGACGCTGCGGCGATGTGGATCGTCGTCTTGTTTGATGAGCGACAAGAGCGGAGAGACGATAAGTGTCATCGGGGTGCGTATCTCATGACTGATATTCATGAAGAAACGTAACTTTGCCTCACCCATCTCTTCGGCATGGACATGTTCCTGCAGGTGTAGACGGTCTTGTTCTTTCCGTCTCCGATAGTACAAGTACTGCCAGATGAAGAGTCCCAGAATAAATAGGTAGGTGATGTAGGCTAATGTGGTACGATACCAGGGGGCACGGATATATACCGTGAAGCAACGTTCCTCGGTCTTCGTATCATTACGCTGGGCAACGACACAGAAGTTATAGGTTCCAGGTGCCATGTGACTGAATGTAATCTCGTTGACTCCTGGTTGCATACGTACCCAGTCTTCCTTGTTGATACGATACATATAGGTGATATGCTCTGGGTTGTCGTAGGTCAGCGTAGACAACAGGATGGAGAAAGAATTGTCACCATGGCTGAGTGCAAAACGTTTAGCGGCGATGGTAGTAGTATCAGTAACATGATACCAGCCGGACATCGTCTCGGGAGTCACCTCGATACCGTTGATTTTGAAGGCGGTCAGATAGAGATCTGCTTTCCATTCGCTCTGTCTGACGTTTGAGGGAGTAAACCAAGTAATACCACCGACTCCACCAAAGAGTATGGTTCCTTTTTCTGAGATACAGGCAGCACCGTCGCTGAATTCATTACTCTGCAGACCATTGTCGATGAAGTAGTTTCGTGTTGTTCCATTTTGGGGGTCATATCGGCAAAGACCATGGTCGGTACCTACCCAGATGATACCTTTCTTATCTTGTTGAAGGGAGGCGATACCATTGTCAACAAGACCTTTCTCCATATTCAGATGACGGTATTCCTTGGTGGCAAGGTCGTACGTATAGAGTCCGTCATTGGTACCAATCCACACCTTCTTATTGTATTCCTTGACGACGCGGGTCGGTACTCCATAGTTCAGGGTATTGCCGCCAAATACCTTCGTCCAGTTTTCTGTGGCAATATCCATGCAGCACACACCCATCGTCGTGGCGATATAGACGCGTTGTCCATCGGACGAAAGAGAGACTTGAGAGAGGTAATTATTGATGATGCTGTTGATCTTACGGTCGTTGACGGCATTCTCCTTGGTGGCATAGGTCTTGACATCACCAGTTCCCATATTCAACCGTAACAGTCCTTCACCCATTGTTGCCATCCATAGATTACCTTGCTTGTCACATTCCAAGCCGAACACACTGACGGCATTGCCCTGTGGAAGTGGTTGCTGGTGGTATGTACGACTGGCAACGTCAATCCATCCGCAACCCTGACGGAAAGAACCAATCCAGATTCGTCCTCGCTGGTCTTCTGTCAGTCCGAGAATGGTACTGGGGAAATTTGCTTTGTAATGGAATACGGGACGGTCATTGCCATCGAAACTGTAGAGTCCGTCTTTGTCGGTACCTACCCATGTCCATCCTCTGCTGTCAATCAGTACACTGGTGACACAAGCCTGTCCGATGAGGTTGTTAGGTCCCAGTTTGTAGCCCATATAGTGGAAGAAATGCTCCTCACGCGGTTGCATAAAGATACCTTTCTGCAAGAGACCAAACCACATGTTACCTGTCCTGTCTTCCGTGATGGAGTAGCATTTGCTGAGTGACAGGTCTATCTCACGGCTATAGTAGGGATTATTCTTGAGAACACCTGTCTGGGGATTGAAAATTCCGATACCCTTGCCGTCATATCCTAATACCAGTTCTCCACGACTGTTATTAAATATCTCCACGATATGAAGGTCTCCGGTGACGGCAATATGCTCAAATATACCTTTCTCACCTAATACATAGAGTCCAGCATTGGCAGTTCCGACATAGATTTTCTTGTCTTTACCCTCGCGGACAGAACGAAGTTGGGAACGGAAAGTGTCGTCAGTGAAATAGCGGGTGGTCTTATTGCCATCAAAACAAACCAGTCCTTGTTCCTCAGTAACGATCCATAAGCGGTTCTGACTGTCTTCTGTCATCTCGTGGATGCCAATGACATCGGCAATAGCGCCTCCTATCTGGCGAGCCTTTTTGGAGTCGGTAACCTGTAAAAGTCCGAGTCCTGATGTGCCAACTACGATATCTCCATTGTGCCGTTCGAGGATACAGGTCACATAAGGAGGCATGATATGTCCTTGCAGATCGTAAACTTGGATATCCTGGAATTGATAGCCGTTGAACAATTGTAAGGCACCATACATACCGACATAGAAGGCTCCTCTGCTGTCCTGCATGATGCAGTTCACATAATTACTTGCCATTCCTATGTTGGCAGTCACTTCTTTCTTGAAGATACGGAACTGATAGCCATCATACTTGTTGAGACCGTTTCGGGTAGATACCCAGATAAAACCGTCGTTATCAAGATACACTTGATTAACAAAACTACTTGACAATTGTTTGTTGGCGTCAAATAGAATACCTTGCTGGGCTGATGTGCTCAGGGAAAGAAAGGTAGATAAGATTAGTAGCGCGTTACGAAAAACGCAAAGAACTTTACTTTTCATTATTTGGTTTTAATCTGATGATGTTACATCAGAACAAGTGCAAAGATAGCACATTTTATCAAATGTACCAAATAAATGTTACAAAAAATGAGTGGAAAAAGAAAAATAGGGCAGGAAATGTATCCTGCCCTGTCGTATCTTAATAGGTTATCGTCATCGTTTTCAAGTCTTCTGACCGTGAACTGTTACCATAGAACAGTTGGTAGTTGCCAGACTTGATGCGCATTGTATTTGTCTCTGTATCAAAGAATTCGAAGGACTTCGGGGTGAGTGTCAGTGTCGCCTTGACGGTCTGTCCTGCTTTCACATCAACTCGTTGGAAAGCACGTAACGATTTGGAAGGACCTTCCTTGTCAGACAAGTCACGGAGATAGACCTGTACGATCTCCGTTCCGTCACACTTTCCTGTATTGGTGACAGGAATGGTCAGCGTATAGTTCTCGCCTTGCTTGGCAAGTGTTCCTTCACCCATCTGGAACTGGGTGTAGCTCATACCATATCCGAAGGCATACAACGGGTCATCGAAATAACGATAGGTACGTCCCTTCATGGAATAGTCTTCATAGTCGGGTAACTGCGATGAGTTTTTGTAGAAGGTGACAGGCAGTTTTCCGCTTGGGTTATAGTCACCGAAAAGGACATCGGCAATAGCGGTACCACCCTCTTGTCCGGCATACCATGCCTGTACGATGGCGTCGCAGGTCTTGGTCTCAGGAGTCAATGCGATGGCAGAGCCAGAGCAGTTGACGAAAACAACTTGTTTGCCAGCCTCTTTGAGCGCTTTCAGGAAGTCACGCTGTACCTTCGGCAATTCGATATTGGTGCGGTCACCGCCCTTGAAACCTTCGATATCCACAGGCATCTCCTCACCCTCAAGAGCAGGAGAGATACCACCTACGAAGATGACCTTGTCGATACCCTTCAACTGGGCAATGGTCTCTTGATAGTTAATGGGCTGTTCCTTAGCCACATTAATCTTCAGATCAGCATTGTAGGTTTGAATGTGGGCGTAGCGCACTTCGATGTTATAACTCTTTCCTGCTTCTGCCTGAATGGGCACACGGTTAGGAGTCGTACGCCAGATATGGTGCATGAACTTACGCTCTCCATTGATGTAGAGTTCGAAATGTCCTGTACCTTCTACGTTCACGACATACTCGCCAGCCTCCTTGGGGGTGAAAACCGTCTCGTATTTAGCGGAGAAATCCTCAATCTGGATGCCAGGGGCGAAGTTGTGCATACCTGCAGTGGTTACCGCCAGTGGTGTCGTGTAATACTCTATAGTAACAGGTTTGCCTTCCATCCTACGGTTGTTCCAGAAGGTTCCCTTCATACCTTTCTTACCCTCAAAACTACATTGTGTAGCCAACTGGCAATCCATCACCTGGTCATAGGTCAGGTCACAACCCTTGGTGTAATAGAGTTTCTTCTGCTTGGTCTTGATGCCGTCGAGAATCGTAATCGTATGATTAGGCATACCGTTATAGTTACCCCACATCATCGGGGCATTGTCGGCATTGGGACCGATGACGGCAATCTTCTCTGCGTTTTTCTTGAGAGGCAGGATATTGTTGTTATTTTGCAGCAGAACGATGCTCTGACGAGCCATATTTAACGACAGTTGTGCCGATTCCTTTGTAGACATGGCGGAATACGGAATCTTCGACCATTCTACCAGTGAGGGATCGTCCATCTCACCTAAGTCGAAACGACCTTCCAGCAGTCGGATGACATGTTTATCCACTTCTGCCTCTGTGATGAAACCGCGACGCACGGCATCGGGAATACCTTTATAGGCATAGGCAAAGCCGCACTCCACATCCGTACCTGCCAATGTTGCCTTGGCAGAGGCGTGTATGGAGTCGGTGGAACTCTTGTGCGAAGTGTAGAAATCAGAGACGGCGCCACAGTCACTGACGACCAGGTATTGGAATCCCCATTCGTCACGAAGGATGGTCTGCATCAAACGGTTACTACCGCAACAAGGGTCATCGTCCAGACGCTGATAGGCACACATCACCTCACGGACCTTGGCATCCTGTACTAATGTCTTGAAGGCAGGCATATAGGTTTCCCAGAAATCACGGGGCGATACATCGGTCAGGTTGGCAGAGTGACGTGTATATTCCGGACCGCTATGTACGGCATAGTGTTTGGCACAAGCCCACAACTTACGGTATTTGGAGGTCTCTGGTCCTTGCAGTCCGCGAACGACAGCACATCCCATGACACTTGTCAGATAAGGGTCTTCACCGTATGTCTCTTGCCCGCGTCCCCAACGGGGGTCACGGAAGATATTCACGTTCGGAGTCCAGACAGAGAGACTGTGGAATTTCTCATCCTCACCGGAACCACGATACATGCGCTCATTATACTGGGCACGGAACTCCGTGCTGGCAGCATCGAATACCTTATATAGTAAGGCATCATTGAAAGACGATGCCATGGCGATAGGTTCCGGGAATACCGTTACGTTTCCCATATTGGCGGCTCCGTGGAGTGCCTCGCTCCACCAGAAGAACTTCTTGATACCCAGACGGGGAATGGCAGGCGACTCGTCTAACATCAACGAGGCTTTCTCTTCCAGTGTCAGACGTGAGCACAGGTCGACGGCTCGTTCATGAGCCGACAGACTGGGATTCTGGTACGGATATTTGTTGGCTCCAGATTGTTGCGCTGAAGCAGTGAGTGCCATCAGGCACAGACAGGTGGTAGTAATCAGTTTCATATTCATGTCATTTCGATTTAGTCAGCAAAGGTAAGCAATCTTTTTCATTTTTCCAAATCTTTGACTGGAAAACAACATATAATATATTATGGTACGCGCGATAATTGCTGCTTTGGAACGATTGCCCAAAAGGGGCTGATTTTTAATATTGTAATTTCTACACTTATTGAAGAAAAAAAACGTTAAATGTTAAAAAACGAGGTAAAAAAGGAGAAAAAAGCAAGAAACAATAAAAAAATATCAAGAAAAAAGCGTGTGGTTTGATAAAAAGTGTTATCTTTGCATGGTGAATTTTTGCGTTCACCTATCAGAATGTCTAACATCTGTTAACAACAATATAAAATTAGAAACTAAGACTATGCCATTAAAGAAGTAATAATGACTCACCATTGCGAGCCCCAGGGGCTTGGCGTGGAAGGGATATTTTATGTCCCAATTAATACTGCTTAACAGTGAACATTTATTCAATAAAACAACTTTATTTTTAACTATAATTATTAATCACTAAGGTATGAATCGAAAAATCAAATCACTTCAAAAGCCATTAGTTTTTCTGTTCTTGCTTTGTTTGTTCCCTCTGGGAGCTATGGCTCAAAGCATCGTGAAAGGAACAGTAAACGATGAGACGGGCGAACCGGTTATTGGCGCCACCGTCAAAGTGCAAGGCAGTAATGAGGCTACGATTACCGATTTCGACGGTAACTTCAGCATCAAGGCTGCTTCTGATGCCACACTGAACATATCCTACGTGGGTTATGTAGCCCAGCAGGTGCCTGTAGGTGGCAAGAGTAACATCACCATTACCTTGACAGAGGACAACACAACGTTGAATGACGTTGTTGTCATCGGTTACGGTACGATGAAGAAGAAACTCGTTACGGGTGCTACCGTTCAGGTAAAGGGTGATGACATCGCCAAGCTGAACACCACCAACGCCCTCGAGGCCATGCAGTCGAGCACTCCTGGTGTACAGATCACCCAGAGTTCTTCACAGCCTGGTAAGGGTTACAAGGTGTACATCCGCGGTATCGGTACCATCGGTGACAGTTCACCTCTCTACGTTATCGACGGTGTAGCCGGCGGTAACCTCGACGGTATCAACCCTGCCGATATCGAGAGCATTGACATTCTGAAGGACGCTGCATCTGCAGCCATCTACGGTTCTCGTGCTGCCAACGGCGTTATCCTGGTTACTACCAAGCAGGGTAAGGCTGGTAAGGTCGAGATTACCTATAACGGTGCTATGGGTTGGTCTAATGTCTACAAGCGTCCGCAGTTGCTCAACGCCCAGCAGTACATGACCATCTTCAACGAGTACAACTTCAACTCTAATGGTAATTTGTTAAACTGGGCAGACTATGTACCTCAGGATATCCTCGACAGGGTTGAAAAAGGTTGGCAAGGTACTGACTGGTGGGATGCATTCGTCAACAAGAATGCCGTACAGCAGAATCATTCTGTAACCCTGACCGGTGGTACGGACCGCTCCAAGTTCATGATGTCTTACACCTATACGGGTAACGAAGGTATCATGGGTGCCGACAAGGCTTCTTACTACAAGCGTCACACTGTCCGCCTCAACAGCGATCACGTGCTGCTGAAAGCCAAGGACTTCGATGTCATCACCATCGGTGAGAACATCTCCATCGGCTACAGCAAGAACCACGACCTCGCTGAGGACGGTATGTACTGGAGCTATATCCACAGCCTGCTTCAGACTGTTCCTCTCATGCCGCAGTATGCAGACAATGGCGACATCTATAAGTACCAAGATAACTACGGTAACATCACTTACGGACAAGGCTGGAATCCCTCCATGTTCTATAACCCATGGGAGAACCTCTCAACCGGTGGTTGGAACTCTATGGCAGAGAGCCGCAGTCTCGGTGTTGGTGCTACTGGTTTCATGGTTATCCAGCCCATCAAGGGTCTGAGATGGCGTTCACAGTTCAACTACAACTGGAATTCAGGTGCATACCGTAACTATAATGAGCCACGTGCTCCAGGTGAGGGTTCTGCTATCTCTAAGATGTATAGCGTCAGCCAAAACTCCTGGTTCAACAGTGGTTGGTCTGTTGAGAACACCTTGACTTATGATCTTCCTATCTTCTCAGGTCACAAGATATCTGCCATGATCGGTCAGACCTTCCAGAGCAGTGCTTTCGGTGTGAACATCGGCGGATCCAAACAAGTTGAATGGGGATTACAACTCGCAACCCTGAAGGGTTGGAATTCTGCCTACCTGTCAAACATCGAACTGAATGATCTTAATTATTCTACTTCATCTATCACAGGTAGCCCGACCGATGAGGAATATCTTTCTTCTTGGTTCGGTCGTGTAAGCTGGGACTGGAATGAGACCTACATGGCTACGGCAACCCTCCGTTACGACGGTTCAAGTATCTTCGCAGACGGTCACCGCTGGGGTGCATTCCCCTCTTTCTCTGCAGGTTGGGTAGTAACCAATGAGAAATTCATGGAGAAGACTAAGAGCTGGCTCGACTTCTTCAAGATTCGTGCATCTTGGGGTCAGAACGGTAACAACCGTATCTCCAAGTACCAGTATCTCGCTACCATCGCCCTGTCAAGCAGTGCAGGTTACAAGTTCGGTTCAACCGAGTCTATTACTTTTGGTACTCCTGTAACTGGTGCTTACGCTAACATCGTTCCGAATGCCGAGCTCACCTGGGAGACCTCTGAGCAGTGGGACTTAGGTTTCGATGCTCGCCTCCTCAACAGCCGTTTGGGTGTAAACTTCGACTGGTATGTAAAGAAGACTAAGGACTGGCTCGTCGGTGGTGCCCAGGTCGGCATCATGGGTACCAATCCTGCTATGATCAACGGTGGTGATATTAAGAATACCGGTGTCGAGCTTGCCCTCACTTGGAATGACAATATTGGCAAGGACCTCCGTTACAACGTCGGTGTGAACTTCGCCTACAACAAGAACAAGGTAACCCGTATCGACAACGAGAACCACTATATCGCCGGTAACGGCAACCTGCTCTCTCAGGGTACAGACTATGTATCCCGTGTTGAGGAAGGCTATCCCGTAGGTTACTTCTACGGCATGTCTTACAGCGGCATCTTCCAGAACCAGGCTCAGATTGATGCTGCAAACAAGGCATCCATTGCGGCTTACCAGGAGATGCATAAAAATGATATGACTCCAGAAGAAATTGCTCAGTATAAGGGAATGTATGCTGATGCAGTTCCCGGTGACTGTATCTGGGACGACTATAATGGTGACCTTGTGATCGTCGGTAAGGGTGAAGGTGCCGGTACCGATAAGCACATGATTGGTGACCCGAATCCTGACTGGACCCTCGGTGTCAACCTCGGTCTGACATGGAAGGGCCTTGACTTCTCCGTCAACGGTGCAGGTGCATTCGGTCATCAGATCATGCGTTCTTACCGTTCATACGGTGACGACCCCGACGAGAACTACGACACTACGATCCTGAATCGCTGGCACGGTGAGGGTACCTCCAACGACATGCCGCGTATCTCTAATAACGGTCACCCGAACACCCTTTGGGTATCTACCCGCTATATGGAGAATGCCGACTACTTCAAGATCAAGAGCGTTATCCTTGGTTACGACTTTAAGAATCTCTGGAAGGCTTGCCCATTCCAGCAGCTCCGTCTCTATGTTCAGGTACAGAACCTCTACACCTTTACCGGTTACACAGGACTCGATCCTGAGGTTGGTAATGCAGGTGGTGGTCAGAGCTGGGAGTCCGGTATCGACCTCGGTCTTTACCCACCCGCTCGTACTTTCCTGATTGGTGCAAGTATTAAATTCTAAATTGACATTTAAGTTATGAAGAAATATATTTTATCAACATTAGCTGTTGTATCAGCATTTGTTTTCACATCTTGTAACGACGCGCTGGATACCGATCCGCGTGTGACTGAGATGACCGCTGCGACATTCCCCGGTAAGGCTGCGGATGTTCAGGCTTTGAATGCGGGTGTCTATAGTATTCTGGGTACGCTGGGTGGCGGCGATAATAGTCAGATATTGAATAACCCTTTCTACTGGTGGAGTCTGATGTCAGACGACAACTACGGTAGCGGCGGTCTGCAGGACTTCGTGGCTAAATCACTGCATCACTTCACGATGGCTGATGCCAACCAGTACGAGTATGACTGGAACCTTCTCTATGGCGGTATCTCACGTGCCAACACTGTGATTGAGACCATCGACAACGTGCCCTGGACAGACGATGAGAAAGCCCAGCGTAACCAATTCCTTGGCGAGGCGTTCTTCATGCGCGGTCTCTATACCATGTGGCTTTCCCAGTTGTTCGGTGACATTCCAGTGATCACCTCTACCACTATTGACGGTGAGTCGTATATCCAGCGTGATGCTGAGACATGTGTCTATCCACAGATCATCGCTGACTTCATGTCTGCCAAGACTCTGATGAAGGCTGAGAGAGCCAACGGCTCGGGTCATGCCGACAAGTACTGTGCTGAGGCATTCATGGCACGTGCGTATATGTTCTGGGCTGGATTCTACAAAGGCACCAAGGAATTGGCTAACGGTGGTCCTTCCATCGATCTTATCAGCATCACTGGTGAGCCTATCGCTCAGGAGGGTCTTAACGTGAAATCTGTTTCCAAGGACGATATTGCCAACGGTCTGAAGGATATCATCAACAACGGCGGATACAAACTCTGCGAGGACTTCCGTTCACTCTGGAACTACTCCAACAGTTACCTCTACGATGAGGGTGAGTATTGGTTCATTCAGGATATGGATCGTAAGAACTGCTTCGACCAGCCCGGCATGGGTAACGGCAACACCGAGGAACTCTTCCAGATTCAGTTCATGGATGCCTCCAACTGGAGCATTGGCGGTTACTATGCAAATCCGCGTATGTTCTCCAACTATCTGTCATGCTTCTGGGGTCTCCGTAACGGTGCCTCCAACCAGAATGGTGTGCGTGAAAAGACCTATCCTTGGAACCAGGGTTGGGGTCAGGGTACTCCTTCTTGCAATATCTGGGACGACTGGACAGCTGCAGAGACAGCTGGCAGTTATACCGACATCCGTAAGTATGGTTCTTTGATTTCCCTCAATGAGGAAAGAGAAGTTAAGGATTACACCTACGAGAAGGACGACTGTGAGGAGTCGGGCTATTCTGTTAAGAAGTACGCTTCTGTAAACGTATGGGCTAACGGTGCTAACAACGATACATGGTGGAAACAATGTCCTGAATATAAGGGTTCACTTGGTAACTCACAACAGGGTGACCACTTCGAGGACTTCTACCTGATGCGTTATGCTGACGTTCTCCTGATGATGACCGAGCTTACGGGTGATAAGCAGTACATGAACCAGGTTCAGAAGCGTGCCGGCGTTCCTCAGACAGCATACTCCCTGAAGGCTGTTCAGGACGAGCGCCGCTGGGAGTTCGCATTCGAGGGACTTCGCTTCAATGACATGCGTCGCTGGACCGGTAAGGACTGCTCCGTCAGCGATTATGCACCTAATGCACTTCAGGCTCAGCAGGGCAAGCAGATTGTCTGCCTCGGTCAAAAGGGCAGTAAGATTCCTATGCAACACATGACATGTTCTTGGACTGAGCGTTACAAGGCAACCAACGGTTTCCTGCCGAAGCCCCAGAACCAGATTTCTCTGCATACCGGTGGACTGACGCAGAATCCTGGCTGGGATACTGCCGATCCTAAGACACAGTATAAAGCACTTTATTAATTATAATCAAGTAAGTAATATATGAAAAAGATATTTTTGTTATTTGCCGCAGTTGGTGTGCTCATTGCCTGCGATCCCACTCATGAGAAAATCGACAATGGCGGGCATATCACGCTTGATGAGCTTATCGCGAAGACTACCGTCAAGACTGACATTGCACCCAGTGGTGCTAACGGCAACGTCATTTCCTGTGAGACCTTGGCACCTGTCAATGCAGTGTGGCAAATCGGTGATAAGTCCTTTGTCGGAACTTCTGCCAAGAGAAAGATGAAGAAAGGTGAGTATGCTGTCAAACTGACTGCTCTTTGTGCCGATGGTACCGTATTGGAAAATGAATGGATTGGTATCAAGTGTGACGAAATCACTGACCCGCTTGAGAAGAAATGGATTTATGGTGAGAATCCTGCAGAACAACCACCGTTCAGCCCAGGTGCCTGGGATGCATCAGCCATGCGTTTCAGCGATAGTGAAGGTCAGCACTTCCCTTATCTCTCTGACGAGATATATTGGGGCTACAAGACACTTATCATTGATGTTGCTGATGCCTCTGACGATATTACAGTAAGAATCATGTCAGGTTGGTGGGATAATTTCAATGAAGATGGTAGTGAAACAATCGTGAAGTGGGTTAATGGTTTGAATGAAGTTCAAATCACTGAAGCCATAGCCAAGATCTGTGCTAAAGGTAATGGCGGTGGTGCTCATGACCTTCAGTTCATGCTTAAGAGTGGTTCATGTACCGTCAATTCCGTTTACTATGAGGAATAATCATTCCTTATCGGTATAATCATTCATAATGGGCTGACTCATTCGGTTGAGTCAGCCCTTTATAGCATTTAGAAAATGACGAACAAAAGCAAACTATCCTGTGCCGTCCTTTATGTAAGCCTGCTGGCTTTCATTTCATTTGTTGTATACATCTTGTATATCAACCAAGAGGTATTCTATACGGCACACGACCGCTCCGAGTTCATCTTCGGAGCACCTTTCTTCCATACCCTCCTGTCGAAGCCCTTCGGTCTGACGCAGTATGCGGGAGCCTGGCTCACGCAACTCTTCTGTCGTCCCGCCATCGGGACAGGTGTACTGGCGGCTATCTGGATACTGATCTTCTTGGTGGGTATTAAGGCATTTCGTTTACAAAAAAGTGCCTCCGCGCTGATGCTCCTGCCCGTAGCCTGCCTGCTCACGTCGATGGTTGATATGGGCTATTGGGTTTATATCACCATCATCAGGGGATACTGGTTCTCACAGTCGGTAGGTTATTTGGTTATGCTGTTACTCTTATGGGCAGCCCGCTGCACCCCGCGCAGATGGCATCTCGTCTGGTATTTTGTGGGGGTCTGTGCCTATCCGGTATTGGGATGGTTCGCTTTGCTTTTTATTTTATGTCTGGCGATTTCCGAGAAGCCCACTTGGCGTGAGGTTGTAGGCGTTGTCCTGCTCCTCTTTACCGCCAGTATCTGGCGTACACTGCTCTATTCGAACTTGAATTTTAACGATGTCGTATTGGCAGGTCTGCCCCGCTTTATCAACCCAAATAACAGCAGCGAGCATCTGTCTGTCCCATTCTGGGTACTCGGTGCTGTTTCTTTACTCATACCGCTGTGTGGCAAGTTTCTGACCCGACCGAAGGTTACGGCATTCGTTCCGGTACTGTGTGCTGTTGCAGGCATCGTTTTCACCTGGTCACTCATGTACCACGACAAGAACTACACCGACGAGATGCGGATGGTGCGCTGCGCTGAGGACGACAACTGGAAGGAGATCCTGTCTATGGCAGAGGAGAATAAGCAGCCGACACGTACGATAATATTTCTCAAAAATATCGCCCTGATGAACGAAGGCGGTTTGTTCGACCGTTCGTTCAAGTTGGGTAACGACGCAACCAGTCTCAACAACCCTGATTCGCTCCATATTACCATTTTAGAAATAGCCTCGCCGCTGGTGTACTACAACTATGGTATGATGAACGAAGCCATCCGACTGAATTTCGAAAATGGCATCCAATACGGTTTCTCACCCTTCTTATTGAAGACGCTTTCCCGTTGTGCCCTGGCTGTAGGGGATCAAAAACTGGTGGAACGCTATACCACCATCTTGCACCATCATCCATTCTACGGCAACTGGCAGCCGGCTCCTGTCACACCAAAGATCAAAGAACTACAGAAATGCTATCCCGACGAACTCACTGGCGTGGAGAACAGCGACAGTTATATTGTCAATACCATCAGCCTTTGGAAAGATTCTGTCAGCAAAGTAGCTTCAGAACAGGCATTGTTCTATTCTATGATACGTTGCGACTCGCGTCGTTTCTGGGCATCGCTTCGCAACTATGTGAAGGCACACATGGATGAAGAGTTTCCGGTGCATGCGCAGGAGGCCTATATTCTTTTTATGGACAAGGCTCCGGAAAAGAAACGTATCATGCTCCCTGTCAATCAGACTGTCTATGACCGCTATAAAAAGTTCTGGGAGACTCTTGAAAGTCAAGCAAAGCCTGGTCTGACATTCGCGCAGGTTGGTGAGAAGATGCATGAGGAATTCGGAGACACCTACTGGTGGTACAACATTTTCGGAAGAAAGTTTTTTATCGTAAATAATTCTGTTGGTTATGAAGTTCACTCGTAAGAAAACAATGAAAAGATATAATCACTCCTACATGATGCTGCTGGCTGTTGCCTTACTGCTATTGGCATCGTGTACAAATCATCCTGCTGTGCCTTCCTCATCCAAGGATGCCAAGTGCCTGCCAGCCATCTTCCCCGACTACTGCAACGTCACCGTGCCCTGTAACATCGCACCGCTGAACTTCATGCTTCCTGCCAACGAGTACGAAGCGTGTGTGGCACGTCTCACCATACCCGACGGCAAGCAGCAGACCTATGGTAATGGGGTGAAGGTACAGATACCCGAGGAGGAATGGCGCACGATGCTCGATGCCTCCAAAGGCAGAAGCATCAAGGTAGAGGTCTGGGGCAAGAAAGCCGACGAATGGCTGTCGTTCAGCCCGTTTGAGATATATGTAGCCAAAGAGCCTATTGACGAATACGTGTCGTATCGACTTATCGAGCCGTCTTATGTCGCATGGAGTTTCATGGAGATAGCTCAACGTAACCTTACCTCGTTCGAGCAGACACAGATTTTTAACAACGAGATTACCAGCAATGACACGCAAAAGGGTCAGTGCATCAACTGTCATAGCTATCAGAACTATAAGACTGATAATATGCTCTTCCATGTGCGCCTGTCCAATGCTGGCACGGTCATCGTGAATGACGGCAAGGTGTCGAGGGTCAACATGAAGCGCGACTACACCATCTCAGGCGGCGTCTATCCCGCATGGCACCCGACCGCCAAACTGATAGCCTTCTCCACCAATAAGACACGTCAGGCATTCCATACGTTACATCCCAACAAGATCGAGGTCTACGACCTTGCCAGCGACATGATTCTCTACGATGTGGAGACCGACTCGGTGACCGTTGTCAGTGCCGACTCCACGCTGCTGGAGGTGTATCCTACCTGGTCGCCCGACGGCAAATATCTCTATTACTGCAAGTCCGTTCCCCTGCCAGAGGAGATGCGTGACAAGGATATCAGAACGACATTCCCGAAGATACAGTACAACCTCGTCCGTCGTTCGTTCGACTTGGCGACGCACAACTTCGGCGAGGAGGAACTCGTCTACGATGCCGCCTCTGCCGACAAGAGCGTCACGCTGCCGCGCATCAGTCCCGATGGGCACTATCTGTTGTTTGCCCTGGGGCAGTATGGCTGTTTCCATAGCCGACACCATGATGGCGATATCGTATGCATCCCGCTGGACGGATATACCGGCACTGCCCTTACCTGGGAGACGGCCTCGCCCATCGACCTCTCGAAGTTGAATAGCAAGGACTATTCCGACAGTTATCCGAGTTGGTCGAGCAACGGGCACTGGATCATGCATGCCAGCCGCCGTGACGACGACAACTACAGCCGCGTCTATTTTACCTATTTCAACAATGGAAAAGTAGGGAAGGCTTTCCTCATGCCGCAGGAAGACCCCGAGATGCATGTCACCCTCTTGAAGAGCTACAACCGTCCGGAGTTCATGGTCGAGCCCGTCAAAATCAGTGTCGAAGAGTTCAGCAGGGTGTTCGACAAGTAAGAAAGTTGAAAATTGAAAGTTCTTATACCTAAAGGTATAAGCGTGCTAAAGATACGATTAGAAAATTGAAAGTTGAATATTTGTGCACGGTTCTCTTCGGTACGGCGGTCCTCCTCTTCTTCGGACTGGCGTACCCGCACCACCTGCACTATCAGGAGCAGTACCAGTTGTTTCTTTTCGACAGCACCTACGTATGGGAGATCGTTAGGTTACCAGGCGGCGTCGCCGACCTGCTGGGACGTTTCTCGACACAGTTCTTCCTTTTTGCCTGGGTGGGGGCGGTGATCATCGCATTCCTGCTCATGGCAGTGCAACTCCTGACGTTGCGGCTGTTCAACTTTCAATTCGCATACGGTCTGAGCTTTGTGCCTTCGTTCCTGCTCTGGCTTTTCCTGCTCGACGAGAATGCACTAATGGGTGGTGTATGGGCTGTCTTACTGACACTACTCGCTATATGGGGCTGTCTCCTGATACCCAAAGGATGGAAGCGATATGTCGCGATGATCATTGCCTTTGTGACACTCTATTGGATAGCCTTCGGTGGTAGCCATTACTATCGTTATCCGACTGTCTTTCCCACGCTGCTCTATGCCGCATGGCTGTCCGCCATCCTCCTCCCACTCGTAGTCCGCATCCTCCCTCGTTCCCAACGTTCAACTCTTACTTCATACCTCTTACCTTTTACTTCGTTTGCACTTGTCGCTATTGTCATGGGGAGTCTCGTCTGGAAGAACGCCAACTTCAAGGCAGAGAAGGTGATGCAGTACGACTTCATGGCAACCCACCAGCAGTGGAACCGCATCCTGGAGACCGTCAACACGGAAAAGCCCAACAACCAGATTGGAGTGACGGTACAGAACCTTGCCCTGGCGATGCACGGCATGCTTGCCGACCATCTGTTCGAATACAACCAGAATGGTATCTTGGGACTCCTGCCGGATGTCAAGGAGGATGCGACGAGCCCCATGCCCACTGCCGAGGCTTTCTATCAGTTGGGTATGGTATATGTCGCCCAGCGGACGGTCTTCGAGGCACAGGAGGCAATCCTGGACTTCCAGAAGAGCGGCAGGTGCTACAAGCGACTGGCACAGACCAACCTGATTATCGGCAGTTACGAAGTGGCACGAAAGTATCTCACGGCTCTGCGGAAAACCCTCTTCTACAGCGAATGGGCGAACGAGACGCTGCCGCTGTTGGGGAATGAGGAGGCGATAGCCAGGCATCCCGAATACGGACGCCTGCGCCAGTATGCCTATCATCAGGACTTCTACTTCAGCGACCATGTGACTCCCGAGATGCTCGAGAGCCTCTTCTTCAGCAATACGGACAACCGCCTCGCCCTTGAATACCTGAGGGCATACTATATACTGACGAACGACCGAGAGGGCTATGCCAGACTTTTACAAGAGTTAGGAGTTAGGAATTAAGAATTAGGAGTTAAGAATTAAGAGTTAGGAATGAAACAGAATATTATTTTACCTTTTTACCTTCTCACCCTTTTGCTTTTCTTCACTGCCTGTACTGAAACCGTCAGCGATGCAAAGCAGGAAGCGGCTCAGCCTCAGATCTATCCTGACTATCTCGGTGTCACCGTACCCGTGAACATCGCTCCGCTTGATTTCTGTATGGCTGATGAGAAGGCATTGTGTATTGATGCGATTGTTACAGATCGCCACGGGAACATCCTGCACAGCCAGGGCAGGGAATCTGTCGATTTCGATCTTGATGACTGGCACACACTGCTCGGTCAGAACAGAGGCGACTCGCTCAGCGTGACCGTTTCGGCGAAGTATGACGACGGATGGCATACCTACAGTCCCTTTCCCGTCTACGTCAGCCCCGACAGTATCGACTACGGTATCTGCTATCGACTGATTGAGCCGGGCTACGAGGTATGGAGCAAGATGGGCATCTACGAACGTGACCTGTCCTCGTTCGATGAGCGTGCCTTAATCGAGAATACACAGTTCGAGGGCTGCGTCAACTGCCATAGTTTCAACCGCGGCAACCCTGCCGACATGAGCCTGCACATCCGCGGCCCGCACGGTGCCACGCTGCTGCGCCATGACGACGGTCCCCTTACTGCCTACAATACCAAGACCGGTCAGACACTCGGTCTCTGTGTCTATCCCTACTGGCATCCTTCGGGTCGTTATATTGCCTATTCCACGAACACCACGAGACAGTTGTTCCACAGTGCGGGACACAACCGCGTGGAGGTCTTCGATGAAGCCTCCGACCTTCAGGTCTATGATGTCGGGAAAAACGAGTTGCTGCTGTCGCCCCTGCTCAAGCAGGACTCCGTCTATGAGACCTATCCTGTCTTCTCCGCGGACGGGCGCTCGCTCTATTTCTGTGCCGCCCGTGCCCTTCCCGAGGACAGTCATCAACTCGACTCTATCCGCTACAGTCTCTACCGCATCGATTTCGATCCCCAGACGGGTAGCTTCGGCAACCAGATAGAAACCATTGTCGATGCCGCGGCACAGCACAAGTCGCTGTCCTTCCCCCGTCCTTCCTACGACGGGCGTTTCCTCTGCTACACGCTCTCCGATTACGGGCAGTTCAGTATCTGGCATCACGAGGCAGACCTCTGGCTGCTCGACCTCTCTACGGGAGAGAGCCGTCCCATGACTGAGGCGAACTCCAAGGACACGGAGTCGTTCCACAACTGGAGTACCAGTTCGCGATGGCTCGTGCTCAGTTCCCGCCGCGACGACGGTCTCTTCACGCGTCCCTATTTCTGCCATGTCGATGCCAGGGGGAATGTCACCAAGGCTTTCATGCTGCCCCAGCGCAACCCGCGCCGTTTCTATCGTGAGCGTTTCTTCTCCTTCAATGTCCCCGAGTTCATCAACGCTCCGACCCGCTTCGACGGACGCAGGGCAAGCCGTATCATTAACGACGAATACCGCAAGGATATCGGAGTGAGAAAGGACTTCTAACCTATAATCAGAATCCTACATAAAGTTTTTATTTTAACGTCACCGTCGTCACAACGTAACACTCGTTGATTATCAGAAGGTTGCGCGTGACGACGGTGTGACGTTAGTGACGACAATGATTGAAATTACAAAGAAATTATACAAAAATACTTGCTTTTCCCTTTATTTTTTTGTAACTTTGCGTTCCTTTTGAAAGATATTAATTAACCACTTAAAAATTGTCAGCTATGCAAGAAAAAAAAGTAGTTTTCAGTGAGATAACAGGTAATTTTCTGATGTGTACAATGATTGTTATTGACTTTTCCCCGCAATAACAAGGTGTTTCATATTGTCCCACCCCATGGGACAAAGTGTCCCACCCTATGGGACAAGTAGTCCCACCCCTTGGGACTATGAGTTATCCCCTATGAAATAATAACAAAACACATATAAAGATGAAACTAACACTTATCAGAACAGATAAAAATAACAAGCAATTTATCAAATTGGTACCCGTAGAGGATCTTTTGGAGAAAGTACAGGAAGATAACAAGACGGAGGATGTGGAGGCATTGCGCTCTTTTGTACACTATGCCGAATCATGGAGCAGTTTTGACAAGATGCACAAACTGCCAGTAGTTTATCCTTCAGCAGAGATGAAGGTCTCGGATGACGGCACTCTATTGCCTCAACGATTCAACGGGCTTTTCACACTGACACTCTCGCCATTGAGAGATGAAGAAGAGGTGGAAGACGTGAAGCGCATAGCGGCAGTCTTACCTTGTACGATGCTCGCCTTGTTAGGAAGCAGCGGGCGTAGCCTGAAAATCATGGTGAAAGTCTGTCGTCCTGACGGTTCTTTACCACAGACGGAAGAAGAGATGGAGGCATTCTGTCAACAGGCATATCCCATTCTCTGCCAACTGTATGAGCCATTGGTAAGGATGGCAAAAACAGGGGATACCCTACAGATAACACCGGCAGTGCGTGGGAAAGGACAACAGCTGTTGATGACAGGTTTCCGCATGACGGTGGACCAGCATCCGTATTACAATGCCGATGCGGTGCCTTTGCATATCCCTGATGGTATTTCTGTTTCCGAAAAAAGTGAGAAACTTCCTTTTGACAGCCAAGAGACCACCTCTTCAGCAGTCAGTCAAAACACTCGTGAACTCATTGCTCTACTGGAAAAACACTATGCTTTCCGCATGAATACCGTGATGGGCTATGTCGAATACCGTTCCAAGGAAAATTGGTACCAGGGATGGCGACCTGTGGATGAACGAGTGGAAAACGGTTTGGCAATGGAAGCGCGATTGGCAGGACTGAATGTATGGGACAAGGATGTCAAACGTTATCTTCGGTCCGACATGGTGCGTGCATATAATCCTATTAAGGAATACCTTTGGGGACTCTATAAAAAGTGGGATGGATACGACTATATCGGTGACCTTGCCAAAAGAGTACCTAACAATAATCCGCATTGGGAAGAGTGGTTTCGTACCTGGTTCTTAGGGATGGTAGCACAATGGCTGGGCAAAAGTCGCCGTTATGGTAATTCGATGGTACCTTTGCTTATTTCCAAACAAGGCTATAACAAGTCTACCTTCTGTAAATCCCTGATTCCTACAGAACTGCAATGGGGATACAACGACAGCCTCGTCCTTTCAGAACGTAAGTCCGTATTGCAGGCGATGAGTCAATTCCTACTCATCAACCTTGACGAATTCAATCAGATAGCACCCAGGGTGCAAGAGGGATTCCTGAAAAACCTGATTCAACAGGCTTCCGTGAAAGTGAAACGCCCCTACGGCAAACATGTGGAAGAGTTTCAGCGACTTGCCTCTTTCATAGCCACTGCAAATATGACAGATATCCTGTCGGATCCAACAGGTAACCGTCGTTTCATCGGTATCGAACTCACTGGTCCTATTGACCTGTCTCGCCCCATCAATCACGACCAACTCTATGCACAAGCATTGGAACTGATTGATCAGAATGAGCCTTACTGGCTCGATGAGCAACAGACAAAGGAACTCATGGAGTCCAATCGTCAATTTCAGATGCGTTCTCCCGAGGAAATGTTTTTCGATGAGTGTTTTGCAATCCCAGAATGTGAAGAGGATGGACAATATATGACGGCAGCCGCTATCTTTTCTGTTATCAAGAAGAAAGCAGGTACTGCGATTCCCCATGGAAACATCCGTATTTTTGGTCGTTTTCTCATGAATATTGATCAATTGAAGCGAAAACGAACCCGTTTTGGTGCGGAATATCTTGTTATTCCCCTCCAAAAAGAGTAGTCATCGTCACTAATGTCACACCATCGTCACGCGTAACCTTCTGATAATCAGTGAGTGTTACGTTGTGACGACGGTGACGTTAAAATAAAAACTTTATGTAGGAAGTATTATAATGTTTTGATCCACTCTGAACTCTCGTCTGCGAGTAGGCTGATGAGTCTCGAATAGTAGGTGGTAAGTTCTTCTTTTGACTTTCTGTTTAACCCTGCCATGTTATGTTGCTCATTTCTGACCTCCTTTCATGTAATAAGGCATAAACTCATCTAGTTCACTCACGCTTATTGCAATGGGTAAGGTCCCTTTAGAAACATAAATTTTTCTTATCAGTTTTGCTGATAATATGGAAATTATTTGTTAGGCGTAATCCATAAGCGAAAGGTTCCATGGTAAGTTTATTTAATACGATATTGCATAAAATTCTTATTCTTGACGAAACCATAATCCGTATATAGTAGAACACCCATATCTGATGCGGTGATCTGAACAGTACCACATCCATACATCCGGGCCTCCTCGATTACTCTTGAAAGCAACGCTTTTGCTATTCCCTTACGTCTGTAATCAGGAACCGTAAACATGCTCGACAGCAAACCAATCCTTCCGCTGGGACAACCAAAATAGGGCGGTTTCTCTACAAAAGACATGCCACTGGTTCCCACTATCTTATCACCATCCATAGCAATCCATGATACAAATGTACTATCTGCCATGTGTCTTATATAATAGTCCTTCAATGCAGGTGCAAGATCAACATCTCTTGTTGCTCCCTCTTCAAGAAGTTGATTGATACGCATCTGGATAAACGTGTCGATTTTATCCTCTGTCAGTTTTTGGTATATTATATTACTCATTATGTTCTTTATCAAATTTGCTGCGAAGATACAAAAAATCCTCTATATCATTGCGATACGAAGGAATATTTTTATTACTTCTTGGAATATTTTTCTTTTAGGAAGTATTTACCACCCTTGTTTTAGATTAAAATTCTTCTGCTAGCGATTTCTTAGCGGATATTTCTGATTATTATAAGTTTTTTGGAGGATATTTCCAAACTCCGTACCTTTGCAGCGGATAATTCATAAGACGAAGATGAAGAAACAGACCATTGCAATAAATACCCCTTTCGTACGTCCAGACGCCTATGGCTCACTGGCGGTACCCATATATAATAATGTAGCCTACGAGTTTCAGGATGCACAGGAAATGGCAGACGCCTTCACGGGAAAGATCAAGGCTCCCAACTATGCGCGTGTGACAAATCCTACGGTAACGAATCTGGAGCAGCGTGTACGCCAACTGACGGAGGCGGCTCATGTGACAGCCTATAACTCTGGAATGGCTGCTATCAGTAATGTGTTGTTGGCAGTGGCATCTCAAGGTAAGAACATTGTTTCTTCACGTCATCTGTTCGGCAATACGTTGGCACTTATCAGTAATACGCTCCTGCGTTTTGGGGTAAAACCTCGTTTGCGTGACCTCACTGATCTTCAGGCAGTAGAAGATGCCATTGATGCCGATACCTGTTGTGTGTTCTTGGAGATCGTCACCAATCCCCAGTTGGAGGTTGCCGACTTGCAGGCATTGTCTGAGATAGCCCATCGTAAAGGTGTTCCCTTGATTGCCGACTCAACGGTAATACCGTTTACAGAGACTCGTTTGAAGGATCTGGGTGTCGATATTGAGGTGGTATCCAGTACGAAATATATCTCGGGTGGCGGAACGTCATTGGGTGGTCTTATTGTTGATTACGGTACGTTCCCACAATTCAACCAGCGCATCAAAGTCGACTTGCTGTATAACCTTGGTGCGTATATGCCACCAGAGACGGCTCGACTGCATACCCTTGGACTGGAGACCCTTGATGCCCGCTATCATCGTCAGGCAGACAATGCCTTGCAGTTGGCAGAAACCTTGCGTGACATTCACGAGATTCGTAGCGTCAACTACATCGGTCTGAAGGATAATCCCTATTACAAACTAGCCCAAAAGCAGTTTGGACCAACTTCTGGTGCGATGCTGACTATCGATCTGTCGTCGAAGGAGGAGTGCTTCCGTTTCTTAAACCGTCTGCGCGTCATCCATCGTGCCACCAATCTCTTCGACAACCGCACGCTTGCCATCCATCCTGCTTCCACTATTTTCGGATTCTTTACGGATCGTCAGTTGGAACAGATGGACGTGCGACAGACAACCATCCGACTCTCCGTAGGATTGGAGGCCGTAGAGGATCTTGCAGAAGATATCCAACAGGCACTTATAGGTTAAAGTTTAAAGGTTATAGGTTATAGTTTATAGATAATATGGCAGAGACGAAGAAACTGAGCATCATCGCCTTTAGTGGCGATTTCGACAAGTTGACGGCAGTATTCACACTCGGTACGGGTGCAGCAGCCGTAGGATATGAAGTGAATATCTTTTTCACGTTCTGGGGATTGGATGCTATCAAACAGAAACAAGGACGTAGTTTTACAGGTGGAAACTGGCTCACCAAAATCTTCGGATTCATGATGGGCGGCCTGAAAGTAACGCCTACCACGCGATTTAATTTCTTAGGTGCCGGACCGAAAATCTTCCGTTCCTTGATGAAAAAGAACAATGTGGCTACACTCGAAGAACTGGTAGAAGCCGCAAAGGCGCTGGGCATCAATTTCTATGCTTGCGAGATGGCGATGCATGTGCTGGGTTTGAAGAAGGAAGACTTCATTCCCGAAGTGAAGGATGTGCTTGGCGTGGCATCGTTCCTGAATCTCTCCGAGGGTGGACAAACCTTGTTTATCTAATGGATAATGGACAATTGATAATTGATAATTAAACCGACAACATTATGGCAACAAAAGTTTTAGACATTACGAAAGAGCATTGTCCGATGACTTTCGTGAAGACGAAGATTGAACTGTCGAAACTCAATGAGGGCGACATTCTTGAAGTACTCCTCGCCGAAGGCGAACCTCTCGACAACGTTCCGCGTAACGCAAAAGAACAAGGCTACAACGTACTCTCTGTAGAACATGTGGAAGGTACGACGCACAAAGTAACAATCAAAAAGTAAAAGGAAAAAACAGTATTAACATAAAAACTATTTAAGATTATGGCAGATTCTAATTTACAGCGCAGTGTGACCACTGCTACCGCCAGAAGACTGGCGACGACCACGAAGACCGCCCCACAGATGGGCAGTATCACTCCGAGATTACTCTTGAAACTGTTACCCTGGGTACAAGTCAGTGGTGGCACGTTCCGTGTAAACCGTACAAAGGTGGAACTTCGTAAGAACGACCGTCTGCCCATCCAGTATCTGGACGGCAAACCCTCGTTTACAGCAAAGAACCTGAAGGCTATTCCTCTGTTCTCCGAGTTTGATGACGATATTCTGAACCGTCTGGTCAGTTCGTTTGAGACAAAAGAAGTAGGTGTTGATAAACTCTTCGTAGAAGAAGGTAAAGACAAGCAGCGTTTCTTCATCGTTGCCAGCGGTCAGGCTGAGGTTATCAGCAAGGGTCCTCATGGTGAGGAACTACGGATTGCCCTCTTAGGCGACGGTGAGTATTTCGGTGAGGCTGATTTACTGGACGAGCAGGAATCTACCGTTAGCGTTCGTGCTATCACACCAACGGTGTTCCTTGGCTTGAAACTGAAGGACCTCATCAAGTTCATTAAGGAGGTGCCTGACTTCCGTGAGACGTTCAACAAGGCTGTTGACAAGCAACTGCGCCTGAAAGCATCCGTCAATGACAATGGCGAGAAGCATATCGACTTAGTAAGCGGTCACGAGGAAGACAATATCATTCCTGAGACCTACATCGACTACGAGGAGAATCCTACAGAGTATTCACTGAATACCTTGCAGACCGTAGTTCGTGTACATACCCGCGTGAGCGACCTCTATAACAATCCTTACAACCAGTTGGAAGAGCAACTGCGCCTCTCTATTGAGAGCATCAAGGAGCGTCAGGAGTGGGAACTGATCAACAACAAGCAGTTTGGTCTTTTGGCTGCTGCCAACCCTGCTTATCGCATCTCGGCACGTTATGGTTCACCAACCCCTGACGATCTCGACGAACTGCTGAGCCTCGTTTGGAAAGAGCCTGCTTTCTTCGTAGCCCATCCACGTGCCATCGCCGCCTTTGAGCGTGAGTGCACATGGCGTGGTGTGCCCCCTGTAACCACCGACCTCTTCGGTACGAAGGTCATCCTGTGGCGCGGTGTGCCCCTGATTCCTTCCGACAAGGTAGAGGTAGAAGGTCAGTATCTGACAGGTCGTGGCGTAGGTACGACGAAGATCATCCTCGTACGTACGGGCGAGCAGAACCAGGGTGTCATCGGTTTGCACCAGAGCGGTATCCCCGGTGAGATAGCACCAAGTCTGAGTGCCCGTCTGATGGGTCTCGATAAGTTCGGTGTAGCCTCTTACCTGCTCACGAAATACTTCTCACTGGCAGCCCTCACCGACGACGCCATTGCCGTCCTTGAGAATGTGGAAGTAGGTTATTATCACGATTATCAGCATCGAAATAAAGTAGAGAAATAATGCTCAATCTAACAGATATCAATAGTTTTCCTGCTCAGGACAGCGGTGCGCTGGCACTGTTGCGCGATATTGCCCAGAAGTATTGTCCCGAGGAGGCAAGGGAGATTCGTCAGAGTGTATTCCCTGACGAGGCTCTCAACCTCACGGAACTGGAGACGGGCTTCAAGCAACTGTTGGCTGGGGGTAGTGGCTATGCCGACCTGCCTTATATCGGTGACGATGATGCAGGCAGTGCGGTAAAGGCTGTACCTCAGGACAACGGCTTCGGCATCGGCATCCCAGAGACGCAGAAACTCCGTGACTTGAACTACGAGGAGTCCGACACGCTGAACTCGGAGGAAATCAAGAAAGACTTCCCCGTGCTCCATCAGAAGGTGAATGGTCACGACCTCGTATGGCTCGACAACGGAGCAACGACACAGAAGCCGATTCAGGTCATCGACAAGATCAGCGACTATTATAAAAACTATAACTCGAACATCCACCGCGGTGCCCATACGCTGGCTGCCCGTGCTACAGATGCCTACGAGGAAGCCCGTGAGAAGGTGCAGCGTTTCATCAACGCTGCCACCAGCGAGGAGATCATCTTCGTGCGCGGTACTACCGAGGGTATCAACCTCGTGGCGCAAACCTATGGACGGCAGTATCTGACACCAGGTGATGAAGTCATCGTCAGTGAGTTGGACCACCATGCCAACATCGTTCCTTGGCAACAGGTATGCCATGAGAAAGGTTGTACGCTGAAGGCGATTCCTACCGACAAGAACGGTGACTTGATACTCTCGGAGTTCGAGCGACTGATAACGCCTCGTACGCGTTTTGTCAGTGTGGGTCATGTGAACAATACCTTTGGTACGATCAATGACGTGAAGCGTATCATTGACATCGCCCACAGCCACAATATCCCCGTGCTTATCGATGGTGCACAGTCCATCGCCCATACCCCTGTTGACGTACAACAACTCGGTGCCGATTTCTTCGTCTTTTCAGGACATAAAATCTATGGTCCTAACGGCATCGGTGTGGTGTATGGTCGCAAGGATCTGCTCGACAAGATGCAGCCCTGGCAGGGTGGTGGCAATATGATTAAGGACGTGACCATCGAACGCACGGAGTATAATGTGCCGCCTGCTCGTTTTGAGGCTGGTACACCGAATGTGGCAGATGCCATCGGTCTCGGTGCCGCCCTCGACTACGTGAGTCATCTCGGTATCCGTAACATCGAGCATCATGAGCACCAGTTGACAGAGTATGCCCGTGAGCAACTGGCTCAGATCAAGGGTCTCACACTTATTGGCAATCCCAAGAACCGCGTGTCGGTAGTGAGTTTCGTACTTGATGGCATCCCCGTTCCCGAAACAGGTACGTTGTTAGATAAGGAGGGCATCGCAGTGCGTGCCGGTCACCACTGCGCTCAGCCCGCCCTCCGAGCTCTCGGCTACGAGATGAGTGTCCGTCCCACCTTCGCCCTCTATAACACCCGTGAGGATGTGGATAAACTCGTCATTGCCGTACGTAAGATTGTGGGAGAGGCAAGAAAGTAAAAAAGTTAATTAAATATGGCAAAGATAACAGTTAATGGAGAGGCTCAGGAGGTACAGTTGCCCCTGACGCTGGCAGAGTTGATAACACTGAACAAGGTGCTGCAGCCCGATATGGTGAGCGTGCAGGTGAATGAGGATTTCACTGATCGTTCCGAGTGGGAAAAGATCCAGATTAAAGAAGGCGACAGCATTGACTTCCTGTACTTCATGGGAGGAGGCTCGATTTAGTTTAGAGTTTATAGTTTAGAGTGTAGAGTTATGATGGAGTTTACAGAAGAGCAGATACAGCGTTATTCTCGCCATATCCTGTTGCAGGATGTCGGCGTAGAGGGACAAGAGAAGATTCATGATGCCAAAGTCCTCGTGGTAGGTGCTGGAGGACTGGGTGCTCCCGTCAGCCTCTATCTGGCGGCGGCGGGCATCGGACGTATCGGTATCGTGGATGCAGATGTCGTCGATTTGAGCAACCTGCAGCGTCAGGTCATCCATTTCACGAAAGATGTGGGTGTACCGAAGGTGGAGAGTGCCAAAGAGAAAATCGTGGCAATCAATCCCGATGTCAAAGTGGATACGTATTATAAGTTCCTCGACTCGTCGAACGCACTGGATATCATCAAGGAGTATGACTTCGTGGTGGACGGTACCGACAACTTTCCGGTGAAGTTCCTCATCAATGATGCGTGTGTGATGGCGGGCAAGCCCTTCTCGCACGGTGGCATCCTGCGTTTCAACGGACAGACGTTTACGCATCTGCCTGGCACAGCCTGCTATCGTTGTATGTTCAAGGAACCACCTCCCGTAGGTGCTGTACCGACATGTTCTCAGGCTGGTGTATTAGGCGCCATCGCAGGTATGCTGGGTACCATTCAGGCTGCTGAGACCTTGAAGTATTTCACAGGAGTAGGGGAGTTGCTGACGAACCGCCTGTTGACGTTCGATGCCAAGACCATGCAGTTCCGTACCGTGCCCGTGAAACACCGTGATACGTGCGCCATCTGCGGCTCGAATCCCACCATAGACCATCTGATTGATTACGAACAGGCAGCGTGTGACCTCAAGCAGCATTAAAAGGTAAAAAATGTAAAAATGAAGATACCACAAAATGTTATAGATGAATTGATTGAACAGGCTGAGAAGGATGCCCCAGACGAGTCATGCGGCTATCTGTTGGGCATCCCTTCCCCTCAGTCGGAAGAAGACGACGGGGGACTGGTCACAGAGAACTATTGGATGGAGAATATCGATCATTCGTCCGAGCACTTCTCTTTCGCACCGAAAGACCAGTTTGCCGCTTTGAAATATGCGCGCAGTAAGAACTTAAAAATTCTCGCTAACTGGCATAGTCATCCAGCCTCACCTTCGCGACCCTCGCAGGAAGACCTGCGCTTGGCCAACGACCCCACCATCCGCTATGCCATCCTCTCGTTGCTCGACGGACAGCCTAAACTCAACTCATTCAAGATTCTGAATGGTGAGGTGGTGGATAAGGAGGTACATTTATAAGTGAAAAGCCAAAAATTTTTGGCTTTTCACTTAATTTACACTATCTTTGTACCCAAATTTTAATATACAATGAAAGCAATCAGTACAAAGAAGGCACCCGCTGCCATTGGTCCGTATAGTCAGGCGATTCAAGTAGGAAATCTCGTCTACACATCTGGGCAGATACCCATTGATCCTGCTACAGGAATATTTGTAGAGGGTGGTATCAAAGAACAGACCCGTCAGTCGCTAACTAATGTCAAAGCCATCTTGGAAGAGGCGGGTCTAAGCATGAGCAACGTCGTAAAGACCACTGTGTTTATGGCAGACATGAACGACTTTGCCGACATGAACACCGTTTATGCCGAATTCTTTTCAGAGCCTTATCCTGCCCGTTCTGCCGTTGCTGTCAAGACTCTGCCGAAAGGTGCTTTGGTAGAGATAGAGGTTGTGGCAGAAGTTAAATAAATACAGATGGCGATAAACGAAGCAATATTCCGTAGGTCTGAACTTCTGTTGGGTGATGAGGCAATGAGTCGCATCGCTGAGAAGCGCGTGATTATCTTTGGAGTAGGCGGTGTTGGTTCTTGGTGTGCTGAAAGCCTCATTCGTTCTGGTATCAAGAAGTTGACGATTGTCGACTCCGACCGCGTGTGTATTACGAATATCAATCGCCAACTGATGGCGACGACGAAGACCGTGGGACAGGTGAAGGTAGATGCTCTCAAAGAACGCCTGCTGAGTATCAACCCTTCAGCAGAGATTACGGCCCTGCAACAGATTTTTACGGCAGAGACCGCTGAGAGTTTCGAACTCGACACATACGACTATATCATCGATGCCATCGATTCGTTGAAGGACAAGGCGCTGCTTATCCTTATGGCAACGGAGACCAAGGCGAAGTTTTTCTCATCGATGGGTGCTGCCTTGAAACTCGACCCCACACGTATCAAGATTGCTGAGTTCTGGAAGGTGAAGGGTGATCCCCTTGCCCGCGCCCTCCGCAACCGCTTTAAGCGTGACAAACGGTTCCCCAAGCGTAAGTTTCAGTGTGTTTATTCCGATGAACTTTTGGAGAATCAAAAGCCCATCGACCCCGACGACAAGGGTAACGGCACCATTGCCCATATCACCGCCATCTTCGGCTTTATGCTCGCAGGTCTGGTCATTCAGGATGCTGTCAATGCATAGAATTTGTTTGAGGTTATCTGATAAAGTTCATGAACTGGGGACGTTCATCACGTTGGGGTGCTGGATTGCCGTCTGCATGAATCTTCTGTAGTAAGAATGCCATATTGGTAGCCAAAGTGCGCATGGTCTGCATACCCTCGGTATCGAGTTTCACTTCGCCCTTGCCTGCACCATAGGCGATGTTCCAGTATTGTGAAGTGACTACGGGCATGTTCATCATCTCGAACATCATGTTCATGGTTTGAAGCGTGGCTGTAGCACCGCCTCGCCGACATACCGCCAATGCTGCAGCAGGCTTGTTCTGTACCAGATGGCCTGCAGAGAAGAACAGGCGCTGCATCAGAGAGAGTATTCCACCATTGGGCTGCCCGTAATAGACAGGTGTACCCACTATGAGTGCATCCGCCGTCGCCATCTTCTCGGTGATGACAGCACACAAGTCATCATCGAACACGCATCCTTTGCTACCCGGCTGATGACAACCTCCACAGTTGATGCACATACGGACAGGTTTGCGACCTATTTGAACGATTTCTGTCTCGATACCGTGCTTTTGCAAGGTCGTTTCTATCTCTTGCAGGCAGCAGAATGTGTTACCGTCGGTTCTTGGGCTACCATTGACCATGAGTACTTTACACTTCTTACCAGACGCAGTATTCAACATGGCCGATACTGGCGATACGACAGCCGCACCAGCAGCCGCCATTGTGGCTTTCTTGATAAAATCTCTTCTGTTCATAATTGTCTATTTTAGTTCTATTATACGTGTAATACCTAAATACCTTCGCGAAGTTCAGCAAGGCAGTAGCCATGAGGGGCGTGTGTCCAGGCACCTACCGAGTGACCTATCATGTGTACCATCCAGTCCTCGTGCTTGCCGAGGCCAATGAGCGTGTTGAGTGCCCACGTTGCCGTCCACATGATGTTCGAACGTGCCTCATAGTCCTGCGGATTCTTCACGGCAATGCGGGAAGCCGTGATGAGACTGCGCATCAGTCCCTCTGAGAGATAGTCGCTCGTGTTGTCGTCGAAGTCAGAGAAGTACTGCTCCATGATGTGGTTCATGATGTCGTAGATGCCGTTGCGTTTCACACTGCCGCTGCCGTAGTTCAGTAGCACGACATGCCCGAAGTTCTTGTGGGATTGTGGTACGAAAAGTTTCCTTGCATATTTGGTATTGTTTATAAATCATGAACGCTAAATGGCGTGTTTCTGAAGAACTAACCAGAGGATGAAAGTGATGACCATGTCAATGCCCATGATGATTGTCAAAAGAGGCATATTGATGTTGCCGCTGAAAACTTGTGGCACAATGGAGCCAAACATGACGATATGGTAGAACAGTCCGATGCCAATATTCCACCAGCAAACACGGCGGGGCATACCTCCCTTGCCGAAGCAGACGATGAAAGTCCAGAGGGTAATGGGAATGAAAATCACCAGTGTTGTCAGCAAGCCGGGATTGTAGCCGCCTACGAAGCCTGAAATGATATGGGTGAAGCTGTTGATAAACATCAGACCAGCCATTCCCGTGGCAAGCACCGGCCAGTTCTTTTTCCGTCCAATCCAGGCAGCCAGCGGGGCGGCAATCCACACGATGCTAAAGTTCACCGTCAGGAAGAAATACTCTGCCAGCGGTTGCCCGAAGATGACGGCCATCGCAGAAGGGAAACCGTTGTGTGCACCGGTGAGGTCGAATCCGTACTCCTCCACATTGTGCAGCATATAGCACACCATAAATGCCCATCCGAGCCAGAAGGGATCTTTCCATCGGCTTTTGGTGGTATCGCCACGAAGCCAGTCGGTGCATAACAGAAGTATCAGCACCACCACGGCGGCGCCGAGCCCCATCCAAGGCCAGATATTGAAGAAATAGCTGTAGTCAGCTGAAAACCACTCGTTGTTGTTCATTGTGTTTAAGTTTGATGTCTAAGAACTCTGCCCAACTCGACTTGAACTCTGTGATATGTTACCATACTCTCATTTATTTTAGTTTGAAATCTGCTGCGAAGATACGAAAAATCCTCCATATCATTGCGATACGGAGGAATAATTTGGGAATAATTATGATTTCTATTAACTAATCTTTTCGGCCATTCTTACCAATTTCCGATAAGGGAGGCCGCCAACTACACGCTCTGTATTTGGGTTCTTAAAAGGCCAAACTACTTAAATGTTGTTAAGGAAAGGCGGATTTGTTAGGATATGTTGTATATTTTTCGTATATTTGCCACAAACTACACCTATATGGATCTACGCAAACTACTATCCTTCAGAGATTGGTTCTCCTATCGTCAAAAGGTGGGCCTGCTGGTTGTGGCTGGCGTTATATGTGGTCTTGGCGGATTGTTTATGTATCTGCTTAGGGCACATACCTATTTCGTGGGCGATGACCCGTCGGCCTGCGTGAACTGCCACATCATGACACCTTACTATGCCACGTGGAGCCATTCCTCACACGGAAGAGACGCTACGTGTAACGACTGCCATGTGCCCCACCAGAACCTCGCCCTGAAATATGGTTTCAAGGCGATGGACGGACTGAAGCATACGGCCTATTTTGTGACCCATGCCGAGCGTCAGGCACCGATGGCCGAGACGCTGACGGGACAGGTGGTGATGGACAACTGCATACGCTGCCACACCCAACTGAATCAGGAGTTTGTAAAGACGGGACGTATGAGTTACATGCAGCAGCAGGCTCAGGGAGGTAAGATGTGCTGGGACTGTCATCGCAACGTGCCTCACAGTGGCATGAACTCGCTGATGGCCACGCCGAATGCGGAGTTTGTAACTCCATTGCCGCCATCACCCGTTCCTGATTGGCTGCAAGGAATGCTGAGTAAGTAAAAACAATAAAAAAAAGATATTATGGCAAAGACATTAAAGAAATGGCAAGGTTGGGTCCTGTTTATAGGCTCAATGGCAGTGGTCTTCGTGCTGGGACTGCTCGTCTCGTCGTTGATGGAGCGCCGTGCCGAAGTAGCCAGTGTGTTCAACAACAAGCGCACTGTGTTTGAAGACAGTATCGTGGCCCAGAACGAGAAGTTCAAGGCCGACTATCCGCGTGAGTACGAGACGTGGGCAATGACCGAGGACACCTCGTTCGAGTCGAAGTACAACGGTTCTGAGGAGGTGGACGTGCTCGAGCAGCGTCCTGAGATGGTGGTGCTGTGGGCTGGTTATGCCTTCTCGCGCCACTACAATACGCCTCGCGGACATAAGCATGCTCTGGAGGATATGCGCAAGATTCTGCGCACGGGTAATCCCGGCATTGATGGCGACGGCGACATGCAGCCCGCTACCTGCTGGACGTGTAAGGGTCCAGACGTGCCTCGCATGATGCGCGAGCTGAGTGACTCGAAGTCGGTGTTCGACCCTGCCAACTTCTATGCCAAGAAGTGGAGCGAACTGGGTGCCGAAGAGGTGAATACCATCGGCTGCTCCGACTGTCACGATGCTACGACGATGGACCTGCGTCCAGCCCGTCCTGCGCTCTATGAGGCGTTTGCCCGCAGAGGTCTCGACGTAAGGAAACAGACTCATCAGGAGATGCGCTCGTTGGTATGCGCCCAGTGCCACGTGGAGTACTACTTCATCAAGCCCGACGATCCCAACAATCCCGGCAAGGCCAACTATCTGGTATTCCCACACGACAAGGGTCTGACACTGGAGGCTGCCGAGGAGTATTACGACTCGATAGGCTTCTACGACTATATCCATGCTGTCTCGAAGACGCCAATCCTGAAGGCTCAGCATCCAGGCTACGAGATGGCGAAGCAGGGCATCCATGCTCAGCGAGGCGTGTCGTGTGCCGACTGCCACATGCCTTACAAGCAGGAGGGTGGCGTGAAGTTCTCTGATCACCAGATTATGTCGCCGCTGGCCAAGATAGACCGCACCTGCCAGACCTGTCACCGTCAGGATGCCGAAACCCTACGCCAGAACGTCTATGAGCGTCAGGACAAGTGTACGGAGATTCGCAACCGTGCTGAGAAGGAACTGGCTCGCGCCCACTTCGAGACCAAGTTCATCATCGACAAGGGTGCAACCGATGCTGAGTTGAAGCCCATCCAGGCCCTGCTGCGCAAGAGCCAGTGGCGTTGGGACTATTCAATTGCTTCGCACGGAGCCACCTTCCATGCACCGCAGGAGGTTATCCGACTGCTGGCTGCCTCAATCGACTATGCCAAGGAGGCTCGTATCCTGATTGCCCGCACAGCAGCTAAGTACGGACACACCGGCGAGATACCAGTGCCCGACTACTCTACGAAGGCAAAGGCTCAGCAGGCCATCGGTCTCGACATGCAGAAGCTGAACGAGAAGAAGCAGAAGTTCCTCGACGAGATCGTTCCCAAGTGGATTGACGAGGCCAAGAAGAACGGCAAATTGATTGAGATTTGATGTGGACTAAACCCTACGGAATGAAAGAAGGCTTCCTCATCGGAGGAGGCCTTATCTTTGCGGGGCTGATGCTCGAACTGAGTGTCGGTCCTGTGGATTGGGATGCCTTCCGCTGGCCTG
>JBGVBD010000131.1:0-16998 GCA_045225255.1 Prevotella sp. | reverse complement strand
GTTGGATGTTAGCCGCTTGGTAAAGGTCAGCAAAAAGAGCGGAATGAAGTTCACCATGCTGATGTGCTGGTGCGTAGGCCAGGCGGCGAGCCAGGTGGATGAGTTCTATACGCTGCCTGTAGACGGGAAGTTATACCACTACGACAAGCTTGCCGTCAACGTCATTGTAGAGAACAGCAAGGGAGGCATCAGCTCCTGCGACATTCCTTTCACCAATGATTTACAGCAATTCAATCGCTACTACCTGTCGTTGACAGCGCAGGCAGCGAATGAATGTAAGAGCTCCTTCCTCGACGAGCACATGGTTATCGGCACATCTGCCATGATACAGACGGAACTCGACTGCATCGTCAACCAATACACGGACCAGTTCTGCAATCCGATGGTGATGTGGGGCAAGTATCGGAAGGGAATGTTTAAGACAACGCTGCCAGTATCATTCCAATTCCACCACGTTCAGATGGATGGAGGTCATGCTGCAAAGTTCCTTCTGTATTTTCAGAATGCAATCAATAAAGTATGAACATCCCTAACGTCCTATCAGCATCGAGAATTGTATTATGCCTGCCTCTACTCTTGGTGGATGCAATGACTGTGCCCTTCTGGGTGCTCTTCGTGATAGGAGGTACTACGGATATGCTTGACGGCTTTCTGGCAAGGCGATGGGGAGTGGAGAGTAAATTCGGGGCCAGATTGGATAGTTTGGCAGACTTCGTTTTTGTCTTGGCAGTAGGATATAAGTTGTTTCCGTACCTGAAACTGCCAACAGCGTTGTGGATGATGATAGGGCTTATCGCAATGGTGAAAGTCATCAATGCTATCAGCGCGTATATGGTAAATCACAGAATTGAGTTCCTACACACCAAGGCAAACAAGTTGACGGGATTTCTGCTCTTTCTAGGTGTGATGACTATCGGACAGTCATATTTCATCCCGGTTGCATGGGTAATTGCTTGCATCGCCCTCTTCGCCGCCATACAGGAAGGACATTTTATTCGTAGCATTATCTGGAAGCCTACGGAATCAATATGAATCCTATCCCAGCAGTTCCTTCAGTTTATTGACATTGCTGCGCGAAACAGGGATAGCATCGTAAGTGTAACACATCACGAGATGCATAGCGCGAGAATTAGAGGATATTTGCTCCACCTGACCGAGATTAACCATGAAAGCACGATGGCAACGGACAATGATGGGATAAGCCTGTAGTGCATCTTCCATCTGTTTCATCGTGGCACGAAGCATATTTGTCTTTACTTCGCCATCGTGTTTGTTCACGACCTTAACATAATTACCGACTGCTTCAATATATAACAAGTCGGAAATCTCGAGGCTCACACGCTCATTGGTATTACCCTCGAGTGTTATCTGTGAATCCTGATTAGTACTACCCTCCTCTATTATTTTTGAATCCTGACCAGAATTCTGCAATTTCTTCAGTTGTTCGTTCAGCAATCTGGTTTCTTCGAGTTCTGCAGCCAGATAACGGTTACGGAATTTGAATCGCCAATAGAGTCCAATGGCAAAAGAAAGGAAGGCGATAATCACCAACGTCTCCAGATAGTTGCTCAAAGATAGTTTATTGCCCTCTACCAGCTCACTCATCGCCAAATGACGATAAAGACAAATGAGCAGTGACACCAATGGTGTGTTGATACATTGGAAGCGGAGATTACGACTGATAATATAACTGACACCACGATCGTAGGAGCGTGGCATACGGACAATATATCGCAAAATGACTTCCGTCAAGAAACAACTGAAGATGCCCAATGCAAATATCGCCAACAAATGAACATAAGCCTGCCATTGCCACACTCCGAGTCCGAAGGGCTTGAAGATAGCAATTGCCAGCACCATGAAGACGGTGCTAATAAAACGCGTATTGATGGTTTCTTTGTGACCTTTGTTCATATAGTTGGCAAAAGTAATACAATTCAGTTAAATCACCAAACCTTTCATCACATTATGCTCATTTCATCCCACTTTCATGACCATTTATCACAAACCTATGCAGAATATCCCAGAAATTTGGAGGGTCAGATATTACGCCATAACTTTGCGGTCGAAAGGTACCCACTGCAACTTTTTAAAACTTTACAACGTCCAACAAGCAAATAGAATAAAATACTTTAGTTTATGAAAAAGATTATTTTTAGGTTAATAGCCATTATGGCATTAATGATGATGACGATGACAGCCCAGGGTGAAACAAAGGATTGGGGCGGACGAGTCATCGATGAGAAGGGCGAGCCGATGCCCTATGTAAACGTAGTACTGCTGTCGTTACCTGATTCTGCTTTCATTCAGGGTGGTGTGACGGATGAGCAAGGCATGTTTAAGATTGTGACGGATGTTAATCAAGGATTGTTCAAGGTAACCTGCGTGGGCTATCAGACCTTATATATAAAGGCGGGCGAGGGTCTTACCATCCAGATGAAGGAAGACACCCAACTGCTTAGTGAAGTGGTAGTGAAAGGTCAGTTGCCTAAGACTCACGTGAAGGGCGATGCCATGCGTACCACTGTGGCTGGAACCATACTTGAAAAGGCTGGAACGGTAAGCGATGCCCTGTCGAAGATTCCTTCGGTGGAGGCTGAACGCGATGGAGCCGTCAAAGTGCTGGGGCGTGGCGATGCCGAGGTGTATATCAACGGCCGCAAGGTGCAGGACAACAGCGAACTCTCAAGACTGCGTTCCGATCAGATACAGCATGTGGATGTGGTGCAGAATCCCGGTGCCCGCTATGCAGCCTCGGTGAAGGCCGTCGTTCGCATCACGCTCAAGAAGGCACAGGGCGAGGGCATCAGTTTCCAGGACAATATGGGCGGCATCTACCAATACGGTCATACGCTAACCAACAACCTCGACGTGAACTATCGCACAGGAGGACTCGATGTCACAGCCTCGCTGTGGGCAGGCCGCTACGGTCACTGGAAGTCGCTGCAGGAGAACGACCTTACCTATTACGTTGGTCCCGACTTCTACCTCGGTCGCAGCAATCAGGAGAGAAAGAGTGTGTGGAAGGGATGGTCGCCACAGTTGCAGGTGAACTATATGTTGAACGAGAACCACAGTTTTGGTGCCTTCTATAAGTACGACCGCCATCCGAGTTACGATACCAACGGATTCTTCTATACCGACAACTATGTCAACGGTGTCTACAGCGAGCGCTCAGAGAGCCGTATTAGCGGCGACGACAACTTCCGCAAGCACATCTTCAATGCCTATTACAACGGCAAGGTGGGCAGTCTGGGCATCGACTTGAACATCGACGGTCTCTTCGACAAGACTGTTGAACATAACAGCACGGAGGAGACGACCATAGACGCCAACAACGTCCGTTCTTACCACGATGTGAAAAACAGCACCAAGAGCAGCAACAGTTTCTGGGCAACGAAGCTCATTTTCAGCTATCCTCTATGGAAAGGTAACCTCTCTGTAGGAGGTGAGTATTCATACAACCACCGCACCGATGCTTACTCCTTCAACTCAGCCGAGACACTGCCTGTGAAGGCCACCGACACGGAAATCAATGAGAAGTCGGCTGCCGCCTTCGTGGAGTACGGTCGACAGTTCGGCAAACTTTATGCCCAGATAGGCTTGCGCTACGAACACCTCACCAACGACTACTTCAACTTTGGCGTGCGCGAGGACGAGGTATGCCGCGACTATGGCGACTGGTTCCCTACTGCCACGCTCTCCATGCCTGTTGGCAAGGTGCAGCTCTCGCTCTCCTATCGCAAGGACATCGAGCGCCCCAGCTACTCTTACCTCACCAGTTCGACGATTTACATCAACCGCTACACATACCAAAGCGGCAACCCTTACCTGCGCCCCACCTATACTCACAACCTCTCGCTCAATGCAGCCTACAAATGGGCAGGCATGGTCGTAACCTATTCGCGCACCAAGGACAATGTGACGATGGATACCGAGCCCTTCCCAGGCGCTGACGATCCTATGGTAAGCCTCGTCCGTTACATCAACGGCAGCGACAGCTACAACAAGCTGAGCATCAATCCCTACGCCAGTCCCACCATCGGCTGCTGGCATCCCACATGGTTCATCTATGCACAGTTCCAGAACTACAAGTCGCTATGTGCCGATGGAAGCGTGATTACCCTCAGCCATCCGTATGTCAACTTTGGATGGGACAACACTGTGGAGCTGCCTCATGGCTGGCGATTGAGCGCAGGTATGCGCCTGACGTCGAAAGGCGACATAGACAACACACGCCTCAACCGCACCGTCTTTAGAAGCGACTTCGGAGTGCAGCACGACTTCAACCTGCACCGCCTCGGCACCATTACAGCCGACCTGCGTTGCTACGATATATTCAATACCAACAAGAACGGTGGCATCATCTATGGCATCCGCGAGATAACCGCCTACAACCCTGCCCGTCGTACCTTCTCCATCGAACTCACATGGAAGTTCAACGAGGCTCATTCAAAGTATCGTGGTTCCGGTGCAGGAGAGAAACAGAAAGCACGTATGTAATTATCTCAGAAATTTGGCAGTATTCGTAACTATTCGTATCTTTGCGGTCGAAATAGTATAAAAAAGATATGAAAGAGATTAATTACAAAGACATGAAGTTCAATCCGTTCAACTTGATTGGAGGTGAATGGATGCTGGTGACTGCAGGCAATAAGCAGTCGGGGTGTAATACAATGACTGCCTCCTGGGGACATCTCGGATGTCTGTGGGGACATAACGACCCAACAGCGGTGATCTATCTGCGACCTTCGCGTTATACCAAGAAGTTCGTGGACGAAGAGACCTACTTCACCCTCTCTGTCATGGACAAGTCGTTTAAGAAACAGATGGCATACCTCGGCAGCGTCTCTGGACGTGACGAAGACAAGGTTGCCAAGGCAGGTCTCACACCCGTCTATGCAGACAATACCGTGTATTTCGAAGAAGCCAAGTTGGTACTGGTCTGCAAAAAAGTCTATGCGTCAGAATTGCAAGAGAGTGGCATCATCTATCAAGAAACCGTCGACCAGAACTATCCCCAACGTGATTTCCATACGATGTATGTCGGAAAAATCGAGAAGGTGCTGGTGAGGGATGACGAATATCTGGGATGACGACAATAGATGACGAATCGTTTATAATGAATCAACGACTCTATTATCTCGACAATCTAAAAGTTTGTCTGACCGTCTTGGTGATTATGCATCATGCCGGACAGGCTTACGGCAATGGTGGCGCATGGGCTTATACACCATCCAATCCAGCAGAATTTATGCCTTGGATTTGGCATTTCTTCTCTACCAACGCCGCCTTCTTTATGGGATTGTATTTCTTTATCTCCGGCTATTTTGTTCCCAGGAGTTTTGATCATCAAGGAACAAAACTGTTTGTACAGAAGAAACTGCTTCGTCTGGGCGTTCCTCTTTTGTTTATTGGTGCCATCATTGCCATCTTGACAGGGAAGCCTGAGATTGGTCACATGTGGTTTGTAGAGAGTCTGTTGGTGTTCTGTCTTATCTATGCCTTGATTCGCTATACGATTCCTAATTATCAATTATCCATTGTCAATTATCCATTGTTCAAGCCTACTATCATCGGTCTGCTAATCGTTGCATTGGTAATGGGTGTTGGCAGCCACTTCATCCGTCAGGTCAGTCCACAAGATCATTGGATCTGGCCGTTTGGCATCATACCACTTCCTATGGAACCGGCTCATTATCTCCAATATGTCATGATGTTCGTTCTCGGTATATTGTCCTATCGTTTCCAGTGGCTCGACAAGATGAGTAATCTAACGGGCTTCACTGCTTTACTTATCGGTATTGCTTTGGCTGTAGGAAACTATCTGCGCAATGGCGGACCATGGAATGCTTTTGTCTGGCAGTGGTTTGGCATCTACGAGTCACTGATGTGCATATTTATCAGCTTTGGGTTAATGTGGCTGTTCCGTGAGTTTGTTAATAGTACTTCCCGTTGCTGGCAATGGTGTGCCGCCCAATCGTATGGAGCCTACGTATTCCACCTGATATTAATGATTATTCTGCAGAATGCGGTGGATGGCATCTGGATGGGAGCTTTTGGTAAATTCCTCTTCATCGGAGTCGTTACCACCATCCTTTCTTTCCTGCTGACATGGGTGGTAAAAAAGATTCCTGGAGTCAAGCGGGTTTTATAACCATTATGGAATGTTCTTTGCACCGTAGGTCTACTCAATACATTTCATTAAAAAGTCTACAGCACCGTTCACCCCGAATTTACGGACATCCAAGGAAATGTCGTAGTTCGTAGCGTCCTTCCAGTCGCGCCCTGTGAACTTCTTTGTATAGAGTTCACGACTATAGTCGTTATCGACTATCATCGCAGCAGCATCCTGCTCACTGATATCATACTTCTCGGCGATGCGACGCTTGCGACAGTCTACCGTCGAGTGAATGAAGATCTTCAGGGCATTGGGATGGTCAGCGAAGATATCGAAGCCACAACGGCCTACCAGCACACACGACTCCTCAGCGGCTATACTGCGGATGACATCAGCCTGAGCCTGAAACAGCGCATGACTGGTCTCTTCCTGTTCCTGTCCGTTATACTCGACACTTGCCATGTAGGTACGATAGAAGTTGGTGAAGTCATCGCGCCACAGGGGATTACGCGCCTCTATCTTCTCCACGGCATCTTCAACGGTTCCCATCCGTGATGCCACTTCGTTTAATATCTGCTTATCCAGCAACTTCACACCGAGCCGGCGTGCCAGCTCTGCTCCAATCTCATGTCCACCTGTTCCAAACTGGCGACTGATGGTGATAATGAATTTCTCCTCCTTATTCATAATCTTCAGGTTTTAGTATTTATGGGCAAAGATACAAATTTTTTGGAAAAAAACAAATATTTCGCCTGTTTTTTTGTATCTTCGCAGCCGAAAAAATAAAACCTACTAAAAATGAAACGTATATTAATTTGTGTGATGATTCTATTCTCGGTGTTAGAGGCTTCATCGTATAAGCAGGAGTCTATCGACATCAAAGTGAATGGAAAGACAAGAAACATGGTGGTGTTTACGCCTGATGAGTTTCCGGCCAACTCGCCGCTGTTCATCGTTACCCACGGTATGAACCAAAGCCCGGAATACCAGTACGACAGCGACAAGATGTACAACTTGATTGACACCGAGAAGTTCGTCATCGCCTATCTGCGAAGCAACGGCAATACATGGGATACCAGCGGAACTAACGACCAGGACTTCGTCATCAAGACTATCGACGAGATGGCAGATCGTTATGACATCGATCGTGATCGTGTGTACTGGTCGGGCTTCTCGATGGGCTCCATGCTTATCCACCATTGCATCGCCAACATGCAGGATAAAATTGCCGCCTTTGCACCCACCAGCGGCATCCAGTTCTCTGAGGAGCCTTGGAACAACTGCAAAAAGCCCGTCAACCTGCTGGAGTGTATCGCCTACGGTGACGATGTGTTCGGCTACGAGCAATATGGTATTCATGACTACATTAAGAACTATGCCTTGCACGACGGCCATACCCAGTATTCTAAGATGGTAGGCTATAGAATCAACGGCAGCTGGTTCGACGGCGACCTGGAGAAATGGTCGGGTGGATCCAAAGGTGGTGAGGTGTGGCTCTACTCCTACAACAACGGCGGCCACTGGCCCAACGATGTTAACCCCCGTCTCATCTGGGACTTCTGCAAACGTTTCTCGCTGAACCAGCCCAAGGCGCACATCACCCTGCCCGATGGCGAGTCAACTTTCCTCTATATGACGCCCGCTGCCGACGTCACCTTCCCCGACGTCACCGTCCAGGCTACCGCTACCGCCACCAATGGCGACATCGAGAAAGTCGAGTTTTACGACGGCAATACTCTTATCGCCACACTTTCTGCCGAGCCCTACACCGCCACACTGACAGCTCCTAAGGCCGGCAAACATGAGGTGCGCGTCGTGGTTACCGACACCAACGGCAAGCGCGGCGAGAGTTCGTGCATAGTCAACTGCGTCGTATCCGCCACCACCTACGACCTGACACAGACCTTCCCGTCGGAGGGTGTCGTGCCCCAGAACTGGTACGTCTGCAACGGCAAGACAAAACGTGTGGGTGGCGGACTGCCCTATACCAGCGGCTGTCGCATTCTGCGCTTCACCAACGATTCACGCGGCTTCGACTACGGACTCCTCATCCAGAACCCCGGTGGTAAGGAAAAAGCTGCATGGGCACGCTTCGGCGATGCGGAAGCGCGTTCACACATGACGCTCCATGCCGGACATTATGAACTCAGAAGCAGGATCCTTAACTGGAACCAGCCCGACCATACCCCCGTCATCTTCACCATCGAGAAACCCGATGGCGAGGAAGTCTTCTCACAGACTTACACCCCCAGCAAAAATATTGGCGGCAGCACCGACAATCAGTTCTCCAACGGCAGGGGAAAAACCTTCACCTTCGACATTCCCGAGACCGGCGACTATGTCCTCAGCTTCTATACCGCCGACCAGAAAAATGCCGACTTCGTGCTTGGCATGGCCACCCTCGAGCTGAAATCCTCTACGGACATCAACACTGTCGAGCAGTCTACATCCACAAAGAAAGGCTATTACGACCTGAACGGCCGTCATGTATCGAAGGAGAACTTGAAATCGGGTATCTATATTATTGATGGTAAGAAGGTCATCGTTAGATAACGATTATGAAAAAGGGAATCCCATCACTGAGATTCCCGAGAGTCCTCTTGCGAGGCATATAGTAGAGTAAAGCAGTATTACTTGCGAGAGAAGTGTCCATGCTTGCCTCCACGGTCGTTCATGGCGATATGGCGATCTGCACCATGACGGTCATTATGTGCTACACCATGCTTGCCGTGATGTGGAGTTGGTGCATGATGCATAGCAGGAGCGTGGTGTTGTACTACGGGCTTGTGCATGTGAGCATAGTGTGAACCATGACCCCTGTTGTGACCACCCTTGTAGCCTACGAATGCCTTTGGATGTGCATGGTAGAAATGCCCTCTGTTGTAGTGAGCGTACACTGTGAATGTCCATCCACCGGCCTTCCATGCTACTGGGCGATAGAAGTGGGTCAGTGCTACATACTTGTCATACTGCCAACTGTTCAGTACAAAGCGGAGGTCAGCGTTACGACGATCCCACCAGATGCCAAACACGTCACTATGTCCGTTCAAGCTCATCAGGTAGTCGAGGTTGATTTCATAGACTGCCTCATACTGTGCATCGGTAAGGTTCAGTTCGTAAGCCATCTTGTCGCTCAGGAACAGAGCCTCGTTCTTTGCTGCGTTATAGCTCATTGCGTTGGCCGAGATAGTCATGACCATCATCATTGCCAGAATCATCATCTTCTTCATAATCGTATCTCCTATCTTTAAGAGTTAGACATTTATTATCTTGTTTGCAATGGCAAAGTACGACATTTTTTAGGAGGACTCAAAAGGAATCCTCCTAAAACTATATACGTAAATCCCTAAACCTTAGTAGGGAATTACCGTTTCAAATAGATAACTATAATACAGTTATTGTTTTCTTCTTGACGTCGCGACTATTGGGACCTATCATGATATCAAAGTCGCCAGGTTCGATGACGTCGTTGAGATTATAATCATAGAATTTCAAGAGGTCTGGGGTAATCGTGAAGGTGACAGTCTGAGATTCTCCCATATTCAGGTGAATGCGCTGAAAGCCTTTTAGTTCTTTTACAGGACGACTGATAGAACCCACCACGTCACGGATATAGAGTTGTACCACTTCGTCAGCATCATAGTTGCCCGTGTTCTTGATAGTAACAGAGGCGGTGATGGTTCCATCCATCTTCATCTGATCACTACTCAACGTTATGTGACTATACTCAAATGTGGTGTACGAGAGTCCATAGCCAAAGGGATAGAGTGGTTCATTACGTACATCAAGGTAATTGCTTTGGAACTTGACGAACTTCTGGGTACCCTCTTCAACAGGACGACCCGTGTTCAAGTGATTATAGTAAATAGGTATCTGTCCCATGTTCTGAGGCATTGACATCGTCAATTTGCCTGATGGCGACTTGTCGCCAAACAACACATCACTGATAGCATCACCTGTCTCAGAGCCTGCAAACCATACATTCAGGATGGCAGGTACATGCTGCTGTTCCCAAGTAAGAACCGTTGGACGACCTGCAAAGTTGAGCAATACCACGGGTTTGCCAAGTTGCAGCAATTCATCTAAGAGTTCGCGCTGTACATCAAACAACTCCAGATTGCTACGACTGGAGCATTCGCCACTCATCTCCTGCAACTCGCCCATGGCACATACAATGACATCTGCCTTACGAGCTATTTCAAGCGCCTGTTGCTTCATCTGGTCATCATCACCACGAGCAATGATGCGACCGAAAGAACCATCGTTCTGCAACACAGGGTCTCGACAGATATTACTGCCTTGAGCATAGAGCAAGGTCGCCTTGCCTTGGAGTGCGCGCTGCATCCCTTCGAGCAAAGTAGGATACTGATTGGTAGCAGTAGGTGACCATGAGCCAGGAATATTATTCTTTGTATTAGCCAAAGGACCTATGAGGGCAATGGTGCCTTGCTTCTTCAGGGGCAGCACGTTGTCATTCTTCAGCAGCACAAACGTCTCACTTGCCAGATTACGGGCAGCCTGACGATGCTCTGGGGTATAGATGTCGGTAGCACGACGCGACTTGTCGCAATATCTGTAGGGATCGGCAAAGAGTCCGAGTTTGTATTTAGCTTCGAGCACACGTCGACAGGCTTGATCAATCTCTTCCATCGTGACCTTACCCTCCTGGAGTGACTTTTCAAGCGTAGCTGTAAAAGCCTCTGAACACATATCCATATCCGTACCAGCCTTCAGAGCTTGTGCCGCTACTTGTTGCTGATTACCCAGTCCGTGATTTATCATTTCGTTAATAGCGCCATAGTCAGTCACCACAAAACCGTCAAACTTCCACTGTTGGCGCAACACATCGGTCAGCAGCCATTTGTTTGCTGTGGCAGGCACATAGTCGACCGTGTTAAACGACGACATGACACTACCTACCCCAGCCTCGACAGCAGCCTTGTAAGGTGGGAAATACTGGTTGTACATACGAATACGACTCATGTCTACCGTGTTATAATCACGCCCTGCCTCCGCTCCACCATAAAGGGCATAGTGCTTTAAGCAGGCGAGCATATTAAAAGTTGAAAGTTGAGAGTTGAAAGATAAGTCGCCCTGATAGCCTCTTACCATCGCCTCGGCAATGCGTGCACCCAGGAACGGGTCTTCTCCAGCACCCTCGGCGACACGTCCCCAACGCGGATCTACACAGATATCTACCATCGGACTGTAAGTCCAGAAGAGTCCGTCAGCTGTAGCTTCCTTGGCTGCTATGCGGGCACTCTGTTCGATGGCAGGAATGTCCCACGAACAAGCCAATGCCAAAGGAATGGGGAATATCGTTTCATAGCCGTGGATGACATCCATACCGAAGATAAGTGGTATGCCTAACCGTGATTCCTCGACAGCCATTTTCTGAACTTTCAAGATATAATCTACACCCTTCAGATTGAGAATAGCACCCAAACGTCCCTGACGAATCGCTTCACTGACGGAACTGTTTTCCGAGATACCAGTCTGGATATCACCCGACGGCAACAAGTTCAACTGACCTATCTTTTCTTGAACGGTCATCTTACTCATGAGTTCGCTGACAAACTCATTCATAGGTTTCAACGGCTGTTGCACTTTCTTCTTGTTCTTTGCGGCGAGCCCCGTCGTCATACAGAGTGTCATCGCCATCAGGAATGCTATTCTTTTCATATCGTTTAGTTATTATTCGGATGCATCAGAATCTTCCTAACACCTCAATCACTTTAATCCAGTCCGTCTCAGGTTCAAAACCGAATTTGAGATGGTATCATGAAAAACTTGTGTGCAAATATAGCAAAAAGTCCACAAATATCACTAACTTTGCAACAGAAGTTGTAAAAATGAAATAATGAACATACTGATAATAAACGGTAGCCCACGCAAGAAGGGCTTGATCTCGCAGATGCTTGACATCATGCTGGAGGACGCAGAAAGGCTACGGATAGGCGACGGTACGTCGGGAATGGAAAGAGGTAATCAAGTGCAGACAATCTATACCAACGACCTGAGCATCAAACCCTGTATCGGATGCATGGCATGTCGCACCAAGTTGAAGTGCTCGATAGCAGAAGATGACTCTCAGCGGGTATTGAAAATGATGCAAGAGGCAGATGCCATCATTATGGGAGCGCCTTGCTATTGGGGCAACATACCAGGACAGATGAAGTTGCTGTTCGATCGCATCGTCTATGGTATGATGCGTGACACACCCCGTTTCCCTGAACCATTGATGAAGGGGAAAAAGTGTATTCTTCTCAGCACCTGCACCACCCCTTGGCCTTGGAATATCCTGTTCAAGCAGTCACGTGGTGCTATCCGTGCTATGCGTGAAATCTGTCGCTATTCAGGCTTCAAGATTGTCGCAACTATCGAACGAGGCGGCACTGCGATGCATCCAGAACTATCCGAAAAGGATAAACAGAAGTGCCACAAGGCTATAGGCAAGGTATTTGAATAATTTTTCTGTTTTAACGTCACCTTTTGTATTTCTGACTTGTTATATATATGACAAAGGTCAAAAGAAACAGAAGTTTAACAATAAAAAAGAAAAGAAAAATGGAAGGTATTATTGCATTATTTATTCCTATCGCATGTGGATGCATTCTCCCCATCTTTGCAATTTGGATGGGTGTTCGTAAGGAAATAAACGAGACCAACACTCGTACGCAGATTGCACTGGCAGCCATCGAAAAGAATCCAGACTTGGACCTTGAAGAGCTGATGAACAAGATCTCGCCAAAGAAAAAGCTACTGAAAGAGAAACTGCTCGGCAAGCTATTGGCGGGAAGTATCACGACGTTGCTAGGACTCGGATTCCTAGGATACTATGCCTATCTATGTTATGTTGGTGGAAATAGTATCATTGACAATAACATGCTCAGCATGGCAGGCATAGTACTGCTGGGTGTAGGCATCGCTCTCCTTGTCAACTACTTTGTAGGCAAGAAGATGCTGGTTAAGGAGATGGAGGCAGAACAAGCGAAACTGTTAGAAAAGGCTTAACCCGTGACTCGCGACGTATTCATCACCTATGTTGAGCGTGAGCAAGAGGCACTTCGAGGCTTCTTGCTCGCCCTCTGCTGTGGCAAAAAAGACGATGCTGACGATTTGGCACAGGATGCATTGGTGAAGGCATATCTTTCCAGCGCAGGATATCAGGACAAGGGGAAGTTCCGTTCGTGGCTCTTCAAGATTGCTTACAACACCTTCCTCAACCACAAAGCGAGTCTGCGCTGTACGGAGAGCATCGATGAGGCAAGGACACTCGTCAGTAGTACCAATGCCGACTCTGAGTTTGAACATCAAGACCTCTATCTGGCTCTGCGTACCCTGCCACCAAAGGAGCGATCATCCATCACCCTATTCTATCTCAACGGCTATAATATCAAGGAGATAGCCGTGATTACTGACACCTCGGAGGATGCCGTCAAGAAGCAACTCTCACGAGGGCGTGACAAGCTACGAGAGCAATTGAAAATTGATAATGGATAATTGACAATGGATATGAAAAAGGATAAAGCCCTCGAGGAACTTTTCCTCGCACAAAAGCCCCATTTCTCGGACAAAGCGGACTTCATGACATCGCTCACGAAGCGTCTGGATGCCGTAGAGTATCTTAAGCAACACCAGGAAGCAACCATTCGTCGCTACAAGATGATGATGGTAGTAGCCTTCATGGTGGGCATCGTCAGCGGTGCCGTCGCCATTGGTTATGTGCTATCTAAGCCTGCCGATGTGCCCCTTTTCACCTTTCAGGTCCAGAGTGGCTTTCTGGTATGGTTGACAGAGAATTCTCGCCATATAGCAGCTACTGGTCTTTCGCTACTGTTGACGCTGGGCATCATTAGCATTATCAGTAACATTCAGGATATTCTTCGCATGCGTGCTTGCTTAAAAGCGTAGCACTAAATAACTAAGCAGGAAACAAACAGGGAGAAAGATACGCTCTAACAAGGTATAAGAAAGTTTCGAATAAGGGAAAAGAAACGTACTAACAGGGAGAAAGAAGCATTCTAATAACCTTTCGCCTATACGCAAAATGGTTTACGTCTATACACAAAACACTTTTTGTCTATACGCCAAATAGAAGTAGTTATATGGGTATGTATAATATTAGCAATACCGTGGTAGCGCAATCTTTTATATCGCTGTGTAAATATGGTATTGTCCCTGTTTGGTCTTCAATAATTTGGGATTCTCTCCCTCGCACCACTCATTCAGTAACTTACGTGCAGAATAGTATGTGAGTGTTGATTCCTGAGCAAAACGTCTGACAGTAGTATAGCCGTTATCGTCCAGTATTTTCTTGAGTACGATTTCCAGTTGTTGCTTGTCTGCCATGATTTCCTGTGTGTTCGGATTCTCATAGCGACGGAAGCCACGCGACCATTTCTCCAGTTCTGTGTTCCATAGTTTTCCTGGGTTATATTCCACACCGTCATATCTGACGTCAAAGTCCTTCACTTCGTCGGGATCGGTAATCTCGCGCATGAGTTTCAGTCTTGGTGCAAAAGACCCAATAGGTGTCTCTATGCGATATCCTCTTACCATCAGTTCGCCTGCTGCCCGTAGAAAATAACTGAAGGCACTCATCAGTTCGCCATACCGTGAGTGATAATTCCTGCAACAGAAATCCTCCAGTTCTCTCATTGTAATCTTGTGTTTCTCCGCAGGGCGCGCAAAGACAATGTTCTTCCCATTCTTTCCCTTGGCAGGTGTCGGGTGAACTACATATAGCATTCCGTCTTTCTTACGTGGCATAATCTTTTTCGTTTTTTGTCTACAAAGGTACGATATATTTGTGACATTTGGCAGTATTCGTAACAATTTGTATCTTTGCAGTCGAAAATCGCGAAACTCAGAAGTAAGTGTATTTATGCAAAAAGAGAAATTCATGATCTACCGCAGGGATGCAAAGAAAGGCGAGTCCACCTATTCGCCGAAGTCACACTCTGCTCCGCATTTCGTAGGTCATTACGTAGAGGGTATGGAAGAATGGGCATCATGGTACTGTTTCAACAAGAAAGAAGACGGGACGTATGAAGCCGAACTTGATGAAGCCTGGGACGAAGGTAGTCACTATGGCGGAGGAACCATTGACGTGGATATTCCCAAAGAGTGGTTTGACCTTTCATACAACGACTTCCTCGAACGGGTCATTACCCTTGCCGCAGCAACGCATTACGGGTTTACTGTTGACGATCTGAAAGAGAAAAAAGGACTGAAGGAGTTCTTCGGTTTTCAGTAACTCTGCAAATATAAAGTATAGAAATATTCTCCAGAATAGTTTGCATATCTCAGAAATATCCCCTATATTTGCAGCATCAAAAGAATAATCATCCAAGAAGCAATATGGCAACATTAGACGAGATTGACATGCAGATACTGAAAACGCTGCAAAAGAACGCGAAACTGACGACAAAAGAGTTAGCGGATGCCGTACATCTGACTCCCACCCCTGTCTTCGAACGTCAGAAACGATTAGAGAAGCGCGGATACATCAAGAAGTATGTGGCTATCCTCGACCCCGAAAAGTTGAATCAAGGTTTGCTGGTATTCTGTAAGGTGAAGCTCACGCAAATCAACCATGAGATTGCCGATGCCTTCGTGCGTCGCATCCAGCGCATCCCCGAAGTAACAGAGTGCTATAATACTTCGGGCTCGTATGACTATCTTTTAAAGGTACGCGCCAAGGATATGAAACAGTATCAGGAGTTTGTATTGACTAAACTCGGCGACATTGAGAATGTAGGTGCCATCGAGAGTACCTTCGTGATGAGTGAGGTAAAACAGAACTACGGCATCAATATATAGTATATAATAAAGGTATATATAATAGAATCATGATGAAAAAAACTCTTTTTCAATTAGCAGCCTTAACACTGGCAATGGTTTATAGTCAGCAGGCATCAGCAGGTGTTCCCGTCATCAAGGACAACGGTGATGCCAAGTACAGTATCCAGACAGGAGAAGTCACGATGACCATCGACTCTAACGGAGGAAAGATTCTGTCGCTGAAGTACAAAGATGCAGAGAGTATCTCACAGTTACGCTTCCCAGAATCCTTCGGTAGCACGTTCTGGACGAGTCCACAGAAGGAATGGTACTGGCCGCCTATCCCTGAGTATGACAAACAGCCGTACACCGTAGAGGAGAAAGGTACTTCGCTGGTGATGAAGAGCAAGGTGTCGCCCCGTCTTCATTTCAGCATTACGAAAGAGTTCTCTGTCGACCCGAAAGACGATGCTATCGTAATCAACTACACGATTACCAACGAGGGTGATGCTGCCCGTAAGGTAGCACCATGGGAAATCACTCGTGTACAAAATGATAACGGACTGATTTTCTTTGATGCTGATGTCAACAAGATTACGCCTGCAGGACTGATGGACTTCAAGGCTGAATTCGGTGCCGTTTGGTATCAGACGGACGTCACCAACGAGAACCGTAAGATCAATGCCGACGGCAAAGGATGGCTGGCTTACTTTAACAACGGTCTACTGCTGGTGAAGAAATTCCAGGACTTAGACACTACGCAGCCTGCTCCCGACGAGGCAGAGATTCAGGTATATGTGAATCGCGGAAAGGCTCATATCGAATTGGAGAGCCAAGGTGCCTATACGGAACTGGAACCTGGTAAATCGCTGACATGGACAGTCCGCTGGTATCTTGTTCCTTTCGACGGTCCCGCCACTCCTTCCAAGGCGTTGCTGAAGAAAGTGAAGAAGTTGGTGAAGTAAGAAAAAACAAATAAAGGAAGTCATGCGACTTCCTTTATTTTTGCGGAGAGAGAGGGATTCGAACCCCCGGTGCCTCTCAGCACGACGGTTTTCAAGACCGTTGTAATCGACCACTCTACCATCTCT
>JBGVBD010000130.1:0-1992 GCA_045225255.1 Prevotella sp. | reverse complement strand
CAGCACAGCGGCATCATCAGCGAGGACACTTTGGCGGAACGCCGTAGGATTTCCCAACAAGACGCCGAAGCGTACGGCGAACGTTGGAATCGAGGCGAACTTGACCTTTACAAGAATCTGCAGTACCTACGTAGCTTCGCAAACCAAATGGCCACACTTCGTAAGAAGCACATCATCCACTTGTTTAATGCACCAGACTGGTACACCAAGGTTAACGTCCGAGTGACCGACGAATTCACCCTAGAGCCCGACGACAAGATGTATGACGACTTCGAGGCCGTTCGGAAGGAATGCTCCGACCGTATCAGTAAAATGATATTCCGAACCTCACCATTACGCACCATATTCTAACATGAAAAACAAACCAACAAGCAAACATCACAAGAGACGCCGCAACAAGCGCATCTTCATCACTCTGGAATCACTCATCCTCGTGGCACTCGTATGCCTCGTGTGCTTCTTCGCCGGAGAAGCGTCAACAAAGTTCGACGCCATCGAGAACCACTTGGCGCAGAACCAAGTCTACACTGACTCGATGGTGTCTCGTCTGGACAGTCTGGACAACCATGTGTCTGCTCTCCACGAAATCACAGAGACTAACCGTTCTCGATCCAAGCAGATCGCCATCGGCGCAAACATCATCCGTCACGCAAGAAGGGACATCGACCTCAAGTACGCCGCCAGATTGGCGAGCATACTCTACGAGGAGTCCGAGTTCAACTCGTCAGTCGAGTACGCCTTCCTTCTCGCGATGGTCGAGTCCGAGTCAAAGTTCAACAAGGACGTGGTGTCCCCCGCTGGAGCCATCGGACTTGGCCAGCTTATGCCGAAGACTGCCGAGGCGATGGCCAGACATGCCGGAATGAAGTTCGACCTCACCTTGCTTACCGACCCTCGGTACAACATAAAGCTTTCCGTCCAGTACCTCTCGAAGCTGTACAAGCAGTTCCAGAACAACGTACTTGTAGCCGCCGCGTACAACGGTGGCCCCGGCGGTGCGATGAAGTACCAGAAGTGGATCGAAGGCGACCTCGAAAAGGACGATGTACACAAGGAAACCGTGGCCTACGTCGAGACGGTCATGCAACGTTATTATTCGTATAGGGCGATGCTACAATGATGGTATGGCGAATAAAGAAAGTGAAACAACCTAACGGCGAAGTCTGGTTCATTCCCCAGTACCGCAAGTACTTGTTCTTCTGGCGCAGCATTACCGCCATCGAGCACTTGCGATACGTGTTCAATCCGTTCTTCGAGGAAGCCAGGAATATCGACAACCAGTTCTGTCTGAAGGAACCGTTCGACGGCTACACCTACTTCTTTACCGAAGCCGAGGCAATGCGTACTGCGGAACTGTATGAACGCGGAAAGCTGTTGAAAAATAAATAGGAATTTGCTATATTTTACGCTGATATGAATGAGGTTTGATATGGCCACTAAAGATAACTGGGCTGCCGTCAAGGAAGCCATCGAAGCGTGTGACAACGAAAACGAACTGCGCGAACTCCGCCAGTGTGCCGACAGCCGTCTGCAGACGGTCAAGCAAGAACATGCAGTAAGCAAGCGCGACGACTTTGTCACCAAGTACAAGGGTAAGTACATCCTCATGTACGGCAAGCACTACACTCGTATCAGCTCGTTCGACAACTTCCACAAGACGACGATAGTTCTGGTTGAAGACGTTAAGTCCGTAAGCTACGACTTCATGTATGTGTCCGGAAAGCGTCTTGAAATCGATTACAGCTGCAATATGTACGACGCTCGTCTGGCCGACATTAACGCGGACAATACTGGCAACGTCAAGATTACCAATTCGAACGAAGAAGACTACCGCATCGACTTCAGCGAAATCAGCGCTATCGTCGACTCCGCCAAGGTCGAAGAAATCAAACAGAAGGCATTGACGAACGTGGGCAAGCTGCTGGAAGGCTGGGGCGCATGATATTCTACTTCATTAGGCATGCGCCCACGGCGGCTAACTTCACCGGATCC
>JBGVBD010000129.1:0-1827 GCA_045225255.1 Prevotella sp. | reverse complement strand
TGTTTCATCCCCAATTAGGTGTAAAAACTCTGCTCGATGGCGGGCGGCGGCGTACAAAAAATCTATATGGTGTTGTTAAGAGAACCGTCCCGGCGGGACAGGTCAGGCAGTGACCTGTTCCACCTCCGGGATGGGTTTGAGATTAAAATGAATTTCGATAGAAATGTGTCTTGTTTTATCTTCGTCAATGCGCTCATGCACAACGATTTCTTTGATTAAGCGGTTGAGGGTGGCTGCGTCCAGCTCTGTGATGTTGGCGTATTCCTGAATGGCTTCCACCCATTGTTTTGCGTCATTGGCAAGCTGGACTTCATCGGACAGCCGCTTCCTGCCTTCGGACACTTTTGTTTTAAGCTCCGTCTGCTCGGTCTGTGTCTTTTCCAGCATGGTGTTGAAATTCTGCTCACTGATACGCCCTGCAATCATATCCTCATAAAGCCGCATGACCATTTTGTCCAGAACCTCAATCCGTTCCTCGTCCCTTGTAAGGGAGCGTTCCATTGCTTCCCGCTGTTCCCGCTGCTCGGCTTCACAGGTATTGGTCAGGCGGTCGGCAACCGCTTCCCCGTCCATCAGGGCAGCTCTGGCACATTCCCGGATTTTCCGCAGCACATGGCTGTAAAGGGTGTCATAATCAATCCGGTGCTGGGTGCAGTGGTTCTTTCCAAAGGCATTGTAGGTCTTGCAGGAGTAAATCCGCTGGGGATGTTTAGCGTTTGTGTAGCGTACCGTCAGCGACTTCCCACACTCGCCGCATTTTAACAGTCCGGCAAACAGGCTGATTTCATTGGTCTGCCCCGGACGCTGGCGGGATTTCAGCTTGTTCTGCACAATGTCAAAGCTCATGCTGTCAATCAGCGGTTCATGCTGTCCCTCCACCACAATCCAGTCCTCCGGCTTCTTTTCCCCAATCGTGCCGATTTTGAAGCGGTAGTCCTTTTTCTGGGAAGCAATCGCCCCGGTGTAGACGGGATTCATCAAAAGGTCTTTGATAACGGAGAAGTCCCACATATACCGCCCGTTTTCTGGGTCTTTCTTTTCCCATTTGGTGCGGGTATTGCGAAGCCCCCGTTCCCGGTTCCACCATGTAGGGCAGGGGATTTTTTCTTTCTCCAGCCGTCTGCGGATATAGTTCGGACCATGACCGTTCAGGGCATATCCGAAAATCAGCCGCACAATCGGGGCGGTTTCCTCGTCAATGAGCAGATGGTTTTTGTCCTCCGGGTCTTTCCGATACCCAAACGGGGCAAGACACCCGGTAAACTGTCCTTTCTGCGCTTTCAGAAGATAAGAGGAATGGACTTTCTTGGAAATATCCTTGCTGTACATCTCGTTCAGGATATTCTTGAACGGGGCAATGTCGTTGTTATCCCGCAGGGTGTCGATGCCGTCATTCATGGCGATATAGCGGACACCGTTTCTTGGGAAAAAGTCCTCAATCAAATGCCCGGTTTGCAGATAATTACGCCCCAGTCGGCTGAGGTCTTTCGTGATGACAAGGTTGATCTGCCTGCGCTCAATGGCTCTCAACATTCTCTGTAGGTCAGGACGCTCCATGTTAAGACCTGTGAAGCCATCGTCCTGATAGACTGCCACAACCTCCCATCCCTGCTTTTCGCAGTATTTTTCCAGCATATCACGCTGGTTTGCGATACTGGCACTTTCGCCTTGCAGGTCATCGTCCTTTGACAGCCTGCAATAGACCGCCGCACGATAACCCCCGGCAAGTGCCGAACCGATTGTTCTGTATTCCATTTCGTTCATCATAGCCATTTACCCACACAATCCAGACGGTATCTGGCTCTTTTGAACCTCATCTTCATTATA
>JBGVBD010000128.1:0-1512 GCA_045225255.1 Prevotella sp. | reverse complement strand
TCAGTCTGTCAAAAAACTACCCAAACGCCCCCGTTTCTGGTAAAATAGGAATGGGGGTGTTGTCATGGATGAGTGGAAAAAAGACGCACGGCGGGACGTGGTATTCGTGGACATTGATGCGCTGGTACCACAAGATCATTTGCTGCGAAAGATAGAGAAAGTGATGGATTATGACTGGCTGTACGAGCGGCTTGATCCATACTATTGCCATGACAACGGACGACCGGGAACAGACCCGGTAGTTCTGATCAAGATGGTATTGATCCAACATCTGTATGGGATACCATCTCTGCGGCAGACGTACCAGAGGATACAGGACACGCTATCGTACCGGTGGTTTCTGGGCTATGGGCTGTTGGACGAAATCCCTCATTTTGCAACGGTGAGCTATGCGTTCTGCAAACGGTTTCCGGCAGAGCTGACCGAAGAAATCTTTGCACATATCCTGAACAAAGCCTTGAATCACCGGATGGTAGACCCCAAGATGATCTTCATGGATGGAACACACATCAAGGCAAGTGCAAACAAGAAGAAGTTCCAAAAGGAGAAGGTAGCCAAGGCGGCAAAGGTATATGCAGAGCAGCTTCGGGAAGAAGTGAACGCGGAACGGGAGAAGTTGGGAAAGAAACCCATCGAGGATGAGGACGACGATGATTCGACACCCGGCGGTGGAACTGTAGAGCGTACCGTTTCAACAACAGATCCCGAAAGCGGAATGTTCATAAAGGGCGAGCATGAGCGGCAGTTTGCCTATGAAGCTCATACAGCCTGTGACCGGAAAGGATTCATCCTTGGAGTAGAAGTAACAGCAGGAAATGTGCATGACAGTGTGGCATGGGATGCCTTGTACGTACAGGTAACGAAGAGATTTCCGGACGCAGAATTCATAACCATGGATGCGGGGTACAAAACTCCATGGATCGCAAAGAAAACGCTGGATGACGGGAGAATACCCATTCTTCCTTACACAAACCGTCACTTTAAGCAGGCCACATACAAGCCCTGGGAGTATGAATATGATCCCAAAGAAGACTGCTTCACCTGCCCACAGGGCGGGACGCTGAGGCATACCACCACAGACAGGGAAGGAAAACGAACTTACCGCAGCGACACCAAATACTGTAAAACCTGTCTCTTCAAAGCCTGGTGCGGAGCAAATGAAAAAGGACAAAAGCTCCTGACTACGCATATCTGGCAAGAGTATCTGGACCTTGTGGAGCAGCTGCGGAGAACAGCTCGAGGGAAAGAAATCTACGCCATGCGCAAAGAGACGATTGAACGTGTCTTTGCCGATGCAAAAGAAAAACATGCGATGCGTTACACGCATCATCGAGGTCTGGCCCGGGTCACAAGCTGGGTGAGGCTTAAATATGCTGCCATGAACCTGAAAAAGCTGGCAGAATGGAGTTGGAATAACTCCTTTTTGCGTTTCTTTTTCTCTCTTTTTTCCCCTATTTATGCAGAAATCCCCCTCTTTCGCTTAACGAAAGCAGGGACTTCTTTGACACTCTG
>JBGVBD010000127.1:0-66130 GCA_045225255.1 Prevotella sp. | reverse complement strand
GAGTGCAAGGCTCAGTAAAGGGATAAGGCTTACGATTTTTTTCATTTATCTTTCTGTTTTAGTTTTATTGTTTATAGTTTCTGCCTGACAAAGGTACTTGTCTGCTATCTTACTTCTTTGCTTTTCTTTTGGGTTTACTCTTTATAGACGCAGTCTTGGTGATGGTCATGCTGATATCAGTTACATCTTGTTCACCTTCAGCAGATAATATTTCTTGTCCTTCGACAGTATTGTCAGTCACAGACAGTTCGTATTTGATATACGATCCTGCCTGACTATAACCTGCGGCCTTGATACTGTCATTCTTCCACAAGCCCTCTACCTTGATTGGCAAACAATAGTCGCATCTGATAACAGTACCCTTTACCACATCACCACTCTTCTTGAGCGTCATACTGGCTTTGTCTTCCCCTAAGTTACCAGTTAACTTGTAGTTCTGAGCATGAACAGACAAGCTAATCGTAAGGAACATCAAGTAAAACATTATTTTTTTCATATCATTCAATTTTATCAAACGCAAAGATAATAAATATCTTTGATAGTCGCAAGGATTTCAATAGAATTTTTATTTGTCCCAAGGCTTGGAACACTTTGAAAGTGGCTTACATTCGAGATGAATGTAGCCTTTATTCGACCCGTTTGCTCGTACCTATCGATACGATAGGCGGCACCTATCGGGTGGATAGGTGCCGCCTAACTCTATGTTGTGTTTTAGAAGTTCTTACGAACGCCCTGCCACTCGGGGAATTTCATTTTCAGGTATTCGTCGTCGAGGAAGAGAGCGGACTGTCCTACCCTGCCCTTTAACTGCCAGTCGAGCCATTTCACTACTGCTTTGGCATAGTTGCCACCATGCTTCTCGTAATAAGTGCCACTATGACCGTCCTTTGAGTTCAGCATCACTACAGGGATATTGTCGGCAATACGTTCGTAGTCCTTCTGTGCATTGGCATAGGCGATGTCGCCAGGACCGCCAATCATATAGAACATCGGGGTATGAAGGTTTTTCAAAGACTCCTTCGTGGCACCCATCATCTCCATATCACCAATACCCGTATTCAGCATCACACAGGTCTTGATACGGGGGTCGTAAGCCACGCCCAGCACCTGGGCACCACCACACGACTGGCCCATCGCTGCCACATGGTCGAGGTCGAGACAGTGATAGTATTCTGAGCCTGCTTTGGCATTCTGCTCCGTCAACCAGTCAAGTACTTCGAGCAACATCTTGGGATAGGTGCTGAAGACGGGGGCTGCAGGTTGCTGCTTCTTGTTTTTCTTGGCAGCTTTCTGAGCCTCTTCACGCTGCTTTGCCTGCTGCTCCTGCTGAGCCTTGCGCTCCTCGGCAGTCATCGGCAAGATCTTCTCACCATTCGCCATGATGACATCACCCTTGGTTTCAGGATAAGCGGACTTCAATACGCCACGCCACTGTGCCATCACATCTGCTTCGTCATAGGGACCGATGGCGGCTGCTACATAACCGTAGGAAGCCACTTCGCTTAACAGCAGGCGCATCTCCACGTTATTATTAAAACAGGCACCATTGGCATAAACGATGACGGGCAGGGCTCCGTTTTTGGCTACTATCTCTTTCAGGTTCTGCGGGCGATACACCGTAAAGCCAGGACAAGAGGCATCACCTACTACTTCCGACTTAAACGGTCCCGTACCACCTTCTTCCACTACTTGTCTTTGAGCCGTCTGGGCATTCAGCCCCACACTTGCAGCGATTAAGATCGTCGTCAAAAATAACTTCTTCATATTTTTATTCAATTAATGTTACTTCATCACAATCTTACGACCATTGACGATATGAATCTTCTTATGGCGCTGATCATTACCGGTTACCTGGATGCGACGACCCTGCAGGTCATAATGCGGTGTGTTCGGGTCGGTGACATCATAGAGGATGGCATCAATGAGATCCGCCCCACTCCATAAGATATTCACTGTCGTCGGTTGTCCACTCAGTGTGAACTGACAGTAGGCCTTTCCCTTCGGCACCAGTTCACCCTTGGCAACCAGATAGAAACAAGCATCGTCACCGACGTTCTCCTTCATCTGGTAGACATTATCGTCAGTCACCACATAGGGAGCCTCGGGCGTACCAATAAGCATATTACCCATCACGGGTGTTGCAGAGGCAGCCTCAGGCATATCGATACGCTGTCCGGCAGTACCAGAAAGGATGATACCCTCACCGGCTACAATACTGTTTGCTTTCAGTGCCTCGACAACAAAACTCTTCTGGTCGTACTTACCCAGATACCAAGCCTTGATGTTCTCATTGCTGAGTGTTACAGCCACTGATGACGAGAAGGTACAAGCACCTTCCTTGGGCAGTACTACCGTAGCACCGCGCAACAGGGTGAAGTTCTTGGTTTGCGTATTTTCGTCGAACCACATCTGTTCCGTAGGACTCCACATATAACCGTCCGCCTGACAGATCACGTCATACGTCAGACTTTTGTCTTCCACCTTGATCTGGTAGTAACCATAACTGTCGGTCGTTCCGACATAACGGGTATCCCCATTCTGTAGTGTCACCACAGCATTACCTACCGGTGTACCGTCGGCATCACTTATGACACGACCTTTCATGACAGCATCTGGCTGTTCTGTGAAGACGGCTTGGATGGTGACATTCTTAGAAACGGTGTACGTCAGCATAGCCTCTGACGTTTGCTTCTTGCCATCTACCAGCCAACCGTCAAACAGCCAACCCCAAGCAGGTGTAGCCGTCAACGACAGTTCTGAGCCATAGGAATAGAGACCCGTTCCACCACCTTCGATGGTACCACCAGCGGTATTGTAATCGATGGTCACCGTGTACATCTTCGGTGTGAAGACTGCCGTGAGTTCGGTACTACCCTGTACGTTGTACGTGAAGGCTGCCGTCTCACTCAACATCTGACCATTCTCCATCCACTTGCTGAAATCGTAGCCCTCGGCAGCAGTAGCCGTCAACGACACATTCTGACCATAGTCAAACTGTCCGGAGACAGGACTGATGCTACCACCTTCAGCAGGTGATGCCGTCAGCGTCAGTGTCACCTTTCCGCCAGTATACTGTACCCAGGATGCCTGTTTGCCTGTACTACCTTGGAAACCTTCGGCATCAGTAATGCCAGCGGTCTGCACGGTCAATACGTAATAGCCATCACCTCCCGAGATTGCCGAGAAGTCAAGTATAAACTCACTATCGGTAACCTTCGTAATCTTCATCTTCGAGACATCAAGTTGCTTGCCCTGACAAGCCAGCGTCATATCATCGGTGGTAAACGTAGCAGCATCAATCACCTTGTTGAAACGTACGGTCAACTGCTTCACCTGTTCTGTAGATACAACACCCTCTTGAGGTACACCGACGAATTCTGCGACAGCCAGTTCTACATCAGGCTTCGGTGCAAAGGTCAGCACGAAGGTCTCACCGTCTATCGGCATCTTGCCGACGACATGCAAGCGGTTCTCGTAGAGCCAGTCCCTACCATCGAGAAGCGTACGGTCTGTCTGCCATACATTATCGAGATTGATCACTGCACCATCGCTCTGACGAGTCACTCTGATCAGTTTCTGCTTACCCACTGTCGGGTCGAGTAACGAGCCATAGACCCATCCTGCCTGCTGCGGTGTCACCGTCAACAGATACTGCGTGTCGCTCTGCTTAGTAGCCACAGCACTGAGGGCGATGGTCACATCCTGCTGACTGCCGTCAGTGAAGTACACCTGATCGGGCAGGTCCTGAGCATCCGTCACGTCGTTCACCAGGAACGCCCTACCGGATGAAGAACCGAGAGAAGGTGTGAAGCCACGAACCATCTCGTGAATGGTCACCTGGTCGAGCAGCGACAGATTCTCATTACCATAACTGGTAACGTGGGTAGCCTTGATATCGTAGTCGATGAAGTGTCCCAGCAGCGATGATTGTAACCACCACTGAGCGTAAGCCTGCTGATGGGCAGGGATGGTACCGAACTCCGTCGGTATGCTCTCTCCCATCGCCAGTACCTTGTCCTGTCCGTTAAGTTGTGAACTGATAAACTCGAAGTTGATGTATAGTCCCTTCTTGTTCTCAATGATTTCTGGTTGCTTGGTAAGCATACGTACGTTGGTGGCATCACCATAGCCTTTATTGTTGATTACCACAGCAAACTCGGCAGGAACCATAGGCTCCACTTCTTCTGTTAGCGCATCATCGCCAAAGATGTCACGCTGCATGAAGTACGTCAAATCCAACTCTGGTGATGGATTGACAGTGAGCGAGACAGGATACAGTTCGCGGATTACCTCCAGTCCACTATACGGATCGAGGTAACTGAGTGTACCTCCAAAGGAATATTCTACGGGTTCCTCAGGAGCAGCATACTTAGTAGGTATGAAGAGGATGGTCGCTGTTCCAGTATTGTCTGCATCCAGTTTCCATCCAGCATCCATCGGCAGTTCTCCAGTGAAACCGTTCAGGCTTTCGGTATGCATCTCAAACTCCTTGGCAGTAGCCACTTGCTGTGTTTTGCTATTGGTAACGTTGAGCGTCAGTTTGACGTTTTCCATCGCCGTTGTGGTATTACCATTATATACCGTCAACGTGCCTCGGAAAGCCTGGCGCGTCATGGTCATCTTCTGTTCTATCTGTAAGGTAATTGTCGAGCAGACGGAATTGCTGCCTTTCTCCTGTTCTTTCTGGAATATCTCAGTCTCTGTTGCCCACATGTCTTCTGCAGAAACATATCCCATATCGTGAGCATCTTGTTCTCCACCCTCTATCAATTTGAGCATCTCAAGCACTTTCGAGGCATGAATCATGTTCTCGTGCTTGGTATGAGTAGCGTGGTAGTCGTTGGTATTCCTCAGTCGCTCCACGAAACGCTCCATCATTTGGTCAGTGATATTCTCCGGCTGACACTTCTTTAGGGACTCCACAGTGCAATCAGCATTCTGGTTAGCCACTGTCTGCAGGACGTTGTGCATCTCTGTGAGTGACGTATTGTAGAGCCATAGCGAATCACCGAACACCTCTGCATAGTAGCCGTAGAAGCCAGTCATCACCTTCAGTTGTGCATGCGACACTTCTGCGAAGCGAGCCACATACGACGGTTCCTCTGAACCGCCTGCCCTACGTGATGCTGCCGAACGAGGAGAAGGAGCACTGGCAACACCGATGGCTCCACCTAAGCCACCATTGGCTCCACCATTCTTGCCACCGAGACCTGGGAGACAGCCATAGTTGAACGTCAACAGACAGTTGAGCACGTTGATACCCGTACCGATGCCCTCCAAGACAGCAGCAACACCCAGTCCGACACCTGTTGCGGCCGATACTGCCGCAGCAAGTTCCAGTGTACAGCCTACACCTGTCAGTCCTGTCGTGACATAGTCCATCGTACTTGCCTCACCGGAAGCGATGGTTGCAGAGCCGGAAGCCATACCGTATGCACATCCTCCGCCACCAGGTACAAAGGACATGGCGCAGTCGAATGCCCACTTGGCAACCTTGGCGCCACAATCGCGGCAGTCACTGTTCGTATTGACGTGATGGTAGTTCGACTCTTGTCCATAAATGGTGTACCAACCACCATTGGGACCTCCTAAGCCTCCGTAGCCGCCGCCACCACCGCCATCGCCACCATTGGCGCTTTCTTTCGTACAAGTGGTGAACTGTACCCGTTTCATACCTGCAGGGTGCATGATGCCGTCAGGACCACATTCAAATTCTGTTTCCCATTTAAAGGTCGTCGTACAGGTTACGTCACCAGGTGCACGACGTGCAGCCTGTGTTTCCGGATCCTTGCGCGTCACCTTGACAGGAATGACAACACTCTGCTGGGGTGCCAGTTCGATACCTTCATACTGTGCCATCGGCTCCCAAGTAAAGTCACCGGCTTCCGTAGGTATTCTGAGTGCCGTATTCTGACCGGTAATCAGTCCCTTATTGGTCAGGGTGGCATAGAAGACGAGACTCTCACCTACTCCCAGTTGTTCAGCCTCTATCTTGTCAGGCATAGCCAGTTCAATGACAGGTGCAGGCACATTCGTCTCATAGATTACCGTCGTGATGATATCGTATTCATCCTCCACCTCGGTTTCTACGACATCCCACGTTATCGTGATGGCATTATAGGAGAGTGTCACCACCTTCGTGGTGGTCGTTCCTGGGTCTACCAGTATATCGTTCTGGTAAGCATTATGCTTATCTGCTGTGACATGTAGACGATAGTAGCCTTCCGGCAGGTTTTCCAGTATGAAGAGTCCATCAGCACCCGTCACACCCTGAGCCACCAGTGCGTTGGTATAGGGGTTGCGCACAACCACTTGGGCACCTGCCACGTGAGGCGCCTCTGCCGTATAGTAAGTGTATTCGTCAGTGACATCGACCACCAGGGTACCAGTGGCTTCGCTGACAGGTGTGATATTATAATTAATGTACGTACCGTTACCGTTCTCACAGTTGATACCAATACGTCCCGTCACAGGCACATTCAACTGCATGTCGGCAGTAGGCATCAGACGTAGCACCACGGTAGCCGTATCGTTCTGAGCCAGTCCGGGCATAGTGACACCCGTGAGACTGCTCATCCATTCAGGCAGTACCAACGAGATCTTACCCGTGTTGCCACGACCATTATTGGTCACGATGATACTATAGTCACGCCCAGTGTCCTTCAACATGGTAGTAATCAACTGTTGCGATGCCACCACAAGATTACCAGAGGCATTACGTCCGTAGTAGTGGATGGTAAGATCAAGACTGACGCCTTCGGCAGTTGTCACACGTACCACAATCTGTTCCCAGTTGTTGCCTTCGGTGGCTTCGCTAGCCGTCAGACGGTAGGTCAGCGTCGCATTGGCACCACCATCGATGGTCTGCGGAACATCCACTTCAACATGGACTGCCTCCGGACCAGAAACCTTCTGGGCCTTGACACCCGTTAACTTCAGCGTACCAGGGTTCAGCAGTTGTATGATACCCTGGCGCGTGTCACCCACAATCACATCTTCTGTAATATAGCCGCTACCGACGCGCTTCAGTCCATAGACATCGAAAGCAGCCTGCTCTGCGGTGGTCTTATCACCAGGATAGCAGGCACCCACGATGAAGTGACCTGACTGCAGTGCATACGGCAACCACTCTAACGTGAAGGCACCATTACCATCAGTGGTGACAGTCTCCGTATGACGGGTTCCGTCGTTAACGAAGTATACCTCTGCCTGTGCATTCAGAGAGCGGTCACCTGTCAGTTGTCCTGTTACCACGACCTTCTCTCCCTGTGTGTATATCTTCTTGTCGGTGCTTACCTTCGCGTCAAACGGTGAGCGGGCCATCACCTTCACCTCTACGGAAGTGTTATTGGTGTAAAGCAACTCGGTCACTGTCTTGTCCTCATTGACTACCACATAGTACAGATGCTCACCGACTTCGTCAGGCAGGGGCACACGGCGCAGCAGTGTCTCTGTGCCGTCAATGGGGATATCAGTCTCCGTACGTAGTGTTCCCTGCACATCGGTCATACCTTTCCGATATAATTTCACCATCGTACCGGCAGGCAGTACCGCAGCACCTTCATTAGCCACCACGATGGAGAGCGTCACCGTACTGCCCACCACAGCCTCTGCAGGATTGGCAGTAATGCTGGTGATATGTGCATCTGGCAGTGTCTGGTCAGTTACCAACAGGCAGCAGGAACCAGAACCATAGCCATCAGCCTCGACGGTGAAGACAACATTATGGGAATCGCCACTGACATTGTTCTTTGCCGATTTCACCTCTACCTTCACCGAATTCTGACCAGCAGGAATCGTTGCTGTATGGTCATAGGTCAACTCACTGTCATAGTCGCTACTCAGCCGTACTGTCAACGACTTGGCATTGTCGGTGGTATTACGTGTAATGGTCAGCGTCGTCGTACCACCTTCCTTCACGGTGCTGACAGCAGAAGACACTGATAGCGATGCACCGTCATTGTCAAGCACCGTCAGTTGGGCTGTCACTGCCCCAGCCTGTTCGCCACTGGCAGCACAACTACACGACGATACCCACACACCGGCAGTCAGGGTGTACGTGCGGTCTCCTTCCTTGATGGAATTGTCAACAGGACCCAGATTGAAGTACACGGTTTCCACACCCTTCGCCATCTCTATGGACTTGTTGCTATAGTATAGTCCGCCATTGGAGTCGTCACTCAGTCGGATGGTTATCTTACTGTCCGTCTTACCTGTACGTGTCAGCACGGCAGCCACAGACGTCACACCCGCAGACTCGCTCACTTTATTCGGTGTCAGCGTTAGCGTCAGTACAGGCATGTCGTTGTCGTGTAACATCACCAATACCTCGCCCTTGTTGTAGTTCTGGGCAGAGGCAGTAAACTTATAAGACTGCTCTAAATTGGGCACGTCATTGTCGACAGCCGTCACATCGATAGTCGCCTTGGTCTTACCAACAGGAATCGTCACCTGCGATGGATGGGTAAACCGCTTAGCGTCCTCACTGGTCAGTGTCACGACGATAGGTGTTGCAGATGGACGGGCAGCGGTTACCGTCAGTTGGAAGGTCTCACCCTCTTGGACGTCCGTCTTCGATGAGGTAACGGTCAGTCCTGGCAGTTCGTCGTCGACAATGACGAGACGACCAGTTACAGCCTCGTAGTCATCACCACTCACACTGATATTGATCACACTGTCAGCATCCAACACATCATTGTTGTTCACGGTCAAGTAGAACACCACGCCCGACTGGTTGGCAGGGATGGTAACGCTCGACGGCACCTCTATACGTGCGTCTTTAGTCGTCGTGATATTGAAGACACGGATGTTATTCCACCGTCCGCTTCGACTCAGTTTACAACTGATACGTTGGCTAGACCCTTCATTCACGCTCGGGCGTGAGAGTTCCAGCGTCAACTTCTTGTTAACAGTCAGATTATTTTTGCTCACTGCCGTATTATTGTCACGCAGCGACGGATGCTCGCCAGTCTTCTCGTTAGGCACGATGGTCACCTGTACCTTAGCCAGTCCGTCAATACCCAATAGTTCTGGAACCTGTATCTTGGTCTGACGACTCACAGATGCATTGGCAGCAAGTTTTCCTTCATAATAAGTGGTGGTGAGCAGTTTCGTCAGGTTGCCACTCACGGATACCAGTGAGACTTGCTCATTCCATCCGTCCTCAGTAGCCACCTGTCCGATGTTCTTCACTTTCCATGATACCGTCAGTTCCCCGTTGGGGTCAACCTTTGTCTTGTCGCAAGTGATGTCTGTCGGTTCCAGGTCTGGTCGTGGAATCAACTCTATCGTCACCACACCATCCTCTTGGGCTGTCAGCACGTTCTGTTTGTTAAGGTCACTGAGCGTCACCGAATTCTCCAACAGATAGATAGGGAAGGTGGCACCATTGGCAGCATCGCCAGCCAACGGTAGGTCAAGGGTGAGCAGTGTTCCTTGATTGTCGAGGAACAGGGCATTCTCGTCGCTATAGACGATAATACGGTAGTTATGATAGGTCGATACACCCCCATGGGTCTTTGAGTCTCGCCACTGAGTTGTCAACTTACGAGCCACCACACGGTGTGTAGCTGCACGAGTACTCGACAGTGTCACGGCAATGTCACCGTTCTCGTCCAATGCCAGTTCGTAAGGCACGGAGATATCGAACTGTGCACCAGTAATGTCACTACTATTATCCATTTCAATGGCGAGTGGTAATGTCTTACCAGCAGGATAACTTACCGAAGCCACCCGCAGCACGTTGGTCTGCGCCTGCAGCACTGCTGCAAGACAGAACAGCACTGCTATGAGTTGGTATCTCAAGTATTTCATAGTCTTCATCATTCTAAGTTCTTTCATTTTCCACTTACTTCTTTACTTTATAAGACTTGCCATTGATACGAATGACATAAATGCCTTCTGGCAGCGAATCCCAAGGACCTACACGGTGTCCGATAAGGTCATAGACGGGAGCGTCGTCAATAGAGATGAGGGATTTGAGTGTTGACAAGGAAGTGACGTCATCATCGATGACAATACCCAGACTTCTTGCCTCTATATCAGAGAGACATGCAGCGGTGATGACGGCACCTGCAGGCAGACCGCTCAGCAGATGATGCATACCGGCATCCAACGTACGACCGTTGGGCGAGTACACTACGATACGCACACCATCTGTCATGTCGCGCATGCTTACCGAGAAGATGCTGCGTACATCGTCACTCACCTTCAGTTGACGGGCGGCTGCCCCACTGATGGTCAACTGCAATGCTGCTACCTGATCGGTATTCACCAGTACTATCGTGTTACCGTCAATAGTCAGCCTATTACGGTCGTTGGCAGGTGCCCTGTTCATCATACGCATTTGAGCGTCTGCAAGAGGCTCATAACCGAGAACATACTCTACACTGCCGACAATGTCACTGACATTGATTTGATTGTCGTTGTTCACGTCTGCCGTTGTAAAGTTGAACATCTGTCCATTGGTCTTGCCATCGTTCAGTGCATAGTTGACAACACTCTGCAAATCGGTGACATCCACTATCTGGTCGCAGTTGGCGTCACCGTCAGTCCAGTCAAAGCGCAGGATATAGGTCAGATAACTCCACCACGGATGAGTATGCGTGTAGGCGGTCGGCTGTCCTTTCTGTGCATGTAGCACACGGTTACTACTACCACTATAGACATCCCACTGATTACTATTGTCTTTTGACAACTCCCAGTAGTAACTCCAGTCGGTGTTATTGCTACGGATCTGCAGGCGTGCCAGATCACTAAAGGTAAAGTCGTAGTCACCATACTCATGACGGTAGGTCTGCAAGGTATTGCTCTCAATGGCTACAGGCTCTCCCGGTCGCATGTCGATGACGGGAGCCCCCTTAACCACCTGACGTGTCTTCCAGTCAATGAACTGGAAACCACGAGCGAATTGATCGTTCTTCAGTTTGTTGTTCGGAATAACCTTTGAGACCGCTGTCAACCTGTTGTAACTCAAATCGAGTTTCGTCAGATTAGGTAGTTTGACGGCAAAGGGATAGATATCACCCGTCAACGCATTTCCCTTCAGGTCCACTTCCGTCAGTTGTGTATTCTTCGGTGCCTTTGCCAGCAAGGTAGTCAGGTTACCCTTAATCTGGTTGTCACTGAGGTTCAGGGACTCCATGTGCGAAAGTCGGAACAACGAGTCGCAGATTTCACCCTTCAGCCCCTGACCACTCAGGTCGATAGCAGTAATGTAGTCACCCACGGTGACCACACCATACCACTTACCCATGGAACGGTGGTTGTTGGAGAGGTCCCACGGCTTCTTCCAGTGGGCACCATCTAATTCACGGTACAGTTTCTTCATGACGGCAAAGTCGAACTCGTTGAGTATCTCACCGTCGAAGAAGCCTCTGATTTCCAAGAATTCTTTCCAGCCATTGGCTTCCTTGTAGGCGTCCACCTGGTCTTCTGGCACCTCCAGTACACAGGTCTTACGATACCCCATATATCCGGTATTACAACTGGGTGGCGTACCAGCATAGATACGTAGCAGTTGCAATGAGTCACAGCCACTGAGACAAGTGAAACTCTCCAGTTGGCTATAATCCTGATTACGTCCCAGATAAAATGACTTCAGGTGTTTGCAATTCTCCCATGTCCAGGAGCCCGGGTCACCATGAATACCGTCAGGAATACGAAACTCTCTCAACTGAGTACTGCTGAAGGCGTGGGTCTCAATCACCGACAAAGAGTCGGGTAACTGTATGGACGTAAGACCACTCTGGTCGAAGGCGGCATAGCCGATTTCCTTCACGTTATCGGGAATCTGTATCTGTTCCAGTTTCTTACATTTTTGGAACATATAGTTCGTGATGCGCGTGATGTTCTTGGGTAGTTTGACACTCGTCAGTTGTTCGCAATTGGCAAAGATGCCCGTACCCCAATCGGTAACGTCATCGGGCAGTGTGACAGCCGTTAGTCCTGTACCATTGAAGGCATTGCTCTCAATACGGGTGACACCTGCCGGGATGGTCAGTGAACCGGTGAATAACTTTGCACCATAGAATGCAGCATCTCCGATATGTGTCAGTGCTTCTGGCAATTGGCTCAGTTTCAGTGAACTGCAACCGTTGAAAGCACTATATTCAATACGGGTAATCTGGTCGTTCAGCGCAATAGTCGGCAACGACGAACAGCCTAAGAAAGCATTATGACCGATGGTGCGTATGCCGTCGTGCATCTGTACACTGGTCAGTTTCTCACAATAGGCGACGAAGTCATAAGGAACGATATCCAACCCCGTCGGTACGTTAATACTTTCTAAGTTGGCACTACTACGGAAAGCGCTGTAGCCCATCGAGGTGATGCTATTAGGCAACGTCATCGTGGTGAAGCCCGTATTCTCGAACACGTAGTTTCCTGTACTGGTGAGCGTTGTCATCGTCGTGATGTTGATGTCGTTCAATTGTGGACAATAGGAAAAGGCAGAACTGCCCAGACTGGTTGTCCCGTCAGCCAACACGACCTTCTTGAGTTTATCGCAGTGATAGAGTATGCCATCAGGCACCGCCTTGATATTCTGCGGGAAACTGAATGTCGTGATGGAGTCACAGCCCTCAAAGGCATTGTACTCCAAGGTCGTGATACTTTCTGGCAACCTGATGCTCTCCACGGCATTACAGTTACTGAAGGCATAGTTGCGGATGGTCTCCAGACCTTCGTTGAAGGTAATGATCTTGACCACCTTATTATACATAAAGGCGCGATAGCCGATGGTCTTCAGCGTAGCAGGCAGTACAATAGGTGCTGTACGCTTGGCGTTGTTGTAGAAAGCATACTGGCCAATGGTCACCACTTTGGCAGGTATGTTGACATCTACCATCGAATCGCACTCGCTGAAGCAACTGTTACCGATAAAGGTGATGTCATCAGGCAACACCGCTTTCCTCAGTTTCTCACAATCGTAGAAGGTATACTCTTCCAGACGGGTAACCCCAGCAGGTACAGTAACCTCGGTGATTCCAGTAGCCCGGAAGGCATATTTGCCAATCTCTGTCACACCGGCAGGCAGGCTGACATAGGCGAGTTTTAAGTTACGGTTTTCATTCTGTGCTACGCCCCAGTCGCCAATCTTCACGATGCCTGATGGCAACGAGAGACGCTCTAAGGACGGCATATTGTAGAACATGGCATATCCCACCACATTGTCCTCAGTGTTCCACGGACCATAATTGCTGTTGATGGTCGCAATACCGCTGGATGCCACACTCCACTGGTGGTAACTGTCACCACCAGCCACGATACGGGCATTCGTCAGGTTGAGTTCACGCAGGTTAGGCAATGAGTGTAACACGTCAATGTCAGTACCATTGATAGGACCTTTCACCGTCAACGACAACACGTTGTTCGGGTCACCGATTGCCTCTATCTTGCCCAGCAACTCACCACCTTTTGCAATGGTGACGTTAAACTCATAGGGTTGTCCAAGGGCAATGATGTGGTAACCCTTGGTATAGTCGCTGGCACGATAGGTATCCACCAGGTCGGCATGTACATAGAATATGATATCGTTGGGGAACCAGATATTACCCGTAAAGGGGAAATTGGCACCAGGCAGCGTCACCTTCTTCAATTTCTCACAATAGGTGAACAGATACCAGTCGTTGGGCAGGGTGCTTAATCCTGTTCCGAAAGTGATCTCTGTCATCGCATAGCAATGTCCGAAAGCCGAATTCCCCACCGCCTGTACGGCATCTGGCAGTGTCAGTTTCTCTAAAGAGACACAGTAGTTGAAACAATTATCGGGAATACTCGTGATGGGCGAGTCATCCGCAAAGGAAAACGAGCGCAACGAGTCACAACTATAGAAGGCTGCGTTCCGCAGTTCTTTGACTCCCTTTGGTAGCGACACGCTGGGCAGGCGGTCGCTCTCGGCGAAGGCATACTCACCAATGACGAGGTCGCTCACACTGCTGCTGATATTCAGCGTCTTGAGATAGTAATTGCTGGCAAAAGCATGCTCGCCAATATACTTCACCCCTGCACCGATGTTGATGGTCTTCAGTTTCTCGTGGTAACGCAAGAAACTATTAGGCACGCTTTCTGCCAAAAAGGTCATCGACCGTATGGACTCGCAATAGCCGAAGAGGTCCTCATCAAACTCCTTCACCGAAGCAGGTATGGTCACGTCACGCAATGCCGTTCTTTGAAAACAGCGGTACATGATCTTCTTCAGATTGGTAGCGTCCTCCAAATTCAGCGTCGATAACTTGGTACAAGCCTGAAAAGTGTAACGGCCTAATATCTCCAGTTTGCTGTTCAGCGTAACACGCTCCAGTTTGCTACAATTCCAGAAGGCATCGTCCTTCGTTCCATCGGGACCGCCAGTGGCAATGATGTTCTTACCAAACACGATACTCACCAATTCGCTGCGGTTACTCACATTACCATCGATGTAAAGCACATCATGGTTTTTGCCATTGCTGTCTTTCACACGGTCGGCAATGATGATACGCCCCGCTTTGGACGCATCGGCACTGTAGGTCTTGATACCCGTGAAGGTAGCAGGACCGTCGGCTGTTTCATACGTGTAGATGAGTTCATTGCCATTGGCATCAGCCACCGTCACCTCATCGGCGATGACCGATAGTGTCGATAACAGACACAACAGGCTCAATATACATCTACGTAGAGAATAATTCATCATTTTCTTCATAAACATATTCGGTTTTAGGTATAGTTCTTTTATTTGGGGCAAATATACAACAATATCCCCAAATTACCAAAAAAATACAAGAAAAAATAAATTCGTTCTAATACGCTCGTTGATAATACTTGAACTCTATTATTTACCCAAAATAATAAAAATATTTCTATCAACACAACATCTCCCATAGGAATATTATAATACTAAATACCCTATGGGAGATATGAATAAAGATAATTCCAGTAAAATCAGTCGAGATTCAGACTCTTCTTGATAGCCTCAATCTTCTCGTTGGCAGCCTTCGTGCAACGCTCATAGCAATCGCCACACTTGAAGGACTGGTCCTTGACTTCTGTATAGAACTTAATCTTCGGCTCGGTACCTGAAGGACGGACAGAGACTTTAGTACCATCTTCGCAGAACCACTGAAGCACATTAGAAGTGTCGGGCATATTGAGTTTCTCAACGCTGCCGTCAGCCTTCTTTGCTTCCAAAGTCTTATAGTCTTTCCACAGCACAATCTTCGAGCCACCCAGATCCTTTGGCGGGTTCTCACGGAAGTCGGTCATCATCTGCTTGATCTCGTCGGCACCCGTCTTACCAGGACGTACAACATTGATGGTGAACTCACGAGAGAAGCCATACTCGGCATAGATGTCCATCAGTACATCATAGAGTGTCTTTCCCTGATCCTTTGCCCATGCTGCAATCTCACAGATGAGACAGATAGAGGCAGGAGCATCCTTATCACGTACCTTATCAAATGGCAGAAAGCCGAAACTCTCCTCACCACCACCAATATATTTCTGCTTACCTTCGGAAATCTTGATCTCACGGGCAATCCACTTAAAGCCAGTGTAGCAGTCGCGAATCTCCACACCGTTCCTCTTAGCGATCTCAGCAATCACCTCAGTAGTCACGATGGTCTTCACCATAAATTCGTTACCCTTCATCAGACCAAGTTTCTTGCGGTTGGTGATGATATACCAAGCGAAGATCATCGCCGTCTGGTTACCGTTGATAATCTCCCACTCGCCCTTCGGATTGCGAACGACAATAGCGAGACGGTCGGCATCGGGGTCTGTAGCCACTACGAGGTCGGCATTCAGACGCGTACCGAGTTTCATACCTAATGTCATTGCCTCGGCATTCTCAGGATTCGGAGAGATGACCGTGGGGAAGTTGCCGTCGACCACCATCTGCTCAGGAACAACATGGATGTTCTGGAAGCCCCAAGAACGGAGTGACATCGGAACGATGTGACGACCTGTGCCGTGCATGGCAGAGTAAACGATATTCAGGTCTTTCTGGCGCAGGATAACATCCTGGTCGACCATTGCCTCCTTGATGGCTGCGATATAGTCCCAGTCCATCTCACCACCAATAATCTCGATGAGTTCTTTGTTACCCTCGAACTTCACATCCTCAATCTTCACCTTGTTCACCTCGTCAATGATACCTACGTCATGAGGAGCCAGCACCTGAGCACCATCGTCCCAGTATGCCTTGTAGCCGTTGTATTCACGGGGATTATGAGAGGCTGTCACATTGACACCTGCCTGTGCACCCAACTGACGGATAGCAAACGAGATCTCCGGCGTAGGACGAAGGCTCTCAAAGAGATAAACCTTGATGCCGTTAGCCGAGAAAATATCAGCAACAGTCTCAGCAAACATACGTCCGTTGTTGCGGCAGTCGTGACCTACCACGACACTGCTCTGCTTGCCAGGGAATGCTTTCAGGATATAGTTGGCAAAGCCCTGAGTCGCCATACCTACGATATACTTGTTCATACGGTTAGTACCGGCACCCATGATGCCACGCAGACCACCCGTACCAAACTCCAGATTCTGATAGAAGGCGTCTACCAACGCCGTCTTGTCGGGATTATCCAACATCGCCTGTACTTCCTTACGTGTCTCCTCGTCAAAGGCTGGAGAGAGCCATTCCTTCGCCCGTGCCTCGCACTGAGCAATCAATTCGTTATTTTCCATCATACTTTGTTATATTAGTTTGTTTTAGATTCACCAACAATATGGAATTACAAAAGTAATAAAAAAATCGAAAACCAACACCACTTGTGTATTAATTTTCGATTTTTTAGCATTATAAGTTCTTCATGACTTTATCTATCTCTTCAAATTGCTTCCCCATATTGAGGTTGAGATAGATGCGATAAAGGACTGGGGCCCACTTACGTTTCTCGTCGGGTTCCAATTTCCGATACGTCTCCATATACGGAAGGGCATCCGTATACAACTGCTGTATCTGATTGCGATAGACACGAGGCTGATTCAAATTGTCGAGTGCCAGTGCCTGATTCAGTTTTGCCGTGGCAATATTGAAATAAGGTTCTGCGAGCGTGTCGTTCCTGTTAATTAACTGCTTACTCAACTGGATACACTCGTCGTAACGTTCCAGATTCAACAGTGCCACTGACTTCGCCAACAGAAAGAGTTGCTGATTCGGACGAATCTTCAATGCTTGTTCTACCACCGCCAATGCCGAGTCGGGCTGGTTGTTCGCATGATAATAATCCACCAGGCGAGGGAAGAAATAGGCAAAATCGGGATAATGACTGAACCCACGTTTCAAAGTCTCTAAATAAGCGGCATCATTATTCTGCCAGCGATATGCCTCACAGGCATATTGCAAGGCGAACTTTGCCCTTGCGGTATCACGTTCTGCCAACCGACTATAGCGCAGTGTTTGCTTCGCATCGTGCATCTTATAGCCGGCAAACGTAGCCCAATAGGCTACCTCTGGCAGACGGGCATCCTTCTGCTGATAGTCATAACCCGTAAAGAGCGGTAACTGGTCTGCTTCCAAATACGTCTCAAAGAAGTCAAAGGCCTGTTGATAGTTTTCTTTCCGTATATGATAGACTCCTCCGAAATACAGGTTAGGACGCAATCGGTCAAGTAGTTCCGCATGACCTTTGCGATACTTCAACTTCACCCTACCCTTTTCATCGGGTTGGGCATCCAGGGTATCGAGGGGACCCGCAATAGTATAAAGTCGACGAGTGAGGTTGAAGAAAGCGGCAGTATCATATTTCTGCTTCAGATACAGTCTCTCATTGGCTGCTTCGTATTGTTTCGTAACAGCCTCAAACCATGTCAAATAGATCCTGTCATTCGACCGATTAACCGAATCCTTCAACAGGTCGGTCATCAGTTTCTCTGCCTTATCCAAGTTCTTCCCACTCTTGATATAAGACCGTGCCTGACTAAGCTCTTTCTTCTGAGCCATCAGGCACGGTGTTATCATGGGTAGGAAGAGAAGCAGAAATAATATCTGTAACTTCTTCACGCCCTAAATCGCTTGTTCTTCATTAACGCATATCTGCTTGTGCAGCCTTAGTTCTGGGATCGTCTTCACCATACAGACTATAGTATGCCTGATAGCGGTTGTAACCCCAGTTGGCCTGCTGCTTGTCGGGATCCAGTTCCTTAGCGCGGTCAAAAGCCTTCACGGCCTCTTGGAAAAGTTCCTTACGCTTAGCCTGATCATCGGTAGAACCTGCCTGCTGGTTCAAACAAAGTCCGAGATAATAAGAAACACTTGCATTCTCAGGATTAGCGGCAACAGCCTTACGAAGCCATTTGGCTCCCTCTTCAGGATTATTCTGATTTAACTCCATGACACCCTTGTTGGCAAGAGCAATATAACTGTTGGGATACTTAGCGAGGTGGTTGTCAAGCAAGGCCGTCTGAGCAGCCTTATCCTTCATCTCATCATAGATATTATAAAGGTTTACGAGCACTACCTCGTTCTCAGGATCCTGTGTATAAAGTCCTTTCAAGGTCTCGATGAACTGCAACGTATCAGCCTTTGATACCAAAGAAGAACGATGTGCATAGATCTTGTAGTTCAAAGCTTCCTGCTTTCTCTCTGGATCCCTCATAGCGATTTCAAAGTACTTATCTGCACGTGCCATATCCTTTGCCTCGTAAGCATAACGACCTGCATAATAGGCAATCTGCCCAATATTCTTGTCATCATATTCATGATTCTGTTCTGCGAAGAAAGGATCGGAAGAAGAATCGACAAATGCACCCCAGAACTTCAGCAAGACACCATGACCATGAGACTCATACAAGTCCTGTCCCGCTTCTATCAGATGAGTACGAAGAGGCCAGATACGCTCAGCATTCTTCTTGTTGTACTTGGGAGCAACCTTGCCTTTGGCATTGGGAAGTTGGTCGTACTTGTTACACTCGAGAGCGGCATTGATAGCGTTGCAGAGCGCATCACCCATACCCAGCGTATCGAATGGTTCCATCTTACCTGTACCCAACTGCTGGTTAGCCTGGTTCTGGGCTTTCGTAGCAATCTCCTTGGTGACTTTATTCATCGCCAGATCGACCAATTTATTGTAAGCGGCCGCTTTTTCCTCATCATTAGCGAGCTGAGCAGTCTTTAACAACTGAGCAGCCTCATCATAGGTTTTCGCTTTTTTGATAGCCTTCAAAGCGTCACTGTCACCGGCAAAAGCCGTAGCACTTGCTACGAACATCATTGCCATCATCATAACTTTTTTCATAAGCCTTTAATATTGGTTAAACGTTTATTTATTTTCGGAATTTTCGGAATTTTCGGAAGATTCAGAGAGATCGGATGATTCACCAATTTCTTCATATTCTTCCTCTGCCTGAGCATGCATCACCTTGCAGACGCTGGCAATGACATCGTTCTTCTTAGCGAGGTTAATCAGACGAACACCCTGAGTAGCACGACCCATCACACGGACATCAGCCACCTTCAAGCGAATCAAGATACCACTCTTGTTGATAATCATCAGGTCGTTCTCATCGGTCACTACCTTGATAGCCACCAGACGACCGGTCTTCTCTGTGATAGCGAGCGTCTTCACACCCTTCGTGCCACGTGCCGTCTTACGGTAGTCTTCTACCTCAGAACGCTTACCATAGCCGTTCTCAGAAACCACCATGATGGTCTCCTCATTAGGATCGTTGACGCAAACCATGCCTACTACCTCGTCGTCTCCACCATCCAGGCGCATACCAATCACACCGGTAGACACACGTCCCATCGTACGAACCTGATCCTCATTGAAGCGAACGGCACGACCATTACGGTTCGCCAGCAACAGTTCGTTATGACCATTGGTGAGACGAACGCCCACTACCTTATCGCCCTCATTGATATTGATGGCTATCACACCGGCAGCACGTACATTCTTATACTGGTTCAGACAGGTTTTCTTCACAATACCGTTCTTCGTTGCGAAGACAACGTAGTGAGAGTTCAGGAACTCTTCGTCATTGAAGTTCTTGATACGTAATACCGCATTGATGGCATCATCGGGCTCAATATTCAGCATGTTCTGAATGGCACGTCCCTTCGAGTTCTTATCACCCTCTGGTACCTCATAGCACTTCTGCCAGTAGCAACGACCCTTCTGGGTGAAGAAGAGCAACGTGTTATGCATCGTGGCAGGATAGATATACTCGGTGAAGTCATTGTCGCGATGACGTGCTGCCTTCGCTCCTACTCCTCCGCGTCCCTGCTCGTGGAACTCATCGAGTTTTGTACGCTTGATATAACCCATATGCGAGATGGTAATCACTACAGGATCATCGGGATAGAAGTCCTCGGCATTGAACTCATGGTCGAACGGTATGATCTCCGTGCGACGCTCATCGCCATACTTCTCCTTCACCTCCAACAGGTCGTTCTTCATCACTTCTTTACAACGCTCGGGATTATCGAGAATCTCCTGCAAATCGGCAATGAGTTTCTGTAAGTCATCGAACTCCTGGTGCAACTGGTCGACACGCAGACCGGTCAACTGTGCCAAACGCATATCCACGATAGCCTTCGACTGCAATTCATCGAGTTCGAAGCGTACTTCCAAATTATGCTGGGCCTCGCTTGGGGTCTTACTATTTCTAATAATGTGTACTACCTCATCGATATTGTTGACGGCAATAATCAAGCCCTCCAAGATATGAGCGCGCTCCTGTGCTTTCTTCAGATCGTACTTCGTGCGACGAATGGTCACGTCATGACGATGCTCTACGAAATAACCTACACATTCCCTGAGGTTCAACAGACGAGGACGGCCTTTCACCAAAGCGATGTTATTCACTGAGAATGAGCTTTGTAGGGCGGTCATCTTAAACAACTTATTCAGTAGCACATTGGCATTACAGTCACGCTTGCAATCCACAACGATACGCATACCCTGACGACCTGATTCATCGTTGACATTGGCAACACCTTCTATCTTATGCTCATTGGCAAGGTCGGCGATATATTTCACCAAATCTGCCTTGTTGACACCATAAGGAATCTCCGTCACTACAATCTTGTCGTGAGTCTCACCCGTCTCAATCTCCGCCTTGGCACGCATCACGATGCGACCACGACCTGTCTCATAGGCATCCTTCACACCCTGTAAGCCATAGATATAGGCTCCTGTGGGGAAGTCAGGACCTGGGATATACTGCATCAATCCTTCTGTGTCAATATCAGGATAATCGATATAGGCGCAGCAACCGTCAATCACCTCACTAAGATTATGCGTTGGCATATTCGTTGCCATACCTACGGCAATACCGTTACCACCATTCACCAAAAGGTTAGGAATCTTGGTTGGCATCACCGTCGGCTCTACCAGTGAGTCGTCGAAGTTGTTCATCATGTCGACAGTGTCTTTCTCCAAGTCGTCCATGATGTGCTCACCCATCTTCGAGAGGCGGCACTCGGTGTAACGCATGGCAGCAGGTGAGTCACCATCTACCGATCCGAAGTTACCCTGTCCGTCTACCAACGTATAACGCAAGTTCCATTCTTGTGCCATACGTACCAGTGCGCCATACACGGAGCTGTCGCCATGGGGGTGATACTTACCAAGTACCTCACCGACGACGCGGGCACACTTCTTGTAAGGCTGCGTGGAAACGTTGTTAATATTCATCATACCGTAGAGGATACGGCGGTGGACGGGTTTGAAGCCGTCACGTACATCAGGTAGCGCACGCGCCACGATAACCGACATAGAGTAGTCGATATACGAGGATTTCATCTCCTCCTCGATGTTGATTTTAATAATTCTGTCGTTGTCAAATGTTTGATCCATCTTATTATTAATTCAATTTTTCAACTTTTCAATTCTTCAATTTTTAGTCAAAATTGCGTTTAAGGCACTTTTAAAGCCCGCTGACGCGTTTTCGTCTTTTTCTTTTTGACGCACAAAGGTACAAATAAGTAAGCAAAACACCAAAATAATTAGGATTTATTTATGTTTTTCTTTTGGCACGATGTTTGCAGTTCGGATGATGTATGACAAGTCAATTTTCACCCAAGGTATCTGAAATTCTCGCCTATTCGCGTGAGGAAGCCGCACGGCTCGCCAGTCACAGTGTAGGTCCAGAACACCTTTTGCTGGGTATGATGCGCATCAAAGAAGGTCCCGTCAGCGACATCTTCCGTCGCCTTGACATCAATCTCTCCTCTGTTAAAACAGAACTGGAATCGAGAGTTAGGGAAGATGAGATCGGTATGCCCATCAATACCAGTGAACTGGTGCTCAACGAGAAAGCCAGTAATATCCTGAAACTGGCGGTATTGGAAGCACGCATCCAGCGCACCACCCGTGTAGACGAACAACACTTGTTGCTTGCCATTCTGCATGACCGAGTGGAAAATGGAGCAAAATTAGTATTAGAAATGAACAATATGAACTACGAAGATACACTGACACTACTGAGTGTCAAAAACGGTATTGGTCTGCCCGAAGAAGATTACGAGGAAGAGACTGACAACGAACAGCGAAACACAAACAATGGACATAGTTCTGCTACGACTGCCACACAGACCAAACAGAAGTCCAAGACTCCTGTACTTGACAATTTCTCCACCGACCTCACCCAACAGGCACTGGACGATAAACTCGATCCTGTCGTTGGACGTGAACAGGAAATGCAGCGTGTCATTGAGATTCTGGGACGACGCAAGAAGAACAATCCCATCCTCATCGGTGAACCCGGTGTCGGAAAAAGTGCCATCGTAGAAGGACTGGCTCAGATGATTGCCCGTAGGCAATGCTCACCCATGCTCTTCGGTAAACGCCTTGTGACTCTCGATATGACAGGTGTCGTGGCTGGCACGAAATACCGTGGACAATTTGAAGAGCGCATCCGACAACTCATCAAAGAACTAGAACAAAACCAAGATGTGATTGTCTTCATCGACGAGATACACACACTCATCGGGGCAGGCTCAACACCTGGTTCCATGGATGCAGCAAACATCCTGAAGCCTGCATTGGCGAGAGGCACCATCCAGTGTATCGGTGCTACAACCCTCGACGAGTATCGTAACTCTATCGAGAAAGACGGTGCATTGGAAAGACGCTTCCAGAAAGTACTCATCGAGCCTACCAATGCGGAAGAGACTTTGCAGATTCTACATAATATCAAGGATCGCTACGAGCAACATCATCACGTTAACTATACGGACGATGCTCTTGCGATGTGTGTCAAATTGACAGACCGCTATATCAGTGACCGTCAACAGCCCGACAAGGCAATTGATGCCATGGACGAGGTAGGATCGCGTGTACACCTGCATCATGCACAAGTACCGCCAGAAATCGCTTCACTGGAACTGGAACTGAAACAGGTATTAGAGCAAAAGAAACTGGCTGTGAAGAATCAGAACTTCGAACTGGCAGCAGGTTATCGAGACAGGCAGACGGTGATGGAAAGCCAATTGGCTGAGATGAACCGTAAGTGGCAAGAGGGAAATTTCGATGACAGGCAGACCGTTACAGAAAAAGAGGTACAGGATGTCGTATCAATGATGACTGGTGTCCCTGTACAACGCATGGCTCAAGAGGAAGGAATCCGACTGAAAGGTATGGCAGAGGAACTGAAACAACATGTCATCGCGCAGGATAAGGCGATTGAGAAGATGGTCAAAGCCATTCAGCGTAACCGAGTAGGACTGAAAGACCCGAATCATCCTATTGGTGCCTTTATGTTCCTTGGTCCGACAGGTGTAGGTAAGACCTATCTTGCCAAGAAACTCGCCGAGTTTATGTTTGGAAGCAGTGAGGCACTCATCCGTGTGGATATGAGTGAATATACGGAATCCTTCAACGTATCAAGACTGATTGGTGCACCTCCGGGATATGTGGGATATGAAGAAGGTGGTCAACTGACAGAACGCGTACGCCGCCATCCCTACTCTATCGTCTTGCTCGATGAGATTGAAAAAGCGCATGGCAACGTGTTTAACCTGTTATTGCAAGTACTCGATGAGGGTAGACTAACCGACGGTAATGGTCGTTTCGTAGACTTCCGCAATACGGTGATCATTATGACCTCTAATGCAGGAACACGTCAACTGAAGGAATTCGGCAGAGGTGTAGGTTTCACCCGTGCCGGTAGTGGGTCGCTGATGCTGGACGAACAGGATAAGGAACATGCACGTAACATCGTACAGAAAGCGCTCTCGAAACAGTTCTCCCCAGAGTTTCTGAACCGATTGGATGAGATTATCACCTTCGACCAACTCGACCTCAATGCCATCAAACAGATTATTGACGTGGAACTGACTGGACTCTTTAAGCGTATCAGCGATTTAGGGTATACCATCAACCTGAGTGACGAGGCGAAACAGTTTGTTGCAGAGAAAGGCTATGACGTACAGTTTGGTGCCCGTCCCCTGAAACGTGCCATCCAGTCGTATATCGAAGACGATATCTCAGAACTCATCGTCAATGGAAACCTGAAGAGCGGTGATACTATATATATTAATAAGGTGGAAGGAAAAGAAGAACTTTCTTTCGATACCCACGACTAACAGATAACCATTAGTTCTATCATAGTGCCTGCCCTCACTCTTGAGCGGCAGGCATCTTTGTTTTCGCGCACATATCATATATATTATTTTGTCATTATTCGCTCAATTTTGTTTGATTTGTGACAAAAAGATACTTTTTTCGTTATTTTTTTGATAAAATGTTTGGTAATTCAAATTTTTGATGTAATTTTGCAGCCGAAATAATTCAAGATTAAACATTTTAGTAATATAATAACCAAAAAAAGTAAAAAAGATTATGAATGCAGCACAAGTTGTAGAGAATCTGAAACAGAGATTTCCCAATGAGCCGGAGTACATCCAGGCAGTAAGTCAAGTTCTTCCTACTATCGAAGAAGAGTACAACAAGCACCCTGAGTTCGAGAAGGCTAACCTGATCGAGCGTCTTTGCATCCCCGATCGTGTTTGCGAGTTCCGCGTTACATGGGTTGACGACCAGGGTAAGGTACAGACAAACATGGGTTACCGCATCCAGCACAACAATGCTATTGGCCCGTACAAAGGAGGTCTCCGTTATCACAAGAGTGTTAACCTCGGTATCCTGAAGTTCCTTGCTTTCGAGCAGACTTTCAAGAACTCACTGACAACCCTTCCTATGGGTGGTGCTAAAGGTGGATCAGACTTCTCTCCACGTGGCAAGAGCGACGCAGAGGTAATGCGTTTCTGCCAGGCATTCATGAATGAACTCTATCGCGTTATTGGTCCTGACGAGGACGTTCCTGCTGGTGATATCGGTGTAGGTGGTCGTGAGGTTGGTTACCTCTTCGGACAGTACAAGAAACTCACTCACCAGTTCCAGGGTGTGCTCACTGGTAAGGGTATCCCCTTCGGTGGTTCACTGATCCGTCCTGAGGCTACTGGTTACGGTACCGTATACTTCCTCGTATCTATGCTCGCTACCCGTGGTATCGAACTGAAGGGTAAGAAGGTGCTGATCTCTGGTTCTGGTAACGTTGCTCAGTATGCTACTGAGAAGTGTATCCAACTTGGTGCTATTCCTTTGACACTGTCTGACTCTGACGGTTATATCTACGACCCAGATGGTATCGACGAGGCTAAACTCGCTTACGTAAAGGAACTGAAGAACGTTGAGCGTGGACGTATCAAGGAATATGCTGAAGAGTATCCTAATGCAGTATATCATGCTGGTGAGCGTCCTTGGCACGAGAAGGCAGATATCGCCCTGCCTTGCGCTACTCAGAACGAGATTAACGGTGAGCAGGCTCAGGCTCTCGTAGACAATGGTGTTATCGCTGTTGCCGAGGGTGCTAACATGCCTTCACTGCCTGAGGCTATCAAGATTTTCCAGGATAACAAGCTGTTGTATGCTCCTGGTAAGGCTTCTAACGCCGGTGGTGTATCAGTATCTGGTTTGGAAATGTCACAGAACTCTGAGCGTCTGTCATGGACAGCCAAGGAAGTTGACGACTATCTGAAGCGTATCATGAACGATATTCACGAGAACTGCGTGAAGTATGGTACACAGGCTGACGGCTACATCAACTACGTGAAGGGTGCTAACGTAGCAGGCTTCATGAAGGTAGCAAGCGCTATGATGAGTCAGGGTATTGTATAAAAGAATCTTCCTTACTTAATGAATACCTAAATAAAAGTGGGGCGGCCCTGAAAGGTCGCCCCACTTCTTTGTTTTCTATCAAATAAGAATTATTCCTCTTCAGGTGAGATCAGTTTATATCCCTTACCATGGATATTGATAATCTCAATCTGGCTGTCTTCCTTCAAGTGCTTACGCAACTTCGTGATATAAACATCCATAGAACGGGCATTGAAGTAATTATCATCAATCCAGATAGTCTTTAGGGCGAAGTCACGCTGCAGAATCTCGTTTGCATGAGAGCAGAGCAGAGCCAGCAACTCATTTTCCTTTGTCGTCAGTTTGGTCTGCTTATCACCAATCGTCAGCAACTGCTTCTGGGTATCGAAGGTGAAGCGTCCAATACGATATACAGAACTCTCCTTATTCTTCTTACCACGTACACGGCGAAGAATGGCCTCAATACGTAATACCAGTTCCTCCATAGAGAAGGGCTTGGTGATATAGTCGTCAGCACCAATCTTGAAACCTTCGAGGATATCCTCTTTCAGTGTCTTTGCCGTCAAGAAGATAACAGGCATCTCCGGGTTGGCGGTACGAATCTCCTGAGCCAGTGTAAAACCGTCTTTCTTCGGCATCATCACATCAAGCACACAGATATCAAACTTAGTCTTCAGAAAAGCCTTATAGCCTGCTTCACCATCGGGACACAACTCTGCCATATAACCTTTAGCGGCAAGATACTCACGCAACAGCATTCCGAGGTTCTCATCGTCTTCACAAAGAAGAATTTTCAGTTTTTCGTCCATAATCTTAGTCTTTTAAAGTGTTAATACTATTATCTATTCTTGATTTTCTTTTATGATCGGTAGTGAGATGGTAAACTTGGTTCCTTTACCCAGATCACTCTCACACTTGATATCACCCTGATGAAGGTCTATCACTTTCTTCACATAGGCAAGACCGAGACCGAAGCCTTTCACGTCATGCTTGTTACCTGTATGTACACGATAGAACTTATCAAATATCTTCTTGATGTTTTCCTTCTTGATACCCTGACCTGTATCACGTATACTCAACAGCAGGTGATTATGATCGTTCCAAGTACGGATATAGACATCCAAGGGCTCTTCCGGTTTACGGTATTTCACCGCATTGTCCATCAGGTTGGTGATGGCATTCTGGAAATGAACCTCATCCACATAGATGGCTGAATCTACTGCCTCTATCTCGGTGTATATCTTACCACCTGTATGTTCCACACGCAGAGAGAACGTAGAGGCGATATTCTCCACCATCTCATTGAGGTCGAGTTCTTTCTTTTTGAACACCACACTCTTCTTATCGAACATCGACATCTGAAGTACTTTCTCTACGAGGAAACGTAAGCGCTTCGATTCCTCCGTAATGATACCACCCAGATGCTTCGTCATCTGTTCACTCTTCGTCACCGTGTCATCGTTCATCATCTGGGCTGCCAATGAGATAGAAGCAATCGGCGTCTTCAACTCATGCGTCATATTGTTGATGAAGTCGTTCTTGATTTCCGTATAACGCTTCTGGCGGAAGATCACGACGATGGTGAAGATAAACGTTACCAACAATACGAAAGTAAAAATCAGCGACGGTATCATAAAACGCACTGAAGAGAAGATATAACTGCTCATATCCGGGAAGTGGATCTTCACCACACCCATCTTCGATTGCGGGTCATTTTGGAACAAATACTGGGTATAACTATATTCCAGTCCCTCTTCTGTAAAATCAGGACAACGATATACCTCACGTCCATCTGTAGTAGACACCGTGAGATGGTATGGGATATTGATACCGTTATTCAGCAACTCGTTACGGATATCATTATCCAACATACGGAAGTTTACACGTTCCTTCAAGGGCTTATCACTTGCCGTATACAAGATGTTATAGACTACCTCATCAAGCAGTGCTTTCTGATAGACATAGCGATTACGAACTATCTCTTGCATCGTTTTAGCAGCGTCCGCCAACGAGTTCTTGTCTTTACGCATAATCATCGCCTTGGGAACAGAGGAAGGCTTCATCTCAAAAGTCTTCAACTGGAAAGAGGAATAGACGGTACCATCGTCGGCAGCAACAGAAAACTGGTGGGAATGTCTGATAGACCCGTCAAGACCGTCAATCATCACCGAATCCTCTTGGAAGGCTCGACGCTCCGTAATATTCACGTCTTTCTCCAGATAGCGCTGTGTCTCGTTCACTTCCAGGTTATGAGATGCCTGATAGAGACTACGGGTGACACTCTCGTCAAACTGTTCCTTCTTCATCTTCACCATCTCTTCCACATAAGAGAACTGAAGATAAAGCAGACCCAAGAATGCGAGTCCCATTACAATGGATATTGCCCAAATAGTAGACTTCTTCATATCGTTGGCAAAGATAATGCTTTTAACGACATGAAGAAGTCTTTTAGTTAATTATTTCCGTTAATTTTAACGTTATTAACAGAAATATCTATATTTAGATACTTATTCTTATTTAAAAGTGTACCTGAACGTCCAAACCTAATTGGAACGGATTACCTCGCTGGGCAAAATAACGTGTACCGCCGGCAGCATTGCTTGAAATAGCAAAGGTATTGTATTTCGTATCCGTCAGATTACGTCCCCAAAGGCTTACGGCAACAGGACCGAAGTCATAGTCGGCATGTGCACCAAGCAATGCGTAGAACTTCTGCGAATAGGTATTCGCCTCGTCCCACCAAATCTTACCCTGTCCGGTTACATTGGCTCCGATTGTAAACTTTCCGATATGGTAGTCTGTCATCGCACTGAAAGTATGCTGCGGTACGAAGGGTACATAGTTGTCCTTGTAGGTATCATACTCATCAAACTTGGCATTGGTGAAGGCATAGGTCACGCCCCATTCAAGCGCATTGTCGATGACCTTACCACGCAGAGTAGCCTCAAGTCCACAAGAATGACTCTTACCGGCATTCACCATGATACGACCGTAGTTGCTGTGAGGTTCCATGATAGACAGTTGCTGGTTGCGGATCTGCATATAATACAGGGCGAGGTCAAAGTGAACCATGCCGCTGAAGAGGTTCAGATGGGTACCTACTTCGTAGTTCCACGACTCTTCAGGCTTATAGGTAATGGTCTCTTCTATATTATCGTAGTCTTGTGTGGTATGTTCTACGTCATAGTTGCCACGCATGGCATCCTGCTGATGGGCATTGAGATCGGTCTGAAGGATGTCAGAGAACATCTGTATATTATAGCCCCCAGCACGATAGCCCTTTGATACAAGTGCATAGACATTACCCATATTCTCACCTAAGTCATAGGTAAGTGCAAACTTCGGAAGAAGTTGAGTAAAACTCTTCGAACGACTGTCTTCCAAGTGAGAAGTCAGATGATAGGTTGCCGTAGCACTCGCAGTACCACCTGTCATATTCATATAGGCAAGTGCATCGTATGACACCTTCACCCAGTCATGGGCAAGACGAAGACCGAGTGTCAGTTTCAATTGATCCGTCAGCAAGATATTAGACTCATGATAGAAACCAAGACTCAGTTGAGGTGTATGGAAATTCTCTGGGACAGCCATCTCTGCACTCATAGTTACACCCATCTTGTCAACTGTCTGTTGAGCCATCGCCTTAGCCTGTTCGGCACTCATGCCCTGCCCCATGAAACGACCTATCATCGCCTGAAGCATAGAATTCTTCATGGCATTGGCAATAGCATCGCCTATAGGTCCTGTAATCGCATCACCAAAATAGACAGGTGCATCGGTACGCAACCACTGATAGGAAGCGAAAAGACCCGTGGTATGTTGCCAACGACTCTTGTCATGCGAACGAAGTACGAACTCTTGTGTAAGCGCATTCATCTTCTGACGCTGTTCGAGACGCAGATAGTCGGGTGTCATATAGTCCTGGTCCATCAGCATCATATCCTGCAAGAACTGGTAACTCGTCGTTGAGGTGAAGAGCAGTCGACCAGTATCGTAACCGATATTCAAACCTGTATTGAACATATTGCGCTTGTAACCGTTCATGATGGTCGTTGCAGGATCGGTAACATCGTCATTGATGATGTTATACTCGCCATAGCCGAAACCGTTCTGATTCACATATTGATAGTCTGCCGTCCAGTCGAGTTTCAGTTTTTGCGAAGGGGCAAAGATGAGACGCAGTTTTCCACCAGCCTCATTGGTCTTATCGTTCTTCTCTGAGAAGTTCTGGTTATTGAAGAAACCTTTCAGACCGCTATAGAATCCTGCCACACTGAAAGCAAATTTCTCACTGGGACGATGATAGTGTGCCACTTCTACATTCGAATAAAGTCCCGTACCGATACCCAAACGGATATCCGTTCCCTGATAGTTCATGGGGTCCTTCGAATAGATGCGCACCAGTCCGCCTTCCGTGTTCTGTCCGTAGAGCGTACCCTGAGGACCTCTCAGGATATCCACACGGTCCAACATATAGAAGTGATTGTTAAATGCCGATTTCGACATCAAAGGAATATTGTCGTAATATACACCCACCGCAGGATTATTGATGCGCGAACCGATACCACGCACATACATTGAAGAAGTGAGACGTGAACCATACGAGGGCATCACGAACGAAGGAACATACTGCGACAACTGACTCAGGTCATGGACGGTCAACTGCTGCAACTGTTCACTGCCAAACACACTACTGCTCACAGGTTGCAGACGAAGGCGAACCTGTTCTTTGGGTTGGGAAATAACGATGACCTCATCAAGGTCTACTACACGAGAAGTATCGCTCACCTCTATGGCTTGCGACATGAGAGGCATCATCAAACAGAGTGCCCCTGTCAGGAATAAATGTTTGTTCTGTTTCATAATCGGGTGCAAAGGTAATGCTTTCCACCCGATTATACAATCCTTATTTATGGGGATTTTTCAAGTATTCACCGTTCCACAATGCGGACAAACCCCTTTCTCACGCAGTTTTGCACCACAACTGCCACAGACATAACGTCGATGGGCAAAGCGTAGATAGCGATAGACGGCAAAAACAACATACGCTATCAGTAAGACATAGCCTATATAATATAAGGTGGAAACACTGAATACCACATAATCGACGGCACAGACACCTGCCAGTCCACCCAGATATAGGACGGCATCACCGCCCGACAGATGGCGCAGAACATCATCGAAAGCAGCCACTGCCACAATGATAATCGCCCAGACAGAAGCCACAAAAAGTCCCAGATGCAAAGGCAAGGCAAACGGATTGAGTGACGGATGGTAATAGAAATGTCGCCATGTCTCCGCCCCGAACATCTGAATAGAAGCATAGAGTGTTGCCGATGCCGCTATCAGAAGACACAACAATGTGGGATAGAAAGAGTCGATATCATTGAAATGAACGATATAGGCATTCCGTCTGTTGAGGCGATACAGACCATAGGCAACGATGATGATAATCAGGAAGGCAAGGAAAATCAACAGGTGGGTATTGGAAAAGAAATCGATGAACTGTGAGATAGGATCGTCTGGCGATACCCCCGCCAACATCTCACTTTCCCGTATCCATCCCTGTGTCATCTGGTCGCGTGCCACCTTTACCCATACCGAATCAATGGAATCTGCGGGAATCGTCTGGATATCCGCCACTACAAGACGTTCTCCATTTACCACATAGATGGTATCGAAAGCCATCTCAAAGGGTTCATCGGAAAGAGGCAGACTCTTCGCATTCACCACGAAATTATAGTTCTGCGTATAATGATGTGTCGTAAAGAACGAGATAGAGTCCAACTGTTTCTCTGTCAAATCCCAGGCATCAGGGGTCTGCGGTCCCTGATTGTAGCAGGACACCAGCATGCAGACACTCAACATCATGAATAATATCTTCCTAATCTGCCGCATACACATTCATCTGACATTTCCTACAATCAAAGTCCAAACGGAAACATCTTCCGTCTCCCAAGCGAAGCATCAAGGGTTCACGCCATTGTGGCTTCTTGCCACCATGCTTCACACAATAACCTAAAGAGTAGCGCAGACAATGTCTGCACTGCATCAACAATGCTTTTTCACGACGATTCAGTTCAAAGGCAGGTGCTGGTTCTGACAATCCCTGCTCAGCATAGAAATCACGTGCAAGAGCATTGGAAATATTATACTCGTAGCTATCCCTGAGATAGGCGGCACCTATCGAGGCGTTTGCTACGGGGTATCGACCCGATAGGCGGCACCTATCGACCCGATAGGCGGCACCTATCTCGGACGTTTGTAATTGCCTGACTATCAAGCGTCTCAAATCGGCTAAAAGACTACTTGGAATAAAATCGTTGAAATCATCGGGCATCTCCACCCTACTACACTCATAAGGTGTACCGCCCAGTTTCGACAACTGACGGATGATATTCTCGCGTTGCGGTTTCTCTGCCTGCTGATGTTCACATGGAATAGTCACCTGAATATCCCCGACGGATAATGAATAGCCGTCATCGGTCACACCCAATCGCATCACCAGAGGAATCTTCCGTTCACTACTCTTGCGTGACAACAAGCGTTCAAAGTCCTGGTCGTTGTTCCGATAGAGTGCCATTCCCGCATGCAGGTTCTCGGGAATCTGTTGAGGGAAGAGACGATTGCCCTCTGCACGATTCACACGGAAACCTTCCAGTTCACGCTTCTGATTGATAAAGCACAACCCGTCACCGTTGGCAAACGATGCCGTTCCTGCCACATTAAACGAGTCACGACGTATTTCCTTCACGTAGCCCACATACTCACCCATCGCCTTAGGGGTGTCGGGCGAGAAGATATCAGGCTGTCTCCCATGCAGGAAATAGGTGGTGAAACCACGGTTGAACGTCTTATTCAGATTAGGTGTAAACGTATAGGTGCAATGTCCTTGGGAAGCACGGCAATACTTATCGGCATGTCTTGCGATGATTGCATCAAGCCGTTGGCTGTATGTTGCCACCACATTCTTCACGTATGAGACATCTTTCAGGCGTCCTTCAATCTTGAAAGAGGTAGCACCCGTCTGTATCAATTCCTCTAAATGCTCACTCTGGTTCAGGTCCTTCAACGAGAGAAGATGACGCTGGTGCTCAATCTCATGACCATCGGCATCCAACAGGTCGAACTTCATGCGACAGAACTGCGCACAGGCACCACGATTTGCAGAACGTCCAAAACAATATTGGGAAGCATAGCACAAACCACTATAACTGACACACAAGGCACCATGAACGAATACTTCCAATGGCATGTCCGGCACTTCACGATGGATGGCAGCAATCTCGTCAACAGACAGTTCCCTTGCCAACACCACCCGTTGAAAACCTAATGCCGACAACCATTTGACCTTCTCTATCGTACGGTTATCGGTCTGTGTGGAAGCATGAAGGGCTATTGGTGGAAGATTCATCTTCAGGACACCCATATCCTGTACCAGAATCGCATCAACACCGACCTCGGCAAGTTGATGGATTAACTGTTCTGTCTCTTCCAGTTCGTGATCATAGATGATGGTATTCACAGTGACATACACCTTCACCTGATATTGATGGGCATAGTCACAGAGTTGACGAATATCCGCTATACTATTGCCTGCCGCTGCACGGGCACCAAAACGCTGGGCACCGATATATACAGCATCAGCACCATGGTCGACTGCTGCGATACCGCAGGCAAGGTCTTTGGCGGGTGCAAGCAATTCGAGGGCGGTCATTCAATCTGGTTGATATCGTATGGCGTCTCCTGATATACGTAGTAGTTAATCCAGTTGCTATAGAGCAGGTTGGCATGGGCACGCCATGTCACCAGTGGTCCATTGGCAGGATTATCATCGCGATAGTAATTCTTAGGCAGGTCCACATCGTCACGGATATCCTTATCACGCTTATACTCATTATCCAAGGTGTTAGGCGCATACTCCAAATGCCCCGTGATAAAGAACTCACGACCGTTACGTGCCATCACCATGCTGACACCGCAATCAGGTGATTCCGCAATCAACGACAGGTCTGGATGGGCAATAATATCCTCACGATGCAGTTCTGTATGCCTACTATGCGGCATCTGGAATACATCATCAAAGCCTCGGAATATCGGCAGTTGAGGTTCCAAGGGCATCTGCGGGAAGATACCAAACATCTTCTTCTCCAACGGATACTTGGGAATACCGTAATGATAATACAGTCCTGCCTGTGCAGCCCAACATATATATAAGGTACTCGTCACGTGCGTGCGCGCCCATGAGAAGATATCCATCATCTCGTCCCAGTAGGTCACATCCTCAAAGTCAAGGGTCTCGACAGGGGCACCCGTGATAATCATACCATCGTATTTCTCCTTACGCATCTGTTCAAAGTCACGATAGAACATCATCATGTGTTCTATCGGCGTGTTCTTAGGCGTATGACTGCGCAGTTTCATGAAACTGATCTCCAACTGCAACGGTGTATTGGAAAGCAGACGAATCAGGTCTGTTTCCGTCGTAATCTTCAACGGCATCAGATTGAGAATGACAATCTTCAAGGGACGGATATCCTGCATGTGAGCACGGGAATCGTCCATCACGAAGATGTTCTCCTGTTTCAACAGGTCAATAGCCGGAAGTCTATCTGGTAATCTTAATGGCATAGTTTTCTATTACATAACAGTAAACACACAAGCAGAGACATTGTCATAGCCTCCTGCCTCAATGGCTGCCTCACAAAGACGATTGGCAGAAGCACCCTCCGCCAACATACTTTCTAAATCATCGTCCTGCACCATATCGGTCAGTCCATCAGAACAGATCATATAGACATCGCCCTGTAGGAAATCATCCGTGAAGTCATAAAGGTCGAGAAAGGACGATTTGCAACCAGCACCAATACAATTGGTGATGACATTCGAATGCTTCTTGATACCTTGTATGTTATTGAGAGAATGGTCTATTGATATCTGAGTCAACTTTCCGTTACGGAAGCGATACAAACGACTATCGCCACAATTCAACCAATAATAGTTATGATTGTAATAGACAACGGCAACCAAGGTCGTTCCCATCTCAGATAAAGATGGATCAACCTGTCCCTTTGAGGATATCATCTTATTGACGGAATCCAACCACACAACCATCATCTCATTGAACTCACTGGAAGAAAGACCTTTTGGCAGGTCATTGACGAAAAACTGAAGGTTTGCCAGAGTGTCAGCACTTGCCACTTCTCCTGCTTGATGACCGCCCATACCGTCTGCCAAAGCAATCACAAAACGGTCCATGTTCTCCGTCAAAAACTCTGTCTGGTATGCTTCGCTACGGACAAACTTGTCATAAGCAAGCACCATATCTTCATTGTTACTCCTGACACATCCCACACGGCTCGCTGCCGTTAAGACAATTCTACTCATAATCTTTGATGAAACAATCTTTATTATCTTTATTATACATCAACTGACACTCACCTGCAAATTAATATTGGCAAGCGACACGATGTCACCACTCTTTATGGACATCGGTATGTCAGGCAACAAATCCCGCTGATTCAGTTTCGTACCATTCGACGAATGCTTGTCGATGATACACCATCCTGAATCCGGCTTATATATCAACTGGGCATGGACACTGGAAATATACATATTGCCGTCAAACAACTGCTGATAGGGTCCTTGTTTGCGACCAATGATAGCACCATTGACACCCACGATACGGATATCCAACGAAGGATTATATAATGTTAATGTAGGTACTCCCTGTATCTGCACATCCTGAGGTGCATTGTTATAGGCGTCACGGGCAGTGGCAATAGCCTTACTGATGTCTGCCGCAGTCGATGACGTATTACTTGGCTGATTCTTTTGCTCATCCGCATCTGCCATCAAACCGCCACAATAGGTGCAACGACGTCCCATGCCGACACGTCCGCAACTCGTACAGTATTGCAACGCCTGTCCGCACTGATCACAGAAATGTGACTTCTCCTCTATTTCTTCTCTACAATTTGGACATATAATCATAACTCATCCTTTATATCTTCTGGCATAATCATCTGATAAGTCTCCTGCGTAATCTCATTCTGAGGCATTGCACTGACACGAACAGACAACTGCTGAATCGTCTCATCGAGCATATTACGCATCTCACGGGCATTACCGAAGGAATCACTCTTGCTAACCACCTTACGACAGATCAAATCCATCAGTTTGAACTCGGCAGCAGGTGACAACGTGTAGTTGTCCTTCGAAGCCATCTTCTTGAAGATAGCAAGCAATTCATCCTCGTTATAGTCTTCAATATGCATCTTATGAGTGAAGCGACTGGCAAGACCTGGATTGACATCCATAAATGAATCCATTTGGTCCTTATAACCTGCAGCAATCACAACAAACTTACCACGGTCATCTTCCATGCGTTTCATCAAGGTGTCTATCGCCTCCTTACCATACTGGTCGTTCTCTGAGGACAGGGTGTATGCCTCATCAATAAAGAGGATACCGCCCATCGCCTTGTCACACATGTTATTAACGATCTTCGGGGTCTCACCCATGTATTTTCCTACCAGCGTCGCACGACTGGCTTCTATCACACGACTCGTTGGCAGGATCTCCATACTCTGCAAGACCTCTCCCATCTTACGGGCAATAGAAGTCTTACCGGTTCCAGGATTACCTGTCAGGACAAAGTTCATCGCCATCTGCTGAACCTTACCTGCTCCCATCGCAGCACGTTGTTTCATGAACATGCTCTGAACTGCCAATCGGCGAATCATGTTCTTGACAGAACGCATACCGATGAACTCATCCAGTTCGTTGAGAACCTCATCCAATGGACGAACCTTCTCGCTCTGGCCCACTTCAAGGTCTGCTTCTGTAATCTTATACATATCCTCTTCCTTGAAGTCGGGATTGTTCATCAGGTTCACCAGACGCTGGCTCTGTTTCTCTACTGCCGCATCAAATATCCGGCGTGCCTCACGGGCATTGCCGAAGTTCTTGTCACGACGCAGATACAACTGCTCAAACTGACGGTGTATGGCATTACGTGTATTATCATCGACGGTGAAGTTCTTGCCTTTCGCCAGATTGACAAATATCTGAGTCAACTCATCAGGATTATAATCGTCGAAATGAATCGTCTGAGTGAAACGGCTCTTCAAACCTGGGTTAGAGTCAATGAAGTCATGCATCTGATCCGTGTAACCTGCCACGATACAGATAAACTTACCACGATCATCTTCCAAGCGTTTCAAAAGCGTATCAATAGCCTCACTACCAAATGAGTCCTGGTCACTGGACTTCAAAGTATATGCCTCATCAATAAACAGAACACCGCCCATCGCAGAGTCGATCAGTTGATTGGTCTTGATAGCCGTCTGACCAGAATAGCCTGATACCAGTTTACTTCGGTCTGCCTCTACCAACTGGCCACGAGACAAGACACCTAACGTACGGAAGACATCAGCCATGATACGGGCAACGGTTGTCTTACCTGTACCTGGATTACCCGTAAAGACATAATGCTTACCTTGGAAGGTATTGGTCTCGCCACGACGAATCTGCAGGTTGAGATAAGCAGCAAGATTGGAAATCTCTTGTTTGACGGCTGCAAGTCCGACCATACCGTTCAACTTCTCAAGACATACTGTATAATCAACAGCCTTCGGTGCCTCGTATGGAATATCCTCCTGCGTGATGGTCATCAGTTCCTCATTGGACATCATCGACATATCACCATGCTGAAGACGTTCTGCCTGCTTGGCACAAATCTTGTCAAACAATTGACGCATGGTACGTCCATTAGCAAAGTCCTTACCACGAGAGTCATACATCTCCGTAATCATCTTACGTGTCAGTTCCTCCGCTTCCGGTGCAAACTGATATTTCTTCTCCTTGGCAAAGACGAGCATAATCTCATACAACTGCTCAGGCGTGTAGTCATCAATATTCAGGAAATAACTGAAACGGCTGCGCACACCAGGATTGATACGGAACAGGTTGTCCATCTCCGTACGATAACCGGCTGCAATAACCACGAACTTACCGCGGTCATCCTCCATACGCTTCATCAACTGCTCCAATGCCTGAGCGCCCTGATTATCACGGTCACCACCTTGACTGACAGGTGCTAATGTATAGGCCTCATCCACAAAGAGAATACCACCCATCGCCTTGTCGCATAAACGATCGACGACTTTAGGTGTCTCGCCTTGATAGGGACTTACCATCTTGGCACGGTCACACTCAACAACATGTCCACTGTCAAGATAGCCAATCGCCTCCATGATCTCTCCTAACTTACGAGCAATCGTTGTCTTACCCGTACCAGGATTACCCGTCAAGACAATATGTATACCGGCTTTCTGCTGGTCGCCCAAACCACGTTTTTCCCTTTGTACATTGTTCTGGACGGAATAGGCAATCTCGCGGACAGCCTTCTTCACTTCGTCCATACCAATATAGTAATCGAGGTCACTCAAGATATCATCCAACGTACGCTCCTCAGGAACATAGCCACGGATATCCCCTTCTTCTATCATAGTGGCATCAACACCACGGCTGATAAAGGAAGTAAAGATATCCTCAGCGGTCTTGGTAGCTACATGACGATAACCGAATGTATCATCCTTGATCTTCACCTGATACTGGAAGAAACGCTCCAACTTATGCTCCGCCTCCGGGGTATATGCAGAGATACCATACTTCAAGCGCAGTTCTTGTTTACATACTTCACAAAGATCCGTATAGGATGGCGTCGGAAGTTGGAAGAGATACTTAAAACGATTACGTGCCGCAGGGTTGTTGGCAAGGAAGTCATCCAAACCCTTCGGAAGACCTGATATAATAACGATAGGATTGTCATTCCATTTATCCATCTCAACAAATAGTTTGTCAAGAGGATTCACTTGATTCGAGTATCTGTCTGGCAACAGTTTCTGGACATTATCAAAGAAGAGGATACCATCTTTTGCCTTTTTGATGTTTTCATCCCATTTGTCGACAAAACGCTGATAATCCACAGCATCCACTAAAGTCAACTTTGGCTTCTCTATGATTTTATGCTGATAGAAATAATCCCTGATGACTTCTGCCAATGCAGTCTTTCCAGTACCTGTCTCTCCGATAATAATCGCATTCACACTAAGACGCACTTTCATGATGTCCTTACGTGAATGAAGATAGGTATAGGTATCCACCACCGTCTTCAATTGCTGCTTGACATCGTCAAGCCCTATCAATCGGTCGAGGATGTTCTGTGAAACAAGCGGCTTACCGCACCATTTACAGAACTTCGCTACCGAACGGTTTTCTTTATGACAATACTCGCATATCATATTATTCTACGTCCTTTTGAATTTGTTTCATAACTGCTTGAGGCTTTAGTTTCCAACTATCCAAATTAGGATTCTTCACATCTAACAGTTTCGGGCTGAACATAATTAATTCCATCAACAATACTCCTATCATCGCAGACCATAGGATATAATGAAGTACGGACTCTCCACTGAGTGAACGTATTTGATTGGTCACATCATCAAGTAAACCGAAGTTAGAACCCTTGAACTTATACTTTCTTTCCTTAAACGTATAATAGAGAGGCTCCAATAATGTAGACTTAATATCGTCATCCATTATTTCCGAAATCAACAGATTCTCATCCTTGGTATCTGAACGGAAATCAGTGAAATGACATATTACCATATATATAATAGTAATAACAATGATTGCAAGGATAAATAGATTCGGTGATGTATTGTTTACATACTTCAATATCATAATGGGTATGTAAGACGAAAGAATACCCAATAGTCCCCACAGACATGAGAAGACAAAACCGTATCCTTTGAAATAAGCGCGTGTACCGATGATGACAGCCATCATACCACCCAAAGGTAAAGTGATGGTCAATCCAGAATGAGTCAAGAGGAAGATGCGCCCAGTGGCAGCATGATCCACTGTGGCTGGCATACCTTCTGGTATACCACAGAGTAGTAGAAGCACAGCCCACACAGCACAAAGCGAATAAAAAATGATACGCCATCTCTTTTCCTTTCCTTTTGCCTTATAATAGCCTTTTCGTACATCCATGTACTTTGCAGCCGTTTCCTCCTTGGCATTGCCAAAGCGTTTGAAGTGAGGCTGGTTGGGATCTATCTCTCCCAACTTGATGATCCAACTCTCCAGACTACGCTCATAGGAATATGTCTCACTGAAATCCTTTGCAGGATCCTCATGATAGAAGATAGACAGCCATTGACTCAGAGAACCGCGTTTCATCTCTGCAGCAAGTTCCGGACGCCTACCTATCTTATCAATAGTCACCACGTCTACCAGTTCCAAACCATCTTCTAACAGATAAGTGGGACGAGCACCTAAGATCCGACAGAAACGATATGCCGCAGTCCTTAGGTCATACGCGCCAAGTCGTTCGGTATTCTCTTCACTCTTCATGTCAAAACAAGCCCGTGCCTGATTCAACTGCTCAAACCATCCGTGTAGTTGTGCAAAATAAGCAAAGCGACCATTGGGATCTGCATAGTCTGCTATCTTCTCATTGAATTCTTTCTCTTTCAGATATTGCCATTCCTTCATCTGCTGACACAACAATTCACCTACTCTATAAGGTGTGTCTGCTTCACGCAGGTCAAAGGCGGCATCACGATCAATATTGTACAGAACCTTATAACCCAAAGAACGGGATGGCTTTTGACCGTTGGTCATAATTCTCAAAGCCTCACAAGCCATTCTATCCTCATGACAGTACATCCACGACAACAGGCGACCATCAGTCAAGGCAATCCATGCATCATCCGAACAATCTTCATATCCATAGGAATGAACGATCTCCGACATTGTTGATGAGGGATACTGTGCCAAGAAAGGAATATCCTTATCTATCTCATATACCAACCGTAAGATGGAAACACGACCGTCAAACGCCTTATCTCTCTTGAAATAACTACGCAAACGATCCACGTTGGCTTTTGAATGAGACTCCAGATAAAGATATAAATTATCGTTCGGGTTACTCAATGCCAACGCATACTCTTCCTGATAACTCAAAACCGAGATACCAACACTATGCAAGTCATCACAAAGATTGCCATGTAAGTCCTTGTATGGATAAGTTGGCTCCATCACGTAGATCGCTGCCATTAAACCGGCATGCTGATCAACAGGATAACGATTAACTACAATATCCTTGACTGCCGAACTCAGTTTCACATTACCGCACTGTTCCAACCATCCGGAAATTCTTCCATTATAGAGATAACTGATAGCAAGACGCTCATTGTCCAACAATAAAGGAATCAATTCATGGACATTATCTGCAACGATGTTCTTCTCTGGGTCGACAATGAAACTGCGATACTTCAAGATCGGTGAAGAGATATCCACTTCAACATTCTCGCCTAAGAACCAACGCTCTACCTGTTCATATCCCCAACGGTTCTGAGGGTTAACGGCTGTCAGTCCCTGGACAATCATCTTGACACGATCAGGCAGTTCATTGATACGAGGCAGACGACCCTCGTTCTTCTTACGCATCATCACACGCTCATTCTGACTCATCGGATTCTCACCCAACCAAAGTGTCATCAGCGTAATACCCAACGAATAGAAATCAACGGATGGTGTGATTTCCACCTCACCGTCAATCACGTCATTATACATTTCCGGAGCAGCATATACTGGCGTACGAGCCTGAGTTGTCTTATGGACACGCTCGTCACTGTCTATCACACTCGAGATACCAAAATCACCTAAGACAACCTCTTGATGTTTCTCATCACGGAAGAAGAAGTTGCCCGGTTTGATATCCTTATGGATAATATTACTGTTATGACAATAAGCAAGAGCAGCGGCTGCCTGTAAAGCAATACGGCGGAACTGATTGAAATCACCATCCAAATCATAGTCATTCAATGTTCCACCACGCAGGAACTCCATTAATTCATAGTCACGATTCTTACCATCCACATAAGTCTTTCCATAGTCATATATCTTGACTATCGTCTCCATACCAAAACTCTGTATGATACGAAGCAAGGTCTTTTTGATGGTAAAGTTCGGATAATAGATTTTCAGCACCATCTCTCCCTGGTCACAAGTCACCAAGAACACCTGTGCTTCACCGGAATTGTCACTCAGACATTTTACACAACGGTAAACTTTGCCTTTGATAATGAAATCACTTGCAATATCTGTCTGAGTAGGTCCGCCATTATCAGGTCTGTAAGTCTGATCTAATGACGGTTTTACTTGCGAAGCAACTCTGATGGTTGCACTATTATCGTTAGCAGTACGTATGGTCTGATCCATTATTTGTCGTCTTTAATTTCTTCTGTATTATTTTTCCCGAGAACCACCCATTTGCCACCAAGATGGGGTTTTGCACAACCGCAAGGACTACTATGTAACGCATGTTTGAAATTACAAACCCACGCCAGACGGACTCCTGTCGGTTTACTTGCCATCGCATAATTGCGGGCATGAACGGGCGAGGATGTTGGGGGAACTGCCAATTTGTCGAGAATAGCAGAGAGTGTCTTGATTTTCTCTGCCTTCTTTTCCTCCAGCTCTTCCTTCGTCATACGCTTGGTCTCTACCTTCGGGATAACGGGATAGTCCACGCCTGCGTCTTTTGCCAACAAGGTCAGCATCCGCTCACGCAGTTTCATGTTCATCTGTTCACGGATAATATCACGTTCTGAATTATAGGGCAGCGAACTTTCTAATCGCGAATATTCCTGTACTACCTCCATCAAATCCTGATAGTCGGGATTCTTTTGTAATTCTTTCACCAACTCTTTTGCCTCAGCAGTTAATGCCGTTCCACACTTCTTACAGAAAGCAAAGTCATTCAGTGTATGACAGGTGGGACATACCAATCCGCCACGAGGACTACCGCATTCCGGGCAATAAGCCTCATTGCCAGATAGTCTTGCACCACAATACGAACATACATCCTTGCGAATGTAATGATGACAGGTCTCACAGAAATCCGCATCGGGATCTATCTCTGTTCCACAATGGGGACAAGACGCTTTACTGATTGGCTGGCCACACTGGGCACAAAACATCGCCTCAGGGTCATTGATGGCTCCACAGAAGGGACAAGCCTTACCGCCTGCTTGCTGTTGTTGCTGTTGTTGCTGCATAACAGGCTGTTCCTGCTCTTGCGACAACGGATCCCTTTCAAGGACTTTTTCCTGAGGACGTATCGTTCTCTCAAAGTTTTCTTGGTTTACAGAATTATCATTAATCATCTTTAGGATAGTGCTAAGTTAGTTGCAAAGATAGTGATAAATTTTTAATTAAAACAAAAAACCGCCGTAAATTTATATTTACGACGGCATTTTTATTCTATTTCGACCTATTTTTACCACAAAGGGAGGCGTTTTTCCTTAGGAACAAACATCTTTGCGCCTTCTTGAATACCAAAAGCATCATACCACATGTCGATATGTGGAAGGGCTCCATTCACGCGCCAACGACCTAAAGAATGAGGATCGCTCTTTGTCCGGTTACGGATTTCTGCCTCGGTAATATTACCTGCCCAGACTCCAGCATAGGCAAGGAAGAAACGCTGATCAGCGGTCAGTCCGTCAATAACAGGCAACGGATTGTTCTTGGTTGCGTTCTTATATGCATAATATGCCACCTGCAATCCACCATGGTCGGCAAGGTTCTCACCCAAAGTCAAGCGACCATTGGCATTCAAATCAGGAAGCACTTTGATAGCAGAAAAGAATTCTGCATACTTATCTGTACGTTCTGTAAAGTTTTTTGCATCCGATTCCTTCCACCAGTCATGCATATTTCCGTCTTTGTCATAACGACGTCCCTGGTCGTCGAAGCCATGTGTCATCTCATGACCGATAACCACACCGATAGCACCGTAGTTAAAGGCATCGTCAGCAGTTGGGTCAAAGAATGGTACTTGCAGGATACCTGCAGGGAAGCAAATCTCATTGGTTGTCGGGTTGTAATAGGCATTTACCGTCTGTGGTGTCATATACCAGTCATCACGGTCAACGGGTTTGCCTGCGGTATGTTCAATGCGCCACTTGTTCCAAAAGCGACTACACTCTTTCATATTCTCATAGTAAGATTTTTTCGCATCAATCTTCAAGTCCGACAGGTCCGTCCATTTATCAGGATAACCAATCTTCACATAGAAGGTATTTAGTTTCAACAAAGCATTCACTTTCGTAGAGTCATCCATCCACTCCTGAGCAGCGATACGCTCTCCGAGGGCAATACGAAGGTTCTCCACCAGTGTCTTCATGCGCTCTTTCGAAGAAGCAGGGAAATATTTCTCTACATAAATCCTACCAAGGGCCTCACCCATCACGCCTTGCACCTGATTGGTGGAACGGCGCCACAGGGGATGGTCCTCTTTTCTACCAGACATCACCTTACCGAAGAAATCGAAGTTAGCCGCACGCACCTCGTCGTTCAGGACCCCTGTAGATGAGTTGATGACGTCCCACTCCATATAGTCACGGTATTCGGCAGGCGTAATCTTAGCAAAGACCTGGTCGGCACCAGCCATAAAGTCAGGCTGTCCTACCACCATTTCCTGAATATACTTGCTGGCTATACCCTTGGCATTCATCAGTTTCTCCAACTGGAAATGAGGATATTTGGCATCAAACTCCTTCAAGGTCATCTTGTTGTAGTTGGCGATGGGGTCACGCAACTCGGTACGGGACTTAGACACCTTTGCCAAAGCCAGTTCTACCTTGAAGATGTTCTTCATCTTCTTCTCTGCCTCACCTTTCTTGAAACCGAAGAGTTGGAACATACGGACAATATGCTGCTTGTAACTCTCACGAATCTTGGTGGTAGCCTCATCGGTCTCGAGATAGTAGTCTTTCTGTCCCAATGTCAGTCCGCCCTGACTGATGTTCAGGATATTCTGGGTGGCATTCTTCTCGTCAGCACCCATATAGGCACCAAAGAAATTCGTCGTTCCATAAGGCATCAATTCCAGTTGGATACTAAATAGTTGGTCTACCGTCTTAGCGGCTTCCAACTTCTTTATAAGATCCATCACAGGTGTCAGACCGTCTCGCTCACGACGGGCAGAGTCCATCGCCAGTTTATAGAGGTCACTGAGTTTCTGTTCGATACTGCCTTGTGGATAGGTGTTCTCTTGTAACTCCTTCAGAATACCATTGATACGCTTGTTGTTATCCTCAGCAAGACGATCGAAACTACCATAGCGTGAATAGGCGGCAGGCAGCGGATTCTTCTTCATCCAACCGCCACAGGCATACTCATAGAAATCTTCTCCCGGCTGTACAGTCTGATTGAGGTCAGACAAGTCTATGCCAGACTTCAGTGGCTCTTGCGCCATTGCCATCATTGACATTGATGATAAGGTCATCATCATAACTACTTTTTTGATTCTCATTGTTTATTATTGATTAAGTTGTTCTAATTCTTCTGAGAGTTTCTCCCAACGCTCCACCTCTTCGTCGAGTGCTTTCTTGATAGAGGTGTATTCCGTCACCAGTTCCATATCAGAGGCATTCTTGGGGTCCATCAGCAGGTCGTCGAGTTCTTTCAGTCGACGTTCCATGTCACTGATCTTCCGTTCTGAGTCTTCAACGGCACGCTCTGCCTTGCGAAGTCGTTTCTGTTGTTCCTTATGTTCGGCGTAATTCTGGGATTTCGGAGTAATCTGAACATTCTGAACACTCTGAGTATTCTGAGTCTTCGCAATATTTGGAATATTCTGAACCGTCTGCAACTGCGACAATTCCTCGATATTCCTCGACTGTAGGAAGTCATAGATACCACCCAGATGCTCCTTCACCCTACCACCTCCAAACTCATAAACCTTCGTCACCAGACCGTCTAAGAACTCACGGTCATGGCTGACAACGATAGCAGTTCCGTCGAATGCCTTAATGGCTTCTTTAAGCACGTCCTTCGATGGCATATCAAGATGATTCGTTGGCTCGTCGAGTATCAACAAGTTGACGGGCTCCAGTAACAAACGAATCATCGCCAAGCGACTGCGTTCCCCTCCACTAAGCACCTTTACCTTCTTGTCCGAAGCCTCTCCACCAAACATAAAAGCACCTAATATATCGTTGATTCTCAATCTGATATCACCTTTCGCCACATAATCAATTGTTTGGAATACCGTGAGTGACTCATCTAACAACTGTGCCTGATTCTGAGCGAAATAACCAATCTGGATATTATGTCCAACCTTCAAGTTTCCTTCAAAAGGAATCTCGCCCATGATGCACTTCACGAGCGTCGACTTTCCTTCTCCGTTCTTTCCGACGAACGCCACTTTCTCACCACGTTTGATTGTCAGATTCACATTCGAGAAAACGGTATGGGCACCATAGTCTTTCCGTACATCCTCGCAGATGATGGGATAGTCGCCACTACGTAAGCAAGGTGGGAACTTTAGGTGCATGGCGGCATTATCCACCTCATCAACCTCTATAGGAACAATCTTTTCGAGTTGTTTGATCTTCTGTTGCACCTGCACCGCCTTGGTCGCTTTATAGCGGAAACGCTCGATGAAGTCCTTCATGTCTGCCACTTCCTTCTGCTGGTTCTCATAGGCGCGCAGTTGCTGTTCACGGCGTTCCTTGCGAAGAACGACATACTCATTGTACTTTACCTTGTAGTCAATAATCCGTCCGCAAGAGATTTCCAGCGTACGGTTTGACACATTATTGATAAACGCACGGTCGTGACTGACCAGTACTACTGCCTTGGCACTTTGTGCTAAGAACTGCTCCAGCCATTGTATCGACTCAATATCCAGATGGTTGGTAGGCTCGTCGAGCAACAACACGTCGGGCTTCTGCAAGAGAATCTTTGCCAGTTCGATACGCATACGCCAACCACCAGAGAACTCACTCGTAGGACGCTCGAAATCCGTACGCAGGAAACCAAGTCCCATCAATGTACGTTCAATCTCTGCCTCATAGTTCTCCGCACCCATCATCATGTAACGATCATGTTCCTGCGTAAAGCGTTCCACCAAAGAGAGATAGTCTTCACTCTCATAATCGGTACGCTCTGCCAGTTCCTGATTCATACGGTCGATACGTTCTTTCATCTCACGGATATGGGCAAACGCCTTCTGCGCCTCTTCCCGTACGGTCGTATCATCCTGTAATACCATCACCTGCGGCAGATATCCAATGGTGGTATCGTTCGGTACACTCACCACACCACGGGTGGGTTGCTGCATACCGCATAATATCTTTAGTAAGGTGGACTTACCTGCACCGTTCTTTCCAACCAATGCAATACGGTCACGGTCGTTCACGACGAAACTCGCATCAGTAAACAACGGCTTGGCACTGAATTCCACACATAGTCCTTCTACTGAAATCATGCTTTCGTTTATTAAGCATGCAAAGGTAAGAAAAAACGCATAGAACGCAAAATAAATTAATATTTATTAGTTAGTATAAGACGCCAGTTCTCAAATATTCTTCGTACTTTTGTAGCGTTATGGAACAGATTAAGATATTCACACGACTGATATCAAGCGAACTCCACCTACCAGAACACGGAGTGGAGAACACGCTGAAGTTACTGGATGAGGGATGCACTATCCCGTTTATCTCGCGTTATCGCAAGGAACGCACAGGCGGTCTCGATGAAGTACAGATCATGGCTATCCGTGATCGGAACGAACGACTCAAGGAGATTGCCAAACGTAAGGAAACAGTCATCAAGACGATTACCGATTTAGGAAAGATGACTGACGAACTGCAAAAGCGCATTGACGACTGTTGGGATGCTACGACACTCGAAGACATCTATCTTCCTTACAAACCCAAACGACGCACTCGTGCACAGGTGGCTCGTGAACAAGGATTAGAACCCTTAGCCAACATCCTCATGATGCAGCGCGAACCTCATCCTGAACGCGTCGCCCAACGTTTCGTTGTAGGCGACGTTCCTGACGTCACTACCGCCTTGAAGGGTGCCCAGGACATCATTGCCGAACAGATTAGCGAGGAAGAGGGGTCACGCAATCAGATACGTGCTGCTTTCCGTCGCGAAGCCTTCATCGTCTCGAAGGTCGTCAAAGCAAAGAAAGACACCGATGAGGCTGCCAAATATTCCGACTATTTCGACTGGGAAGAACCTCTGAAGCGTTGTTCATCCCACCGTCTGTTGGCCATGCGGCGTGGTGAGAGCGAGGGTATTCTCCGTGTCAGTATCACGATTGATGACGACGAGGCTGTTAGTCGTATGCAACACCATTACGTACGAGGCAACGGTGCCTGTCAGCGATTAGTGGCAGAAGCGATAGAAGACGGATACAAACGACTACTATACCCTGCCATTGAGACAGAGTTTGCGAATATCAGCAAAGAGCACGCCGATGAAGAAGCCATTAAGGTCTTCACGGAGAATCTGCGACAATTATTGCTCGGAGCACCGTTGGGACAGAAACGCGTGATGGGTATTGACCCTGGTTTCCGTACAGGTTGTAAGGTGGTATGTCTTGATGCGCAAGGTAATCTGCTTCATCATGAGGCTATCTTCCCCCACCCGCCTGTCAATCATCGCATGCAGGCAACGGTTCATGTCCAACAAATGCTCAACGACTATCATATCGAAGCCATCGCTATCGGCAACGGTACTGCCAGTCGTGAGACGAAGGAGTTTGTTGAAGACACCATTGGCAAAAGCCTCCCCATCTTCGTTGTCAGCGAAGATGGTGCCTCTGTCTATTCCGCCTCTGCCACGGCACGTGAGGAGTTTCCCGATGAGGATGTCACCGTTCGTGGTGCCGTCAGCATCGGACGTCGACTGATGGATCCGTTGGCAGAACTGGTGAAGATTGACCCGAAGAGTATCGGCGTAGGACAGTATCAGCATGATGTCGACCAGACGAAACTCAAACAATCACTCGACCAGACCGTAGAGAGTTGTGTCAATCTGGTGGGTGTCAATCTTAACACCGCCTCGCAACACCTGCTGATGTACGTCAGTGGACTCGGTCCTGTGCTTGCTAAGAACATCATCGACTATCGTAAAGAGAATGGTGCCTTCACCAGTCGTAGCCAATTGCGGAAAGTACCGCGTCTGGGACCCGCTGCCTATCAGCAGTGTGCAGGCTTCCTCCGTATCCCACAGGCAAAGAACCCTCTCGACAACAGTGCCGTCCACCCAGAGAGTTATGGCATCGTAGAACAGATGGCGAAAGACTGTCATTGCACCGTTGATGACCTTATCAAAGACAAAGAGAAACGCAGTCAGATAGATATCAAACGGTATGTGACAGAAACAGTGGGAATGCCTACCCTCACCGATATCATGAAGGAGTTGGAAAAGCCTGGGCGCGACCCTCGCGAACAGATTGAAGAGTTTGAGTTTGACCCCAACGTGCAAACGGTAGAAGACTTACGTGAAGGAATGGAACTGCCTGGTATTGTGACAAATATCACCAACTTCGGTGCTTTCGTTGATATCGGTGTACATCAAGATGGACTGGTACATATCTCTCAACTCGCCGACAAATATGTGAGTGATCCCACACAGGTAGTACGTCTCCATCAGCACGTTCGTGTCCGTGTCGTTGGAGTCGATTTGCGTCGCCATCGCATCTCACTTAGTATGAAGGGGATGAACAAAAAGTAAGTGTCGTACCTGCACCAGTGACTTCCAGTTCTACAAGACTTCCTACCAACAAGGGGAAGTTACGCAGATGGGCATGTCCCACAGGAAAGTCGTAACATACGGGGATATTGTATTTTCGCAGATACTCGTGGAACATGTGATACATATCAGGGAAGGTGTTGGGTGGACGCTTGTAACTGGTAAACTGTCCGATGATGATGCCTTTGATATGTGGCATCAACCCACGTACCTCTATATTATGCAGCATACGGTCTACCTTTGTCATCGACTCACCCGTATCCTCTAAAAAGAGAATGATATTGGGTAGTTTCAACGGATCATAGACAGAGCCTGCCAGACCGTGCAGCACAGACATATTACCACCCACCAGAACACCTTTCGCCCTACCCGACTGATCCAACATGTAATGAGGCACGCGATAGACGGGCATCTCACCCAGCATCATGTGACGCAACGCCTGACTCACCGTATCTTCGCCCTCATAGGTAGCGATGGCATGACACATCGAACCATGAATACCTTTATTACCTGCACAAACCTCTGCGGCAAGCAAGGCAGTGATGTCACTAAAACCAATCAGCAGTTTGGGATAGCGTTTGAAGACCTCTGGACGTAACTCACATAACAGATGTACAGCACCATCGCCACCACGAGAACACATGATGGCTTTCACACTCGGCTCCTGCAATGCCCATAGCAAGTCTTTCCTACGTTCTTCGATAGTCCCTGCAAAACCACGATAGTCCCTCAACGCATGATGTCCCACTACTACATGGAACCCCCAACGCTCTAACGTGCGGACACCTCCATTGATAGTGGCAGTATCCGTAGCACTCGACGGCGAGATAATCGCAATCGTATCGCCTTCATGCAGGAACTGTGCCGACGCAGGCAGCAATAGCATTAGTAACAGAAATATGAAGCAAATACGTCTCATGGGGGACAAAGATAATAAAAAAAGTCGCAACCCCAAAGAGTCACGACGTTTTTTCTAAATTCCTTTTGAAAAGCGATTTACTTCACCTTTTCTACGATAGCCTTGAATGCCTCAGGGTTGTTCATGGCGAGGTCAGCGAGCACCTTACGGTTGATCTCGATACCAGCCTTAGCGAGTTTACCCATCAATACTGAGTAGCTCATACCCTCGAGACGAGCGGCAGCGTTGATACGCTGAATCCACAGGGCGCGGAAAGTGCGCTTCTTGTTCTTACGATCGCGATAAGCGTAGGTAAGACCCTTCTCCCAAGTGTTCTTGGCTACTGTCCAAACATTCTTGCGGGCACCAAAGTAACCGCGAGTGAGTTTCAGAATTCTTTTACGTTTTGCTCTTGATGCAACGTGATTTACTGATCTTGGCATAGTTTTCTAAATCTTTTAATGTTTGACAATAGGTGAATTAACGCAGAGACAACAGGTCACGAACCTGCTTCATGTTTGATACGTCAACGATTGTTGAACCAACCAAGTTACGCTTCTGCTTCTTGGTCTTCTTAGTCAGAATGTGACTGTGGTAAGCATGATGTCTCTTGATCTTACCTGTACCGGTGAACGAGAATCTTTTCTTCGCTCCGGAATTTGTCTTAACTTTTGGCATTGTTTTTAAATTTAAATTGTTATTAATAATCGGCGACTACGCATATACCGGGCGCGCCACCTGTTTTTTTCAAATTGATAATTGACAATTGAGAATTGAGAATTAATCCTCGTTCTCTGTCAACGCCTTCAGCGCATCGGCACTGATCTTTGCATTGGCAAACAAACCACCGTTTGACGGTGCCTGCTCAGCCTCTATACGAGCCTGCTCTTTAGCCTCAGCCTCAGAAGCCTCACGGTCGCGAGCCTGCTGACTCTTCTTGGCTACACCGGCCTTCTTCGGAGCCAGATAGAGGAACATCTTCTTACCCTCCAGCGACGGCATGTGTTCTACCTTACCGTATTCCTCCAAGTCGTTGGCGAAACGCAGCAACAGCACCTCACCCTGTTCCTTGAAGAGAATGGAACGTCCGCGGAAGAACACGTATGCACGCACCTTGTTGCCTTCCTCCAGAAATTCCTTTGCATGCTTCAGTTTGAACTGATAGTCGTGCTCATCGGTCTGGGGTCCGAAACGAATTTCCTTCACCTCCACCTTCACTTGCTTCGCCTTCATCTCTTTCTGGCGTTTCTTCTGCTGGTAGAGGAACTTTGAATAGTCAATCAGACGACATACGGGCGGATTGGCATTCGGCGAAATCTCCACGAGGTCTACCCCCTCGTCGCGCGCCATATCCAATGCCTGACGGATAGGAACAACAGTGCTTCCACCATCGCCTACAATACGTACCTCACGAACACGAATCTGCTCGTTAATGCGGTACTGATTCTTCATGTTGTCATTCTTCATCGACTATCTTTCTCGTCTCTATTTTCTCAAATTGGGTGCAAAGATACGAATAAGTAAGCAAAAAACAAAATTTTCTTTAATCTTTTTTGATTTACAGCCTATCTTCATGCCTTCAAAGAAGGCTTAAAGTTAGTATAAAAAATAGGTACCTCCGTCACTTTGACAATACTTTCTGAGCAATGTCTGGATGAATTCCGCATTCTCACTGACACGCCGCACGTCACCATCATAGCCATTGATAAGCACCACCAGATGACGTGTCTCAAGGGTCATCTTCGTACGCTCATGGTCACTGGTTGGTGTACCTACGCCCCCCATGACATCACGATAGACAGGCAGTCCCTGAATATTGATCATTCCACGACCGATACCCTCATAAGGCTCTCCTTCACGACCGATGCCCAGCGTCAATGTGTCGCCCACAAACTTGTCTGCATCAAAGCCGCCGATGCTATAGCCATAGGCGATCGAGGCAAGATTCACCAGGTCCACCAATGTGTCACGCTGATACAGTTCTTTACCTTGGAGCACCCTCCGTATCAAAGCCTCTGAGGCAGGACGGTATCTCGAAGGATCCTTTCCACAGGCTTTATATATGCGCCTTGTAGCGGCAATACTGGTCAGTTCCTTCAATGACTCAGTAGTCAGTTTCTGACGGAATTGATCACCAAGTGCCTCTATCTCCTTCCATAATGCCTCATTATACGGAGTATTCACCACCTCCGCCTCTACACATGCCCCAACAAACTCAGGACACACCTGCTCTATTTCTTTCGATACAATTACTTTCATATTACCATTATACCACACTCGTTTGCAAAGGTACGATTAAGTGAGCGAAATGCAAAAGGAAAACTTGTTTTTCTTTTCATTTCCGAACGGAAGTACCTTCGACGAAGTCAAAGGTACAAAAAATTAATCAACTCACCAAATGCAAATAAATAATGACAAGGTGCATCGCCTTCAATCATCGACCAATGCGATGGAAATAATAATAATAATAATAATATAACTGAGAACCATAAAAATCCCTGAATCTCACGACTCAGGGAACTAAACCTATAAACTAAAAAACAGAAATATCTACTTGTGTATTTTATTATCTGACAGGAACTAAATACTTGTTAGCTCCTAATCTGGATTTGGCGGAAATAATTCATCTGCTGCCATAGGAATGTCATTATAACTTTGGAAGGCAACGGTATGGGCTGTTGTGTACTCTTCCGAATTCAGATTCTCGTCATCGTCAGAATCGTATTTCTTAAAGTTCTCTGCCTGCTCAAAGATTTCCTTAAATACATCATCTTGTGGCACTGGTGGATATCCGTGCTCAGCCAGAATCAGGATTAAGTCCATCTGCAGTTCTGCCTTGATATCTGAACGATTCGCCCAGTCGGTATAGCGCGATTTATCGTCTACCATCTTCTTTACAGCAGCAGACAGCGGTATGAGTTTCTCTTCAGGATACTCAAAACCAAATTTATTTGCTATCTCTTTCAGTATATCATAGAAAGCCTTTTCTTCGTAGGTGATACCCAAGTCTTTGAAAGATTTCTTTTCTTGATTAACTTCTTTCAGTAATTCTGCCATCTGCTTAGCCACCTCATTCAGTACTTCCTCTGCAAAAATGGCATTGTCGCTACGATCGTTATATTTCTGTACTAATGCATTTAGGCGTTTTGTAAAGTCAACACCTTTCATCTTGTTTACCTTCTTAAAGTCGGTAATCACTGTGCGTAGCAGTTTCTCCATCAACTTTACCTTGGTATTAGGCAATTTCAGTTTTTCGAGTCTTGCCATATAGTCCTGACTCAACAAATCTAAGTCTTTGGTATTGGCATTTACCTGTACCACCTCTTCTACCCCCTCCGATTGCAAGGCTTCTTCTATCATCTTGCTAACTTTGCGATTCATCTGCGAAGCATCAGGAGCATCACCCTTTGTCAGTTTATAGATGATAGAGCGAACACCAGTAAAGAAGTGTACATTTTCACGATCATCGTCTGTGATGGCTTCATGGTTGGAACAGAGATTAAAGGCTGATTTCAGTTTCTTAGTATGACCCATAAATTGGTTTTGCGTCTTCTCTGTAGCCTGTACAAACTCAGCCGCATGTTTCAGGCACTCCAACTGTTCCAATGGTGTACCCGTCGTAAACTTCGAGTAATCAAACGAAGCAAACATCCTTTGAAGAATATCCAGTTCATCCTTCACCATCGTTAGTGATTGCTCAATAGTCTCTACATTATCACCCATATCACCACCTCCAGCATACTGCTTCAGGGCGTTGTTCATATTAGTCTTGATACCGATATAATCCACTACTAGACCTTTGTCCTTACCTTCATATACACGATTTACGCGTGATATAGTTTGCACCAAAGTATGCTTCTGTAGTGGCTTATCTATATACATCGTATCCAAACAAGGCACATCGAAACCAGTAATCCACATCGATACCACAATAGCAATCTTGAAGTTTGAATCCGGATTCTTGAATAGTACATCAAGCGCTTTCCTATCTTCATCAGAACCTATCAGTTCGCGCAATTTGGGATCATCATCTTTTTCACGCGTCATGACCAACTTAATACGTTCTATAGGCGTATGTTCGCTGTCACCAATCTTTTCTGCCCATTCAGGACGCAAGGCAATTATCTGTTTATAGAGGTCGTAGGCAATGAAACGGTTTGAGCAGACAAACATCGCCTTACCACATACAGTACTACCTTCTTCTATACGCTTTTCATAATGAGAAATAAAGTCCTTTGCCACAACTGCCAGACGTTGAGGGTCGCCCAGAATCTTATCCATCTGTGTGACTGCTTTTTTGCTTTCCTCTATCTGATATTCGTTAGCACCTAACTCTGCACATTGCTTGTAATAGTCCTCAATAGCCTCTAACTGCTTGTGGTCTGCAAATACCTTGGCTGCCCTACCCTCATAAACAATTCTACGGGTAATGCCGTCGGCTACAGATTCCGTCATCGTATAAGCATCTACCACATCGCCAAATACATCTATCGTAGCATCAATAGGTGTACCTGTAAAGCCTACATAAGTAGCATTGGGCAACGAGTCGTGCAGATACTTGGCAAAGCCATAACTGCGTTTAACTCCCTTCTCTGTTATCTCTACGTTCTGTTCTATATTGGTTTGTGATCGATGTGCCTCGTCTGATATGCATATAATATTGGCTCTATCAGACAATACATTGATATCCTCACTAAATTTCTGAATCGTTGTAAGGAATACTCCACCACTCTTTCTACCTCTCAGCAACCTTCCCAGTTCTTCACGCGATTCCACATTCACTACAGTTTCATCACCAATAAACTGCTTGGCATTCAGGAACAATCCTGATAGTTGGTCGTCAAGGTCCGTACGATCCGTTATCAACACGATGGTAGGACTCGACAGATGTCTGCTTCTCATCAACACACGCGTCAGATAAAGCATCGTTAGACTCTTACCACAACCTGTAGCACCAAAATAGGTTCCACCTTTACCATCGCCATGAATGTTGATGTGCGAATGTTCCAGAATGTTATCATATAGCCTATGAGTGGCGAAGAACTGCGGATAGCGACAAACTATCTTCGTTTCACTCTTTGATGTATCTGGGAAGAAAACAAAGTCCTTGATAACACTCAACAATCGTTCTTTTCTGAACAGCCCATCCATCATGGTATGTAGCGAATCGATACCATCATTAGGTTTATCCGTCCGTTCTACCTTACGCCAGGCATAGAAGAACTCATAATCAGAGAACAGTGTACCATATTTGTTATTCACACCATCGCTAATCACGATAAAGGCATTATAGCGGAACAAGTCTGGCACATCTCTGCGATAGCGCACCGTTAGTTGAGTATAGGCATTCATGATGGTGGTATCTTCCTTCACTGCACTCTTAAACTCCAGCACCACCACTGGCAAACCGTTCAAGTAAACAATACCATCTGGGATGCGCTTCTCTGTGCCTTTTATCTCCAATTGGTTTACCACTTTGAAAATATTGCGTTCTACGTTATTAAAGTCTATCACTTCAACGAACAAATCAGGCTTCGTTGCATCTTCACGCTTAATAGTAAAGCCCTCTGTCATCAGCCTATAGGTAAATGCATTCTGCTGATAGAGAGGTGCGCCATTATCTGCTGTCAATTTTGCCATCACGCGCTCTACCTCCAACGCAGTAATACCTTCTGCACTATATCTGTCCATTAGATACATCCTCAAGTCATCACGCAGCAACACATCCGACAACTCCTTGTGTATCGTCTCACCGTTCTGATAGCTGTACCCTTGCTGCTCGAACAGCTCCATGATGCCCATTTCCAAGGCGTGTTCGTTAAACTTTTTCATCTTTTCAATATCGTTTTACTGTCGTACACATCTTCTGTATCATCGGTACAAAGGCTTTGTACTGCCAGTACAGGGCGTTTGTACTGGTAGTACAGAGGGCATGTACTATAGCCATTCCGTCTCTTCTTCCATCCTGTCAAACTTTGTTTCGTAGCCATACTTGCTGAATATGCTACTGATATACTGCTGTTCCTTGGGTGTGATGGGATGCAAACCGTTGCGACGCAGATAGTAAGATCCACGACCAAAGTAATTGATCAGCGTATTTCTCAGCGAGGCGATATGATCGGCCTTTACTTCGTGGAACGAGTCTTTCATGCCGTATGCCATCGTCGCCACCTTGTTAGGTTTGTAATAGCGACAAGACTTCCCACTGTTAGTCACAGGATTCACTGCCGTCACCACCTCATCCTTCTGTCGTCCGCTTCGTGCCGCCAACCTGTGCAGACACTCATCCGCCAACAAACACTCGTCATTGAAACACAACAAGTAGTGCTCCGGCAATGTTTTGTATTGTGGTTCTTTGTTGTTCATCCTCGTCTTTCAATTTATTCTCTTAAATATAACAGAATGATTGTGGAGCCTGATGGATGTTATAGTCTGATAGAGGTCTTGTCTTTTCATATCTTGTTAAATTTCCAATACGTATAGCATTTGCTGTTTTCCTATTCTGAAAATACGAATTGTAAAAAGCCTTGGTGATACCAGAATGTTTCCTCGTTAGTTCCCATACGATATTTACATCGTCTGATACGATATCGTCTATTTCAAATTCACCGACTACACGTTTTATTGGAGCAGATGCATAAATAACAACGTATTTCACATCACTCCTTTTAAACAAAGACTTACGAAATTCGTATTTCTTTGTTCCTGCAAATATCTTCTCTACAAATTCTGGTTTAATCGACAATAAAACTTTCATCACTCTTTGTTTCTTTTAAAATTATTTCAAACTGCTCTTTTGTAATTGGCTTAAAACCTCGCGGAGCATCATTGACACCTAACAACACACCTAAATCAATAAGTTTCTCCATGTTTATTCTATGGGGGAAAGAGTAAGCATACAAGAAATTCACGACAAATGGTCTTCTTCTTGAATACCTCCACATTTCTCGTAATGATTGTTCTGGATAAACACTTTTTTTACGACAATATAGAATAAAGTCATCTTCATTTTGAAAATCAAACTTTATTTCTTGGACCTCACCTATTGTCGTAACAACGCTTTTATAATAACCTCCTGTTCGATAGAACACCAAAATGTCACCAGCAACGGGATATGGTTCCATTGCCCTTGAAACATACACCTTATTGATACAGTTCCGATGAGGGAAATCCTCAATAAACTCTTCTGGTGACTCTGTGTTCAATATTGAATCTGGAAGAAGTTCTGTATGATATTCTGGATAAATGGGAACGATAAACACATTCTTCCCTTTTGATATATAGGGGAAGCAAGATTTTAAATTGGTAACATCGAATCTGGGAGAGAAATCTCTAACATAAACCTGTTCTTCTCTTTTTACTCCCCATAAAATAAAGCCCCACTGTTCCAACAATTCTATGAGTCTTCGCTGCTCTGGACGCTTATCATAGATTGTTACATATATTTCCTGAACATGATTTTTTAAAGCATTATCAAAAATAATTTTGATAAATCGTTCGCCGAGACGGAATCCATTACTGATTACCTTAAACGTTCCTATCTTTAATCGGCGCTTAGGCGGTAGTACAGGAGTCACGTTTGAGTAATTCTCATTTTCATCTTCTACTTTGAGATATAGAAATGACAAGAGCATCCCATTATTAGAATTAATAGTGATATATGCCTCTTCGTCATACTTCTTCACAAACCATTTATCAAAGCCTTCATAGTCTTCTTTCAAACTATCAAAGAATGAGTCATTAAGGTTTATTTTCCCGAATTTCAACTTCTGGACATTCAAGACCTTATAGTTGATCAATTCTGGATGTTCAGCAAAAGTTTTTTCTAGAAACGAATCGATTGTGAATACTTTATCTTGGATTCCCAGTTCCAGTGCTTTCCGATGAATTTTCTTGTCTTCGGTAATCAAGATATCGACCCGTCCCACATAAACCTCATTCAATAAGATTGTGTCTGTTTTGTCATTGTCTGTCGTATCAATACGTTCCGATACAGTCTTAACTTCTTCTTGAAGTGGCGAAGGTATATCTACTACTTCATAACTTTCTAATTTGACTAAGAATAACTCTACAGTCTCTTTGTTTAAATTCTTTTTCACCTCTTCTATGGTTGCCGAGTGAATACACTTTGTGTACTGCCCTCTATCCAACCAACGATAAAGAATGCCAATATCTTGAGAAATGATTCTATTCGCTTCTCTATGAATAATTATGTTAGTGTCTAATAACGCTTTCATATATTTCTAATTAATTTCATATATAACGTTTACCATCTTTGCATATTATATTTCAACACACATTTACCATTGAAGCACAACAGATAGTGCTCCGGCATAGTTTCGTATTGTGGTTCGTTATTAGTCATCAATATTATTACTTGATCTTTATTCTATAGTCATTTTCAATGGCGAGATGCCATAGAAACTATTGATTATATTTATTTTGTTCAGATAATCTTGTCCAAACTGTTTAACTTTCCCCTTAATTTCTGAGTATAACTCCTCTGCTGTAAAAATAGACCCCGTACAAGTAATCGTATTATTTAATTGATCATTTGTAAAATTAACAATTGATACCGAAATACATGCTATAAGGAAACCAAAAGTATATAGTTCGTTCCCCTGAAACAATTTCGATAATTCAAAAGATTTTGTTTTCTCTACAGATAAAGCACAAGCATATAAGGCCAACAAGCCATTTCCTGATGTCATGTTGACAAAGTATTTTTTGACATTTTCAATATTTTCTGTATTCGACTGTATTTTTTGTTCCTCTGTTTGTGATATATTATTAAAAGACTCCTCTAATTGTTTTGATATAATGTCTTCCGTTTCTTTAATTCGAGTTTTAACTCGTTCATCTATTTTGTCAATAAGACTATCAATCTGTATAGAAATATCTTCTGATGTTTTTTGAATACTGGTCTCTGTTTTTCTTAAACTATCTAAAGTCCCTTCAATTTTTTCTGATGTCGATGTTATAGAACGTGTTGCATCTTCTATTTTCGAGAATTGCTTATACATATCCGAACTTGACTGCACGGTAACAAATATCGCAAGAATAGAAAGAACCAATGATGTAATTGTTGAGCCAAAAGATAAATAGGTAAATATAGCATTATTTGGCCCTCCATATTTTGCGGTAATGAGCATAATTACAGCAAAGCCCAAGAAACCTGCGATGTAGTTTCTGTGAACTTTGATTATCTTCTTAGACATAAGACAATCTGTTTGTTCTGCTTTTCTCTCAAACAGGTGGTCACAGATAATTGCAACAAGTGCTATCACTGTTGCACAAATAATCAGAATGATAATAATTGTAGTATCCATATTTTTACTTATATTTTAAATACATTAGAATTGGTTATAAAGAACAGTCTATCTGTCGTATCTTCTGGCCATTCTTCATTTTTAATACCAAACTTTTTCATCATACATTGCTGTTGCATCCTTTCTATTCGGCCCAACAACTGTTTTCTTGTCGGAGAAATATCATTCGGCCTATACAAATATTGAATAATACTAAAATTGTTGCGTTTTTTGAATTGTTCTCCAATGAGTTTCCACCAATGTGCATCTGTTTCACCAAGAGATACACCATATAAGACAATCAAATGAGCATTAGAAATGAGGTTTTCGCAGACATGATGTCGATTATATTTCATTGTAAAATTAGATTGTATCTTTATTAGGAAGTCTTTGACATCTTCATTATTACGAAACTGTTTATTCGCTATTTGTTCTTCATTATCAACTCCTATAATAATTGAATCTCTCAGTTGACCATGAACATGAATAACTTGTCTAAAATAGCTATTATTATCTATTCTTTTATCTGTCGCAGATCCCAAAGATAGTAGTTTTTCTAATGTATTAGTGTAATTTAGAGTCATAACACTAATATCATATCCTACTCCGACTTTTTTTACAAATGCATTATACCTTATTTTGTCTGTTTCTCCCATATATCTCGCTAAGTGAACGAAATCTCCGACAAACTTGTTTTTCAGTTTTTCTGATGGATTAAATATGTTTTCCTCTGCTTCTAAATACTTTTGTAAGTTATCACTCAATTCAAAATACAAATTCTCCAAGTCTATTGCAGTTTCAATTTTAGATGTAAATTGTCCAAAAGCTTCTTCCATATCAGACCACAACAACTTGTCTGCTTTTATGTCCTTTTTGAGTTGTTGTAGCAACGGACTTCCATTATCAGTATTCTCCATAAGATACTGGTAAAATTCCGGATAACTTGTTTTCATCCCTTGAGCCTTGTCAAAGCCGTTTCCTAAAATGTATAGTACATTCATATTTCAATATTTTATTGCCCCATCTTCGCCAAAAGCAAAGACTGTAATTCGGTTAATTTTGAGTTTTCTTGCTCTGTAATAGTCTTGTGATGATGAATAACTTTCATCTCATTGTCAAACTCAATCAATATCTCTATTGGTGGAATTATGGATTCCATCATATGCACATCATTTCGATTCAATGTTGGTACAGCAGCAAATCCTGATACAGTTTTCCCCAACTCCAATTCTTTCAATTTATAGTAAACGAAGAACGATGGGGTGCCTTTGAAGTCCTTTACCCATAATGTGGTGTTTAAAGGCCAACATTTCTTATCAACATAAAAAACTTTGCCTATTGTTCCACTTCTTCCTGTTACGACACAAGGAGTATCCACTTTATATTGATTGTGATACTCTGCTATTCCTGTTGATGCATAAATTGGGTATTCTCCATCCTTCCTATCCTGACTTGGCAAATCAAATCCACGCTGCAACTCAAACATATCACCAATTGTTCCCATTCTCCATCCAGCGGGAAGGTTTTCTTTGTCGATGTTGTCGACGAACATTTTATGGTAGAGGGTTTGGGCTGTGGCTTCGAGGTTCTGAATCATTTGCTCGTTGAGGTGGATGCGGTTGGTTAGTGTTTCGTATTCTGATACGATTTCACGTTGGCGTTCTATTGATGGCAATGGTATCATCACATTACATAGTTCATCCCAATCAAAAATCTCACGAGCACTTCCATGAGAATGAAAACGAGCATAGCGATCAAACTCTGGACGCTGGAACCACATCATCAGATACTTGGGCAATAGCTTATTACTGTCAATTATTTCAAATACCGTATATGCTTGCGATACTATTGCACTTTCATAATCTTTAAGTAATGCAATAGCAATCTTATCTCCTCGTCTTGAAGTATCGGCTATATAAACAAGTTGGTTCTTCTTTACAATCTTGTAGGTTGACATATCAGTACCTATAGTATTAGCTATCGAGGGCATAAACTCTTTAGAAACACTTAAACCCAGCAGATTCGTAACCTTTTCATCGCGATTACGAACATTCACCTCTCTAATATAGTCGCCTAAACGTTTGTATATTGTCATACTACTATCTCTTCTATCTTCTTTACACCTGAGTACAAATTAGATTTATAGACTTTCGCCTCTGGATATGACGAAGATAATCGTTCCTTTATTAATTTATACTCTGCTTCATATTTTGCCTTATCAATTTGAGATGATAAACTTTTATTAGATTTATTAGCAGGATAAAATGTAAATCTTGAAATCATTTCAACCGAAACAGGAACAAACAGCACCCCATCTTTCAAATAATCTTTTATTGCATCTTGATTTCTTGGGATAATAAAAATACGATATTCATTCTCATAACCAAAAGCCCATCTTTTTAATGACATAACTTTGACATATTGTTTGTCGTTAAAATCGTCAAAGAACTCATGATAATAGGGACTTGACGGCAGATACAATTCGTCTATCTCTTTCTTTTTAAATCTATAATCAACCCGAGAGAAATAAAGATCACACTCATGCTCTTTTACAAATTTGTCTAAATACGATAAGAAATCAATCGTTCTTATTGATATACGCAACAAAGGCTCATTCTCTTTCTTATATATTTTCCAAGATGCTTCTTCATTACGGTTATCCATTCTTGCACAAAAACAATATATTTTAGGCTGTTTATACCCATTCAATTTAGTATAATCGGTATTTAGGTACTTTGTTTCGTATGGATCATACCATTTTTCTGGAGAAACAAAACCCATTTGATGAGGCTCTTTTTCCAAAATATCAAGAACACGACTTGCTGTCATGTACTTGTATAGAGTGTTCACAAAACTATTACAATTAACTAATTGCAAAGACAATGTGTCTTTTAGTTGTTTATCTGTTATTTTTATTGTTGCCATACGTCTTCAGATTCAATTTTATTCAAATGGTTTCTTTAATGGAGCTATTATATAGCCTCGTGTCACTTTGTTGATTGCAATCTCTGTCAAGTAGCCTTGTTGTACCAAGTCGGACAAGTCCTTTCTTGCTGTCATAGATGAAACAGAGAACAATTCCTGCACATCTTTTACTGTAAAGATAGTGTCTGGCTCATCGGTAAGCCGCTGCAGTACCATTGCCTGCCGATAATTTATATTACCAGCCATCATAAATGTGCTGGCCGCTTTCTTCTCCTGTTGCTTCCGTTGTATGTATTCGCGAAGTTGCTGGAAAGATTTTTCCAATGCATTCAGATTGTAGGCAACAAAATAACCCATATCATTTCCATCGTTCTCTGTATAACAGAATGCTTTTTCGTAACTTGGTTTTGACTTCGAAATGACCCTTGATATAGACATGTACTCTGTCAACTTGTACTTCTCTTTCAGCATGTACCAATAGAACAATGCACGTGCCGTCCGTCCGTTTCCATCGACAAAGGGGTGCATATATGCCAACATGAAGTGGACAATAATACCCTTGATGATAGGATGGATAAAAGTACTCGGGCTGTCGTTGTTGAAGAAATCGCACAGGGTTTCTACAAACTCTGGAATCTCCTTATATGTAGGTGGCGTATAGACAATATCCCCTTCTACCATATCTGCCACGACAACCTTATCGTTTGTTCTAAAGCGTCCTGCGTCATCAGGATTATCCAAAGTTTTTTCTGTCATCAGCCTATGTATATACAGCAGCCCTTCTTCTGTCAAAGGGTCATCTTTATGATCAACTATATACTGAATCGTATTGTAGTTGTTGACAATCATCTGCTGCGCCTTGTTTTGAGGTGATTTCTTCTTCCTCAACATCTCCTTGGCAACAACTCGAGTGGTGGAAGCGCCTTCCATCTTACTGGAATAGATGGCTTCCTCCATCAACGAACTTGACAGATAATATCTCTTTTCCGGACTTTGAGCATCATTATCATCCTCCCAAAAACTACCAAACTTCATATCAAAGTCATGACACATCCGCTGCATCTGACTAGTGATACACAGATTGATACCATATTTATACCATACGACCATCATCCCTCTCAGTCGTGAGGCTTTAACATGAGTCCAAAGAATTTGAGGCGTATATCCACCTGGCAAAGGCTTGTATTTCACTTTATCCCAATACTCATAGTTATCATTGATTTTGTCGACGAGTTGGGTAATCTCCACATCGCTTCCTTTCAACAAGGCATTGACGAGCGTCTTTTTGTCAATCTTTGGGGGCAATTCTATCATATAACAATTTGTTTTTATTTCTTGCTGCAAAGATACAAATAATATTTTAAATTCTTGCCAATTCTTGCAAGTTTTTGCAAAATTAGCAAGAATTTGTTGGCTTTAGAGGTTATAGCCTAACTTCTCAAAGAGGGCTTTTAGTTCCTGTTTACTTGTTTCTTCCTGTTGCAACAGGTCGTGCATTTCTGCTTGCAATTGGCGCATCTTGGTATCGAAGTCTATCTGCTCGTCACGATTCCTAAACTCGATGTATTTGCTGGGGACGAGGCTCCAACCTTTCTGCTCTATTTCATCGAGGGTGGCAGAATAGCAGTATTCAGCTTCATTGTGATAGGTTTGTTCATAACCTTCTCGCTGCCAGTTGTGGAAGTTCTCGGCAATCTGCTCTATCTGTTCCTGGGAGAACTGGATATATTTCTTCTCAAAGGGTTCACCCCACTGGCGCAGGTCAATAAAAAGCACTTCGTTTTCGCGATTACGATACTTCACCAGTTTACCATTTTGCTCTACATTGCGAGCTTTCTTGTTATTATTCAGAATCCAAAGCGTCACACTGATGTCTGTGGAATAGAACATATTACGAGGCAGAATAACAATTGCCTCTACCACTTTGTTTAATAAAAGTTGCTTACGGATAGCCAACTCTGTTCCATCACCACTCAAAGCACCATTCGCCAAAAGGAAGCCAGCAGTGCCGTTGACAGAGAGTTTGGAAACGATATTCAGAATCCATCCATAGTTGGCATTGCTTGTTGGTGGCACATCATAGCCTACCCAACGAGGATCGTCTTTCAGTTCATTCTCTGCTCTCCATGCCTTTTGGTTAAAAGGCGGATTAGCCATGATAAAGTCGGCTTTCAGGTCTTTATGTTGGTCGTTATGGAAAGTGTCGGCAGCCATCTCACCCAGATTACAGGCAATACCACGAATGGCAAGATTCATTTTTGCCAGTTTATAAGTGGTGTTGGTATATTCCTGTCCATAGACAGAGATATCGCGTTTATTACCATGATGGGCTTCGATAAATTTCATACTCTGCACAAACATACCGCCAGAGCCACAACAAGGGTCGTATATCTTGCCACGATAAGGTTCTATCATCTCTGCGATCAGATTGACGATGGTTTTGGGTGTATAGTATTCTCCTTTACCCTTACCTTCGGCAATAGCAAACTTACCTAGGAAGTACTCATACACACGACCTATCACATCGTGTTCAGGGTCTTTCAGCGTATCAATCTTATTTATCTCGTCGAGCAATGCAGCAAGTTTAGTGCGATCAAGTGAAAGACCTGCATAATAGTTGCTAGGCAAGGCACCTTTAAGCGTAGGGTTATTCTGTTCCACCTTAGCCAAAGCCTTGTCTATCTTGATAGCGATATCGTTCTGCTTGGAATTCTCTATCAGATAATCCCAACGACTTTCAGGCTCCAAGTAGAAAACATTCTTAGCGTTATAGAACACAGGATTATCCGTAAAAGCCTCTTTGCCTTCTGCCACTAACTCATTTCGTCGCTCCGTAAAACGGTCGTTGGCATACTTCAGGAAAATCAGGCTTAACACCACGTGTTTATATTCTGATGGCTCTACTGAGCCACGCAGTTTATTCGCCGACTCCCACAAAGCCTCTTCTATCGCTTTCTCTTTTATCTGTTTCTTTGCCATAATTCACTTTTTCATGTGTCTTTTTAACTTGACACTTGTTTTAAGTTTACTGAACGCAAAGATAGTAAATATCTTTGATAGTCGCAAGGATTTCAATAGAATTTTTATATGTTCCAAGGCTTGGAACACTTCGAAAGTAGCCTACATTCGACCCGTTTGTAGCCTTTATTCATGTCGAAAAGAGGCTTTATTCTCTCTATTTCTTCTACATAAAGTTTTAAATTTAACGTCACCGTCGTCACAACGTAACACTCGTTGATAATCAGGGAATTACGCGTGACGACAGCGTGACGTTAGTGACG
>JBGVBD010000126.1:0-47518 GCA_045225255.1 Prevotella sp. | reverse complement strand
CTGTTAGGTTGGTTTGGCTCTTATGGCTGGGCATCCAAGGCAGTGAGCGAGATTGCCCGATGGAATGAGGAAAAACTGCATTACGAGGCAGTTGGTGAGCCCGTAGAAATCAAACAGAGTCTGACGGCAGAGACTAAAGCCGCTTGTGAGGCTTTAGGTCGTGCAATGGCAGAACGCCTGAAAGCAAAATAAGGAAAGATTATTCAGAGAGCAATTGCTCGATATCCTCTAACGAATTGGCGACTTTCATGTAAGTTCGCCAATTTTTTCTTGTAAGTCCCTTGGCTTGCAGTCCATCCAACAATTGGATGAGGGAATCCCAGAAGCCCTTCATGTTATAGAGGATCACTCTCTTGTCGTGATAACCAATGGTGGCAGAGGCTGCAATTGTAAAGATTTCATCGAGGGTACCAATACCTCCAGGCAAGGCAATGAAGACATCCGCCTTGTCTTCCATCAGTTGTTTGCGGTCGCTAAGGTTGTCACAGAGAATCTCTACGTCCACATAGTCGCTGATACGTCCCGACTTCTCTATGATTCTCGGTATCACACCGATGGTCTGTCCACCTGCCTCATGAGTCGCCTTTGCGATACATTCCATCAGTCCTTGATTCACGCCGCCATATACGATGGAATGGGCGTTTTTTGCAGCCCATCGCCCTAACTCTTCTGTCATCGTGAAGAAGTCAGGGTCTATCTGTTGGTTGGCAGAACAGAATATACAGATCTTCATAACGGCTATTTCTTCCAGAATCTGGATGTGATATCCTCAAACTCCCCATTCTCCGTCTGTCGATAAAGTCGTTGGTTGGTGGTGGGTTGCTTCAAAGGACCGAGATGCTTGATATACGGACCGATCTTGATATAGTTGAAGTCGGTCTTGCAGATGGCAGAGGTGATGCGGATGCGTCCACTATACCATGCTACCTTGAATTCAGGGTAGGTCTCATGGATATACTGTGCCAGTTGATTGACACCTTTCGGGTCGGCATCACCGCCCATAAAGGCAATACAGGTGATGTCGCTACCGAATTTCTTTACAAAGTCATCAATGGCATCGGTATCCAAGGGCAGCCCAATATCTTCCCAGAGGTAATGGCTATGACACCCCGGACAGTGACACGGGCAATTAGAGATATTAATTGCCAGTGTCACTTCATCGGGTATCTCCTGAAATACGATGCCAGTGTTGACGTATTTGAGCATTTGGCTATAGGCTTTTAGCTGTTAGCTATTCGCTCTTAGCGTGGGCATAGAAGCGGCGTGCTGCCTCTTCCTGACGAGGTTGTGAGAAGTTGCTCACACGCTTCAAGTAACCAATAATACGGGTCATATAATCGACGTTCTTCGAATGGCAGTGAGGACACTCTTTCAGATAACGCTTGTCGATATGTCCGCATTCGTTACATACCGTGTTGGGGATGTTGAACGTGAAGTAGTTACAGCCTTCCTGAGCAGCCACCTTCAACAGATGGGCATACTGCTGCTTGCTCAGATGCTCTTCGAGGTTCATGTGAAGGGCAGAACCACCTGTCAAGTGCTCGATATAAGGTGCACCATGCAGTTTGAACTTGTCGATGATGGTCAGCGAATCGTCCTCTACTACATAGAAGTAACTGTTATAACAGTCGCGTGGAACGAAATAGCCGTCCTCACGGTCCCACTTAGCATGCTTCACACCAACGTTCTCTGCAGGAATCATTTCACAGTTGAACATCACATCCTTCGTACGATACTTTCTGTTGTACTTTTCGATGAGTCCGAGGATGCCCTGTACGAAGTGCAGATAGTCGTCGTTCGGCGTGATCTTCAAGCCCATGAACTCAGCAGCCTCAACGAGACCGTTGATACCGATGGTCAGATACTGGCGACCGATATTGATGTAGCCGGCATCGAACAGTGGCAGCATACCATGCTCCTGCAACTCCTTCAGGTTCTCGTTGTAAGCCATCTGTACCTTATGGCAGAGTTCGATAATCTCACCTAAGTACTCTAAATAGTCCTGTTGGTGGTTGACAGCATACTGTACACAACGGTTGAGGTTGATGGTCAACACACTCTTCGAACCAGTCGATACACCACCGGCACCCAACGTATAACTGAAACCATTGTCCGTAATCTCGTTGCGCAGACGGCAGCAAGAACTCAGTGAGTCGGCATTGTCACTCATATAGGTGAAGAACGAATGTCCCTCAGCATACATCTCTGCGGTGAAATCGCCCCATTCCTTATCCTTGCACTCACCTTTCTCGTCAACGAGCAGTGCCATGGTCTCAACAGGGAAGGTCAGCAATGTCTTCGTGCGCTCATGGTTAAACCACTTCATGAAACGCTTCTGCAACCAAGAGAGTCCTTCCCAATCGGGCTTCGAACCATCAGGGAAGTAGAACTCACCGAAGATGCTGTCGAAATAATACTTATCGTAGTAAGCGACATTCCAGAACACAGCCTGATAGTTACGGGCACCTGTAGGCTGGTTCAGTGAATAGACAATCTGCTCGAAATAGTCAGTGATGATCTTATCAATGGTACGCTTCTTCAACGAGAGGTCTGCCTGCTCATCGGCACGCTTCCAATAGTCCTGACCATACTCTTTTCCGATGAAATAGTTCATATACATCAGGAACTCTGGGGTAGCACAGGCACCACTCAGCATACTCGACACCATGAATACCATATTTACGAAACCGCCACAGAAACTCTTCAGGTTTGTAGGAGCCGTAGAATTGCCGCCAATGGAGATTGTACCACCAATCAGCCAAGGATACATGGTGATGGAGGCGCAGTAGTTGGCAAGACTCGTCTCGTCGTTCTTATATATAAAGTGGTGTGTCAACTTGTCGATATACTCATCGGCGAGTTGCTTTCCGTACATCTTCTTGATACGGTCAGTCAACAGACGGCGGTTCAGACGGATGAAGTTTGATTTGGGTAACTCACCAATCAGCGTGGCAATGTTTTTGTGCTCCACGTTTGCATTTGCGTCATACTTTGAACCAGTCGCTGCATTCACCGATTCACAATATTCTGAGAGGAATTGCAGTTTCGCAAGTGTCTCACGATCCTCTGTGTGAGCCTGGCGATAAAGCATAAATGACTTGGCCACTTTGTAGTAGCCCTCACTCATCAACGCCTCTTCCACTTGGTTCTGAATATCCTCTACCGTAATATCCTCATGAATGTCTAAACGACTGAGAATCTTAGAGATAGCACCAAGGTCAGTAGGTTGATCAACACTCTCGAATGCCTTCACGATAGCATTCATAATCTTGTCTAACGAGAAGCGGTCTTTCGAGCCGTCGCGCTTCGTAATGGTAAAGTTTTGAATCTCCATTGTTTTATATTTTATCAAGTTTTTAATTATCAGAGTTTCTAAAAAGTTTTCCGTTTTGGACAACTTTTTCGATTTCGTTTCCCAAAAAGTTTTCCATTTTGGATAACCGGAATCGGTTGCAAAGATACAAAAATTCCCCAATACCTGTTCAAAATTAAATCTAAAAAAAGATTAAAAAGCACACAAAAATTTGGAGAGTAATAAAAATACAATTCATAGAAAAAGTTGGTTATAAGAGTGAAATAATAAATATAATTTGGTATTTCACCTAAATTACACTACCTTTGAGACTTGTCTCGAAGGTACTTCCGTTCGGAACCAACGGTCGCTGTTCGTGAAACGAGGTAAAGCAAATGAAAAGAAAAACAAGCTTTCCTTTTGCATTTCGCTCACTTATTCGTACCTTTGCACACGAATTAGTAATTAAATAGGTTTGAAGACATTTGAAGAGTTAGGCGTTTGCGAAGAGATTCGCCACGCCATTGAGGAATTGGGTTTCACACAACCCATGCCCGTACAGGAGGAAGTTATCCCTTATTTGCTTGGTAATCAAAATGATGTTATTGCCCTTGCCCAGACGGGTACGGGTAAGACGGCTGCGTTTGGTATCCCCGTATTGCAACGCATCGATTCGTCGCGCAAGGATACACAGGCGTTGATTTTAAGTCCCACCCGTGAACTTTGTTTGCAGATTACCGATGACTTACGCGATTTCTCGAAATACATGGACGGCATCCATATCGAAGCAGTCTATGGAGGTGCGTCTATTGAGCAACAGATTCGTTCATTGAGGAAGGGCGTACAGATTATTGTTGCCACACCAGGTCGACTGATTGACCTGATGAAGCGTGGCGTAGCGAAGTTAGACGATGTGTATAATGTCGTGCTCGACGAGGCTGACGAGATGTTGAATATGGGCTTCTCTGAGAGTATTGACGCTATTTTGGAAGGTGTTCCTTCTGAACGTAACACCTTGTTGTTCTCTGCGACGATGAGTCGTGAGATTGAGCGTATTGCCAAAGGTTATCTGCATGACTACAAAGAGATTGTCGTAGGTTCACGTAATGAGGGCGCCGAACATGTGAACCATATCTATTATATGGTGAATGCAAAGGACAAATACCTTGCCCTGAAGCGACTGGTAGACTTCTATCCACGTATCTTTGCCATCATCTTCTGTCGTACGAAGATTGAGACACAAGAAGTGGCAGATAAACTGATTAAAGACGGTTATAACGCAGAGAGTCTGCATGGTGACCTCTCACAACAGCAGCGCGACCTGACGATGCAGAAGTTCCGTCAGCATACCGTTCAGTTGTTGGTGGCTACGGATGTAGCAGCGAGAGGACTGGATGTAGATGATCTGACGCATGTCATCAACTACGGTCTGCCAGACGATATTGAGAACTATACCCATCGCAGTGGCCGTACAGGTCGTGCCGGAAAGAAAGGAACATCACTGAGTATTGTTCACTCACGTGAGAAACATAAGATCCGCAACATCGAGAAGGAGATTGGCAAGGCTTTCGAGGAAGGAAAGATTCCTTCTGCCGAGGAAATCTGTAAGAAACAACTCTATAAGGTGATGGATCAGATTGTGAAGGCAGATGTGGACGAAGAGCAGATTGCTCCATTTATGGCGGATATCAATCGTTATTTCGAGTATACAGACAAGGAAGACCTCATCAAGAAGATTGTCTCTATGGAGTTTGGTAAGTTCCTTGCGTATTATGCAGATGCCCCTGAGATTTCTGAAGTAAAAAGTAGGAAGGAAGATGGAAGAAATAAGAGAGAAGGCAGAAGAGGCGAAAAGAGAGGCAATGGTCCTCGTCAGGCAGAGGAAGGCTATCGCCGCCTGTTCATCAACTTGGGCAAAAAGGACGGTTTCTATCCTGGTGAGTTAATGCAATTCCTAAATAAGAATGTACGTGGTCATGTAGATGTAGGACATATTGACCTGTTGAATACCCAATCGTATTTTGATGTACCTGAGGAAGATGCCCAGCGCGTAATGAAATACATCAATGGACAGCGTTATAAGGGACGTGAAGTACGTTGCAATGATGCTGATGAGCCTAAACCCTCTAGAGAGGCTAGAGCTTCTAGACCTTCTAGAGAACCTAGAACCTCTAAGGCTTCCAGAGATTCCAGAAAGCCCAGAGCAACCAAAGAACCCGCCAACAAGAAGACATATTCTAAGGATGAATGGATGCAGTTCCTACATCCAGAGAAGATGAAACTGAAAGGCGAGATTCCTGATTTCAGTGAAGAGGGTTGGGCAATCCGTAAACCCAGAAAGAAGAAATAAAAGAAGAAATAAGGGTGAGCGAAATGCTCACCCTCTTTCTTTACTTGACACCCAGTTCTTGCAACAGGCGATCGGCATGTCCCCACCGATCCATCATATAGAGCATGAAACGAACATCGACATTGATGGTACGTGCCAGTTTACTATCAAAGAAGATGTCACTGGAAAGACTGTCCCAGTTGCCATCGAAGGCAAGTCCTAAGAGTTCTCCCTTTCCATTGAAGATTGGTGAACCAGAGTTACCACCCGTAATATCATTGTTAGACAGGAAACAGAGTTGCAGCGTACCAGTCAACTTATCTGTATAAGGACCGAAATCCTTTACTGACAATAGTTCGTGCATGATGGGTTCTGCAAAATACTCGAAGTTCTCGTCTGCCTTCTGCATCTTATCCCAGAGACTGCGTGCTGTAGTATAATAGCCAGAAGGACGACCACCAAGCGTGTACTCACCAATCTGTCCGTAAGTCATACGCATGGTGAAGTTAGCATCTGAATAGTTGGGCATATCCTCTTCCATACGCAATACAGCAGCACAAAGCAGTTGTTCCTGCTTAGCAATATCGATACTCAACTGCCTGCGGTCAGCATTGAGTTGAGCCAAGATTTCACTGATAGAGATACCATACTTAACGCCTAAATCCTTGTTGTAACTCTTTTTGTTGAAATAGATAGGCTTGCTGCTTTTCATCAGTACCGACTTCTTATATAAGGCATTGACGTAAGCAGTATAATCACCATGGAATTGTTGGTCGATAGTCTGATAGAAGTCAGGCAAATATTGTTGGTCAATGACTTGTTGGCGATAGTTCTTGATGAGTGCTGCCAGCAGTTCACAGTCAGTAGCTTTATCCCATTCCTTACTGTTATCGTCGAGTATATAATACTGCTTGTTAGGCTTATCCTTTGGTCCTTGAACTTTGATTCCCCAATTACTGCGCCAGGCGCGTTTTGTTATTTCGTCATCAAAGGTTAAGAAGGTTTCTGTGAATAAGGTGCGCAAGCGTGTCAACTTCATACGTTTCTGGTAAAGATCAGCCAACTTATCGAAGTCGAGTTCATCCTTCAGATAACCTGTCGTATCTTGCCATTGACGTATCTTCTCCTCAAACTGCCGTTTCTGCTGAATGAGTCCGATACTGTCAATACACTTGTTCATACCTATCGAATTCTTCCAATAGTTGCTGGAATGGGCATACTTTGACTCATACATAATACGCACTGCCTCAGAAGCCCGCATGTGGCGTAACATCACTTCTTGCTTCACTTCGCGAACCTGTACACGAGGAGCATTCATGGCATCGCGACGCTCCTGAATGCCATAACTGCTAAGATAGCGGCTCGTACTGCCAGGATAACCTAAAATCATCGCGAAGTCGCCAGGCTTATATCCTTCCATCGATACTTTTGCCCATGAAGCAGGATGATAGGGAACATTGTCCTTGGAGTATTCCGCAGGACCATTGGTCTTGGGGTCTGCATAGATACGGAACACACTGTAGTCACAGGTCTGACGAGGCCACATCCAATTATCGGTCTCGCCACCAAACTTACCCATCGATTTGGGAACAGAGAACACTAATCGGACATCGTTGAAATCACGATAGGTGGTCATATAATATTTATTGCCCTCATAGAACGGCAATATTTCTACACGCAAGGTTGAGTCCTGCAGATGTATCTCTTTCTGCCAAACATTTTGGATAGAATCAACAAAATATCCGACTTCTTCTATCGACAGTTTGTCGAGTCCCAGTTCCTTCAACTGGTCTGTTACGTCTTTCTGTTCCACCATGAAACTCACGAAGAGGTCTTCGTTGGGCAATTCCTCTCCATAACTCTTAGCAATAAAACCATTCAGCATGTAGTCGTGCTCAACAGTAGAATGACTACGAATCGCATCAAAGCCACAGTGGTGGTTGGTAAACACAAGTCCATCAGGTGATACTACGACACCCGTGCAGAAGCCGCCAAAGTTGACAACAGCATTCTTGACAGCGTTATCACTCTGATAGAGTTGCTCTAATGGCAACTCAAAACCATACTGCTTCATTTGCTCATAGATAGCAGGAGGCAGATTGTAGAGTGTCCACATACCTTCATCGGCCTTAGCCACAAGGGAACAGAGACACATCAATGATAATAGAATCTTTTTCATATCATATTATTTTTTGAATTTGTTTCCAATGATAGGTAGTTTACTAAGTGGCAAGTCTTTCCAGACAATATATGCCACGAAGAGGATGATAAGCAGCGTGTTGAACAACAATGATGGCAAGAGAGGCCATTCGTTGGTGGCACGCATCAGACTGAACAAACCGATAGAGAGCAGCACATACAGGATGATGTCTCTCAGCGGATAGTTGATGGGATAGTATTTCTGCCCTACAAAATAAGAGATGAGCATCGCTACACCATAACCGGCAAATCCTCCCCAGGCACATGCCATATAACCATAACGTGGTACGAAGATGACGTTAACGATCAACAGTACTGCACAACCGATACCAGAGAAGATGGCTCCCCAAATTGTTTTATCAATAACCTTATACCAGAATGACAGGTTGAAGTAGATTCCCATCATAATCTCTGCAGCCATCACAATAGGCACTACCTTCAAGCCTACCCAATAGTCCTGATTGCGGATAATGTATTTCAGAATGTCCATATACCCCACCACTATCAAGAATGCCAACAGAGTAAAGATAATGAAGTATTTCATCGCCTTGGCATACATCTCATGGGAGTCTTTATCCTTCACACCAGCAAATACGATAGGCTCATAGGCAAAACGGAAGGCTTGTGTAATCATTGCCATAATCATCGCGATTTTCGAACAAGCACCATAGATACCCAACTGTTCAAGCATATCGCTACCCTCATAAATGTAAGGGAACAGCATCTTATCGGCTGTCTGATTGAGAATACCTGCAACTCCCAAGATGAGGATAGGCCAACTATAACTGAGCATGCGTCGCAGTAATGCTTTATCGAAAGTATAGTGGAAGCCTGTGAGTTCCTTGATAAGACAAACTGCCAGCATTGCAGAGCACGCCAGGTTGATATAGAAAGCGTAACCAACATCCTTGCCGTCCATCCACGCAAAGTAAATGACGTTGAGCAGGATGCTGACTGCGATATTCAAAAGTTTCAAGGCTGCAAACTTCAACGCCTTCTTCTGTTGACGCAGATAGGCGAAGGGGATACAGAGGAAAGCGTCAATGGCAACAGTGACACCCATCACCCAGACATAAGAAGGATGATCCCCATAGCCCATGAACTGACTCAGAGGAGTTATAAACAAGAAGAGAAGTGCCACGAAACTCAGAGCCAGCGTACCCACAGTAATAAGAGTGGTACTATAGACGGTCATTGAGTCCTCGTGTGTCTTATTGGTAAAGCGGAAATAAGTAGTCTCCATACCAAAAGTCAACAGCACCAGAACCAAGGCGGTATAGGCATACATATTGGTAATGACACCATAGCCTCCACTGGCGGCAGACATCTTTGCCGTATAAAGTGGTACGAGCAAATAGTTCAGGAAACGACCTATGATACTCGATAATCCGTAAATGGCTGTGTCCTTGAAGATATTAGTTAGCTTTCCCATTTTCTTTTCGTTATTCCGTTGTAACGTTATATCGTTATTACGCAAAGAATAAATAACAAATCGCTATCGCTGCTATGACACCTGCCAAATCAGCAATCAAGCCACAGGCAACAGCATGGCGTGTCTTCGAAATTCCTACAGAACCGAAATAGACAGCAAGGATATAGAAAGTCGTGTCCGTAGAACCTTGGAAGACACACGACAGACGACCTACAAACGAATCGGCTCCATATGTTGTCATCGCATCTACCATCATACCTCTTGCGCCAGAACCTGACAGGGGTTTCATCAGTGCCGTAGGCAACGCATCTACCCACAGGGCATTCATTCCTGTGGCTTCCACACACCAGCGCATTCCACCTATCAACATATCCATAGCACCAGAGGCACGGAAGACACCAATACCCACAAGGATGGCAACGAGATAAGGGATGATGCGGACAGCCGTCTGAAAACCGTCTTTTGCTCCTTCGATAAAAGCATCATAGACATTAATCTTCTTTCTCACTCCTGCCGCTATGAAACTCACGATAATCGTCATCAACAGGATATTGGCTACGGTAGTGCTTACCTTGTTCATCATTACACTGTCCATCTGTGCAAAGCCCCAGATAATACCAGCCACCACTAAACAGGCTCCTCCTAATGTCAACAACATGGTCTTGTTGAGAAGGTTGATATGTTGATAGAGCGAAGTAACGATGATACCTACCAGCGTCGAGAAGAATGTGGCAAGCAGGATGGGCATAAAGATATCTGTAGGTTGTGCAGAACCCAACTGAACACGATATACCATAATACTAATAGGTATAAGCGTCAGTCCTGAGGTATTCAACACAAGGAACATAATCATCGGATTCCAAGCCGTATCCTTCTTGGGATTCAGTTCTTGCATCTGTTCCATTGCTTTCAGTCCTAACGGCGTTGCCGCATTGTCGAGTCCCAGCATGTTGGCGGCGATATTCATGAAGATAGAACCCGTCACAGGATGCCCTTTAGGGATGTCCGGGAAGAGTTTGGAGAATACAGGTGACAAGATGCGAGCCAGTACGTTGACGACACCGCCCTTCTCTCCTATCTTCATCACTCCTAACCAAAGCGACAGTACGCCTGTTAGTCCTAATGAGATCTCAAACGCTGTTTTCGATGATGAGAACGTGGAGTCCATCATCGCAGGGAAGACGTCCATGTCTCCCATAAATATCAATTTCACTACTGCAATAATAAATGCAAGTAGGAAAAAAGCGACCCAAATATAATTCAGTACCATTGTAGGTGCAAAGGTACGATTAAGTGAGAAAAAAACCAAGAGAAACTTGAGTTTTTTCGAGCGTAAGTACCTTCGAGACTTGTCTCAAAGGTACTGCAATTTGGATGAATTGCCAAATTTTATGCATAAAAAAGAGTGCCTACATCACGCAGGCACTCTTCAAAAAAGTAGTTTATGATTGTATTTGATGGGTCAATTAATACAGTACAGAAGCGTCTGTAACGGTCTCATACCAGTTGGTAGGCTGACCAGTTGTTGCATAAGTAGCAAACTGAGCATAACCGCTGGTGATAATCAGAAGTTCCTTCATCCAACGAGTAGTCTTAGATACCTTAACTTTCTGAGGAGCCTTACCCACTTCTGCCTTCAACTCAGTACCACCAACAAAGACCTTAACCTCGTTAGCATCGTACTGCTTGTTATAATCGGCTGCACCCATATCAATACGGAAGATAACAGGCTGCAAACCGTCTATGCCATTAGGAGCCTTAGTGTTAATCATCTTTGAAACAGGCTGACCAAACAGCTCGTGTACTTCCTTACCAGCAACTGTCAGAGACTTTGTACCACCAGCAGCCCAAAGGGTGATGACAGCGTAATCATGCATCTGATAGTTGGCGTCCTGCTGTCTGAGGTATGCAACATCGAATACTGCATCGTTGAAGTCCCAGTCACTCTTGCCTTCGCTATAACCTACCTGAGAAAGATCGCTTGCAATCAGGTCCTCAACCATGATGCGCTCACGATTCTTATACAGACCTGGAGTGATTTTAACAATCCAGTTGTCGAAGTAGTAATCACGATCTACCTGCTGAGTATTAGCATCCACACCATGAGCCTCGAAATCAAAGCCTACGAAGAACATGCCAGAAACATCTGCATTCTCACCATTAGCTGTTGTGGTATTTTCCCATTCCTGAATAACATCACCAGGAATGATTACATAGTTATCTTTATAGAAGTTAGAATCGAAAGAGTTGTGGAAACCAAAATACTCTGTGCTGCTGTTAACCATGAACTCAATCTTGTCAGAACCATAAACACGCTGGTTCTGGTCTGTTGCACCTTCTTGCAGGCCATAGCATACATTTTGGTAAACGCCAGCATTACCTGCATTGAAATTGAAGGTGTGATCTACGTCACTACCGCAATACAGGTAGTTCATATTTGGACCCCATTCTCCTTCAAATACCTGCTGAACGAAGAAATCACTCCAATTAATAGCAACACCCTCAGGATTATTGTGGGCTTTGAACCATCTAGTAACCTTATCCTTCTGAGCTTCTGTAAGAGGCTGAGGAACGTCTACATAAAGACCCCACTCATTACCATTAGCATCAACACCACGCATACCAGTATACTTACCATCTGCGTCAAATGTAGCAACCTGCTGGGCATCAAATCCCCAGTTTACATTAGCGTTAACAGCACCACCTATGAGTTGCTCGAAAGCCTTCTCATACTTCTCACCTTGAGTCTGAGGTGTTACTTCTTTGTCGCTTACACAAGCAGTGAAAGCAAGGGCAACAAAACCCATCAACAAATACTTTTTCATCGTTCTTTGAATTTTAAAATGATTTAAATGATTATATTATTAACTATTGATTCTAAACAAAAGTTCCTGTTTTATCGACGGTGCAAAATTACACTAATTATTAATATAAGGTGAAATAAATGTGTTAATAAAACATAAAATGAAAGAAATCGTTTGCATTTATCATGTATTTGTCCATAAAAAGAGACAAAGTTCCACCTTTTTTTGTAATTTTACAGCCCAAAAGATGACGTTATCATTATGAAAAAGAATTTATTTAATTTGATACTAATTGTTGCTGCCATCACAAGTGCAGTGACTGCTTGTGTGAGAAATGATTTCCGTTATTACGGTTATGAGGACCAGTTGGAAGGCTATTTCCCTGTGGACTCTATTGAGAATGGGCATAAGTGGAACCTGATTAAAACTTGTACGAGCTTTGTGAAGGGCAAAGTGGCTGATGCAGCTATGCTACAGGTGCTTTCTGATAATCCCTTCACCACCTCTAATGTAGAAGTGTTTGCTGAGGTTCCTACCACCTCGAATATCAGCCGACAGGTTTACTATGTTGCTCCAGAGGCTCAAAGTACGATTTATGTTGCCGTATTGGATAAGAACGGAAAGTATCTTCGAATGACGAAGGCATCACCTTCACAGGGGACGATTGAGATTGATTCGAATGTTCCGACAGGCACAGCCAAGGCAGTGATTCCTCAGAAAATCTTCTATTGCTTTGTAGCAGACTATCCTAACCCCAGTGAGACTTGGGATTACAATGATGTGGTAATGAGTGTGACAAAGGAGATTCTGGACGACAAAACCACTGTTGCCCTTCATGTATCATTAGATGCTGTCGGCTACTTGAAGCAGATTGGTGCAGCCATCCGTCTGGTGGGATATTCGTATAATCAATACAAGGATATCATCTCTAAAGAAGAGGGAGCCACTTTCCTCCGCTACCCTGAAAGGGAGCGTAAATTCATTTCAAAAGATGAATGGCAGGATGTTGACAAGAGTCTGACGAACGAAGTAGTCATCAATCTCTTCGACGATGCCCATCTTGCTATGTATAAACTCGCAGAGGATGGTAGTGTCTATCGTCGTTACTTCAATACGATTGCTAATCCGTCTTCGACGAATCAAGGAGCCATTCAACCCGCTGTTACAGTCACATATTATCTTAAGTTTAGCGATGAGTTTGTGGCTCGTTCTTTCTCCCTGAACGATCTCGACCCGTTTATCGTTGTACAGTATGGTACTTCTGGTGAGAATTACTGGGAAGTGCATACCTATCCTTATAAACTTGCAGAAGTGCTATATCCTTATTATAATGGGGCTTCTCAGAGTTATAACAATGGTTTCAGTTGGGCACTTGCCATTCCTTATGCAAAGTTCCGTTATCCTTTAGAGGGTACTACCATCGGAGAGCTTAAGAAAAACATCATTTCTGGAGCCTATCAAGAGTTAGGACATTCCTTCGGTGAATGGATTCTTAATCATAACAACGCACAAGATTGGTATCTCTATCCTGCTGACGGAGCCATTTATTAAACATTCTTCTTTCGTAAGGAAACAAAAAACGGGGCATCTATATCGCATAGATGCCCCGCATTATTAATAGAATGTTATTAAGTATTTGATGTCTACCTTATTGATTGATCATGGTCTTTCCCTCAACAGGATACTTGAACCAAGATCTCATGGCTTCTGTACGATTTGCATCAATGGTCTCTGCCCACTTAGCGAACGAGAACTCTTCGTCATAAACATTCTCAACTGCAGTTGCCTTGCCAGGATATGCTTCTGTGATACAGATGCGCTCCAACGGCCATCTCCAGTCTTCTGGAATCATCACAGCGTATGGTACAGGCTTCTCCTTGTCAGTAAGGTAGTAAATCTTAGTCTCTGAGTCATAACCAGTCTCTGGATTAACCCAAATCCATACATCCAGTTGAGTGAAGTCTGCATTGCCCTCACTGTCAATGATACCTGCAGGAATGTTGATGACATCAACAACAGGAGCAGCAGTCTGAGCTCTTCCATTACCAGTGTTGACCATGACACCCTTATTAACACCAAAGGCATCGTGAATTTCCTGTCCGTCGAAGAGTGGAGTATCACCTACGTATGCCTTGATATTGAAGGTAGCACCAGCAGCAACCATGGTAATCTGCAACTTCGTAGAGTCGATGGCAATAACTTCGCCCTTAGCGTTCTTGGTTGATGGGAAGGTAACCTTCAGCACGATATCGTTCATATCGTAGTCACCATTATAGATCTGGTCCTCAAATGCATAAGAGTAAATCTGTGGCTCATCGTAAACAGGATATTCTTCCTCTTCCCATGTAGCAGAGCATTGTCCTTCCGTAGGTTCCTCAACAGATGCTCCCTCAATACCAGTTACCTGAGCATCGATAATCTTCCATGTGATTCTGCCATCTTGATCTCCTATAAGATCCTCAGCAGTAACCTCTGTTGAATAATGAACACTCTCCCATGTAGAATGTACACCGAGTTCGTCAAATTCATTATAGAACTTCATGTTCGAGATAGCGGCAGTCAAACCAGCACCCTGGAGTTGGAAGGCACCATCCGTGTGAGAAGGAACATATTGCTGGTCACCACCCAGTACAACATAAGCAGTAGCATCGTCAGTAGCAGTTCTGAAGCCCTGGAAGGTTCCATTACCCTGACGACCCCACTTTGTTCCGTCTGTAACATAAACAGTAGAGTTGTTATACATGGTAACATCAAAATTGTTAAAGATACCATGCTGCATCTTTACATAACTGCCAGTCATCATGTTGAACTTACCGTCTGTAAAGGTGGTAGTACCTGTTACGTTCAATTGACAGTAGTTATAGAAAGTACTGTTATGAGCACTGAACTTCAGAGAGCCAGTGGTGTACTTACCATTGTTCACCCACTCAATACCTGCTTGTGTAACAGTTGTCGCACCTGTGATATTGACAACACCGTCACTGATGAAACCACCATTGGAATTCAGCGTGAAGGAATCTGCTGTCAACTCTACGCCATCACCTACATTAAAGAAGCGTGGATCACGCCAAGAGCCTGCAATGTAATCCAAAGCACCATTTACATAGAACTTACCTTCGTTGTAAACAAAAGCATTATTTCCAATAGAGTATGCACCTCCTGTTCTAACAGTTCCCCTATTGAACAGCTTAACACCAAAGTTGTTAGAGAAAGAACTACGATTATCAATCAAAGTAGCCCCTTGAGCCACAGAGAATGTAGTTCCCATCTCTCCGAAATCACTTGCTAACTCTACCTGACCACTAATGATATAAAGGTTAAACTGGAAGTTTCCTTGGCGTTTGAAAGTTACTTTCTCATTCTCACCAACATTAATAAAAATGTTAACAGGATCAGGCTGCTGATAACCACCTGTGGGATGACCTTGAACAGATACCCAATGTGTGTTTTGGAGACCGCCACCAACAGTATAGTCACCAGCACTGGTAATGACAAAGTTAGTTAATGGTTGGCGAGCTGCACCATTTTCGTATACAAGAGCAACCAATGCGTTATAATCATTCAAAACATCATTGCTGGCAACATTGGTCGTAGGAATAGATGGGAATGCTGCAGCAAGTTCCTCAGTGGTAGGAACATCAAAGAAATCATAAGCATCATTACCTACTTGGTAGGCTGCTCTCATAGCACGTGAACCATTGCCCACATTTCCAAAAGTGAGATCCAGTCTGCCATTCTCTACTGCAGCCTGCTTGTAAACTGTGTAACCCTTTGAGTCAGTCAGACCAACATAAAGGCTCTTTACACCAGAACCACAAGTAAACTTACCAGTGAATGTTTCACCATTGTTGATAGTACCTCTTGACAGGAAGATACCCTTGCCTTCTGCAAGCGGATTGTTAGAGTAAACAGTTACGCGATAAGTCTCGCCAGCCTTCTTGTTGACGTTCACGTTAGCCGTAACTTGTGTCGACATGTTCCAGCTTTGTCCTTCTGGAATCTGCAAGCCGAGTTGAAGCTCAGCATTCTCTTTAGCCTTTTCGTCCTGCTCAGCGGGAGTCAAACCCTCAACGTCCTTCACACAACTGGTGACAGTTGCGAGAAGAGCCAATGCGGTTAGGCCTTTCATCAAATACTTCTTGTTCATCATAAATGAATTAAATTATATAATTTATTATTGTAAGTAGCTAATACGTTTGCAAAGATAAACGAAAAAGACAAAAAGACTTCTTTTCTTTATGTTAATTTTTTATAAAAAGGAACGAATTGTACATTCTTGTGCAGAAAAAGGGCGGTAAATTTACCGAATTCATAGAAAAAAGACAAGTATCTACCTTCTTCTGTTGATACTTGTCTCGTGAGTGGACCAGACAGGGCTTGAACCTGTGACCTCCAGATTATGAGTCTGTTGCTCTAACCAACTGAGCTACAAGTCCGAAATTCGCTGCAAAGGTAATGCTTTTTCTTCAAACCTGCAACTATTCAGATATTTTTTTGTAATTTTGCCTCCGCTTATGGAGACGTTGATATTAAAAGACAATCAGCAGGCAGCAAATCCTTGTGTAGCCACCATCGGAATGTTTGATGGAGTGCACAAGGGGCATCGCTTTGTGTTGAGTCATGTCTGCGACTATGCTAGACAGCAGGGCTTGCAGTCAATGGTCATTACCTTTGACTGTCATCCTCGTGAGGTCGTACAGACAGATTGGAAGCCTCTGTTGCTGACGACGAACGAAGAGCGCATGCGATTACTTGCAGAAACAGGTGTTGACGATGTGAAGGTGTTGCATTTCACGCCAGAAATGTCTGTCCTGTCGGCTCGTGACTTCATGGTAATGATGAAAGAGCAACTGAGCGTCAAAGTACTGCTGATGGGCTATGACAATCGTTTCGGACACAATCGCCAAGAGACTTTTGAAGACTACGTCCGCTATGGAAAAGAGATAGGAATGAAAGTTGAAAGTATCCCTCCTCTTACCATTCCCGAGCAAAGCTCGCCTACCCGTAGCCTTTCCAACCTCTTACCTCTTACTTCTCACATTAGTTCTTCTGTTATACGAAGACTACTCACAGAAGGCAAGGTCAAAGACGCTGCCCAGTGTCTGAGTTATCCATATAGTATTAAGGGGAAGGTGGTGAAGGGAGAACATATCGGTACGGAGTTAGGTTATCCCACTGCCAACCTTTTACCAAACGATTCTCGTAAACTCATCCCTGCCCCTGGCGTCTATGCTGTGATCGTTCACCTCTCACCTCTCACCTCTCACCTCTCACCATTTATGGGCATGATGAACATCGGTACTCGTCCTACTTTTGGAACACATGCTCAGACCTTGGAAGTACATATCCTCGACTATGAAGGTGATCTCTATGGACAGGAGATACAGGTGAGTTTCATCGAACGACTGCGTGATGAGCGTCGTTTCGATAATCCGGAGGAGTTGAAGGCACAATTAGACGAAGACAAAAAAAGGATTGAAAAATTGAAGTAATCGACCTTGGTCGCTTTGACCTGGTCAAAGAATTGAAGATATGAAGAAGCCGATTATAAATGCATTTGTATATGCGTTGGTGTTTTTAGCCATACAAGGAATTGCTGGTGTTTTAGTTCATTTGATATGGCAACAGGTAACAGGAAGTACAGACATCACCGTCATAGAACTCGTCGTTTCTATGGTCGTGTTTAGCGTGATGGTGATTGCCGTTTTCCTTGGTGCAAAATGGGCTGAGGTATCTCCCCGTTGGATGGCAACCAAACAGTGGTTCGTATTGGTATGGGCAGTGATTGCGGCACTGGGAATGATTATTCCGATGACTTGGTTGCAAGAGAATATGCCGGAACTGCCTAACTGGATAGAAGACCAGCAGGAGATGCTATTAGGCAACTACTGGGGCTATCTCGCTATCGGTTTGTTGGCACCCTTGGCAGAAGAGATTGTCTTCCGTGGTGCTATCCTTCGTAGTCTGCTAACTACGGCAAAGCCTATGGCAGCTATTATCATCTCCGCCCTCCTCTTTGCCCTTGTCCACATGAATCCTGCCCAGATGCCTTATGCCTTTATCGCAGGATTATTATTAGGATGGATGTATTGGCGTACAGGTAGTATCCTGCCAGGCATGGCCTACCATTGGGCTAACAACAGTGTTGCCTATATCCTCTATCATGCCTATCCAGACCAAGACATGAAACTCATCGACCTCTTTAAGGGCTCTGAACTCCATGTCTATCTTGCCGTCTTCTTCTCTCTACTCATCCTTTTACCAGCACTCTATCAGCTGCATCTCTGGATGAAGCGAGCCGCATAAATTATCGACGGGCTACCTGTCAATTCTGACAAATAGCCCGTCCTTCGTTAGTATGTTATGAAAAATTTGAGAGAACAGAAACTTCACAGTTTCATGATTGTTTTAACTAAACATGATATTAATATAGAGAAAGCATAGAAAATTCCTTTAGTCCTTAGCCACATCGACGGAAATGGTCTTGGCGCTATCGGCAGGCATGTCAGTGACATTTTCTGCCTGGATAGGGGTGACGTCCGCAGAGTCTACAGAGAGATTGTAGGAATTCGCATACTCTACGTGCGGATCGTTCCAACTAGCATCCCAAGGACGCTGAAGGGCACCACCTATAGTGAGGATAATGGCAACGACGGCGGCAGCCTTGAAGAGCGGCATGAGACGCTTCTTGAAAGGAATCTCGCGTGCCTTGACAGTACGTGGCTGTTCCTCTATCATGGCCAGGATACGCTCGTCAAAGTCATCTCCCAACATTTGGCTCTCCTTCTCTGTCATCTCATAGACAAAGAGGTCGCGATACTGCTCCAGTTCAGCAGGGATGTCCTTCTGACTGAAGAAAGCGCGCAGGATACCTTCCTCTTCGAGAGAGGTCTCTGCTGCCCAGTAGCGTTCCAAGAGTTGTTCGATGTACTTATAATCCATTATTTCACTTGAGGGATTTTTGGTCCTCTATATTACAAGACGAATGACAAAAAGAAAAGTTACAGGAAAAATGAAAAATTTTCAGGAATCTGCTTTTTTGAACTGTTCACGAATGGTTTGTCGCGCTCGGAAGATGTTGATTTTCACCTGTTCTTCACTGATTCCCATGATGTCAGCAATCTCCTTATAACTCTTTCCTTCGATATCTCTTAGTTGCATGCAACTGCGTTGTTTCTCTGGCAACTGGTCGATAAGTCGTCTTACCAGTTGTATGCGATCGCGTTGCATGGTCTGTTCCTCTGGATTTGAATGGTGGCTCTGATCTGTCGGCTCCGTTTCCAAATCCAGCGAAAGGGTGTGATTGCCCATGTGACGGGTCTTGTCAAGGGCAAGGTTTCTACAGATAGTCAGACAGAAGGTCTCGATATTATCGATAGTATCCCAGTTGTTCCGACGGCTCCATACCTTCATCATCGTTTCCTGTACCACGTCCTCTGCCTCCGCCGGATTGAGAGTGATGCGGAGGGCAAGTCTGAAAAGTCTGTCTTTCAGAGGAAGGATATCGTGGTGGAAACTGATCATTGTATCACCGTTCCATGCTGACCGTCAATAGCCGTAGCGAGGGTGATGATGACACGTGAGACACCAGCCTCTACGGCATTCAGGGCATTCTCTATCTTGGGCAGCATACCACCTGAGATGGTACCGTCTGCCTTATATCTCTCAAAATCTTCATGAGTGATGACAGGTATCACACTGTCATCATCGTCAGGGTTGCGCAGCACACCTTTCTTCTCAAACGAGAAGATGAGTGTCACGTCGTAGATATCTGCGAGGGCTTTGGCTGTCTCACTGGCAATAGTATCAGCATTGGTATTGAGAATCTGTCCCTTGCCATCGTGTGTCAACGGTGCCATCACAGGGGTGATTCCAGCCTCTATCAGTTTACTGAGCATCTCGCCGTTACCAGCATCAACATCACCGACAAAACCATAGTCAATACCGTCTTTCAAAGGACGCTTGTGTGAGATGATCGCATTGGCATCTGCACCAGTGAGTCCGAGGGCGTTGACACCGTTTGCCTGCAGTTGTGCCACCAGATTTTTGTTCACCAGTCCTCCATAGACCATCGTAACAACCTCCAACATGGCGGCATCTGTGATGCGGCGACCATTGACCATCTGCGTCTCTATACCCAGACGCTCAGCCATCTTCGTTGCCTTACGACCTCCACCATGAACAAGCACCTTGCGTCCTTCGATGGCGCTGAAGTCCTTCAACAACTGAGAGAGTTGCTGTTCGTCCTCAACGACAGCCCCACCTACCTTTACTATCGTCAGTTTCTCTTTCATTCTTTTGACAAAGCTTTGATTTTTCCGTCAATCTCTTTCGCCAGAGCCTTATTGGAATCCGACAGTCCTTCAATGGATAAGACATCACCTGCTACATAGGTCAACTGATGTGGCGTGAGGTCTCCCTTATTGATCTCATCGAGCATAATATTAAAGAGGTATTGGATGTCATCTTGACTGACGTTGAAGTTCCATTTGCAAGCCTCATCCAAACTGACACGTTTGGCATTGACATTGTCGCTCTTGTCAAAACAGATAAACTCCACCTCGGGGAAGTTGTCCTTCAACTGCTGCATCTTGTTGACGTTGTTACCAAACGACTCAATCATATAAGGGATATGGATGAAACGCTTGCTGGTCTTACCTCTGTCTACTGAATTCTTGAAACAGTTGCGGACGGTGTTATAGACGGCAATCACCTTCACGTCCTTCATACCAAATCTCTCTGCTTTCCTAATGGCAGTGGCGAGTTTCTTATACGTATTGAAGGCAGCGTCATACACCAGTCCTGTATTCGTGAAGTCCATCGTCTTGGCAGCCGTACTCTTTCCACTGGCAGAAGGACCAGTGAAGATTACGATACTGGTCTTGCCTTCTGCAACAGCCTTCTGCAGCATGACGGAATAGACGGTGTCTACCAACAGACGCTCAGCATCACGATAATAAACGGTGTTGGAACCTCCATCATAGCCGATGGGGGTGAACAATAGACGCATCTCGTCAGGATCGAGTTTGTTGCCTGCATCCTTGATATACTTATTGATGAGTTTACCATAACGTGCTTTTGTCCAGTCAACAGCATCCCCATACGTCAGGGTTTGTTGTGTCTTGCAGGAACTCATGCCTATCAAGACAGCCGCCATCAAAATGATGACACGCGATACGCGATGAAGGTTTTTAATATTGATCATAGTTTTAATATTTAATGTTTTATCTTTAACCATTAACCGTTAACCATCTTACTCCAGATACGTATATCCGTAGAGTCCTGAACGATAGTTCGAAAGGAACTCCTTACCCTCTTCGAGGGTGATCTTTCCTTGTTTCACGCTCTTAGCTACCCAGATTTCCAGTTGGCGAACGAGTTTCTTGGGTGCATACTGTACATATTCCAATACCTCAGCCACTGTCTCACCATCGATAATCTGGTCGATATGGTAATCCTTGTCCTTCACAGAGATATGAACAGCAGTCGTATCGCCAAAGAGGTTGTGCATATCACCTAAGATTTCCTGATAGGCGCCTACGAGGAAGACACCAAGGTAATAAGGCTCATTCTTCTTCAGTGGATGCACAGGCAGTGAATGTGAGTTGTTACGATTGGTCACGAAATTGGCAATCTTACCATCCGAGTCGCAGGTGATATCCTGCAACGTGGCATTACGTGTGGGACGCTCGTCCAATCGCTGCAAGGGAACGATAGGGAACATCTGGTCAATCGCCCAAGAGTCGCTGAGACTCTGGAAGAGAGAGAAGTTACAGAAATACTTGTCTGCCAACAATTTGTCAATGTTCATCAGTTCCTCAGGGATATGCTTGAGGTTCTTAGCCAACGCATTGATCTCATGACAAACACTCCAGTACATCGCCTCAATCTCGGCACGTGTCTTCAGGTCAACGATACCATGTGCAAAGAGGTCGAGCACCTCCTCACGGATCTGTTCGGCATCATGCCAGTCTTCCAATACATTACGAGGTGAGAGGTTGTCCCATATCTCATAGAGGTCTTTTACCAACTGATGACTGTTCTCATCAGGCTCGAACTCCTCAGGCATCTCAGGCAGGGAAGCCGTCTCCAAGACATCGATGACCAGTACGGAGTGATGAGCCGCCAAGGAACGTCCACTCTCTGTGATGATATTCGGATGTGGAAGTTCGTTTTTGTTGGCAGCCTCTACGAAAGTGTAGATACAGTCGTTGACATACTCCTGAATAGAGTAGTTGACAGAACTCTCGCTTGATGGAGAACGCGTTCCGTCATAGTCAACACCCAAACCACCTCCACAGTCAACGAAGTCCACGTTATATCCCATCTTATGCAGTTGGATATAGAACTGTGAAGCCTCACGCAAGGCAGTCTGGATACGACGAATCTTCGTAATCTGTGAACCGATATGGAAATGGATGAGGCGCAGACAGTCACGCATATCCTTCTTGTCCAACATCTCCAGAGCCTCGAGAAGTTCTGCACTCGTCAGTCCGAATTTCGAGGCGTCGCCGCCACTCTCTTCCCACTTACCACTGCCACTGGAAGCCAACTTGATACGGATACCGATATTCGGACGAACGTTCAGTTTCTTGGCAACCTTGGCGATGATCTCGAGTTCGTTCATCTTCTCCACAACGATGAAGATCTTCTTACCCATCTTCTGGGCGAGCAAGGCGAGTTCGATATAACTCTGGTCCTTGTAACCGTTACAGATGATGATACTGTCGCTCTGACACTGCATCGCAATGACGGCATGCAACTCAGGCTTCGAACCAGCTTCTAGTCCTAAGTTGAACTTACGTCCGTGGGAGATAATCTCCTCGACCACAGGCTGCATCTGGTTCACCTTGATAGGATAGACCACATAGTTCTCACCTTTATAGTCATATTCCTTGGAAGCCTTCTTAAAACAACTCCAAGTCTTCTCAATACGATTGTCGAGAATATCGGGGAAACGCAGTAACACAGGTGACTGGACATCACGCAGTGACAGTTCGTCCATCACCTCACGGATATCAATCTCGGTACCGTCCTTACAAGGCGTCACATATACGTTGCCTTTCTCGTTGATACCAAAATAACTGGTTCCCCAACCGTTGATGTTGTAGAGCTCCTTAGAGTCTTCAATCGTCCATTTCTTCATCTTTGTAAGGTAAGTAGGTTTATAGATTTAACAGTTCGCGCAGTTTCTCTACGCTGATTTTGATTTTCTCATAGTCGTCCATCAGACTGACATCCAGGATATAACGTGCCTTGTTATAATACTCCTCACGTTTTCCCACCTGTTCAGTGATGTAGGCAATCAGTTCCTCAGGACTCTTCCCTTTGATCAGGGGGCGCTCCACCTTGCCCATCAGCAGATGGCGGTAAAGCACCTCAGGCTCGGCTTTCAGATAGCAGACGTCACCCTGCCCGTTCAGATAGTCCATATTGTCGAAGAAACAAGGTGTTCCACCACCGCAACTGATGATGACATCCTCGAACTCCGCCACCTCATGGAGCATGTTATGTTCTATCTTCCTGAAACCTTCTTCGCCACGCTCGGCAAAAATCTGGGCAACAGTCTTACGCATCCGACTCTCAATATACCAGTCGAGGTCGTAGAACATCATGCCTGTCTCCTTGGAAAGAGCCTTTCCTACGGTGGTCTTACCAGACCCCATATAGCCTATGAGGATGATACGTCTCATTTCTTCTTGATGGGCGTATTGACAATCTTCATGCACTCTTCGTAGGTCAGTTCGGCTGCACGCTGATGCATGTTCTTTGGCAGACGGTAGTTCTTGCCGTCATAGGAGATATAGGGACCGTAACGTCCATTGATGACCTCCAGTTTGGCATCCTCCCCAAAAGTCTTTAAGTGACGTTTCTCTTCCTGCTGACGCTTCTCATTGATGAGGGCGATAGCCTCGTCGAGGGTAATCGTCATTGGGTCGACATCCTTAGGCAGTGAGGTATATTTCTTCTGATGCAGGATATAAGCACCAAAGCGACCTGTACCGATAGTCACGACAGCACCGTCGTATTCTCCGAGGGTACGAGGCAGTTTAAACAACTCCAGCGCCTCTTCCAATGTCAGCGTCTCCATACTCTTGTCACTGGGCAGTTGGGCAAACTGTGGCTTCTCGCTGTCTTCGGCAGAACCAATCTGTACGACAGGACCGAAACGACCGATCTTCACGAAGACGGGACGACCGCTCTTGGGATCTACGCCAATCTGACGTTCTCCAGCCTTATGCTCCTGACGGGCATTGATGGTCTTCTCTACAGTAGGTTCGAAACTCTTATAGAAGTGTTTCATCATCGTGGTCCATTTCTCACCGCCCTCGGCAATCTTATCGAAGTCACGCTCCACCTTCGCCGTGAAATTATAGTCCATAATCTCCTGGAAGTTCTCCATCAGGAAGTCATTGACCACCATACCGATATCGGTAGGAAGGAGTTTGCCTTTGTCAGAACCAGCCATCTCTTTGCGAACAGACTGTTTGACCTGCTTGCCTTTCAGTGTGTCGATGGTATAGGTGCGCTCTTCGCCTTTCTTATCTCCTTTATGCACGTATTCACGCTGCTGAATGGTAGAGATGGTAGGAGCGTAGGTAGAAGGACGTCCGATACCTAACTCTTCCAACTTATGTACCAGCGAAGCCTCGGTATAGCGAACAGGACCTTGGCTGAAACGTTCGGTGGCCTGTATCTCTCTGCGAGTGAGTTCCATACCTTTCTTCAAAGGAGGCAGGATGTGGCTCATCTCTTCCTCTTGCAGTTCTTCCTCGTCGAACGACTCACGATAGACTTTGATGAAACCATCGAATTTCACAACCTCACCTTGGGCAATAAACTGCTCGTCAGTACCGCTGACAGCGATGTTGACGGTGGTCTTCTCTATCTGGGCATCAGCCATCTGACTGGCTGCTGTACGTTTCCAAATCAGGTCGTAGAGTTTCTTCTCCTGTGCCGTACCCTCTATCTCCGTCTGGTTCATATAGGTAGGACGGATAGCCTCGTGAGCCTCCTGAGCACCCTTCGAACTCGTGCGATACTGACGGGGCTTGCTATACTCTTCACCATAGAGGTTCTTGATTTCCTCCTTGCTGGCGTTGATACACAGGGCAGAGAGGTTGACAGAGTCCGTACGCATGTACGTGATGCGTCCGTTTTCATAGAGGTGTTGTGCCACCATCATCGTCTGACTGACGGTGAAGCCCAGTTTACGGGCAGCCTCCTGTTGCAAAGTAGAAGTCGTGAAGGGAGGTGCCGGTGTACGCTTCAGCGGTTTCTTGCTGACGCTCTCAACGGTATAGGTGGCCTCCTTGCATTTCTCCAAAAATGCCTCCACTTCCTCGTGAGTCTTGAAACGAGTACCCAACAGGGCTCTTACCTCTGTCTGTGAACCGTCTGCATTAGTGATGGCAAAGATACCATTCACGCTATAGAAGGTCTCACTCTGGAAGTTCTGTATCTCACGCTCACGCTCAACAATCAGACGAACGGCGACACTCTGTACACGACCTGCTGACAGGGCGGGCTTCACCTTACGCCAAAGAACAGGTGAAAGTTTAAAACCTACCAGACGGTCGAGCACACGGCGAGCCTGCTGGGCATTCACCAGATTCATATCGATATGACGGGGGTGTTCTATAGCCTCCAGAATGGCAGGCTTCGTAATCTCGTGGAACACAATACGGTTGGTCTTTTCCTCATCCAGTCCTAATACCTCGCAAAGGTGCCATGAGATGGCTTCTCCTTCGCGGTCTTCATCGGATGCGAGCCATATCTTCTCTGCCTTCTTGGCATTGGCTTTCAACTCTTTGACCAGTTTTTCTTTCTCTTCAGGAATTTCATATTCGGGTTCGAGTGACTTCGTGTCAATACTCATCTCCCTTTTCTTCAAGTCCCTGATATGTCCATAGCTGGACATCACCTTGAAGTCGTTACCCAGAAACTTCTCTATTGTCTTGGCCTTGGCAGGCGACTCAACAATCACTAAATTCTTTTGCATATCTTACATTGTTATTATATAATCCCTTAAACTTTTCTCGTTTCGGGCTGCAAAAGTAGATAAAAGTTTTGGTTACACCTTATATATATAGTAGTTTTTTGCTTTTCTTAACTTTTGAAAATCCGGGAAAACAAAAAGCCTCTCTTTGAGAGGCTCTTCATTGTCAAATATCTTGCATCATACTAAAGTGTCAAATATATTTGCCATAGGCGATTAGTAAATACGAATATGTTTATAACTTTATTTTCACATCCTGAGACCGCAGCCATTCAATGTATGACATAATCAGTGTCATTGATCCTGATTGTGCCTTCTCTGGAAGTTTCTCTTGAATTAATGAGACATGTTCGTATGCCGGCAGACTAAAACATTTAATAGCGAAGTTGAGATCTGCAGTGGTTAAATAGTCGTAACTACTATTGATATATAACGTTCTTAGGTTTTCATTTAAATAATTCGTAAACTTCTGCATTAACTCTTTCTTGTCCTCGCCAACATCTTTAAGAATGATGCTCATCATCGGAGAGATGGTTTTTTCAAGTTTAGAGACTTTGAAGAATTGATAATACAGTTGACGATACGATTGTGGTATTTCCTGTCGAACTTTCTCTGCTGGTGGGGTCTTGCCTTCCATCAGCATATTCACGATATCAACAGTCTTTTGCTGTATCCACTTAGTACCTACTGAATTCATCTTAACCTGATGTGCCTGAAGAGTCTTACCCTCAGGCGTAAGCATCATCTTTGTTAAAGCCTGAAAATCGCTGACGGTGGCAATTCCTTCTGAACAAGGGATCATCATACTTTCTATAAAATCGTCAAGGAAAGGACCTTCGCAGTATTTTTTGATAAGGGCATCTGACCGTTGAACGTTATAGTCTTCTATGAATTTTTCGTTCACTAACGTCAGTGCTTGCTTCATCGAATTTTCAAAACCCTCGGTAACTGATGGACATGCCTTCACATAGTTCTTGATGGCATTGTGGAGTTCGGACTGTGCATTCACTCCCATACTGACAAGGAGGAACATCAATAATAATACTTTCTTCATTGTTCTTTGTTTTTAGTTTATTTCCTGCAAAGATAGTGCAAATCGAATGAATAACCAAATTTATTTGGACATATTCTGAATTTTGTCTAACTTTGTATCGTCAAACCAATCAATATGACAGACGAAACAAAGAGAAAAGACGTAGCGTTAGTGCTCTCAAGCGGTGGTGCCAGAGGTTTGGCTCATATCGGAGCCATTGAAGAACTGGAGGCACGTGGCTATCACATCAGTTCGATAGCAGGGTGCTCTATGGGTGCACTGATTGGCGGTGTTTATGCTACCGGCAAACTCGAGGAGTTTCGTGAGTGGATGAAGACTGTCGACAAGAAGAAGATGCTGGAACTGACGGATTTCTCATTGTCGCTGAACCATCTCGTAAAAGGCAAAAAGATTATCGAGGCAATCATGGAGTTTGTTCCTGATATCGCCATCGAAGACTTACCGATTCCTTATTGTGCAGTGGCTACCGACTTGAAGGCAGGAAGGGAAGTGTTCTTCCGAAAGGGCAGTTTGTTTCAGGCGATTCGTGCCAGTATATCCCTACCCTCTTTCTACGAACCCGTTCAAATGAATGACATGATACTGATTGACGGTGGTGTCATCAACCCCATCCCTTTGAATCGCGTCAAGCGCCAACCTGGTGACATCTTGGTAGGCGTAGATGTCAGTGGTCATGACTATAAAGCCCAATGGGATTCGCAACAACGACTCAAGGAGATACAGAAGAAAGACAAGTCGTTGAAAGCCCATATCCTCGATATGTTGATCCCTGACAATATCGACTTCAACTACTATACCGTCCTCTCTCGTACCAGTTCCCTGATGATTCGTCAGAACTCTATTCTCATGACCAAACTGATGAAACCCGATATGCTGGTCGATATCCAAATGAGCCAATATGGTGGTTTCGACTATGACAAGTCCGAGCGAATCATCGCCCTCGGCAAGTCCAGAACTTCCTTGGCGATAAGTAAATACGAAGAGAGTCAATAAGATTACACGAATCCGACCTTGCCCTGCACCTTGTTGTTATCCCATGAGAAATGATCAACATCCTGAAGGGTGACGAGTCGTTCTCCACCAGACTTCACCAATCTCAACTGAGTGATATTGGCAATGGTTTGAGCCAAATTGAAGATAGTTCTTGCATTGACAGGGGATTCTTTTGTCTCGTTTTTCTTCACGCTTTCCACATATTTTTGTACTTTCTCTTGGGCTTCAGGTATCATGCCAAGTTGATACTCCTCTTGAAGCAGTGAAACAAGAATCTCAGACAATTCCGAGACCGTAAAGTCTTTGAAGACGATAGAATTACCATAAGATGCAATACCGTTGTTGGCAAGATTCTGGGCAATCATATCCTCAGAAGTCTTTACTTGTGCAAAAACCAATGCGGTAGTCTGTTGTTGTTCACGTAGTTTGTTGAATATCCACATGCGTAAATGATTCATATCGTTGAACCTTGAATTGGGGGCATCCATATCGAGGAAGAGTAAACCGTCTTTTGCCTTGTTGATGGCATGCTCCAATACCAGATAACTGTCACTACCTGTCAGTTCATCGGCTTTCACACAGATGGTTTGTCCTCGTTTCAACAATCCCAGTCCTAAAAGTATCTTCCCAAGGATCTCTGCCACAGTACTCTTACCCGTTCCTGTCTTTCCGATGAAATCCCAGCATAAAGTCTGCGGGGTAATCTTCAACGTGTTTTGTGAATGTCTGAGTTTGGAAATGGCAACATAGTCGTTGATTGCTTGTTTCGCATGTTGAAGTCCAATCAGATTATTGAGTGTCTCAAGTGCCTCCGAGATAATGGTTTCATCCAACTCTCTTGGCTTTTGCTCTTGTGAAAGAAGTTCTGGGATATCACACTCTTCAATGGTCGTCATCTCTTCTACACTAATCTGATCGAAGGACTTCGTCAAAAGTCTGCGACTCAACGAAGGAATGATGTGGGATTTAATGAGTCGGGTGATGAATCTGCCGTTACCAAAATGCTCATCCTTATGGTCGTATTCGTTGATGATATATTTAGCGAGTTTACGTTCCGCCTCTGGTGTCATATTATAGTGCTCTTGTTCAAGGACCATCTTACCAATCTGCATCAACTGTTCTGGCGTGTAGTCCTCGAATTGGAAGATATAGGGGAAACGGCTTTTCATACCCGGGTTCGCCTCCATCATCTTTTTCATTTCGTCAGTATAACCAGCCAGAATGACAATCATATCCGTGTCATCGGTACCTAAGTAGGTGAGCAGTGTCTCGATGACGCGCATGCCGAAATCTCTTTTGTTGTCGCTTTCAGTAAACAGGTTATACGCCTCATCGATGAACAACACACCTCCGCTCGCGCTGTTGATGGCACTCATCGTATTTTTCTCTGTCACACCGATGAACTCTCCTACGAGTTTCGTTCGGTCGGTCTCAACGACATGTCCTGATGATAAAACTCCGATGCTATGATAAATCTCTCCGATGTATTTGGCAATCGTAGTCTTTCCTGTACCAGGATTACCCGTAAAGACCATGTGCATCGGTGGCATCTTGTTATACAAGCCCTTGCTTGCCCTTAGACTATTCAGTTTTACAAGCGCAGTATGGTCGAGTATCTGTTTCTTAACCTTCTCAAGACCTACCAGTGATTCCAGTTTCTTGATAGTCTCTTCCGTATTGGGTTGTTGTATCTCAGGCAAGTCCTCGGGCATAATGGTACACAAGTCCATTTGCTCTGACGGCAGATTCTGCTTCATGACCCTCTCCGACATCTTAGGAATAATCTCCTTGTCAAAGATTTCCTGTAGGAAATAGATGTTCTTGAAATTCGAACCACGCAGTTTATATACAAAATTCAGATAGTCTTTCAATGCCTTTTCCGTATCAGGGTCAAACAGGTAGTTCTTGTTGTTGACATAATCCACCATATATTGGAACATCGCCTCTGGAGTCAGATCGTCGAAATGGAAGAAATACAAGAATTTCTCCCTTGCTTTCTCGTTTCCTTTTACGAGTTCCAATAGTTGGCTGCGCTTTCCTGACAACACGACAAGACAGTTCTTCGTTTTTTCCATCTTGTCGCAGAGAACCTCTATACCTGACTTTTGATTAACGTTGCCTCGCATACTTAACCGTTCTGCATTTTTAATGTGCAACAACGTGTCGTCCGCGAACGCCCCTGACATAGAACTTTCGAAACCATCATTAAAATCAAACATTGACAAGGCATCCTCCGTATTGATGCGCTTTAATCCATCGCCATCTCTCAATTTTATAAAAATCTCCTGAACGGCATCCGCCTTTCCGACACCCTCATTACCTGTCAATACGTAATGCTGGTGATTGGAACTGAATCCTAACTCACAACGAAGTCTTGCTTGATTAAACTTCGCTTTGTTTTCTAATACTTTTAGGTGTTCTTTAAAATCGTTTGATGCAAAAGTTGTCAGATTCATCATGTCAGTAGTTTTATTTTCGCAGCATTTTGTTGCAAAGATAAACATTATTTTGAGAATAATGTAATTTTTGTATCACAATATCTTTTCATTTCGAATATTTTGAGTATTTTTGCAACATGATGGTAAATGAAGATGCCGCCCGGCAATATCTTGAAGCACGCAAAGCGATTAGAGGTGCAACGGATCCAAAGGCATTCCTGCACCTGGGTCTTCTCTATGCCCAAGGAATAGGCATAGGACAGAATTATGTACTTGCCAACTATTTTTTCGAGAAGGCACTTGCCATGGGATGTGAAGAGGCAGAAAAATATATCAATCAGGCTTATGATTTAGGTTTAAAAGACATTGTGGCAGACGTGGACAATGCCTTGAACAACTCCAATCCGCCTGACCCTCGTGTCATCAATAAATTAAGAAAACAAGTTGAAAAAGAACGCATCAAGAAAAACTACGGACGACTCTCCCAGTTACGCGAGCATTTGCCATTCTTTTATCCTAATTACAACCCAGATAAAGCCATTGCTGACTTCTTGAAATATCAGGACACAGTAGACGCAGACATTCTCTATTCTACCTGTACAACAGATAATATGTCGGAGGTTGATATGGAAATGCAAGACCATTTCTTGAATCAATTATATGCCCCTATCATACAGAATGAGCCATTAGTCGGAAGAATCAAAAGGGCAGGCAACATCCAAGTGCTGGGGAATATAGAACGCGAGTTATACGAATGCATCTATCATCTCATCAGTAAGTCTGTTAGTCTCCATCAAAAATATGGTTTTAATAATAATTTCACAATAGCAATAAACACCTTTGACTTTCTACCCTATATCAAACCATCCTTCATGTCTTCATTGAGAAAATTAGGTTTTAGGTGTTTGTTGTCTGCCAAGGACATCGACCCAGTGATACAAGACGAATTCATGAAGAATCTCGATAATGACGGACGACTGCTTGATATAAGTACGACTGTTAAAGATGAGGATTTACAAATGTTCCTTATGTCCTTTGTTGAATTAAACGTGGATATAGATGAGTTGGGAAGGTATTATCTCTCATTATTAAAAGCATATAAGGAGGACAACAGGGTTCCACTCGCCAACAGTCTCAATGATTTTATCGAGAGACTGACAAATGGAGACATTGACCATCATTTATCTGCCTTCTCACCAGAGGACCTCCCTCCAATAGATATCAATTTATAAAAAAGATGAGCATCATTACAAAATTTTTAAGCACTATTGTCGAGCCCCAGTTCAAATTGGCACGCGACCTTATGTCAATGGCTGTTGCCGATGGAAAAATCACCGACGAGGAGAAAACTGCCATTGCCGACATCTGCCAATTAGAGGGTGTTGACGAGAATACATTATTAGATAGTCTTCAGAAGAAACCCGCTGACATCAGCGAGGAGATGCCTCCGACGAGAAAGGCGAAAGAGGATTATCTGCGCAATCTAATCGTTCTTATCGGTGCTGATGCAGATAGTGCTCCTCAGGAAATCTATCTGTTCCAGATTATTGCCAGTAGGATGAAACTGAATCAGATGGATGTCGTCAGCCTTTTCCTGATGACCGCCACTCATCAGAATTTCAAAGGAGACATTGGTTCAAAGGTGCTGGCAAGTTTTCTGAAGAACTTCATTGACCCCAAGAGTAAGGGTGAGCAAGTGTGTCGGGATAATCTCCGTCATATCTATGAGACGATTGCCCGTAACACCGACATACTTCCTGACAAAGACGCAAGTCGGAAACTCTTGTACGATAACCTTCAGAGAGCCACAGAAGTCTTTGCCCAGAATCAGATTCTCTTCAATGAATTCCGTCATATCGGCATCGACTTTACCCGCTTCCTAAAAGAAGTGGAAATGTCCGTTTATTCAGATTACGCAGAGCAGTAAATTAATCCTCTGATATTCTTTGTAAAGGGTATCATTGATAGTGAGAAAAACAATAGATTTGAGAATTTTGTTTGTAACTTTTGAGAATTTTGTTTGGTAGATTTGAGAATTTTGCATATCTTTGCACACAGAAAATCAATAAGTTATGTTTAAGAGGACACAATTTCAAGAATTAAAATCACGACTTTTAGAGTCAAGAAGTAAGATACAAGTCATATCTGGTCCTCGCCAAGTGGGTAAGTCTACGATGGTGAAGCAAGTTCTTCAAGAAATTGACATTCCCTATATGCTTGTCAGTGCTGACAATATAGACCATACCAACACGGCTTGGATTGGTGAAATGTGGGCCACAGCCAGAGCCCGTATGAGGGTAACACAAACTAATGAATACTTGCTCGTTATCGACGAGGTGCACAAAATCGACAACTGGAGTGAGGCAGTCAAGAAAGAATGGGACGATGATACTTTCAAAGATCTCAATATGAAGGTCGTTATTCTTGGCTCTTCCAGACTACTGCTCAAAGATGGCTTGACAGAGTCCTTGGCTGGAAGGTATGAACTCATCAGGATGCCACATTGGAGTTATTCTGAAATGCACGAGGCATTTGATTTGGATATAGACCAATATATATATTATGGTGGTTATCCAGGAGGATCCATGTATATCAAAGACGAACGTCGGTGGCACAGGTATATCAAGGACAGTATCGTTGCTCCTGCCATAGAAAAAGACGTCCTGCGAACGAAGATCATTTATAAGCCCGCTTTGATGAAACAGTTGTTCGAACTCGGATGTGCATACTCTGGTGAAGAACTCTCGCTGAACAAGATGATAGGGCAATTGCAGGATGCTGGCAATGTTACGACATTAGCAAATTATCTGACGACCCTTGACGAATCAAAACTACTTCGAGGGTTAAATAAATATGCTTCTGACAATGCTCGGAAGTACAATTCCGTGCCCAAATTAATGGTTTACAACACGGCTTTATTCTCTGCGCAAAGTGGCGTGTCCTTCAACAAAGCATTTACCACACCTAAACTCTGGGGGCGCTGGGTAGAGAGTGCTGTTGGTGCACATCTTTTGAATCAGGCAGATGAATATGACTACAAACTCTATTATTGGCGTAAAAGGGAAGACGAAGTGGATTTCGTCATAGAGTTTGACAAACAGTGCATAGCCATAGAGGTGAAGAGTGGCAGACGGACAACCAACAACGGTCTTTCTTTGTTCTCAGGGCAGTTCCACCCCATTCACTCTTTCGTTGTTGGTTCTGGTGGGATTCCCATTGAAGAATTCCTTACATGGGATATAGGTAATTTGCTAGAATGATCACAACGTCTATCTCTATGCTGTCAATGGCAAACACATGGAGAATTGTCGCGCAGTTCTGTTAGTATTCTACAGAATTCCTGTTCTGTCAGAATAGTCTTTTGTAGGTTGGATAACCCTCTCGTGTGATAGAGGCGTTTTCCTTTGGTAGAGAGTAGGGCATTACGAAAAGTGTCATTTTGCTCAAACAAGCATTGATAGGCTCGACGGATGAGTGTTTGAAAATCTTGTGATTGCCGCTTAATCGTTTGCCCTTTCCAATAAACGATTTGAGTTTCTTGCCAATCAGATATACTACGTTCTTTTGCTTCCTTGCCCGACAACGCACAGATTTCCTTTTGAGTTTCACCATCCTTATACTTCAAGGCTTGCAGGAATCCTTCCATAGAACCACATCTCACCCCATCTTTCTCAAATGCATGGGGATAGAGATTTGAGAGCATATTGGCAGGGGAAGGACTCGTAGACCATACATCAATAGCCTTACCTTTCCATACTAACCCTTTTACATATAATCTTTTGAGCATTCTCAATACTTATGAGCAAATTATGTTTCTGCAATAATATTCCATCTTTGATGGCAAAATTATCTAAAATATTTTGTTTTACAAAAAATTATCACTATTTTTGCAATTGACTAGTAACAAATCTATATGCCTAAAATTAGAACTTTAATATTACAATTTGCCAACATGTTGTTGCCCAACGAAATTACTCAATTTCGGGGAGCAGCTATTGCATCACTTAAGCAAAACAATATTCTCTATCATAATCACGATGAGAATGGTGTTGTTTATAAATATCCGCGTATTCAATACAAACGCATTCACCAGAAAGCAGCCATTGTTGGTATCAACGAAGGGGTGGAGGCTATTCATGAACTTTTCACTTCGGGCAATTTTGTATATCGTATTGGGAATAAGAAGGAAGCCATGCTTATTCAGTCCATTGATGTATATGAGACAAATATAAGTATATGTCAAGAAATGAAGAACTATCGTCTACACAATTGGCTGCCTCTTAATTCTAAAAATTATGAGCAATTCCAAAGCACCGATAGCCTTAGAGAGAGAATTGCCATTTTAGAACGGGTTTTAATCGGGAATATACTTTCTTTCCTAAAAGGCGTTGATATTCATATAGAAGAAAAGATCGAGATACAAATTACAGATATCACAAATCAAAAAATGATAACCTATAAGAATGTAAAGCTAATGGCATTTGACATCGAGTTCAAAACTAATATCCAATTGCCTCAGTATATAGGTATCGGAAAGAATGCCAGTGTAGGGTGTGGAGTGTTGACAAAAATCACAAACTAAAACTATAATAATTATGAGTAAATATCTTTATGGTGCTGCCGTACAAGGCATTCAGGACTTCATCTTCAAAACCAACGAACTGAAGCACATCGTAGGAGCCAGTGAGTTGGTGGAGCAGATTTGTACATCCGCCTTCGACAAACTGTTGGAAGACATTGATGTTAAGACTGGAGAATCTGTAGTACGTGCAGCCGGAAACATCAAGTTTATCTTTGACAAAGAAGAGGACTGCAGAAAAGCAGTTCGTAATTTCCCCCAAAAAGTCATGACAATGGCTTCTGGTATCACAATCAGTCAGGCGGTAGTCGCTTTTGATGAAGATTTCGGCAAGGCGATTGACGACCTTGAGGCTTTACTGAAAGTGCAACGCAACAAACCGTCAAGAAGTGTGACACCTGGACTGATTGGTATTAAACGTGCCAATAATACTGGCCTTCCTGTCGTCAAAGTCAAGAAAGAGGAATATCAAGATGACTCTACTATACAGAAGGAGTGTTTTCAAGATGTGAAAGGTTTGTGTATTAAAAGCTTTGGCGAAGGGATTTTATCCTCTAAAAATGTCGCATATAACATTTCAGATCTCACAGGAAAGAACGACTGGATTGCCATTGTACATGCCGATGGTAATGGACTTGGCAAAGTCGTACAGACCGTAGGAAAAAAGAAAGACGTTTTTAGAGATTTCTCTCAAAAACTTGATCAGGCGACCAAAGAGGCTGCCAATCAAGCATTTAATGCAGTTGCTAAAAGATTCGAAGGTGAAAAGACAATCCCGATCCGACCTGTTGTCCTTAGTGGAGACGACATGACAGTTATTCTCCGTGGTGATTTAGCAATTGACTATGCCAATTCATTTATATCAGCTTTTGAAGAAAAGACTAAAGAGCATTTAGGAAAGATACTTAGAGAGCAGCATGTTTTTGCCGATGACAAAGATAATCTTACGGCTTGTGCCGGCATTTCCTTTATCAAGTCATCTTATCCTTTCTATTACGGGTATCAATTGGCAGAGGAATTATGTGGTCAGGCCAAGAAGGATACCAAAGCAATATATGGAGCAGAAACGAACCATTTACCTCCTTCATGCCTGATGTTCCATAAAGTACAGGATAGTTTTATCTTTGATTATAATGACATAGTTAAGAGAGAACTAACTGCCAGTGACGATCTGTCGTTTAAGGCAGGTCCATATTATATCCGGCCTGAGAATAATAAATATACTGTAGCTGAGTTGAAGGAGTACGCTCAAATGCTTAAAGGCGAAGGCAACGATGGCGTCAAGTCTGGCATTAGAAACTGGATATCGCTTCGTATTGAGAGCAAGAGTAAGGCTGATCAACGTAAGAATAGAATGCTTGAAATATTCTCTGACGAATCTGCTATCGAGTCATTAACCAGCGAAGATGGAAATCGGTGTGTTGCCTATGATGTTTTGGCTTATCACACAATCATGAATCAGCAAACTAATGTATATTATGAGTACAATTAAATATAAGATAGAGTTTTTCTCTAATTGGCACTGTGGTTCAGGTTTGGCTGCTGGTGCAGATGTTGATGCATTGGTCATCAAAGACAATAACGGCCTTCCGTATGTTCCTGGACGAACAATTAAAGGTCTTCTTCGTGAAGCTGCAACCATTCTTTCTGCTGACAACGAGATTGTCAACAATGTTTTTGGTGTGTCAGGTGATAAAGAAGACCATAAAACGGGTATGACTTTTTTTGGTAATGCAACTATTCCCTCTGATGAATACAGATATATTGTTGAACAAGGGTTGCCATCTCATCTTTACCAAACCTTTGCATCTACGAGAATCGATGAGAATGGTATCGCAAAAGATAATACATTAAGGAAAATAGAAACTGTAATCCCCTGCAAACTCGAAGGCGAGATTTTAAACGTACCCGATGGCGCAGAAAACATATTAGAAGATGCCATGCATTACATCAAACGGATGGGCACAGGTAGAAACCGAGGTTATGGACGTTGTAAGATAGCAATAATATAGGAGGCGTGATATGACAAAGACTTTAAAATTCAAATGTACACTGGAGTCCGACCTTGTATTAAGCCAGACTTCCAGCAGTGAAGGCAATCAGAAAACGCTTGACTTCATCCCAGGAAACAATTTTCTTGGAATAGTTGCAAGCAAACTATACAAGGATGGGTCAGCAGAATCCTTAGAGTTCTTCCATTCTGGCAAAGTGCGTTTTGGCGATGCTCATCCATCTGTCAATGGCATTCGCGGACTGAAGGTTCCTGCTTCCATGTATTATCCCAAGTTGGGATCTGCCAGTAAAGAATGCTATATTCATCATCTAACGGATCATAATAGTGATGAAATAAGAGCCAAGCAACTCAAACAGTGTCGCGAAGGGTTCTTTTCTTTTGGCGAAACATCTGGCATTCGTATAGATATCCAGAAAGATTTTACAATAAAATCAGCCTATGACGGGGATAAACGTAGAAGCAAAGATGGTCAGATGTTTGGCTATGAATCCTTGGAGAAAGGTTTGATCATGTTTTTTGAGGTGGAATCAGAACTTGCTGATGAGCAGAACCAAAGGATTGTCGATGCGCTTACAGGAAAGAAGCATATCGGCCATTCCCGTTCTGCAGAATTTGGTCTGGTCTCTATCGAACTGGCAGAATATAAAGAGGTCAGTTCATCAAAGGCAGATTCTTCAATTGATTATGCTACAGTGTATGCTGATGGTCGTCTGATTTTCCTTGATCAGAATGGAGAATCCACATATAAGCCCACAGCAAAAGACCTAGGTTTAGATGGCGGAGAGATAGATTGGTCAAAGAGTCAGGTCCGTACTTTCCAATATGCTCCATGGAATGGTAAACGTCACACTTACGAGGCAGATCGCTGTGGTATTGAAAAGGGAAGTGTGTTCGTAGTAAAATTGAATGGCACTTCTTGTCCTGAGAAGAGCCAATATATAGGGTATTACAAGAACGAAGGTTTTGGTAAGGTCATCTATAACCCAGTTTTCCTTGTAGGAAATCCACAAGAATCAGGTAAGGCTTTGTTTACGTTAGAGGAAAACAAACAAGAAAAACTATCTAATTCATATGTTCCGAAGCCCGATACTCCATTGATAAATTTCTTAGTTAATAAGAAACAAGTTGTAGATAGCAACCAACTCGTTTATCAAACTGTCCAGGAAGAAATTGCACTACTTGAACCTTATTTCAAGAAAGGCAAGTTCGCTTCTCAATGGGGGTCTATTCGGAGTATTGCTATGATAACTTCCGATAGTCATCAGCTCATCACTGCTATAGACACATTCCTTTCTCATGGTGTGGCTCAAGCAAAATGGGAAGAACAGAACAGAAAAGGACGTCTTGATCACTTTATGAATCAACACGCTAATGAGGATTTACAAAGTATTATGATTAACTTGGCGTCAGAGATGGCCAAGAAGTGCAAAGCAAAAGAGGAGGACTAACAATGAAGAACAAATATCGTTTTATGGCCCGCATTATTATCGAGGCCAAAACACCACTTAATATTGGTAGTGGCAATAAAGGCATTAAGAGTGATTCTCTTGTGCTTAGAGACATCAATGGTCTACCCTTTATCCCAGGAACAACCATCGCTGGATTGTTACGTCATACTTTAGGAAAAGATGAAGAAAAGTATATGGGTAGTCAGGAAATGGGCTCTCCACTGATTATCACAGAAGCCAAAATGCTTGATAGTGATAGAACGGTTCTTGATGGTATTCTATCTCAAGAAAGGCTCAACAGGCCCTTCCTTAATAACTTCCGACAGCTCCCCATCCGTCAACATGCTAAAATTGGCCATCGTGGAGCAACTGTTAAAGGAGGCAAGTTTGATGAAGAGATCGTGTTGAAAGGTACGCGTTTCTGTTTTGAAATGGAAATGCTATCCGATAAGGACGACGAAGCCAAGTTCAAGGAATTAATAGACACATTCAATTCTGACACGTTCCGCATTGGTGCTGGCAGCCGTTCGGGCTTCGGTGAGATAATGGTTGTTGACAGTCAATACCAATACAAGATGATTGATCTTGAAGATTCCAAGCAGAAAGAATGGTATCTGAAGAAGTCGTCCTCGTTGAGCGAAGCGTGGCAGGATGCAGAGACTATAGGAATGCAAAAGCCAAATGCTACAGGTTGGACAACCTATGAAATAAAGTTGAATCCTGTTGACTTCATGCTCTTTGGTTTGGGCTTTGGCAACGACAAGGCTGATATGACATTTGTTCGTGAGTCATTTGTCGATTGGAACACGAATCCGGCTCAAGTAAAAGACCGCGAGCAAGTGATTCTTATCCCAGCTTCATCTGTTAAAGGTGCCCTCTCCCATCGTTTAGCCTTCCACTTCAATAAAATAAAAGAAAGGTTTGTCGACGCGTTGGGAGATGGAGAAAAGATTGAAGACTTTGTTGGCATAAACAATGAGGCAGTAAAGGCCGTCTTCGGTTCAGAAGGGGAAAAAGATGCTGATGGTAATATGCAGAACAAGCAACGTGGCAATGTATTGATGTCTGACATTATCCAGGAAGCGACGATCACTCCTAAAATTTTGAACCATGTCTCTATCGACCGGTTTACTGGTGGAGCCATTGACGGAGCCCTGTTCAGCGAAGAAACCCTTTATGCTAAAGGACAGACATTCGAATTTAATCTTTTCGTAAGCAATCGTGCCTTTGAAGACAAAGATGTCAAGACTGCTTTCGAGAACACTTTGAAAGATCTTTGCTCTGGTATGTTACCGCTTGGTGGCGGTGTCAATCGTGGCAATGGATGCTTTGATGGTATTATTAAAAGAAACGGAGAAGTGATTTATGGAAACAATTAAGATAAACCAATGTGAAGGCTATCTTTGGTGGAGTGACCAGCAAGAGCCCAAAGTCTATCAAGATGAAGCGATAGACAAATGCTTAGACGAGACAAAGAATCCTTTTGTTGTGGAAGGACAATTATACGATAAAGGAGAAAAAAAGTCGTATAGCATCAAATATGTTGATGGTCAATACCTTATTAATATATATGAGGTAAGAGACGAAGACTTCAACAATCCCGACAATGAGACGAAGTGTTATCTCTCTAATCGGATGGGGGATAAACGGCTTAAGTTCTTACGTTACTGGGAAGAGAAAGAAGACGAGAACTGCATGGGTATGCCTGTGCTCACGCTTACAAAGAATGTATTTGTTGGATTTAAAGAAAAGGAGGAAGAGTTATGATAAAGGCACCATTTAACTTCGTACCATTAGATGCGAATGTGTTCTTTCCCAGCTGGAAAGATCAAATTTCCCATGACATCCCGTTTAAAGATACCCAAAGTGGTGTCATTTATGTATCCATTAAAGCAGAAACTCCTATTTTTACCAGAAATGGACATCAACAAGGAACAGAAGACAACGATTTCTCGTATTTTATAGAGAATGGCAAGAAGCAGTATTTTATTCCTGGTAGTACAATGAAAGGCTGTATACGTACAGTCCTTGAAATAATGAGCATTGGAAAAATGCTGCCAACAACCGACTCACATACAGATGAGAACTATATTCATTCACCTAAGATGCTTGAAGAGTTACGTATAAGTGAGTCAGCAAATCTTCAGCAAGTGCCCAAGGACTCGTTAGATTTGGCAGAGTGCATATTTGGAACAACGAATGGTGAGGATGGATTACGTGGACGTGTTCAATTCTCAAATTTTAGATGCACAAAGAGAGTTACAATGCCAACGGGAAGAGAGGAATTTAGTTATGTATTGAATACTCCCAATCCCGCATTATTACCACTTTATGTACGTCAAGAAGGAATCAAGTCAAAATATCGAGATTATGACGATGAAGAGGTATGGCCAGACGAAATTATTAATGGATGGAAACGCTATATTCTTCGTACGGGATATTGGACAAAGAAACCAGGAAAGAAAGATACCGTGATCACTAAATTTAGACCTCTCAATAAAGGAAGTGAATTTAAAGGTTTCATTCATTATCATAATCTAAAAAAAGAAGAATTAGGCGCTCTTCTTTGCGCACTGACATGGCACGAAGAGGAGGGACTCTATCATTATATTGGTCAAGCCAAACCCTTTGGTTTTGGCAGGGTAAGTATTAGAGTTGATAATAACACTCAACTTAATTCATGTTCATTTATTAAGGACTTTGAAAAGATGATGACTTCGTGGTTAAAGGACATGACAGAAAGTAAAAGTGGCAATCCTGAATGGAGAAAATATAAACCCATTAGAGAATTATTTCTCTTGGCCAAGACTGTCCGACCATGGGATGATAAAAAATTCACCTATATGGAAGGTAAAGAATCTAAAAATGCAAAAAAGAACCTTGAGTATTTGCATCGTTTAAGTCATATCTTGAAAGAAGAAAGAGAAGAATAATATATGCCCCGCAAAGTATTCATATCATTCCTTGGAACGACAGACTATTTCCCCAGTAGGTACTACCGAGGAAAGAAGTTCTGCTCGGATGTGGAGAAGTATGTTCAGATAGCCGCCCTGCAATATGTGCAGAGGCAGGCTGTTTGGACTAAGGAAGACGTTGCTTATATTCTTCTGACAAAACCTGCCGAGGAACGCAACTGGCGTGACAATGGGCATCGAGACAGAGACGGTAACGTAAAGGAAAACGCCGGGTTGGAAAGTTGCTTGAAGAAGTGCGGTTTCCCTTTTCAGTATCACCCAGTGACAAATATCCCTGAGGGTAAGAATGAGAAGGAAATATGGCAGATATTCAAAATAATCCACGACATCATTAAGGATGGTGATGAACTTTATTTCGATATTACTCATGGCTACCGCTATTTGCCTATGCTTGTGGTGGTACTTGGCAACTACTCCAAGTTTTTGGAGAAAGCGAGAGTAATGCATATCCTGTATGGCAACTACGAGGGCCGCGATAGGGATGAGAACGGCAACTGTATCACCCCTGCCCGTTCTCCGATAGTTGATCTGCAGAGTTTTTCAACACTGCAAGATTGGACTTACGCAGTGGCTGACTTCATCAACAACGGCAATGCTGATCGTATGTCCGCTCTGACGTACGATGTCTCTGCCCCGCTTATCAAAAAAGGGCATGAGAGGGCCGATGCCCTCAACCGTCTGGTTCTTAGCATCAAAGACTTTGCCAAAGATATGGAGACCTGTAGGGGACAGAATATTGTTAGTGGTGTTCATACCACAGCGATGAATGACAACCTCAGAAATCTTCAGTCCTTGTTGCAGAACGACAATGAAGCATCCGTTGATGAATTGCTCATCCCTGTATTCGGAAAGATTCGGGAAATGGTAGCCGACTTTGATACTGACACCAATATCCAGAATGGTTTTATGGCTGTTGGCTGGTGCATTAATCATCGGCTGTACCAACAGGCTATCACCATTCTGCAGGAGTCCGTCAAGAACTATTTCTGTGTTATGCTGGGCTATCAGATAGATGACGATACGAAGCGTAAGGCGGTAGAGGCTCTCTTTGAAGCAGCCAAGTATACAAGTGCATATATGCTGCCTGTAGAGATTGGATCACCCAAGGGCGAGACGGAATGGGCTATGGCTATGAAGGACATCGCCCTTGACTACGATGTACTCCGCAAACTGCGTAACGACTTTAATCACGGAGGTTTTAATGAGCGTCCATCTTCACCATCTGACATTGAGGATACGATAAAAGAGAAATATGAATCTATCAAATCGGCATTGGGTATATGATATTCATCAATTTAACTAATCACCCATCGTCTGGCTGGAGCGAAGAACAACTGAAAGCGGCACAGCAATATGGAGAGATTGTTGATCTCTCTTTCCCAAACATAGAGCCATATTTTACTTCTAAGGACATCAATGAACTGGCAGATGAGGTTGTGGAGAGTATCAAACTATTGGATAGCCATCCGGTGGTTCATGTTATGGGTGAGATGACCTTTACATACGCCGTTGTCTCTCGCTTGAAGGCGTTGGGCATTACTTGTGTCGCTTCTACTACAGAGCGTCTTGTCAAGATGATGCCTGATGGCAAGAAGGTTTCAGATTTTAAGTTTGTACAATTCAGAGAATATTAAATAATAATTCTAATATGAAGAAAATAATAAGTGATAGAAATACATTTAGCTGGATAGCATTAGTATTGCTTGTGCTTGGTGAAGCTTTTGCCTTTGGAGGTATACAAGATAGTTGGTGTGTTTGGGGACCTTGGACTCTTGTCTCTATCATCCTAATTTTGGCACTATGGGTTTGGAGTATCTTGGGGGATTTCAATTTCAATATTAGGAGCGTTATCCTTACAAAACTGTTAGCTAATGCTATTGCTCCGCAGAGATTAGGTACCATTTATCTTCTTTTATTTGTTATACACGTTGGTTGGCTTACCAATGCTATCATGAGTCTATTCATGCCAACAGACAATCTTATAGATGTACTAATTGCTATTGGCGTTTGTGTAGTAGGAATGCTTGTCCTTATTTGTTTCTTCCCCAACGGAAGCATAAACATGGATAACTTCCCGCAAAGAGTGTTTGTGTCTGGTATTTCACCGCTTCCAACTGCAAAAATCGATCCAAAAACAGGAAAAATGGAGGATCCTGTATTATACAGCAAATTTAATCTCATTCCATTGGTAAAAATGCTTGAACTTATTGAGAAAGAACTCAATGCAATACCAAAAGAGGAGAAAAACAACCAACAATTAATTCCAAGATGTAAATTATTAATAATCAAAACGAATTACTATGATAATATAAAGCCAACTACTCCATATTTGGATCAAATAGCTGGATTAGAAATTTGCGATGATGACGATAAGACAAGAGCAGAACTAGGCGATTATAATATTGAGCCGACAAATTCTATTGATGACAGGCTTCGCTTAATCATCAAAAAGACTGCCATCAAAGAATTCTCAAATTCAGAGAGGATGTCAGATTGGATAAAAAATTATCTAAGAATAGAGTTTACAGCTTCTGTCGATTATGATGATTATGAGAAATGTTTTATTGTGACAAACGAGGAAATAAAGAAACTTGACGCAAAGGAAAACCTTTTTTATTTTAATTTAACCCCAGGTACAGCGACTATAAAACTTATTCTCACATTGCTCTCTATCAGTGCCAAACACAGACTTTTTTATTATAGTCAAGGCAAGGATCAAAAATTAGTTGAGGTTAAAAAATCATTACTACCGCTAAAAAATTTGCTCTCTCAAGCGTTGGAAACATTTGAATCAGGCAATCAAAAATAAGATCTACGCTCGGAAGAGTTCAAACGAGTTTGATTCTCCACTCGCTAAATCGTTCTTTGACTTATTGATACAAAATAACACTTATCCTTCCATAAGAACAAGGATTAAGACGCGCACATGGAATACACCGTTGCGAAAACGGCGTTCTATCCGTATTCCATAAGAATAAGGATTAAGACTCAGAAGATCACCGACATAGAGAGCATTCACATATTCTATCTTCATTCCATAAGAATAAGGATTAAGACAGTAACATCATCAAAACGCTCCTTAACCCACTCCCATTCTATCTTCATTCCATAAGAATAAGGATTAAGACTTTTTTTAAGGAATTAATGTCCCTGATAAGAGAATTCTATCTTCATTCCATAAGAATAAGGATTAAGACACTCTTTGCATTGAGCTCTGTAACCCTCACACTGATTCTATCTTCATTCCATAAGAATAAGGATTAAGACGCAATAGAGCAGGATGTTTGCTCAGCTGCTGCAGCATTCTATCTTCATTCCATAAGAATAAGGATTAAGACGACAAAGTCATAAATTGCACTTCTCGTTGGATCATTCTATCTTCATTCCATAAGAATAAGGATTAAGACAAGTTCTCCGTGCACTTGGGACGCAGGGCAGCTAAACGAGATTCTATCTTCATTCCATAAGAATAAGGATTAAGACGTTTTTATGGTCATCTTTTGCGCCGATACAGCTGATTCTATCTTCATTCCATAAGAATAAGGATTAAGACGACAAAACCAAACCACATTTCTTCTCTATCATTCTCTATTCTATCTTCATTCCATAAGAATAAGGATTAAAACGTGAGCATTACCGTCAGCGTAATCATCAACCATATATTCTATCTTCATTCCATAAGAATAAGGATTAAGACAGACGTCATTGTCTGAGTGAAACTACTCTCCTCTGGAATTCTATCTTCATTCCATAAGAATAAGGATTAAGACAACCACCAAAGCGATTGCAAGACTCACTGCCAAGCTTATTCTATCTTCATTCCATAAGAATAAGGATTAAGACCATTCACATTACATCCCCATAATAACAATGCACCGAATTCTATCTTCATTCCATAAGAATAAGGATTAAGACAAAATGGGTCATTTAATAGTTCTGGAGCCAGCGTAAATTCTATCTTCATTCCATAAGAATAAGGATTAAGACAACCAAATACTCTTGGCTTCTATCAGGAGATGAAAATTCTATCTTCATTCCATAAGAATAAGGATTAAGACTCCATAGTCTCACTAGTTCCTTTTTCAAACTCACATTCTATCTTCATTCCATAAGAATAAGGATTAAGACTATTCTTTTTTTAGAATATAGCCTTTCTCTACAGATTCTATCTTCATTCCATAAGAATAAGGATTAAGACCACGATCGTAGAGAACATCTTTGATTTGCGCGAGATTCTATCTTCATTCCATAAGAATAAGGATTAAGACGAATATTGAAACTGTATTCGTGACCATTGTTTACAATTCTATCTTCATTCCATAAGAATAAGGATTAAGACGACTTAGCCGGTGCGCTTGCTTCTGCAGCATCTATTCTATCTTCATTCCATAAGAATAAGGATTAAGACCCTCACGACCAATAGAATATGTGAAACCGTACTATTCTATCTTCATTCCATAAGAACAAGGATTTCTATTTAGATCGTTTGAATAGGCTTGACAAAAAAAATCCCCCGAATTGCCGTTGGACAATTCGGGGGATTTGATGTATTATTGAGTTTATAAGAAGTTAGGGCAACTTTTAATGTTTGCAAACATTTTTTCTTCTTAAATTTGGATGTTTCGAAACATTCTTTTCATCACTCCAAAGTGAACTAATTTGGGGTTCAAAATACAAAAATCTGGGTATTTCTTTCCTTACAAGGAAATTTTTTGCCCAATTTTCTTTCTTTATAAAGAAATAATTTATATCATTGCCGACAATATCGAGATAGGCTACGGAAATAAAATACCACTTTGGATGTTTGGATTGCTCTATTGAAAAACTCCTAACATCTTAACCCAATAGGGCTCAAATGCCGATGTACAAAGGGAAGTGAGCGGGTTACCTGTTGGTTGAACAGGTAACCTACTCCTCACGTAGTTGTAAAAAAGAAATGAAATTCTGAAGGATTGTCGGGAAAAAGTAGTACCTTCGCATCCGTTTTCAGAATAGACTAATATGAATCAAACAGATAAAATCATTCAGTTGGAAGTGAGAAACATTCCAAAGAGTTATCAACTGTGCTTCAATAGCGAGTGTCCCAAAAGAGAAGAATGCCTACGCCACATGGCTGGCACGGTTATTCCAGAAGACAAAGACTGGGGTCCTGCTATTTATCCCAATATCAAAATCAATGAGAACGGATGTCGCCTTTATGACAAGGGCGAACCAAAACTCATGGCTTGGGGTTTTGAAGGTCTTCTTTCCGAGGTGAAATATAAGGATATGAAGACATTGCGGAATACCTTGAAGCAATATCTGGGAGGACATAGCAACTACTATCGCTATCATAGCGGAGAACGACTATTGAATACGGAACAACAGAACTGGATTTTAGACTTGTTCCGTCGGATGGGCTATACCAAAAACCTCCAGTTCGACCATCAAATCATGGCTTTTGTCTTCCATTAAAGCTAAAAAACAGGCATTTCCATTGGATTTAATGCAAATTTAATATCTTTAACTTTTGTCCCAAGAATCAGTATGTATGCTTGGGACAAGTTGTACGCATATCTCGTACAGTTTGTACGAAAATGAGGTATCCTTTGTACGCAATATGCGTACTATAAATACGAGGCATTTGAACAACTTGCAAGTGGCATCGGCTCTTGCAAAAAGGATTAAATTGTTGTATCTTTGCACCCTGAAAAGCACGCCGTGAAAAGCGCGCCAACATCAAACCTTATAAATTATTTATTAACATTTAAATCTAAACAACATGAGTCAGAAAATGAAAATCAACGGCGAGGCCCTTGCGGCTTCGCAGGAGGAGGCTCTGGAAATTGAGCAGTTCCTCCACGACAACTACCTGTTCCGTCGCAACGTGTTGAATGGAAAGGTGGAGTTTGCAACCTTGAATGCCGAAGAGCCCCAGTATCGGACTTTGACGCAGGAGGCACTAAACAGTATCGTCATCCGT
>JBGVBD010000125.1:0-3153 GCA_045225255.1 Prevotella sp. | reverse complement strand
CGAACCATTTCCAACCAGAACGTGTCGCAGTTGATCTGATCGTCAACAATACCACCGTTCAAGGCACCAAAACAACCAAAGGCATCACCACTGAATAAGACACTGCCACACAGGGTAACCATCGTCTCTGGCCAGTGGACCATCGGGGTGAGTACGAAGTTCAAGGTATGACTTCCTAACTCGATGGAATCGCCGTTTTTCACTTCTACAGTGCCCTCTGCAATACCATAGAAACCTTCCATCATCTGGAACGTCTTCTTATTGCCGATTATTTGGATATTGGGATAGTATTTCTTGATAAGGGCAATAGAGCCGCTATGGTCAGGTTCCATGTGGTTGATGACCAGATAGTCGATAGGACGATCCCCTATCACTTCATGGATATGCTCGATGAATTGGGTGAAAAAGTCCACTTCCACCGTATCTATCAGACATACTTTCTCGTCGTCGATGAGATACGAGTTATAACTCACACCATTCGGCAGGGGCCATAGACCCTCAAACAACGACTTATTACGGTCGTTGACGCCTACGTAATAGATTTTGTTGGTAATTTCCTGCATAATTGTATTTTGTTTTATTCTTCCATTGCTGCCAAGGCGGCTTCCAGTTCCCGTTTGCGCTTATTGCCAAACTCTACCGATACGCTGTTATTGATACTGCGGCAACACTCTGCCGAGAACTGCATACCACACTGTATCACGTTGTCCCACTGCTTTTCCGTCAGTCCGTTATCTATTTCCTGACGCGTGATACCTTCCTTGATCATGCCATAGACGATGCCTGCATTGAAGTTATCACCTGCACCGATGGTACTAACAGTTTCCACGGGTATGACGGGATATTGTTTCTGAAGACCACCATCCGCCCTCAGTTCCACTGGTTCTGAAGCACGTGTATAGATAAATTTCTTGGTGTAGAAGGATATCTGTGAACGATAGATGGCATCAGGATCGCTTTGTTTGAAGAGTACTTCAAAATCCTCTGACGAGCCACGAACGATATCCGTCAATTCCAGATTTTCCAGTAGATTGGGGGTAATCTTCACCACCTCATCCTTATGGGAAGCACGGAAGTTGACATCATAATAGAGGATCGCCCCATGCTGACGGGCATAATCCAGAAAACCATAGACCTGTGGACGAATCACGGGATTCAAGGCGAAATAACTGCTGAAAAGCACGATATCATCGGTATGAACATCCGGATAGGAATACTCGATACGGTCACTGTCATGATCCTTGTAGAAGATATATTCCGCATCATTCTTCTCATTCAGGAAGGCGAGCGAGAGTGGTGACCTGGATTCCGGATAGACATGGATAAACGAAGCATCCACGCCGTTCTCTTCCAGAAAACGGGTAATCATCTTTCCCACACGGTCATTACCCGTCTCACTAATCATACTCGCTTTGACACCTGAACGTCCCAATGACACAATAGCATTATAGGCACTTCCCCCAGGGATAGCACCAACAGGCTGTTCGTTACGGAAGATGATGTCAAGTACTGTCTCTCCGATTCCTATTACTTTTCGCATACTTTCAGTTTTGAGCACAAAGATACGAAATAAATATCAATTGTCAATTATCAATTATCAATTATTTTGTACCTTTGCACTCAATTATGGCAAAATATAATATCCATACACTTCAAAACGGGCTGCGCATCATTCATCTGCCCTCTACCTCACCTATCGTCTATTGCGGTATCGGTATCAATGCTGGTTCACGCCACGAAGGGGACGCAGAAGAGGGTGTTGCCCACTTCTGTGAGCATGTCACGTTCAAGGGCACCCAGAAGCGTTCTTCCATACAAATTCTCAACTGTTTGGAGAGTGTCGGAGGCGACTTGAATGCCTTTACTAACAAGGAAGATACTATCTTCTATGCCGCCATCCAGAAAGAACACCTTTCTCGTGCCATCGACCTCTTGACGGACATCGTCTTCCATAGCGTTTACCCTGAACAGGAGATAGCGCATGAGATAGACGTGATTTGCGATGAAATCGAGAGTTATAACGATACGCCTGCGGAACTGATTTACGATGAATTCGAGAATTTACTGTTTCAGCAGCACCCCTTAGGGCATAATATCTTGGGTACACGTGAACGTGTCAAGACCTTCACGTCACAACATGCACAATCCTTTACTGCTCGTTATTATCGTCCTGACAATGCCATCTTCTTCGCCTATGGCGATTTGGACTTTGGACGACTCATTTCTTCCCCCAAGTTAGGGGAGGTTAGGAAGAGTCTGAACAACCAACCAGACATTCCCTCGTTCAGACCTCCCCAGTGTCCTCCTAACTTAGGAGGGGGGACTCATCATCAAGCCCATGTGATGTTAGGTTGTCGCACCTATGACTATAATGACCCTCGTCGCATGCCCCTCTACCTGCTGAATAACATCTTGGGAGGACCAGGTATGAATGCCCGTCTGAATCTCTCGTTGAGGGAGAAGCACGGTTTGGTATATACGGTAGAGAGTTCGATGGCAAGTTATAGTGATACAGGTTGCTGGTCAGTCTATTTCGGTTGCGACCATCACGACGTGAAACGCTGTCTGCGCTTAGTCAACCACGAACTTGACCGCGTCATGCAACATCCCTTGTCAGAACGGCAATTACAGGCAGCCAAACGACAACTGAAAGGACAGATTGCCATTGCTTGTGATAATCGCGAGCAGTTTGCGCTCGACTTCGCCAAGAGTTTCTTACACTATGGAAAAGAGCATGACATCGATTCCCTTTTCCAGAGAATCGATGCCATTACTTCGGAACAACTCTTACAAGTAGCCCAAGAGTGCTTCGATCCGAACAAACTACAAACTCTGGTGATATAATCATCCCATCTTGTGACTTTTGTCCAAAGTTTGGTGCCGCCTATCCCTTCGATACCCCCAAGCAAACGGGTCGATAGGTACGGGCTATCTATGCGATAGGTGCCGCCTATCTCATAGAAAAGTGGCGGTTTTCTCACAAAAATAAGTCAAAAACGCCATTCGTCGTCACTAACGTCACATCGTCGTCACGCGTAATTCCCTGATTATCAGCGAGTGTTACGCTGTGACGACGGTGACGTTAAATTTAAAACTTTATGTAGAAGAATGGAGGTGAATTCAATATACTATTTACTTTAATGCCACTTTTTT
>JBGVBD010000124.1:0-4746 GCA_045225255.1 Prevotella sp. | reverse complement strand
GTTCAAGGCTGGTGACATAGGCAAGTATCTGACTGGATTTGAAGTGTTAAATCCCGATTTGGTGATTTGTCATTTAGATTCCAAAGCCTCGATGCAGATTGATCTTACTATTAACAAAGGTCGCGGATATGTTCCCGCTGACGAGAACCGTGAGTTCTGCACCGATGTGAATGTAATAGCAATCGACTCCATCTATACTCCGATTCGTAACGTGAAGTATTCTGTTGAGCCCTATCGTGTTGAGCAGAAGACCGACTATGATAAACTCGTCATGGAGATTACGACGGATGGTTCCATTCACCCGAAAGACGCGCTGAAGGAAGCCGCCAAGATCCTTATCTATCACTTCATGCTCTTCTCCGATGAGAAGATCACCCTCGAGACTACAGATATCGAGGGCAATCAGGAGTTTGATGAGGAAGTACTGCACATGCGTCAGTTGCTGAAGACCAAGTTGGTAGACATGAACCTCTCTGTTCGTGCCCTCAACTGTCTGAAGGCTGCCGATGTTGAGACCCTTGGTGATCTCGTACAGTACAATAAGACCGACCTCCTGAAGTTCCGCAACTTCGGTAAGAAATCGCTCACTGAGCTTGATGATTTGCTCGAGAGTCTGAATCTGTCGTTTGGAACTGATATTTCAAAGTACAAATTAGACAGGGAGTAACTGGCAATTAATCATTGACAGCCTGTCCAAAAAGAAAGAAACAAAAAAATGAGACACGGAAAGAAATTCAATCATCTGGGCCGTACTGCAGATCATCGTCGTGCCATGCTTGCCAACATGGCCATCTCACTGATCATGCACAAAAGAATCACTACGACCCTCGCCAAGGCAAAGGCACTTAAGAAGTATGTTGAGCCACTGATCACACGCTCAAAAGACGATAGCACCAATTCACGCCGCGTAGTATTCAGTTACCTCCAGAACAAAGAGGCACTGAAGGAACTCTTCGGTATCGTTGCCCAGAAAGTAGGTGACCGCCCCGGAGGTTATACACGCATCATTAAACTTGGTTCTCGTCTGGGTGATGGTGCAGATATGGCTTTCATCGAACTCGTAGACTTCGATGAGAACATGCTGAAGACTCCAAAGGCAGAGGCTAAGAAGACTCGCCGTTCACGCAAGTCTGCTGCTAAGGCAGAGGCTCCCAAGGCAGAAGAGGCTCCCGTTGAGGCACCTGCTGCTGAAGAAGCTCCCGCTGAGGCACCTGTCGAGGAAGCACCCAAGGCTGAAGAGGCTGCAGAGGCTCCCGCAGAAGAGGCAAAGGCTGAATAATAGTTTTATCATACTGGGAAGAAGGGACATTGCGAAAGCAGTGTCCCTTCTCTTTTTCTTTTTCTTTAAATGCCAAGATAACATCATTCCTCTTCGTTTGCTACGGGCAAACGCCTCGATAGGTGCCGCCTATCGGGTAGATACCCCCAAGCAAACGGGTCGATAGGTACGGGCTATCCATGCGATAGGTGCCGCCTATCTCATAGAAAAGTGGCGGGTTTCTCACAAAAATGAGCTTAAAATGCCATATTTTGTTACTTTTGTTACCATTTTGTTACCGTTAATCATTTGATTTTCAAGTAGTTTTGCAAAGTAACAGAAGTAACATTAGTTTTTAACTTCATGTAGGAAAAACTGTGGAGAAACACTCTTTTTCTCAAATATCTATTGAAATCCTTGCGACTCTCAAAATTATTCTCTATCTTTGCAAACAAAGAAACCCAAAAACTATATAAAGATGATGAAACATAAACTACTCGCTATCTTTGCAGCACTGATGTGCTGCGTGACGATGATGGCAGACGATGAATATTATTTTAGAACAGAAAAAGAAGTGTATCATCTTGTCAATCAAGGCAGTCGTTATCTTGGCTTTTATATTGAAACCAATTTGGATTGGATGACGTTTGGAGGATATTCATTTACAGTATCAGAATGTGATGGTAATTGGTTGAGATATGAAAACGAGCAATTAATATACGATAATAACTATACAGGCAAAGACCGTGAGGCAAAAGTGACAATTAAACCAAATAATTATGATATTTCCTGTACCGTACGTGTTATACAGCATAGTGTGACAATCGGAAATGGAGCAGAACGTCATACCACGACTTGTCAGCCTCAAGGGGGCATCCTTGAAGTTCCAATTATTGGCAGTACAACATTGGAACCAATAGTATCATCAAGGGATTGGAATACCTACGAAGAAAAGGATTTTCCTTCTTATCTGCACAGGCTTGACGATGAGATTAGAGACGGTAATCGAATAATTCGTTTCAGGGTTGATGCCAATGAATCTGAAGAGGAACGTTACAGCATTGATGCTTTTTATATTCAAATTGGTGATGGTGATAAAGAAGAATTTTATTTTAGGCAATTGGGAAAGAATGCTCCATCTTTTGAAGAGCAAAAGGTAGCATTGAAGAGCTTATATGAATCAACAAACGGTGACGGCTGGATTAATCATTCGAATTGGCTGACAGATAAACCTGTAAACCAGTGGCATGGCGTTAATAACGACCAGTGGGGAGGTGATTCCATCATTGGCAATTATGTGCTATCCCTTCAACTACAAAGTAATTTGATGATAGGACAAATTCCCTCAGACTTTCATCAGTTGATGTGGATTCCATCATTAAATATAGAGGGAAATGGATTGTATGGCAAGATAGAAGACTCGATAAAGAATCATCCGTTATGGGGAACGCATGGATGGAATATCATTTTGCAAAGTCCATGGGCTTCCAGTGGCGAGACATTAGATTTGAACGGTGCTGTGTTGAAGCTGGACAACACAGCAATTGACCATGTCAATGGAGAAGAGGAATGGTCGGATGATCTTTTTGCAAAAAATGAGCTTTCAACCATCATGATAGATATACCCAGCGACGATATGGCAAATGTTCATCTGTCATACCATAACAAAGGATATGCGACCATAGTCTCATCCTATGGCTGCACTCGTGAAGAGATTATTACAACTTCTGAAACTTATTCAATAAAGGATATTCATTACATCTGGAATTGTGAGTGGAAATACAAACAATTGTCAGGATTAGCAACTTTAGGAACTTGGTATGTCATAGATAAGAAAGGGCAATTGGTCGCTTGTTTCTACCGTGACTGGGATGTCCCTGAAAGTTGGTATGTGTCAAAGGTGGAAGCTATCTGCCGAGCAAGGCTTGGTGAACCAGAAGAACATGAACCATTTGTGACTAGCTATTATACCTCAGAAGATTATTCGAAGGATGGAGAAGTCGTCACTTTGCAACAATCTACAGTAGGCAAAGGAATAGATATAGTATTTATGGGCGATGCCTATGTGGACAAGGATATGGACGAAGGTGGAAAGTATGAAACAGACATGCAACAAGGCATGGAATATTTCTTCTCTGTAGAGCCATATAAATCATTACGGGATCGTTTCAACGTTTATGCTGTTAAGGTTATATCGCCGAATGACCATATTGGTGATGACTGTGAACAAAAGTTGAATTACGACGATGCCGTCTGCTTTGATTACGCTCAACGGGTAGAAGGAATTGACATGGATCATGTTACTATCGTTAATATTGTAAACAATCATGATGTCTTTCATGTTAATGGTTATGCTAACATGTATGATAACGGCAGTTCTGTTGCTCATATTGAAAAAGGAGGTCCAACGAGTATCATAGTGCATGAGGCAGGAGGACATGGTTTTGCCAAACTGCTCGATGAATACATTTTCGGAGGATACGAAGAAAACCACACTCAGGAGGGAGAAAGTGAAGAATTCTGCGAATGGATAAAAACATCATACCATGATAAGGGATGGGGAATGAACGTTTCTACTACGGACAATCCAGAGGAGGTTCCATGGGCGCATTTTCTAAAGGATGATCGTTATAAAGATGAAATAGGTATTTATAAAGGCGCATGGATGTGGCCAGAGGAATTGTGGCGCCCCAGCGAGAACAGTGTCATGAATAATGACTACACATGGTTCAACGCTCCTTCGCGCGAGGTCATCTACAAACGAGTGATGTCTTTGTCGGAGGGTGATTCATGGGTTTATAATTTTGAGGACTTTGCTACGTTTGATGCTCCTATCCGAGAAGCATATAAGGAGGCAAAGGATAAAATCATTCCTGGCGATGCCGACGGTGACGGGAATGTAGACGTGAACGATGTGACTTCTACTATTAACCATATCTTGAATAAGCCTGTGGCAACCTTCATCTTTAAGGCTGCTGACATGGATAAGGATGGCAAGATAGACGTCAACGACGTGCAAGCCATCATCTACAAGGCTTTGGGTAAGTAATGCAAAAATACTCTAACATCTCCTGTAATGAGCCTCAAACATCGATGTACAAAGGTTTCTTCGAACGGGAGATGTTTGTTAAAGATCTCCTATAGATTACCCATGCATTTCCTTAACGATAGTACATCAATATGAGATCAACGGGATATCTACGGGAGATGTTCAAGCAACATCTCCCGTGCGCTCCGCTTTTTATTAATCATGGTTCCACGTGATTCGCAGGAGATGTTGCCCTATTTCTGCGAAATTCTATGTAAATACAAAACTGCATATAATTCTGATGCGTTTTGTATATTTATTCTTCGCAAACAAAGGAATGCCTTCTATCGGTTGTTCCAAGGCTTGTTTGGGGGGGTAAAGGAATGCCTCCTTCACCTCGTTCGAGGGCTTGTTATGGGGGTATAACAGGCTGTGGAACGAGTGATAGAAAGCCCTCGAA
>JBGVBD010000123.1:0-9745 GCA_045225255.1 Prevotella sp. | reverse complement strand
AGCCGACAAATAATCGCGGCTGGGGCTTATGCCCCTGCCGCCACCTATCTTCCCGTAGAGCAGGGGCAATTTTGTTGAAAAGTGCGTTCTATCAAAACGCGCTTTCAATGAAATTGCGCCTGCGTGGGGTTCTTCATCGCGCCAGCCGACAAAAAATCCCGGCTATAGCCGGACACCGCTCTTAGGGGCGGGTTGGGCGGGCTTTTTTCCTGCGCGTTTGGTTTACCATTCCTCTCCAAACGGACGGAATTGTGTTTGCACCTTTGTGTAGCAGCCAATTTTGAACGGGCAGAGCAGACAATTACCCGGGCATTGTTTATCGTTGCATTCATCATTGACGATAGTTGATGCAAGTAGATGTTGTTTCGACATTATCATTTGTTTCTATCTTTCAGTTTATCAAGACATTTCGCTTTTTGAACGACGCATAATTTTGTAATTCTGCGTCGGTACTACCGTACCGACTTTTTATCGTTAGAAGGGACACCCAACGGGCGGCAGGACGATGCCATATTTGGCGGCTATTTTTAGCATGATTCGGATTTCATAGTCCTTTACGCTGTCCTCGTAGGCTTGTTGGTTTTCCTGCGTCCATTCCTCGGATATTTGGTGAACGCGGTCAAGTATCATGAGCATTTTATCCTCGATTTTGTGATTTTCGTCAACGGCAAGGTTCATGCGATACATTAGCCATGCTATAATGGTTTGCGCGGCTTTCATTACCTCGCGGCTGTTTTTATCATTATCCACGATTTCTGCAAGTCGGTTGGCAAGAATCTTGTAAATGCGGTCGGGACGTTTTCGTATGGTGACGTTTCGGACGGGCTTGTACGGGCAATCATCGAGCGAGATATTAAAGAGCCCAAGACGGGGACAAAGATATTTGCGGACATAGATAAGTTTCCCGTCATTCTTTCGATTCACTTTCAGCAGACGAAAATCAAAGTACTTGTTTTGGAGGATGGCAAATTGTTTCAGTAGGCGTTCCCGCGTGTCATAGTGGAGTAGCGATTTTTTGAACATTTCGCCATTTTTGAGCGATTGGAGGGTCTGCATTTGTGCCGAAAGAGAAAATTCCACTCGCCATACGTCGCGTGAAATGTCAAGACCTGCCGTTTCCCATGCCTGACGTATGTAGGGTTTATCCTCGCCATGTTTCAGTTCGAGCGTTTTGTTATAAAGTTTCGTGGTGACGGGTGACGATGGGGAGCCCCATTTGAGGGAGTTGAAGACTCGTTTGCTCCATGTGTCGGTTCCGTGGGCGCTGACGTTGGATTGATTTATTTTTGCTACCTTTCCGCGCATGTATCGGTTAATGAAGTTCTCGGGACGTTCCCCGTTGTCGAAATCGTTGAAGTCGAGTGCAATATCTATACGGGAAATGGCTTTGTAGGTGTAGTTATGTGCCACCATGAACGCGCGTAAGTGGTTAACGGGGTCTTCTTCATAACACGTCCGATTGCAGAGTCTTATGTGGCAGGCATTTTCTTTGAAGATTCCACCCTGCGTCTTTATGGAGTACGGATTTCTGCGGACTTCGAAGATTTCCTCGTTGTTGGCAATGATTGTGAACATTTCCCGGTATTGTGGCGTACCATAGGCACGTTCTTTTACTTTGTAGCCTACACTACGGAAATATTCCGCATTGTGCGGTTGTTCGATTGGTTCCTCTGCAAATATCTCTAACCAATCAATATTGATACATCTTACTTTCATAGCTATTCTTTATTTTATTTCTGTGTAGTCGTCTATCGTAATACCTTTGCGGCCATGCCACTTGTGTCCACACTGATTGCATGAGAAAAACATGCTTATGCCATTGCCGTACTCATTATTCGTATCGACACAAACCCCGTCTTTGAACGTAAATTCCGTAGTTGCTTCAATGCTTTCGCTGGCTACAATATGTTTGTTTGTCCGGCATTTAGGACATTTGATTAGAAGTATTCTTTTATTGTTCATTGTCGAATATTCGTTTAAAGATAACGTTCTTTTGGTCGTCTCGGACCAATTCACCACAATAGCCTGTGTTTTGTCGAAAGTTTAGACAATAATCACAAGTGCGAAAGTAACAGCCTTCGCATGATATTTTTTCTACTACCTTGAGTTTCACTCCGCGCCATTCGAATATTTCTCCAATGGGTCTTGTTTTATAATTGCTCATAGTTTTATTGTTTTTACAAGTTCACGATTTTTCATTATTTCAATAGTTGTTCCACGTAAGCGGAGCAACATTCTATTTTTGTTTGCTGGGTGTCTAAAAGCGTAACTTATGACTCCGAGCAAATTGCACTGACCGATAAAGCGGTAGCCCTCACTTAGTAAGGACTTCCGCTCATCTTCAAGTGTTGCCAGCGCCAGCAGTTTACGATTCTGCGGGGAGAATAAATCCGTTCTCATCAGCTAAATACTTTTTCATTTCTCCGTCGAATAGTTCCTTGCCGCCACTTTCTGCAGCCCAATAGCACTTTTTCACCTCGTAGGCGATTCCGTCTTTGTCCGCGAGTTGGTTTGGTACAATATCGCCATTTGACGCGCCACATAACTCGATTTGATTGGCAAACAGCTGGATACCTACCATTTTGCAATGGTATTTCGCGCTGTCAAATATTCGATAAGCTGGACGGCCACTTACGAATACCTTTTGACCTCGTTTCAAGTACTTGAAAAGTCCTCCCCCGTTTCCGTTCATGGTTACGTCAATCCATGTGGTTTGTTCGGTTTCCTGCCCGTTTACACGAACTTTCTGCGTGTCTGCTACACGGAAAGACACGAACTCCTGGCCGTTGTACGGTTTTACTACTGCATCGGCTCCGATATTGCCGATTACTTCTAATTTTTGCATAATACTTATTTTTATAATGAGTTAATAAAACATGAAATTGCGAACGCTATCAAGATGGCCGTGCAAGAGATTGCTAAGTCAACCATCGTATAATCATTATCTCGGTTGTTCATGACTTTAGGTTTAATACGTAACTTGGGTAGGTAAGAGGGATGACGTACAAACGCCCTGCAGAGAATTAAGCACCTCACTCAATGAGGTGTGACGTACATTTCGTAGCGTGAACTTGTGCCATGCATTTCGGGGAGCCATGATTGGGTAAACTTGCTCGGCCAAATGGTTGAAGAAGTCGCACATGTTGCAGTCCCATTTTTGGAAAAACACGTCATGACTTGTTTTTGCGATTTTGTGGACTTTTTCGGCTTGTGATTGCTCTCTTTTTGATGTGCCGACCATGACGAAGGACACGATCATGTTTTCGTGTACTTCGTCATCATTGATGAATAAATACTTACTTTTCATTTCACTAATGTTTTTAAAGTTCGCGGTAAAGGTAATAAACGTTACGTGGGCAAGTAATTTCTATTTATCATATTTTCAACATTGTGTCATTTTTGTGCTGCATAATGCCGATTATATTTAAAATAGAAAACGGGAACCCTTGGAGGATTCCCGTCAGTCTTACCTTGACCCGCGGTGGTTTACGTTCGTCAGTCCGTCCTCACGTTGCCTGACTATCCTAACCACGTTGCAAAGGTACGAACATTATTTATAATAGTATTTGCTTTATTTGCTCAATGTATGTCAAAGTTACGTACTTTTTTGCTCGAAAACTGATACTATTTTGACAGCGATAGCGATTAATCGGGCGAAGCCCGAAAAATTTTTTGGCTCTTATGTATTAACATTATTTAGCATATATGTTAATACATAACTATAAGTATTAACATATTATTCTTGCATATGTCAATACTTTTATGTACCTTTGTATCATAGAAAAGAGGTCTTTGAAACGCTGGAACCCGGACACTTGCAGCAGGCTGCAAGAGAACACAAAATACTTACCGAACCCGTTAGAAGTTGCGCACGACACAAACCAAGTGTACTTAACAATGATTACATTAAAGCAAAAGAATCACTACATGAAACACCAAGTCGCCATACTTGACGCTATCATTAAGAAGTATGAACCAAGCGACTTGTGCGTTCATCTTCCTACCGACCACGAACTATTTGAAGATAGCTGTAATTTCGTAGGTCTGCACTACGAAATCAATCAACTGAAAACTACCCTTGAGAACATGATTCGTTATAATGAGTATATCATCAAGTCAACTGAAGAGGAGTAAATATGATTATCGAAATATCATCCAAAACTATCAACATGATAGTAAGAGGTGGGGAAATTCTCCCCACCTCTTCAGCTGACACCAATAAATTGTATCAAACAATAAAGCGTAACAGCATACCCTTACATTGTGAGGACATTTATTTTGCAAGAATAGTGGCAGCTGGTTATAAGTTAGCAATACAAAATCATTAATCATCTTTAGACGTTGCGCACGACACGGATTTAGTGCTACCACAATGAAACAGCAGGAAGAAAAGCAGGAACGCCAGCGGAAAGCAGGCATTCAGCGTGGCGAAGTCACGCAAACAATGATGTCGTTTAGAGTGGACAATGACATCCTCGATTGGTTGAAAACCAATACTTCCAACAAAGGACGATTTATAAACAACGTCCTGCGTGATTTCATTTCTAATAAAGGGGGCTTTTAGTCCCCTTTTTTATTGCCCTTTAGTTTTTGGGTGGTTCCCGGGGTACCTGGGCAGGGCTTGGGCCGGTCCCCCACCCTGCCCAAAATTTTCAAAACCATGAAAAAACCATGACGGGACCAAAAACGTACCATGAAAAACACCGCGCCGTCGCGCGCGCTCCGCGACCGGGGGGCTCTACGGTGGGCAGCGCCCACCGACAGCGCACAAGGTAATAAAAACAATGGTGGGCGTATCTCTACGGCCACCACGATAATAAACAAAAACCTAATACTTTATGAATTTAAAACGCCTGCAACAAACATCAATCTTTGCAGAGAATAGAAATGCAATTTCCTACGACCTATTTCTATACATGAATTGATAACGTGTATATAAAAACGTCGATTTATATACATGTCCGTCTTCATATTTATAGCATTGTCACGCCTGCAGCGCCACCAATGGCACCCAGCACGGCTGTAATGACGTATTTCACGATGGTTAGGGTAATAACCCACCACGGAGATTTCTTTGTTTCTTCCATAATCAACGTATTAATAGTGGTGAATATTCTGCACGGGCATTGAAACACGGACATACTTTGCTGTGGTCGTAATCACAATGTCCGACGATAGTATTGATAGTCGGGAATTGTTCTAACAATTCACGGATTAATTTTTTGAGAGAGTTTTTCTGCGCCAAAGAGCGGGTGTCTTCGTTTACCTGGTCTTTTCTGCGGCCACCTACGTATGCAATGCCGATGGAGTGTTTGTTGTGTCCATCAATCTTGCAATGTGCGCCAACTTCTGCCAGTGGCCTGCCTGCTCGGATGGTACCATCGTAGAACACGACAAAGTGATAGCCAATATCACGGAAACCACGTCGAATATGGTCGCGTCGCAAATCGTCCATCGTTATTTTCGAATCGTAACGATTGTCGGTGCAATGGATAATAATTTCAGTGATTTTTCTCATGTTCTTCTTCGGTTACAATTTTCCGTACATAGTAGTCAAGTCCGAACAAAGCGCCTGCAAGCAGGAACGCTTGTGCGATATACATCAGAACACCATTGGCAACATCATTTATCGTGAGTGCTTGCACGAAAGCGAGAACTATGCTGCTAACGATTAGCAGCACAGCGCTCGCTTCTTTGATATGTGCATCCTTGCGCATAACTTTTCACCTCTTTAGATGAGGAAGAAGTTAGTTGCGATTGTCGGGTCAACACCGCCACCATAGAAGAGTGCAAAAGTCTCATTCTTCAAGGTAGTTTCGGCTGAATAAGTATTGAATCCGATTGTGTTGTTGTCGGTACCATCGGCAGGAACAGCTGGCGCACTCTCTGCACTTACATTCAACTTGGTCAGTGCTTTGTTGTTATACTCGGAGCGTGCATTTGTATTCTTGACGTAGTACTCTGCGCCATCAACATCAACGGCCTTTGCCAGCACCACACCATCACTTTCGACGAACTTCACGCCTACGATGTCAACATCACCACCGCCCAGAGTTTGCAGGGTGACGTAGTTCTCGGGCATGAGTGAGGGTGCATTTCCCTGTCCTTCGAGATACAGGTCACTTGGTGCGTATGACGTCCCGGCCGACCATGCCTCATTTAGATAGATGGACGCAACGCTCCAACTTTCAATGAGTGCATTCTGCTGTGAAACGCAAAGTTCCATTTCAGCAGATGAACGTTCTTTGCTACCAACGTGTGACGCAATATAACCGATTGCCGCAGGTGTTTGACCTGTGGGCAAAATATCAGTATATTCAAAGAGTGAAACACGTTTGTAGTTGGGGTTGCCGGAGTTCCAATCGTTCCAAAGATGTGCTGCAGCAACAGTAGTTGCAGCGGAGGCAGAAACGCCCTTGCTTGAAACCTTGAATGCTTCGCCAATAGTCGCAGCACTGACAAGTTTTTCGGCTGTTACCGTGTCAAGGTCACGAGCAATTAGTCGTACGGTTCCAAAGTGGGTGGTTGGTGACACAAGACGCGTCATGGTGTCCTCTTCTGCCGAGAGAATTACGAAAGTAAACACATCGTTTGCCTCGATGTTGAACTGCTCAAACAGCTGCTTAACGGTGATTGTACTCTCGAAGAATGTTTTGAAACCTGCCCAGTTTCCGTAAGCACCAGTTATTTTGTTGATTGTCTCAAACGGTGCTGCCTTAAACGAGCCTTGCGAAATGATGTAGCGATTTGGCGCTGCTGTGAGTGCACCGGGAGAAACGACGCGTGCCACGCATTCTTCGGGGTCTGCTTGCAACTCAATGTCGCGTAAAACATCAGCGCGGAGTTTGTCAAGGTTTACCTTAATAAACTGACGCATGGAGCCAGCTGGAACATTCTTTCCTTGGAAAGAGTGGTCGAAAATATGCTTTCCCATGCCGTACATCTTCGAAACGGTTGCCATAATAGCACGCTGAACCTGCTGGCCTTGGGTCTTGGAATTTTTCGGGTTCCGTATATACTGACGGGAAACCTGTTGGCCGTTCTGCCGAGAGAAAACGACCTCACCGAGTTTACCTCGGGCAGTTCCCATGATTAAATTACCTTTTGCCATAATAAAATCGAAAGTTTTAGTTTGTGATTATTAATGAGCATGGCAGGGTAGTAAGTTCCTGCCATGCCCGTTAACTTATTAGTCGTCCTGACCATTGAGGTACACGTTCGAAACGGGAGTCTGACCTGCTGACTTCATGTAGCTAGCGATAGCAGCTGCGTACTCTCCGCTATCTGTCCACGTTTCGAGAGTGTCTGGGTGACAGTACACGAACGAAGTAGAACGAGCCCAGCGTTCACCATTCCAACGTGAGAAGATGAAAGCAGCGTGCTCTTCTGCATCATTGAAGATGATACCAGTTTCGCGACGTGCCCATGTGATGCCGTTAGGCAATGCGTCGGCAGATTCGGTATCGAGATAGAAACGCGTGAACTTCGGACTCCATACGTTGTTGTTGGCTCCCTTGCTCCATGAAATACATGTAACTTGGTCCCCGTTCTGCAGGCCGTCGTACTTGGCAATGATGAGTGCTGAAACTGCGCCCAGCGTTGCAGGAGTCACGCCCTGCGCTGGCTCTGCAGTGATAAGAGTACCACCGTCAACCATGGGCTGCGGAAGAGAACCAGCAGAAATTTGGAACGGGAACGGCAGAACGTCGCCCTTCTTAGCGCCCCAGCCGTTTGCACGGGCAAGGTTCATGTTAATAGAGAGAAATTTGCTGTAGCTGTCAGCTTTGTTCAAACCTTCAAATGAAGTTTCGAGAACACCAGCCAGCGGGCTGTAGAACTTTGCGACCTCCGCATTAATCATGCGCTGCTCTGCCTGACCATAACTCTTGGGGTTCTTGATTTTGCGAACACGGACGCGGGCAATCTGCTGGCCGTTTCGACGGGCAAAGGTCACGTCACCAATGGATGACGAACCAGTACCGAGAATAAAATTACCTTTTCCCATAATTGTAAAAAATTAGAAATGTTAATGAAATGAAAACTACACCGCAAAGATAAACAATAGATTTATAACGGACAAATAACGGAGAGATAACGGAGCAATGCAGGGGTTGATACGGAAGTGTTAAATTTCGGAGAGTGTGCAACACGTCCGAAATGTTAAATTTGGGAAAGTGTGCAATAAATTTTGCCACTTTTCCGTTTTGCAATAAATAACATTTGTTATGGATATTTTTGTGTGTTTTATCGTGGTTTTGGTTGGTTTATGCGTCCATGAGTGGACGCGCAAGCATGGTCGCCCGTAGGGCGGCCACCAAAAACACCGCCAGCAAAAGTAATGCGGGTAAAGCGCAGGAGCGTAAGCGACGAGCCACCGCAAGAGAAAATAGCCGGTACTATCTATAGAGAAATATGTATTAACATACTTTAGCACTATGTTAATACATATTAACATAAAATACTTGTGTATGTCAATACTTTTTCGTACCTTTGTAGTAGAAAAAGAACAAAGAACGGAAGAGCCAACCGAGACAAACGGGCACCACGAACATGAAGTCGAACAATGCAAGCAAGCAAGCATGGAGAGAAGTAGCGCAAGCATGGTTAGAGGTCCAGGAGGAAATAGGTGACGCAAAGAAAGCAACCTATAGACTCTACTATCAGGACAAAGGTGGAAAATTCTTCGAAATCGACATCGTAGCGGTTGACAGCGACGTAGCTCGACAAATAGCAGCCCAACACCTAAGACGAAGTAACGCAAGGTTCGGGAAAATGTACAATCCCGACGGAACCAAGAACGCCGACTTCCACCGAGCAACAGCAAAGGAACGTAAAGAAATGTTTAAGGGAGCCCCCGCCGCATACCGGGGTAAGCGGTAACGGGACACGTCGCGCCAGCGGGGGCAACGCCCCCCACTAACCATGAAAAACACCGCGCCGCCGCGCGCGCTCCGCGGCCGGGGGGCTCTACGGGGGGCAGCGCCCCCCGACAGCGCACGGGCAATGGGCAATTGGGGCAACGCCCCAACAACACAAATGAAAGGAGGCGCCGAGGGGGTGCAGGGGGGCGCGGCGGCACGCCCCCCGCCCAACAGCAAAACTAATGCGGGTAAAAGCGGACCGAGGTACGAGGGAGCCACCGCAATGGGTGCAGCAAAACTAATGCGGGTAAAAGCGGACCGAGGTACGAGGGAGCCACCGCAATGGTAGCCACGGACAAACGACTCTACCCGCTCCCAAGCATTTCCGAAAACCGAGGAACGTGAGCACGCAGGTTTTAATCGTCCCGTGAGTGGTACCCCCTTTGGCCATAATTTCCTATTATGATAAATTCCACGAATTTAATTTACGTAGTTGTTACGGGGGTTACGAAATGGAACGAAAACCCCAGTGGTTTTCGGGGAGTTGCGTAACCCCCGTAACAACTACGTAAATCTTTCATAATAGCCAATTATGACCACAGGGGGTGCCCGAGCGGGACGATTGTGTGCAACGCGCCAGCCGACAAAAAATCCCGCCTATAGGCGGACACCGCTCTCCCTTAAAGTGGGCTATAGCCCGCGGGGGGTTCGTTCATCGCGCCAGCCGACAAAAAATCCCGCCTATAGGCGGACACCGCTTTTTAAGGGTTGGGTTGGGTGGGGTTTATCAGTGCGGTAGCCGACAAATAATCGCGGCTGGGGCTTATGCCCCTGCCGCCACCTATCTTCCCGTAGAGCAGGGGCAATTTTGTTGAAAAGTGCGT
>JBGVBD010000122.1:0-10202 GCA_045225255.1 Prevotella sp. | reverse complement strand
AAAGGGCGCAAGCCAGGTTACCTGTTGGTTGAACAGGTAACCTACTCCTCACCTTTGATCAGTTTGAGATGATTTTGAACACAATTTTTATAAAATATTCTTCATTCTTTGTGTCCAACTTTTGGGGTGCACTTCATAAAAACATTTTAGATTTACCGAAAAATGTTTGGTATTTCTAAAAATATTATTTATCTTTGCCAACTTAATAGTGTTGATGCTGTGGGCAATCAGCGATATGTATTTAATATTAAGGGCAACGATTATCGTTTGATTGTTCTAATACTCTTTACGCCGAAGACGGTTTATATCCGATTCGTAGGTACTCATAAAGAATACGATGCGATTAAGGACATTCAAAACATTTAGAGTTATGGCACAGATTAAAAGTGAGGCTGCTTATAAGGCTGCACTTAAGAGAATTGAAGAACTGCTTCCTTTGGTAAATGATAATACGCCAGAGGATGATCCGAACTATCTGGAACTTGATATGATTTCAGATATGGTGGAGGAATATGAAGATGTTCACTATCCAATCAGCAAGCCTACCCTGATAGATGTTATTAAGTTGAGGCTTTACGAGATGGGAATTACTCAGACAAAATTGGCTGAGATGTTAGGATTGAGCAATGCCCGTGTTAGTGAGATTCTGAATGGTAAGAGTGAACCTTCATTGAAGATAGGGCGTGAACTAAGTCGCCAACTTAATATTGATCCCTCTGTGATATTAGGTTTGTAAATCTTTGGTAGTCAAGCTCCGCAACCGTTACTTTATCTAAAGCCGTAGGTCGATACCTACGGCTTTAATTCATTTAATCTGACAGATACCAAGTTCCTGTCAGTCTATACAAGTTCTTTTCCGAAGGGTGACAAGGCGAGCTTTGCCAGACGGAAGTGCATCTTGCCGAAGGGTATACCTATGATGGTGATGTAGAAAATGAGGCCGTAGAATATGTGGGTGAGCCAAATCCAGATGCCACCTACAATGAACCACAGCACATTCATGAATATGCTCAGACAGCCAGGCTGCGATGGCTTCCACTTTACCTCTGTGCCGAACGGCCAAATAGCAAGCATACCCAACTTCATGCTCTGCAAACCAAACGGAATACCGATGATGGTTATCATCAGAATCAGTCCTGCAATGAAATATTCCAGGGCAATGTGCAGCCCACCAAATATAATCCAAATGATGTTCCCTAATGTCTTCATTCTATTCTCTTTCTAAAAGTTTCTGACTTTTAGACGTATTTCAGAAGTCAAAAGTTGCAACGGTTTTGATTATCCTGGCAACAGTAGGACGGTAGCACTGCGGGCGGCTTGAGCCCCCATCACTAATACCTGGGCGATATCGGCAGTCTTCGAGGGTCCGCTGATAAAAGTGCCGTAGCCATCATATTCCTTATCGAATTCAACACGTTTGTACGCCTCGTGCATATTGTTTACGATTTGGCTTTTCGGCAACAGGATGACGAGGTTCTCAGAGATAAAGCAGACGGCCTTCTCTTTCATTTGTTGGGGAATCCAGACACAAGCATTCTCGGCGACACCGAAGCTGCCTCGGATAATACCAACATCGGTACCGTTCAGATCGTTGGCACTACCCACTTCGTCGGGGTTGCGTGTGGCGATGGTAATCTCGGGCATGTTTGAGGCTATCTCCTTGGCATCGGGATAGAGTTCGCGGATGAGTTCGTTGATGTCGCGACCTTTCTCTACCTCAATGGCATTGCCACCCACACTCTTTGTCATGTTGATAAACTGTAGCAGTGGGTCAGGGTAGGTGATGGCTTGAATATCACTCAAATCGGGCATGTCGAACTTCTCACGGACATTCGCCTTGTATTTACTTAATATATCTTCTTTGTTTGCCATAACTTCAATCCTTCAATTCTTTGATAACCTCGTGGAACGGTTTCTTGGGGAATTTCATCATGTCGTGACCTTCTGCCCAGGGGTTGAGGCTACAGTTCATGATAGGTGAGGGGATAAGGTTTGCCCAATGGGCAAGTCCTGTGCCGAAATTGTACAAGCCTGGCGAACCATAAACCATCGACATAGCACGGCACATGAGTTTCTTCTGTGGGTTGGTGGTGCCGAAGTCATCGAGTTGCTGACGCCACTGATAGATTTGGTCGCCGAGATTCACCTTGACGGGACAGACCGTCTGGCAACTCAAACAGAGCGTGCAGGCAGAGACGTTGCCGCTATGCTTCTGCGTATCGCGCAGCATACCGAGGTTGATACCGATAGGACCTGGAATGAAGTAACTGTATGAATAACCACCAGAGCGACGATAGACAGGACAGGTATTCATACACGAGCCGCAACGGATACACTTCAGCGCCTCCCAGTGCTCGGGATTGGCTATCCATTCACTACGCCCGTTGTCTACCAACACGATATGCATGGGGTTCGCCGTGGGGCGTGCCTTGCGGAAATGAGAGGTGTAGGTCGTCGTAGGCTGACCAGTGCCTGCTCGACAAAGCATACGTTGGAATACAGCAAGGCACTCGTAGTTGGGAATCACCTTCTCCAGTCCGATGGCAACGATGTGCAGTTTGGGACAGGATGTCGACATGTCGGCATTGCCCTCGTTGGTGCAGACCACAATATCGCCTGTCTCAGCAATACCAAAGTTGGCACCCGTCATACCGGCATCTGCTGTCAGGAACTCGTTGCGCAGTGACAGACGGGCACAGTAGGTAAGATACGTCGGATCGTGGTTGCCTTTCTCACTGCCTAACTTCTCCTCGAAGAGTTCACCCACATCGTCGTGGTTCAGGTGGATAGCGGGCATTACGATATGTGAGGGTTTCTGACCTTTGAGTTGGATGATGCGCTCGCCAAGGTCGGTCTCTACTACCTCAATACCCTTCGATTCAAGATAGGGATTCATCTCACACTCTTCGGTGAGCATTGACTTCGATTTCACCATCTTCTTGACATCATGTTTCTTCAGGATGTCGTAGACAATCTCGTTGAACTCCTGTGCGTCCTTCGCCCAATGGACAATACAGCCGTTTTCTTCTGCTTTTGTCGCAAACTGGTCGAGGTATTCATCTAGATGCGTGATGGTATGGCGCTTAATCTGTGAAGCCTTTTCGCGCAACTGTTCCCATTCGTCAAGCCCGTAGGCCATATTGTCACGTTTGGTACGTACCGCCCAGAAAGTGGCATCGTGCCAGTTGGCGTATGTCTGGTTCTTTAAGAACGCTTTCGCTGCTTTGCTATGTGATGTAGACATATTTTTCTTTTTTCGTTATTACGTTATAGCGTTATGACGATATTACGATTAAAGCCCAGCTGCCAGAATCTCTATAACATGCTTAAACTCAATCTTCAGCCCTTGTTTCTTGGCTACTCCTGCCATGTGCATCAGGCACGAGCAGTCGGGACCAGTGACATATTCGGCACCAGTCTGGATATGACGTTCCACCTTATCTTTACCCATCTGGGCAGAGATAGCAGTCTCTTCGATGGAAAACATACCACCGAAACCACAACATTCGTCAGGACGTTCTGGTTCTACGACTTCAATGCCGTCCACCAACTGTAACAGGTCTTTGATTTTATTGAACTTGTTGACATGCTCCTCGCTGGGGCTCGACAAACCCAACTCACGTACACCATGACAACTGTTATGCAGGCTGACCTTATGAGGGAAGCTGCCTAAGCGGCAATCTATCTTCACGACATCATGCAGGAACTCCACCACATCCATGCACTTCTTCGCCGTCTCACACTCGTGATTCAGCAGTCGTGAGTAGTTCAGTTTGATGAACGCCGTGCAAGAAACGCTAGGTGCCACCACATAGTCGAACCCCTTGAACTTCTCTTCGAACTTCTCGGCCAAGGGAATGGCTTGCTTCTCGAATCCGGCGTTCGCCATTGGCTGACCGCAACAGGTCTGCTTTTGTGGATAATTCACATCCAGTCCTAAGTGCTTCAGCAACTTGTATGTTGCCACACCTACCTCCGGATAGACGGCATCCACATAACAGGGAATGAATAGTCCTACCTTCATATCTTAATTTTCAATTTTCAACTTTCAATTTTCAATTAAATCACGTGTAACCCAAGGAATACCATCAGACCGTTCATCAGAATCCAGAAGATAGCGAACGGCATGGTCTTACGCATGATATCACCGTCCTGACCTTCCATGTCGCAGGCAGCCGTAGCAATCGCTATCGATTGTGGTGAGAGTAGTTTACCACCCTCTGAACCAGCACAGTTAGCAGCGGCAAGCCAGTTGGTCTCATTACCACTGACTCCGAAGAATGTACCTTGATTCACAAGTCCGAGATCGCTGGCAGCAGTAGCCTGCAACTTTCCAAAGAGGATGTTGGCATTGGTAGCACTACCCGTTACAAACGTTCCAATTGAACCAATCAGCGGTGCGAAGAACGGGAAGGCAGCACCAGTGAGTAGGACGAGACCCTTAGCGATATCGTTGGTCATACCCGTATTGTTCATTAGCATCGCCATCGCCACGAGACAACAGATAGTTACCACCGTCTTTTGAAGATTCAGTGTGGTCTTAGCCAACAACTTCATCAACTTACCAAAACTCATGCCTTGGATTAGTCCGCCGATGACAGCACCGAGGAAGATCATCAGACCAGCATTCGAGAGCCAGCCGAACTTAAAGGTATTGCCAATGACGGGCAGGTCGAACTTAGTGACTAATGTCTGGTTCAACAACTCGTTGATAGGCGGAACAATCTTACTACTGATTAGGATAAAGAAGATAATCAACCCATAGACGCTCCATGCCTTGAGGGTTTTGACGGTGCCAAACTTCTTCTTCTCAACCACCACCTCGTCAGCAGGATTCTCATCCTTGATAAAGAGTTTATTGTAAATCAGCATCGCGATGATGGCTGCTACACTACCGAGAATAGCAGGTGTCTCAGGACCAATGAAGTGACCACAGCAGAACTGTACGACGATAGAGAATGTACCCACGAAGAGCGCAATGGTAATATTCTTCACAATCTTCGTCTTATCCGTCATCATCAGAATGAGAAACGGGGTGATGAAGAACATCAGTGAGAGTTGTAATATAATAAAGGTGGCGACCTCGCAGAGTTCCTCAGGCGTTGCCACACCATTGGCAGCCACCTGGTTGGCGAGTGTTGTTGCGGGTAGTCCGACAGCACCAAAGCCTACAGCCACTGTATTTGCCACCAGACAGATGACGGCGGAGAACATCGGCTTGAAACCCAGTCCGATGAGAATAGCAGCAGGGATTGCTACAGCCGTTCCGAAACCTGCCATACCTTCGAGTACACCACCGAGACCCCATGTCAACAGCAGTACCAACAGACCCTTGTCGGAGGTCATCTGAATAAACTGCGTCTTGATGGTCTCTATCTCTTTCGTCTCACAGAGGATATTGTAACTGAAGATAGCGCAGATGATAATGAGGATAATCGGGAAGCACGCCTTCAGGAATCCTTCGATGACAGACCAGAGGGTGATGCCGTAAATGCTTTCTGAAACATACTTTTCAGGGATGATGCCCATAGCCGGGGCAGCAAACAGGGCGAGGAGGATTGTTACGATGAGTGTGATGATGGCACTCTTGTAGCCTGATACTTTAAAACCCATCATCAGGACGATGAGTAATAGAATGGGGATAACGGATACTAATGCAGACATAGGTTTGTAGCAATTTGTGATTATTATTTAAGTTCTGGCTACAAATATACAAAAAAATAATAAGATAGGTATTATTCTTTGGTTTTTTTTTGCTTTTTGACATTTTATTCGTATATTTGCAAAAAACTATACCCTATGAATACATCTATGAATCCAACATCCCAAACTTATGCTGATTTCTTGAGTAGTCTCAAGCAGTTTGTTTCCAATGATCGCATCTATACCGACGAACTTCGTACACTCGGTTGGGGAACAGATGCCAGTTTCTATCGCCAGATACCAAAGGTCGTCATCCGTAGTGATGGCGAGGAAGAGATTTCCAAGATTGTCAAGTTATGTAAGAAGTACCATCTTCCTTTCACCTTCCGTGCAGCAGGTACTTCCTTGTCAGGACAAAGCCTGAGTGATTCTGTACTGATTGTCGCTGGTAAACATTGGGAGAAGTACGAATTGTCGCCTGATCATGAAACAATCCGTTTGCAACCAGGTATTGTTGGTAGCAGGGTGAATGAGATATTGAAGCCCTATGGTCGTGTGTTCCCGCCAGATCCTGCCAGTATCGGTGCAGCGATGGTGGGCGGTATCGTCGTCAATAATGCCTCGGGTATGAATTGTGGCGTACATGCCAATAGTGACCGCATGATGGTGAGTGCACGGATGATACTGACGGATGGAACGATCGTTGATACAGGTGATGAGAAAAGCCGTGAGGATTTCCGTCGCTCGCATCCAGAGTTCATTGCAAAGATAGAGGCATTGCGCGACCGTGTTCGTGCTGATGAAGAACTTGCTGGGCGCATCAGTGCCAAGTATTCCATTAAGAACGTGACGGGCTTGAACCTTCGTCCACTAATTGCCTATGATGATCCGTTTGATATCATGGCTCACTCGTTGGTGGGTTCAGAAGGTACGTTGGCTTTCCTTTCGGAAGTGACGATGAAGACACTGCATGATTATCCCTATAAGGCATCGGCAATGGTGTATTTCCTCACCATGAAGGAGAGTTGTGAGGCTGTAGTGGCTATGAAGAAGATAAAGGCTGGAGACGAGGACCTGAAGATGAGTGCCGAGAACTTAATGGTAAAGAGCGCCGAGATGCTCGATTACAAATCGCTCAGTTCTGTCGATGATCCAGTCTACTTGCAGTATCAGAAAGATGTGGATGCAGGCAAAATAGAGGGTGTTGAACCTGGTGATTATCATAACTTGACGGCTATCTTAACGGAGACAAAAGCCACGACGCATGAGCAGTTGTTAGAGAAGATTGCTCGTATCAAGGAATGTCTGGGACAGTTCCGGCTCTATATTCCTGCTGAGTTTACGGAAGATCCTGCTGTATATGGTAAATACTGGGCTATCCGTTCTGGCATCTTCCCGTCGGTGGGTGGCACGCGTCCTATTGGTACTTCGTGTCTCATCGAGGATGTCGCTTTCCCCATCGAGAGTCTTCCTGAGGCAACGGTGAAGTTGCAGAAACTGATTGCCGATCACGGTTACGACGATGCCTGCATCTATGGTCACGCTTTCGAAGGCAACTATCACTTCATCCTGAATCAGAGTTTTGCCGACGAACATGAGGTAGCGCGCTACGCTGAGATGATGCGTGATGTGGCTAAACTGGTGGTCGAGGGATACGACGGCTCGCTGAAAGCAGAACATGGAACAGGTCGCAACATGGCTCCGTTTGTGAAGTATGAATGGGGCGATAAGGCTTATGAGGTGATGAAGGAATTGAAGGCGATCTTTGATCCAGACGGATTACTAAACCAAGGTGTCATCTTCAACGACGATCCCGATTGCTTTATTAAATGTCTGAAACCATTGCCTGTGTTGGACTTTGATTTTGATAAAGTGCCCGACGGTGGACATTACCTGATGGACTCCAGTCTCTCTACGGCTAAGGAAACCATCGAACAGGTAAAGCGTGCCAACAAATGTATTGAGTGCGGCTTTTGTGAAGTCAACTGTATGTCGTGTGGTTTGACGCTGTCATCCCGTATGCGTATCGCCGTACAGCGCGAGATTCGCGAATTGGAACAGACGGGTGCTAATCCCGAGCGTTTGGCTACCCTGAAGAAACAGTATAAGTATTATGGCGACCAGACCTGTGCTACGGATGGACTCTGTTCCACCTCGTGTCCGATGAAGATCAATACGGGTGAACTGACACACCTCATCCGACAGATGGATATGCTGAACAATAAGTTAGGTTATCAGGTAGGAGAGTTTGCCGCTAACCACATGGCGGGTATAAAGTCGGGTCTGCGTGTGGTACTTGATGTGGCTCATCTCGGACATGTCACGCTCGGTTCTCATTTGATGACGAATATTTGTCGGGGTATGAATAAGATGGGTCTGCCCCTTTGGACCACTGCGATGCCGAAGAAAAGGCGCCAGCCGAAGCCATCCGACCTCACGCAGTTTATTATCGAAAAATCAATTCCACACTCACCACTCACTACTCACCATTCACCTCTCAAGGTGGTCTACTTCCCCAGTTGTATCAACCAGACGATGGGGCAGTCGAAACAAGGCGGTAAGAAACATGACCTGGTCGATGAGGTCATCCAGTTGATGGCGAAGGCAGGCTATGAAGTCATCTTCCCTGAAGGAATGGAAAAGATGTGTTGTGGTCAGATATGGGAGTCGAAGGGAATGTTGGATATTGCCGACCGTAAGAGTGCAGAACTTGAGGCGGCATTATGGAAGGCATCCGAGGAGGGCAAGTATCCTGTACTCTGCGCCCAAAGTCCTTGTCTACATCGTATGAAAAAGGTCATGAAAAAGATGCATCTCTACGAACCTGCTGAGTTCATCATGAAATATCTCGTGCCTCGTCTCGACTTCCATCCTATCGACCGTCCAATAGCCCTGCATATCACCTGTTCTACTCGTCAGATGGGTGTTGCCGACGATCTCATCAACCTTGCTAAGATGTGCTCTACGAAGGTCTTCTTACCCGAGGGTGTAGGTTGCTGCGGTTTCGCTGGCGACAGAGGTTTCACTTTCCCAGAACTGAATAAGTATGGCTTGCGTAAACTGCGTCCTCAGATTGAGGCGAATCACATTGAAGTAGGGTATAGCAACAGTCGTACCTGTGAGATTGGATTGGAGACCAATACAGGTATTCCATATATGAGTATCGTCTATCTCGTCAATGAATGTACGACACCGAAACAATAAATTTATTCTTTTTTAAGACTGAGATTGATGCTTCAATCAAATAAATAATTACCTTTGTGGCGAATTTCTAAATATAAAGGAAAAATGAATTACAACGATTATGAATTAAAAGAGTATGTGGGTGAAACCGTTAGCGAGAGACAATGGGATGTTTCTGCTGCCTTCCCCGTATTGATGCGTAAAGTATATGTGTGGATGACACTGGCTCTGGTAATCACGGGTATCACCGCCTATGGTGTAGCCAATAGCCCAGGCATCCTGCAAGCGATATATTCTAACCAGATAATCCTCTGGGGATTGATTATCGCTGAGTTTGCATTGGTCATTGGTGTTTCTGCAGCCATCAACAAACTTTCGCTGAGTGTTGCCACCTTGATGTTTGTATTATATTCAGTCATCAACGGTGCGTTGTTGTCTTCCATCTTCTTGGTTTATACGCAGTCATCCATTGCTACTGTCTTCTTTATCACAGCAGGAACCTTTGCAGCAATGGCGTTTATCGGCTATACCACGAAGACCGACCTCTCGTCGTTTGGCAAGTATATCCTGATGGCACTGATAGGTGTGATTATTGCAACGTTGGTGAATGCCTTCTTCGTCAAGAGTTCAGGTTTCGACCTCATCCTCAGTTATGCAGGCGTTCTGATTTTCGTAGGTCTGACGGTTTATGATTCTCAGAAAATCAAACGTATGTTGGAGCAGGCACCCGATGCTGGTGAGGTAGCACAGAAGTATGCACTCTTGGGCGCTCTTTCTCTCTACCTTGACTTCATCAACCTCTTCATCTATTTGCTTCGCATCTTTGGACGCCGCAATTAAGAAGGTTTTTTATTTATTATATATAATAAGGTATAAGGCTTTTAATCCCTTGATGTAGGTCAAGGGATTAATTTTTTTATCTTTTTTAATGAAAATTTTCTGCAAAAATATTTGTAAATTCAGAAAATCTTCGTACCTTTGCATCCGCTTTCGCGCAATTTTTTGTGTAGGAAGCCAAGAGAAGGAGTTCTTTGAAAGAATTACATAAGACAGAGAAAGTAGTAGTACGAGAAGCCGGACGCAGATGCTTTTTAGTTAATGCGTCCAGGGTAGAACAAAGAAATGAACCGTCAATGATTCAATTTTTCAATTCTTGAATTTTTGAATTTCAGACAAAAGGTGCTATCCGATAAAATACTACCGGAAACGAAAAGGCGTAAAGTTTGAGACAGATTACTCCTAGAGTATCCTAGGTTATCCTAGGCTATCCTAGAAACGATAAAGGAATTTACAATGGAGAGTTTGATCCTGGCTCAGGATGAACGCTAGCTACAGGCTTAACACATGCAAGTCGAGGGGCAGCATGGCGATTGCTT
>JBGVBD010000121.1:0-1545 GCA_045225255.1 Prevotella sp. | reverse complement strand
GAAATAGGGTGTCCAATTTGATGTCCCCAAATGCCCAAGTAAGAACCGCTGTAACTTATTGATTTTTAACACTTTAGGTCATGAAATAATATCCCAAAAGCTTGCGTATATCAGATATTTTTCATATCTTTGTATCTGAAAATCAGATAGTTAGATATGAATAAAGACAAGAAAATTGAGCGGTTAGAGCAGAAGCTTGCCAAGGCACAGGAAGAGATTAAAGAGTTGAAGTCAGATGTCCGTAAGGCCAAACGGTCTAACTGCAAAGCGTCGAAAAAAAAAGACGCCAGGACCGTAACTCTGAGCAAAGAACAGCAACAATTACTTTTGAAGCTGTTAAACGGTACACTTACTCCGGATTCATGATGATGACGGCATTCCTTCTCTGCATCTACGTGGGCAGCAGCCCTCGCAAGGCTGCAAAGAGTTTGGAGGTGTTCAACTTCATGTTTCATGGTCTTCTTGGCGATTCGCCCTGCCATACGACCATAAGGACATGGCTTGCCAAGATGGGTCTGGATGCCATCAAGCATAAGGACAGGACGCTGGACGAAGCATACGCCATCATCATGGATGCGAGCATCTCGGTGGGTGATCAGCAGATGCTCCTAGCCCTCAAGGTTCCTGCGGATCACACAGGGAAGGCACTCACACATGCCGATGAGGAGGTTGTTGGCATGGCCGTTTCTGAGAACTGGCCTGCCGCCAAGGTGAAGGAGTTCTGCGAGGAGATCACACAGGAACAAGGCCATAAGCCGGAGTATTACATTACGGACAACGGGAAGAACCTCTCGAAGGCCATTGAATTGCAGGATCTTCCGCACCATCGGGATATAAGCCACACGTTGGCAGTATTCCTCAAACAGGTGTACGAGAAGGACGAGGAGTTTGTCGCCTTCAAGAACCTCGTGGCCAACACCAAGCACCTGGCACTGACAAAATTCGCATATCTTATGCCGCCAAAGCAAAGGAGCATGGCACGTTTCATGAACATGTATCCGATTGCAGACTGGGCGAAGAAGATTTTGCAGAACTATCCGAGGATGAACAAGGACGAGAAGTACTATTTCTCTTTCGTACCAAGGAATGCCAGCCTTGTGGAGGAACTTGATGAAGTGATGACAACATATACTGACATCATGAAGATGTGCAAGCAGGAAGGATTCTCAAGCGAGACCGTTGCAAAATGCAAGGCTGTCCTCAACCAAAGGCTGCTTGACGGGAACAAGAGAATGAGACAAATTCACAGGTTTATTACATCCTATCTGGACACGGAGAGTGCACTTCTGACGGTAGAGCATTCAAACCACAACATATCATCCGACATCATCGAATCTGACTTCGGTATCTTCAAGGACTCCATGCCTTCAAACAAGACTAACGGGTTTACAGAGTCCATACTTTACATCACTCTCAGGCCAAAGGCGTGCAACCTTGAAGATGCTGCCAAAATAGACATCAAGACCATCATGGAAAGAAGAACGGTCAATGAGGTAAAACAATGGAAGACTGAGCACCTCAAGACTAATCCTATGAGTAAAAGGA
>JBGVBD010000120.1:0-3124 GCA_045225255.1 Prevotella sp. | reverse complement strand
GTACGTTCTGTGCGTTTGCGTTCTGGTTATCGGTAGCCATAGTTTTGGTCTCCTTTTCGTCTGTTGTTTGAGTGTTTAATTTCGGTAGTTTGTCTTTCTGTCCTTTGGACAAAGACTCGTAGTATGACTGTGCGCAGTCGATGACACTATTGTCGCCGTACCACCAGTCTTGGCAGTAGTCGATAAAATGTGCGGTCAGATTAGAATCTTTAGCGAATTCTTGCTTGTCAATGGACTCGTGTTTGACAAGTTCATCAAGCACTTCGTTCAAGTACTGGTTCAAGCTATCCGACTCGTTAAAATCGACATAGGGGCACGTTTGGTCGGCGTCCTTCGTCTTGCTTTTGCCTCGTGTAGTAGCCATTGGTTTCTCCGTTTTCTTCGGTTTGAGTTTTCGTAACGCTTGTACCTCTTCAGTCTCGCCTTCCAGCCGGGTCTTGTAGAACTTGAAGACGTCAAGTACGCTTTCTGAGTTCTTGTACTTCGGTAAGCAAGACCGACAGAAGTCGCCGATGGGGAGCTTCGTCTTGTCGATGGAACACTTTCTCTCCAACAGGTCGGCGACTTTGTTCAAGAAACGGTTGTAGCCATCGTCGTGCGAATACTCTAGTAACTTTAGTAGCATGTATTCGATTTCGTCGCCAGAACAACTGTTGTAGAACTCGATTGCCGTCCAGTGTGCGTCAGGTCGTTCATCATAATGCTTCCAGCACGTTTGAGGGAAGCTAGTGAATTCGGCTAACTTTCGCTTGTCGATATGGTACTCAGCCTCCAAGCAGTCGGCTACCTCGTGCAAGAATTTGTCGTATCTCTCGTCGTTCGAATATCTGAGGTCTTCGGTGCTCTTGGCGATGTACTTGTTGTAGTAATCCAACGCGCATGTAGATGGCATTGTATCCTTTCTCAAGTAGTCGGTGGCGAAATGGGATACTTCACTGAGATTTAACTTATGGACGTCGACTTTGAACGAATCTGCAAGCACCGTGTAGATTCTGCGCAAATATTTGTTAAGCATATCAACGTTGTTCGGATCACTCATCGTCAACCTCGTCGGTTACGTGGTAAAATATAGCAAAGTTTGCATGAAATATCAAGGGGTTGTGTCGGCAGAGTATGCCTTGTGCGGAGCATATCATGACCACGCCCACGGAAGTACGGACATTGTCCCTACGGTGTACTTCTTGCGGAACAAATTCTCGGTTGTCTGGCTGACTTGACACGGACGGAAGATTATCTTGTTCTTCTTGATCTCGTGCAGCTCAAAAGTTTCGATTTCGTGCATGGCGCTGTTGTCAGGGCAGACAAATTCGCCGTGGATTCTGACATGGTCATGACCGTTAGAGACGCGGATCGACGTGACGAAGAACGGAGACAATACCTTGTCATAGTCTTCTGTGCCGACTTCTTTGCGCAAATCGGTGTCGACGATGTACACGAACTGACCAAGAATTTTCATCAATTCCTTGTTGACTTTTCGTTCCTTCTTACGGAAGTCGGCGGTCAGCCTTTCGATCTCGACCGAGTAGATGACGCTCTGCGCCGTACGCGCTATCGCGTAAACGGCGTCGAGTTCCTTGTCGGACAGCTTGATAGGGGTTCCGTTGGCGACCATGTCGTCAACGGTCTTTCGTGCGTCAGTCCATTTCATTTCACGAATCTCGCGTAGCTGAGGCTGCATGTCTGCTGCTTGTCGGTGTTGTTGAGCAGATGGATTACGCCACGGCCTCCGCGCAAGATGTGGTCTTCGACGCCGTCCACGATCTGCTCGTCAAGGTGTACGTCGGCTTCGAGGTCGTGGTTTCCCCAGTAGGCGAACACGGATTCGTCGAAATCCTCGTACTTGATTCGGACTGCGGTAGTGTCTGGAAACCCGGTGTCGATGGTGAGGTGCGACTTCGGAGAAAGTACGTACTTTGTCTGCGGCGGCAATGCCGGAGTTTCCTTGTATGCAGGGCACATGTGTTCGAGTTCAAAAAATACCGTGTTGTGGGCGAACGGAACTTCGCTGGTGGCGAAGCTCATGTATTCGCCGAATACGTACATGAACTGGTGCATCTGCATTTCGTACAACGGAACGAGCTTGCCAAGGTATTCGGCGTAGAAGATGTCCTTCTTGAGCTTTTCGATGTATGCTGCTTTGTTTTTCGGTTCGTACTTCTGCGCGATGACGTCGAACGTCTGTTCGTTCGGCATGATATACACAGAAAGGTTAGTGTTCATGGTTGCAAGCATTAGTCTTCCTCGCTGTAGATGTTGGTTATGACGATGTCCTTGTCCTTGTTCTTGGTCTTGTCGACGCTCACTACATTGCGGTGCTTCATGATGTAGGCTTGGACATCATTGATGGCTTGCCTGACATCGGACGCATGCTGTGTGCAAGTTTCTCGGACGAGCGTCAAGGAGCCGTCCACATATTCGTGGTATTCTGCGACCATTGCGTATTGTCTCATTCTGGCATTTCCTCTCGATAGACATAAGTGACTATAGGGTCGATATGGTTGCTGTGCGCATCCTTGGCCTTCATCGTGGCGTCAAGGACGTCTTTGGCTGGCGTTGCGTAGTTTGCCTTGTGAACTGGCCCATCCGGATTAACCTTGTATTCTACTACCATCATGTATAAATACATGCTAGACCTTCTTGTACTTGTCTGGGAAGTGCTTGACAAATTCTTCGACCGTCCACACTTTAGTAAAATCGGCAGTCGGATAGTCGTCGAGCTGGATGATGTGGCAATCGGTCGGCATGGGGCCGAAGAAACAGACACCAAGGTATTTCGACGGGATGTTGTCCGCAAGCCACACCTTGTCGTTACCGACGTAGAACTTGATTCCGTCCTTCTGGGCGGCCTCGGTGTCTACGCGAAGGATCGCGACGTCCTTATTCTTGCGTCTGGCGACGCTGTCGGCCATTGCACGGTCGACGGACAAGTGGACGTACTGGCGCTGCATGGGAACGAGTCCGTTCTTCTTGATGGAGGCGAGCGCTTCCTTCGTAGTTCCGTGGTAGAGTACTTTTGGCGGAACGCCTTCTTCCTTCTTGATGAACTGCGGTACGCTGTGTCCGTACAGTGCGCGGATCTTGTCGCCGACGATCTCGTGACGCTTCTTTTCCGAAGTGCGGATGA
>JBGVBD010000119.1:0-2157 GCA_045225255.1 Prevotella sp. | reverse complement strand
ATTAATATGAACAATCGCATTACTGAGGGCTATATGCCCTTTATGGGTTACCAGACCTACTATCGTATCGTAGGCGAACCTTCAGAGAAGGCTCCCTTGTTGCTGCTTCACGGCGGTCCGGGTAGTACACACAACTATTTCGAGGTGCTCGACTGCATCGCCGATACAGGTCGGCAAGTCATCTCATACGACCAGATCGGCTGCGGCAATTCTTATCTCGACGGGCATCCAGAACTGTGGACATTGAAGACATGGATTGACGAACTCATCGCCATCCGCGAACATCTTCATCTGGACGCCGTTCACCTTCTCGGACAGTCGTGGGGCGCCATGCAGGCTATTGCGTATGCGATAGATCAGAAGCCTGCTGGCATCAAGTCGCTGATTCTCTCCTCTGGTCATGCTTCCAGTTCGCTGTGGGCCAGTGAACAGCATCGGCTCATCAAGTATATGTCGGACGAAGATCAGGAGGCCATCAGACGGGCAGAAGCTACAGGGAAATGGGATGATCCAGACTACTTGCGTGCCAACGAGCACTATTTTGAGCTTTACGTGACCAGCGTCGATGAACACTCGCCAGAGTGTCTCAGACGTCCGAAGCGTGCTGGTTCAGAGGCTTACCTCTATGGTTGGGGCCCCAATGAATATCAGCCGCTTGGCAGCCTGAAAGATTTTGAATATACCGACCAGCTGAGCCAGATATCCCAGCCGACACTGATTTGTAGTGGTACGCAGGATATCTGTACGCCCGTTGTCGCCGCCTCGCTCTACGAGCACATTCCTCACAGCCGTTGGCATCTGTTCCGCCATTCCCGCCATATGTGTTTCGTGGATGCTCATGAGGAGTATTGCGATGTGCTTACCGATTGGCTGCAAGAGATGGATTGAGGTCTCGTAAGGCTTATGCCCGTCGGACTAATTAACCACATTTCCGGATTTTACTTTTCATACAATTCTATCGGCAAGCCGTCAGGATCTTGGAAGAAGATTTGCCATGAAGTCATGATGTTCCTCTTCACAATGTCAACTGCAGATTCAGCGTATATCGTGAGGAATCACTATCTTTGCAGCAATAACTGAAAGATAAATCGGAATTTATGGTAATCAAAAACAGACCCAATCCGAATGAGGCTTTTCCGAATCCTAAGATTCCAAGCCTCTGTTTCATCAAGAACGTGGTGAAGAACCCTCGTATCATTATAGGTGACTACACTTATTACGATGATGTGGATGGTGCTGACCAATTCGAGAAGCATGTCACTCATTTCTACGATTTCATCGGAGACCGACTGATTATCGGCAAATTCTGCGCCATTGCCAAGGGTGTGGAATTTGTCATGAATGGAGCCAACCATAGGATGGACGGCGTGACAACCTATCCGTTTTATGTCATCGGCGGTGACTGGGGAAGTGCCATTGCACCAGTGAAAGACGAATTGCCTCTGAAGGGTGATACCGTAGTGGGCAATGACGTCTGGATTGGTCAGAATGTAACCATCATGCCTGGCGTTCATATAGGTGATGGAGCCATTATCGGTGCCAATTCTGTGGTAGCAACAGATATTCCTCCTTACGCTGTTGCCGTGGGTAATCCCTGCCGACTGGTCAAGATGCGTTTTGACGACGAATTCATCGCCTATCTGCTGCAACTGAAATGGTGGGATTGGGACATAGAGAAGATAGAACGTAACTTCAAAGCCTTGTCAAGTGGCGATTTGTATTTAATCAAAGAGATTAAAGATTAGTTTTTACATATATGGTTATACTGATAACAGGTGCTTCACATACGGGTAAAACGCTTCTTGCACAGCGTATGCTTGAGAAATATAAGTATCCATATCTGTCTATAGATCACTTGAAAATGGGTATGATCCGAAGTGGTAAGACTAATCTTACCCCAGAAGACGATGATGCCCTTACGGATGAGCTTTGGCCGATTGTGCGTGAAATGATAAAGACTGCAATAGAGAATCGTCAGAATCTCATAGTAGAAGGTGGCTATATCCCTTTCAATTGGAGGGGAAGCTTCGATGAACTTTATTTGGGTTCCATCCGCTTTATTTGTCTCGCCTTCTCAGATGAATTCATTGACATTCACTTCGATGAAATAAGAGAACATCGTTCTGATATCGAGGCTCGGCAAGATGTCGGCAATTG
>JBGVBD010000118.1:0-1662 GCA_045225255.1 Prevotella sp. | reverse complement strand
CAAGACTCGCTGGCGAGTGCCAAGGCTGGCGATACGCTGGTCGTCGATGACCAGTACGGTATCGAACACGGTAAATGGCTCTCGATCCGGTCTGGCGACGAGTTCAGAGTGAAGTTCGTGGACACGCATAACCCCTTGATGAAGCCAGTCTACATCGTGGTCGTGACTAAGGCTCCGTCTGACGGAAGCTATAGTCCACGCCACAAGGTAGGCGACGAGCTTGAAATCAGCGAATACATGCCGTTGTATGCCCATCTCCACAAGAAGAACGACCCCACCTTGGCGACACGGCTCCGCAAGCTCTGCCGAGACTACCTCGACGGACTGCTGTAGCGACGACGGGGCTGCCACGCAGCCCTATTCCTTTATTGTAACCAACAAGGAGCTACTATGATGAAAATCGTAACCAAGTCTATCAAGATACCGCAGAGCCGTGAGGATTTCCACGGTATGGTAGAATTTATTCGTGAACACGCCCAGTTTAAGGAAGAGCATAATGTTAAAGCCGTCCAAGGTCGCATTAGGGATAACTATTGCTGCAATTATGGGGCAAAAGACAAGCCTAAAGCCTACAAGGTGCTTGATTTCTTTGTGGAATGTGCTGCAATGCTCCGCACTCTCAAGCGACTTCCGCTTGATACCTTCGGAGTCCGTATGGACGATGTAATTAAGGGGATAGAACAGCCCTACGGCGAATATGTTGCCAAGATGTGGGATTTCTTGCGACACTATCCGAGAGATTGGGAGCTTAGAGATACACAGATGTTCCCCTTTGAAGTGTCCGAGTCACTGGGCAAGGTCAGACAGCTCGACAAGAAGCTGGGCGACTGGATTTAAGATGACGGGGCTGCCTCGCAGCCCTATTCATTTATTGTAACCAACAAGGAGTTGAATATGCAAAGACTTTATAAGTTCTACATCGCCCACGCACACGGCTGCTATATGGATCCAAGCGAACGCTATCTTGCTCGCTCTATGTTCTCCGCTGAAGCTACTGCTGACGCCCAGCTCCATCACAGTGCTCAAGAGTTTCTGCGTAGCCATACCGGATGTATCCAGTTCTGCGAGCCACAGAACATCATCGAGTCGAAAGCCGACGACGAGTGCAAGGTACTGTGGAAGAAGCACGAGGACGACATCGAGGCCATCCAGGTCAAGTACACGAAGCTGCTTCAAGAGGCTACAGACAAGCTTCCTCGCAGTATGATGTCGTTCGAGAGCGAGGAGGTCAACAAGCTCACCGCCGAGCGAGCCAACGAGTATCGCAAGGTGGACGACGAGTATACCACCGCTCGCGACGCCGTTCTAGCCAAGTGCGAAGAGGCCAAGAAGGAATGGCGTATCTACAAGGCCGAAGATGTGGACGCATTTATTAAGAAGTGCAAAGCCTACAATGCAGAAAAGAAAAAGTCTGGTCTGCAATTCTATTGCACCATCGACAGAAAGAAAGATAACAGTGGCTTCCCCTATGTGGACATGGGCTACTGCAAGATGCAAGTCGAAGACTGACCGATCGACGACGGGGCTGCCTCGCAGCCCTATTTTATTTTTGTAACATCAACAAGGAGCTTTTATGGCGGAAAAATATAGTATTGACAGTGCGGATGGATTCCAGACCACCAGCGGACAAATTGTCGAATTTAATTTTAGCAGCTCGCCGAC